>JABURP010000083.1 GCA_014762645.1 Crocinitomicaceae bacterium
CACAAATACTATAGGTTTGTGGTGAGTTAAACGGAGGGTTAATTATCGTGTCATAGGTAGTGGTGCCGTTAAATACTTCAACATTTAATGTGCCCGTCCCTGGTGGAAATGTGAATTCTACATCTCCTGTCATGCAATAGGTGTCCGTCGCCTGGTCGCATAAGCCGATATTGGCATTGAATACATCCATGTTGCATGGACAGGTGGGGGCGGTGTATGGAATGGATTGCGTACAACTTATATCACTGGTAAAATAAGCCGTTATACTACAGGCTGCTCCATCAGGTGTTTGACCCGTTAAAGTGTAATTTGTTGGAGAGGTGAAAGGGGCATTGAAAACTTGCTGTACGCCATTGCAATCTTCAATAATTAGCTGACCTGTTGCAGGGGGTGAGAAAAATTCAACTGTTCCTGTCGTACTATAATCACCTGTTACTGGATCACAAGCGCCAATACTCGTCGTAAAATTTGTAATTAAACAGCAGGATGGACCTGCTGGCACAGCAACAGAGTCTACCAATGTACATCCTGTTCCATTATCGTCTACGAGTGTCAACGTATACGTATCAGGACATAATCCACTAATATTAGCAGTTCCTTGACCTGCTCCCGGAGCAGGGCTCCAGGTTAATAAATAAGGAGGTGTTCCTCCGTTAATAGCTGCAGAGGCCGTTCCGTCACAAGCACCTGCACACGTTTCTGGTGTTGCAGTTAGTGTTATCACAGGAGGGTTGCAATTTGCATTCATGTTACCTATGCAATCAGCTTGGGTAGCGTTATTTGGTGCTCCTGGTGTTTGATCTGTAGATGCCGATCCAACGAACCAGCTTCCCTGACTAAAATAGTTACAATCCGTTGCAGATATAACGGATCCCGACATACTGCTATTAGTGTAATAAATCTGCGCGAGGTCATTTTCATCCCAACCAACTGAATGTACAGGAGAAGACATATTTGCAGGGTCGTAAATTTGAAATCCATCTCCGCCGTTGGCCATTGAAATATTTGTCCAACTTCCACCATTTATCCAACCCGTAGATGGATAAGTTGCATTGGTCGAGTTAGGTTCAGATGGATGATGATCAAAAAGTCCTGAAGAAATGGGTACTACAAGGGTACAGTTACCATCACCCATACTTAGATCATTTGCAGGAAGCCCTCCATTAGGGTCAGCATCATTGTAAATCACGATAATTGTACCTGCAGGAATGCATGACCAAAATGGGTCATCAGCAAATCGGCAAGCACCACCCGCGATTCCTACTCCTGTTTGTGCCCCTCCTGTATTGAGGTTGCCGTTGTTATCATCAAATACCCAAAGTCGTAAATCAATGCAAGGAGGAATATCGTTACAGTTTAATAGATCAGGACCAGTAACCAGAAATTCAACGTACTCTTGAGCACCACTTGGACCCTGAGAAACCTCGTTAATGATAATTGATTGGGAATGGGCAGAGTTTAGACAGAATGAGCAACCTATTATACACAGCTTGACCTGTATAAATCGTGGGATTCGATCCATTTGTTTAAAGAGTTCCAACATGGTTTGTAAGTCGTTAAGGCAAACGCTCAAATCTACCCAGGGTTGCTTTACAATAAAAGAAATTTCTAATTTAGTTGTCAACATGTTGTTGATATGGAGAAAATATTTGGCCTTTTACTTTTGTTTATTTTGATCAGTTGCAATGGGTCAGATGTGGATGACGAGCCCGAGGAATCTGATGATAGTACTGCGGTTGTTGAAGTTGTTGACACCTTACCGCCTTTTGAACCAATATCATCCAATTTTTCCACAACGGATCTTATTCTTCCGGAAGGATTTACGTACCGCGTACTATTCTCAGAAGGAGATTTGGTAACTCGCTCAGACGGTCGCAAGGCCCCTGCAAAAGGTAAGCATGATCTATCAGTATTTATTCCGTCGGATGAAGACCCTGAAAATAAAGGGATACTGTACATCTCCCATGAAACAAATATGCCAGACTCTATTCTTGGAGATGGGGGAGGAGCAACGGTGTTTGACCTGGAAAAGATAGATGATCATTGGCAAGTGAAAGGTGAATTCCATCATATTGACTTTTCACCAATTGGATTTACGGACCGCAACTGTGGTGGAAGTTTAGGTCCAAATGGAAATGTATTTACATGTGAAGAAACTTGGGGATACGACAATGCTTATTTTACTAAACGAGGAATAAAAGATCGTGATTTTGGAAATGGGCGTCCCATGTGGCAGAACCTGGGTTATGTTGTTGAAGTAGATCCCCGTGAAAGAAAAGTAGTGAAACGTCACATGACCATGGGCAAATTAGTGCATGAAGATGTACTAATCACTGAAGATGGAAAAACATGTTATATAACGGATGATTATGATCCTGGTGTATTTATGAAACTCGAAATGCCTGCTCCAAATGACTTTGATAACGGACAGTTATATGCGTATAAACAATCAGAAGATGGAGAATCAGGTGAATGGCTCGAAATTCCAATGGATACAAATTCACTTGTAAACTGCAGGAAAATTGCCGTGGAAAAAGGAGCAACCCTGATCATTCGACATGAATGGATAGAGGAAATCAATGGTAAGCTTTACATTTCAGAAACAGGTAAAGATTATATGGATTGGGATGCTTCACTCGCCCGTGGCGGAACAATTCCTTATTGGGTAAAAAATGGACTTACAGACGAAAATGGACAGATGGATGACCCATTTGGACGTGTTTTGGAGTTTGATCCGTCGACAAATAAGATGTGTTCGTACCTTGAAGGAGGCATGTTTGGCGATTCGTTGGGGTGTTTCTCCAACCCTGACTGCAATACCTCCGTTTCAATAGGTACCAAGACCTACCTGGT
This sequence comes from Crocinitomicaceae bacterium, assembly GCA_014762645.1. Taxonomy (GTDB): domain Bacteria; phylum Bacteroidota; class Bacteroidia; order Flavobacteriales_D; family Crocinitomicaceae; genus Paracrocinitomix. The sequence continues at coordinate 2,854 of JABURP010000083.1, forward strand.
GCTAAGCGAAGATATCAACTGGTGTGATAGAGGTCGCGTGAGTGCCGAGGCGGAGAAAACCAAACAGTTCTATAACGAAATCTATTTTTTAGATATGAGTATAGAAAACCCTACAGTAGAAGACCTTTTAAGATTTGCTGTAGCACCTGTGGGAGCAGAAACCACAGGGGTGATTTTTCTTCCGGATGGAGCAATGATTGTAAACATTCAACATCCGAAAACCTCGAATCCGGCACCATTTAATAAGTCTTGTACGGTAATTATTGAAGGGTTTAACCAAAAATGAAGAAAACGTATACTGTAATACTGGCACTTTGTGTGTTAATTATCTCTGCTTGTGAGATTGATGGGAGCAAACCGTGTATTGAAGAGAAACCAGCTGCAGCTATTCTTTCCGATTTCCCCGACAGTCTTAAAGCAGGTGACACCTACGATTTAGAAATTAAATTCGTGCTTGAAAACTCCTGTGGTGAATTTGAACGCTTTGATGTCAGTAATGACGAAATGAGTTTTGACGTTAAGTTGATGACAAAGTACGAAGGTTGCAATTGTAATCTCGAATTTACAGAAGAAGTCACCACATACAAAATAGACCTTGATTTCCCAGGTGTGTATGAATTCAATTTCTGGCAGTCTGACCAGGATTTTGATACCCGAACGGTTCATATCTATCCATAGGATTGTAACGATCCCCCTGTGAATAACTTCCACTGATATCCCAATTATGCACGTGCTTGCTCCTTATTTTTGGGAAAAGGCATTATGGGTAATATTCTCCAGGTCAATAATCTATCGGTTGCGTATGGTTCCAAACGTGTAGTTAAAGATTGTACGTTTGCAATTGAAGAAGGAGAGATTGCCGTATTATTGGGTGCTTCCGGAGATGGTAAAACCACTTTATTGAATGCCATTGCCGGATTGCTTCCCCATAAAAAAGGTGAAGTGATTTTTGATGGAGAACGCGTCATAGATGCATCTGAAAAATTGGTTCCCGGACATCATGAAATACGACTTGTAGACCAAAATTTTGGTTTGGATGTTCATCACACCGTTGAAGAAAATATTCGCTTGAAATTGTTGCGATTTGATAAAGAGTATCAAACGGAACGAATAAGGAAATTACTGCGTTTAACCCGGTTGACTACTTTTAAATTGCACAAGGCAACTCATATTTCAGGCGGACAACAGCAAAGACTAGCAATAGCGCGTGCCCTCGCAGATGAACCCGAATTGTTGTTATTAGACGAGCCTTTTAATCAACTGGACTTTCAAACTAAAACGAAAATAGCCGGACATATCCGGCGATACCTAAAGAAAAATAGAATCTCCGCGATTATGGTTACACACAATGGTGTTGAAGCTATGGAGTGGGCGGATAAAATAATTTATATGGAAAAGGGTAGAATAAAGCGAGTAGACGAACCGCAGAACTTCTTCGAATTTCCCCGAAGTAAAAAAGAAGCAAGTTTTTTTGGTGAACTCAATAAATTGAAAATTAAGGGAAAGGAGATTTTTTTCAGACCAAGTTTCTTTTCGTCTGAAAAGACAGAAACATTCAAACGACTTCTAGATGTTGAGTTTTTGACACGACAAAATCTGGGCTGGTATTCCATTTTTACGTTTACTTACGAAGGCCAGGAATTCAGGCTCTTCTCAACCGATGATATCTCTAATCTCACGCGAATATATA
>JABURP010000094.1 GCA_014762645.1 Crocinitomicaceae bacterium
GCCTTATGGTTTGGTGTACTTATTACTTTGAGAATAATGGGTAGTTAAATCTAGATCAGGTAAAATACTTTTTCCATCAATAAATCTCTACGGTGATAAATTTCCAATTTCCACTCACCGGTCACACCCTGAAATCTTTTGGATAATTTATAGGTAGCAAACATACGTTCATGTGTGGAGCGGGAAGTTTTATACGAATATTTTTTAATTCGCCTACCACGTTTGGTTTCTATTTCCTGCGGAAAGGTCCAAACAATAGTCAACGGAACATTACCCCTGGTGTCACCGATAAGAATAAACTCAACTCCAATTTCTGTTCCTACTTCGGCGTGGATGGTGTCAGTAGAGTTCTTGATTCTGAAATATTCACAATAGTGGGCTTTGCCTGACGGAGATTTCCGATCTTTTTTTGTTTTAACAACCAATGAGGAACATGTACCGGCATCCAATTCTTTTGCCCGAACGTTTTTTGCCTTCTCTGTCAACTCCCAATTGACCGCACAACTTGTGAGTAAAAGTACAGTCAAAATTCCCAATATTCTGCTCATCATTATTCCAGTTTTTTTACTTCAGTACGTCGGTTTTTTGCGCGACCCTCGTCCGTATCATTATCCGCCACTGGTTTACTTTCTCCATATCCTTTCGCAACAATATTGTCAGGATTAACACCATGTTCAATTAAATAATCGCGAACTGCATCTGCTCTGTCTTGTGACAATTTAAGATTATCTTCCTCAGAACCAATGGCATCCGTATGACCCGAAATTTCAAACTTCGAATCATTATTTGTAAGTAAATAATCTACTAATTTATTGAGGATTGGGTAGGATTCTTCATAAATATAAGCCGAATTGTACTCAAAAAGCAAATTTTCCAGGGTAAAATGTTCCCGCTCTTCATACAGTACAAAAATGCGTACTTTATTGTAGATCCGCCTTCCTTCTAACTTTGGTAGACGAATAAGTTTATCTTTCCTTAACTCACCATCTTTGAAAAGCTTAACGCGATAAGTTCCCGGATGCATTTGAATATCAAAACTACCTTGCTTTCCCGTGGTTCCCCCAAATTTGAAAACACCGGTGGTGTCATACAGCTTTACCTCCGCATCATAAATGGGGTTTTCATTGAAATCATTCACCAGAACCTGAGCTGTAAATAATTCCTGACTAAACCCTGTTTGGTTAACTACTAATAATACGAAAATGATTAAAACGTGATACTTCATACTTTTTGGATTAATGTGGTATGAAGTGTATGTGTGATCTAAATTAAAAGTAACCGATAAGGAAACAAGACTATTTAACTGGCTGCAATATCAGACACAACCAATCATCATAAATGACTTCCAGTTCTGACAGTTCTTTCAGCTCTTCATACGAAGGAAAGACATCTCCGGTAATTCCATTTCGTATCCAGACGATTTTTGCATTTTGCGCTTTGATTTCATGGAGCAGCACGTCCATTTCAGCCTGATAGGTATCCAGCTTTTCTCTGCTGTACAGGTCCATTTTCTGAGGTAATAAGGCTGTTTTTGAGACGTTTTCCGTATACAAATAACAGGCTGCCTGGTCATTGGTATATATATTTTTTGTGTCAAGCGACTCCAATTCTGAAACAAAAGCAAAATCATTCCATTCTTTTGAATTGTATCCTAAACCATTGCTTCGCAGCATCCAAATTGCCATAAAGTTTACCGCTACAATTATAACAGAGAGTTTTGGAACAATATACCTGAATTTCTGTCGGAATGCATCTCCGAAAATGGCGCTATTCTGAACTACAATGAAGATTCCAACATAATTGACGATCAACGGAAAAAATGTGCGCACATCAAATGCTATACTGGCATCAAGGAACATTTTACAGAGCACAACAAACACGACATATCCATAAAAATGAATAATTAAAAACCAAAATAAAACCCCAACTTCATGTCTGTGTTTCCATGCTTTAAAAGCAAACCACAATGGCAATACATATAAGCAAACGCCTACCAAAAAGGGCAACCATTCGAATGACGCGGGTGCAATCCAACTCCCAAAATCTGTGAACACATACCATAAATCCCATAAATGCAATGCATTAAAACTCACTTCGCGTGCAGTTTTTCCGAGGTAATATGTCCCTAAAAGCGTCCATGTAATTATGACGGATGTTCCTGAAATAAAAAGTACAAGTCCTCTTAATGGTCGTTTATCAATAATGTATGCCAGCAATAATGATCCTGCTACCACTATTCCAACCATTCGGGTAAAACATAGCAGGATGACAATGGCAATTAACCAAATGGCCGGTCTAAATTCCTCTTCTTTCCGAAGTTCGACCAGTAAGACGACAAACAGCACTGCGTAAAGGCTTTCTGTCCACACTGCAAAAAAGTTAAGAAATACCGGAAAAGTTGCCAGCAAAAGCAGGAAGTACTTAGGTGATTTGAGGTCATTGAGTAAATTTCTGATACTGGCCAGAAATGCCGCAAAAAGAATTATCTGCACCACCAACAACGACCAATCCACAGACCTGGCTGCACCTATCAGCAATGGATACAAGGGAAATCGGTGAGCTGCAAACTCAAGGCTTCCATCTGCGGCAAAGTGAACGTATTTACCAGAAGACCAGAAATGATCTCCCGCTTGAAAGAAGGAAACGGAATCAAAGGTTATTCCCGGCCCATAGGGAAGGATAATAAAAACAAATAAAAAAAGGATCAGAGCCTCCAGACCCCAATCCTTTAATATCTGTTTAAAAACCATAATGGGTTAAGCTGTCTCTAATGCAGCACTTTCAGTAGGGAACGCTCTGTCCACCTTTTTGAAAAGTCCCTGAAGAACTCTACCTGGTCCAACTTCAGTAACGGAGGTAGCTCCGTCAGCAATCATATTTTTCATGGTTTGCGTCCATCTTACCGGTGCAGTAAGCTGTGCTACCAGATTTTTCTTGATTTCTTCCGGATCTGATACAGCAGTAGCTGTTACATTTTGATATACCGGACATGCAGGTGTATTAAATTGCGTAGCTTCTATTGCAGCTGCCAATTCTTCGCGTGCAGGTTCCATTAATGGTGAGTGAAAAGCACCACCGACAGGCAGTTTAAGTGCACGTTTTGCTCCTGCTTCTGTCATTTTCTCGCAAGCTGCTTCAATTGCAGGAACGGCACCAGAAATCACCAGCTGTCCAGGGCAATTATAATTTGCCGCTACGACTATGCCATCAATTTCATCACATATCTTTTCAACGACCTCGTCATCCAGCCCTAAAATTGCAGCCATAGTTGATGGCTCGGCTTCACACGCTTTTTGCATGGCTAAAGCTCTTTTTGACACCAATTTTAGACCGTCTTCAAAGTTTAGTGTACCATTTGCTACCAGTGCAGACAACTCGCCCAAAGAGTGTCCGGCAACCATATCCGGTTTAAAATCATCTCCTAATACCTTTGCCAAAATAACGGAATGCAAAAAGATAGCTGGCTGAGTAACTTTAGTTTGTTTTAGTTCCTCATCAGTTCCGGAAAACATGATATCAGTTATCCTAAAACCAAGTATTTCATTTGCTTTTTCAAATAGTTCTTTTGCTACATCTGAGTTGTCGTACAGGTCCTTTCCCATACCTACAAACTGCGCTCCCTGACCGGGAAATACGTATGCTTTACTCATGGATTTAAATTTTAATACACACCTTCAATAGCTGAATATGCGTTTACATTTGGATTTGTTTTAAAACAAATTTACAAGAAATAAGGAGAAGATGTGCTCAGTAAGAGTTTAGTGTCTTGTACTACTTTTTTAAATCCAGTTGAAAAAATTAAATAGCAACACAAATACCTGTAAAATAGTGAAGTTGATTGCTGTTAATTCCTGACCTCATTACTGATACAATTCTTCAATAGATAGCGTATTAATGTGCTGTCTTATTTTTGAATAACCAATCGCTGAATCTCAATAGAATTTCCAGAAATAACCCTAACCAGGTAACCTCCGGCCTCAAGTTCGTTTAGATCAACAACCTGTGTTTCGTCTACCAATTGACCAGAGTAAACAATTTTACCGTTTGTGTTGTACACCTCAATCTTTGCACTGCTATTAGCACTTGTGTGAACAGTAAACACTCCGTTTGATGGATTTGGATAAATTACCATCTCTTTTACTTCTGTTGGGTAAATTTTAGCATAAGATGTAGTATCGGTCATTTTCCAAAGTTCATACCCATTTGTGTTAAAACTGGCATCAAGATAAAGTGACCCATTACAAACAATCATTCCATTTGAAGCATTCAGTGGTCCTGGCACAGGAGATATTTGCGGGGCTAAAAGTACTGGGCTTGATAAACCATCTATAACCCAAAGTTTACGACCTGCACCATTGTGAGCATCAAAAAAGAGTTTGTTCTTATAAACCGTGAAATGTTCAGGGGTTGAAGAGGAAGCACCAAGATTAATATCCTTTATCTTATACACATCT
>JABURP010000049.1 GCA_014762645.1 Crocinitomicaceae bacterium
AGAGGAAGAAAGAAGATTGATGGCACAGCAAAAACGTAACAAAAATTCAGGAGCTAATTTAGGAAGTGGTTCCAAGTGGTATTTCTACAATCAAAAAGTATCATCAAATGGATTTAATGAGTTTAGAGTAAACTGGGGTCAACGAAAACTGGAAGATGATTGGCGCAGATCAACAAAAACATCCTTCACCTTTGATACGGAAGACCCCGAAGCTATCGACTCACTACAACTAACCATGGGTAGTGAAGATTCCTTAACTGTAGACATGTTGAAAGCAGATCTCCCACTTACTCCTGAAGCAATGGATTCATCTAACAACCGTTTAATGAACTCACTTTATATGCTTGGTATTATCTACAAAGAACAACTCAAACAGCAAAATGAGGCCATTAAGTATTTCAAAATGCTTGAAAATAGAGGCGTTGAACACCCAAAAGTTCTACCGGCCATCTATCAATTATATTTGATCTATAACAAGAAAGGTGCTCCGGAAGCAAAGGGATACAAGGACCTGATCCTTAAAAAGTATCCGGGGAGTGAAATTGCCGAAATGTTGGAAGATCCAGATTACCTGGAAAAGAAAAGGGAAAAAGAACTGGCCGACCTAAACGCCTATTCCAAAACGCTGGAAAATTACAGATACCAGAGATACCCAAAAGTATTGGCACAATGTAATGAGATTATTGAAAATGATTCAACGAATCAATACCTGTATAAATATTATCTGTTAAAAGCTTTTTCTATTGGAAAGTCCAACCCTGGAAATTCAAACCGAATAAAAGAGCCGTTGCAAGAGCTGTATAACCTGGCACCGAACAGTGAAGAAGGGAAAGAAGCGAAACTTTATTTGGATCGACTAGCCAAAGGCTATACTATTGTTCAGCCTGACACTAATAAAAATAATACGGTTGTTTCTCCTTATATCTATGATGAAGAAATGGAGCATTATTTTGTTCTTGTGTTCCCAAGTGATGCGGGAAAAATTAATGCTACCGAGTATAAGGTGGGTAACTTTAATAAAGAGTTTTTTAAAAGTTCACGACTGACGGTCAAATCATTTGAATTTAATGGGGGGCAGTTACTGGTTGTACGCGTATTCCCTAAACAACTTGATGCCCAGGATTACCTTCAGGCATTTAACCACCCAACGGCCCGAACGACGCTAGGCAAAACAGCGGAAACATACGATCACTTCATTATAAACTCTGCCAATTTTCAGGAACTAATTAAAAGTTCAGATCTTACGGGTTACCTTGACTTCTTCAAGGAAAAGTATCCGCAGTAATTTTCTATTTTATTCATTCGAATTAAAAATTCTTCTACTTTTGCCTAGTTGAAAAGCAACAGTGAATCGAACTGACCTACATATCAACGTTGTCAATCCGGGATATATCTATATGATCCCTAGGAATATCTGTATTTATTGTATTGGATAAAAACAGATAAGGGAGTTCCCGGTCTCCACACCAAATCGGAAAATCAATTTTTACCATTTTTTAAACTTTTGAGCTATGAAAGCAATAGCCGTTGATGAATCAGAACAAGCTGATAAAAAAGTCGATCCATTAGAAAACCGAGCCCGTGAAATGGAAGAGAGTATCCGTTATGCCGGTAGTCTGCAAAAATCAATTTTGCCAAATGAACTTATTTTTAAAAGCGTTTTTAAAGATGCTTTTGTGATCTTTCAACCCAAAGATATTGTGAGCGGTGATTTCTACTGGATATCACAACACGATCAAGATATTTATTTTGCTGTTGCCGACTGTACAGGGCATGGTGTTCCTGGCGCTATGGTGAATATTGCTGGTAATACGATATTAAAACAACTCATTAAACAGGAGGGGATGAGAGATCCTTCCCGTATCATTACATATTTGGATCGTGAACTTGTGTCATTGTTCAACGACAACTTAACAAAGGGACGAACTTATGACGGAATGGATATCGTTTTCTGCCGATTTAATATGGAAGAGGGCGTGGGTGAATTCTGTGGTGCCGGACGACCCCTGATACGGATTAGAAATGGCGAACTTACTGAGTTTAAGAAGGGGCCTTCTTCTGTGGGGTACGCGCCAAACGGCACTAAAATATTTGAAACCGTATCCTTCAAAATACAGGAAAACGATCAGTTTTACTTGTTTTCAGATGGATATACCGATCAATTCGGTGGTGAGAATATCAAAAAGTTCAACCGTAAACGGTTTCGTTTATTGTTGACGTCTATTCAGGAAATGAGTATGGACCAACAAAAAAAGGAACTACAAATGACACTTAGAAACTGGAAGGGAAAGCAAGAACAAATAGATGATGTATGCGTTATGGGGATTAAGGTTTAATCCCCATTTCATTGCTTTTATTATTAGAAATATAGTATGGCAGCCAGTGATATCATTATTATTTGAACAATTCCTCCCAAAATAAAGAATGCCACAAAGCCCGCCGTTTTGGCCCGTGTATCCTGATAAACGCCTTGAGGTGTAGTGTTAAAAGACATAGTCTTTCCTGAGGATAACACAACCTTGTTCACCTTTTTCTTTTCCTTTCTCCAGGTCCTGTTTAAAGGGTCATCACACTTTTTATATTCAAGTTTACCATTTTGTTGACCAAGAAATGAAATTGGTATCACGCGCCCATCCGTGAGATAAATTGTGTCAGTACATTCAAAAGTTGACAACGCTTCCGTTTTTTTTCCCTCCTCTGGTTCATGCTGTCTATTCAATTTCTTTTGTTTGACCCCTGACGGCTTCAAATTGATATTTTCAAAAGCTTTAGGTATGACATCTGATTTTAATCGTAAAGTCGTTCCACCCTCCCCTTCTATGGTCTTAACACAATTACTTTGATGAATATTTGTAGGTAAGATCGCTGGTGACTTATTCTCATTCAAAATAAACCCCGATTTGCAGGAAGTTAACAGTACAAATCCTACAAGTACCAGAATCTTTGCTGCGCTTTTCATAATCTTTGTTGTTTGTTTACCTAACAAACTTATTGATACACAGCTCGAATAAGTAATTGAATAACGCGAAGCAAGAATTGATTTTTGCGATAAACGCAAACAAGAAATTGGCTTATATCACACCTCTGGCTTTAAGTTCCAGGTATTTATTGATGGAGTCAATAGTAAGATCCTCTGGTGTGGTTAACACGGTTTGAATACCGTGCTTTCGCAATTCCAGGGCTATTTTCTTTTTATCCATGGTATACTTCTCAGCAAACGTTTTGAGATAAATATCCTGAACATGCTTGGGTTCCATCCGCGCAGATTTCTCCACTTCTGTATTTTCAAAGAAAATGACTACAAGAACATGTAATTGATTAATTCGTCTCAATAGGGGCAAAATACGTTTCAGCGAATAATCTGACTCAATATTGGTGTACAACATAATCAGTGAGCGTCCTTTTATGTGATTTCGAATACCATGATACAGTATTTCAAAATTAGCTTCCAGGAAACGTGTCTTTTGCATATATAACACCTCCATAATTCGGTTCAACTGATTTTTTGATCGTTCGGCCTGTAATTTCGAACCTAGCTTATCTGAAAAAGTCATTAATCCCGCTTTATCCCCTTTGCGGATACACACGTTTGAGAATGCCAGTGTCGAATTTATTGCATAATCCAATAAGGTTAATTCATTAAAAGGCATCCGCATACTTCTACTCTTGTCAATTATGGCGTACACCTGTTGTTCTCTTTCATCCTGGTATTGGTTCACCATTAGATCATTCATCCTGGAAGTGGCTTTCCAGTTAACCGTTCGGATATCATCTCCCTGAACGTAATTTTTTATTTGCTCAAACTCATTGTTGTGCCCTAGTCGACGGATCTTTTTAATACCGGTAACCGCCGTTTTGGCAAACACTTTGAGTTCATATTTTTTCATCTGTATAATAGAAGGATAAGCAGGAATTACCTCTGAACAATCTATCACCACTTTACGTTGAACCAGATGTGTGAGCGTGCTGCAATACACAAATATGTCATGGAATTTGTATTCCCCTCTTTCAGTTGGATGGATATAATATTCAAATTCTCTGGATTCACCTGAGCCTATTGGTGCCTTAAAATGAAGGTTTCTCAATTGCAACTGTACTGGTGGGTTATCATATACAACCGCCCGTATGGTAAAATTGAACTCGTTTTTAATGAACAAGGTTACTCGATTATCATCCCCTACAGATAGTGGATTCATAACACTTCTGGTTCCAATAACCGGTTGCTTTTTAAATTGCAGGATGGTGAATTCAAGAATAAAAAGAGCAAGAAACAAGGCAAGTGCAGCTTGTCCTACAAGAAAGAATGCCGGAAAAATAAAGCCAATAACAAAAATTATGGCCAATATCAAAATTCCTATGAAAAATTCATAGGGTAGATAAAGGTTCTTTATGAATATTCTGTAAATGGCTTTCATTTATTCACTATCTCGGTACTTCAACTTCAGAAACAATTTCTTGAATGATGTCCTCAATACTGATTCCTTCCATTTCAGCTTCAGGCGTCATTATTAGTCTGTGATTTAAGACGTGTGGAGCCACAAACTGCACATCATCCGGAATCACAAAATCTCTCCCTCGTATTGCAGCAAAAGCTTTGGACGCCTTTAACATAGACAATGAAGCCCTTGGGGATCCACCGAGATAAAGCTTAGCATGATTTCTGGTTTTATTGGTAATCTCAGCAATATACCGTAGCAGTTGGTTCTCTACCCGAACCTTTTCGATAATATCCTGGATTTCCTGCAAATCTTTAGGTGTGAACACCCCTGATATTGTACTTAAATCCGGTGATTTAATGTTGTTCTTATAACGATTAAGAATTTCTTCCTCTTCCATCAATGACGGATAGTTGATTTTAATTTTGAATAAAAACCTATCCAACTGAGCCTCTGGTAAGTTGTATGTTCCTTCCTGCTCAACCGGGTTTTGAGTAGCCAATACAAGAAATGGGAATTCCATTTGATACACATTGCTATCGTAAGAAATTTGCCTTTCCTCCATTACTTCAAACAAGGCTGCTTGTGTTTTCGCAGGTGCCCGGTTGATCTCATCAATTAAAACAATATTGGTAAAGACTGGTCCTTTTTTAAAGCTAAATTCAGAATTCTGTAAATTATAAACAGATGTACCAATCACATCTGATGGCATTAAATCCGGAGTGAACTGAATTCGTGCAAAATCAACAGACAATGTTTTTGACAGAACTTTTGCCGTTAGGGTTTTGGCTACTCCTGGAACACCCTCAAGCAAAACATGACCATTGGAAAAAATAGCAATTAATAAGAGATCAACCATATCTGCCTGACCAATAACGAATTTTCCAATTTCTTCTCTGGTTTTAAGTACTTTCTGATTTATAAAGCCCAGGTTCAATCCTGACGCAAACATTTGGCTGGCCTCTTGTGTATAGGAACTGGAAACCGGTGCGTCTTGTTGTTGGGCCTGACCTTCCGTCGTATTTCCCTCACCTGTATTTTTTGGTGCGTCCGAATTCTGTCCTTCTTCAGGGTTTGTGTTATTCTGTTCTTCCATTATCTACATTTTTTATAAAAGTATTCTATTTTCTTGTGTAACAATATTAGATCATCATCCGAGACCTCTACTGCTCCATTCAATTGGTCAAAAATTTCAAATATCTCCCCAATTTTATCTTTTTCCACTTGTGACTTTATGGCCACCTTTTCAATAAATTTCTCATCAGCTTTTTTGGTGATGATGTAGTAACGTTCTGCAATAAAGTTCAGGAATGTTTTTTCTTTTAGCTTGATCAATTTACTGTGAGATCCCTGCTGCATATAAAGAGATGACAGGGTGTTAACGTATTCAAGAGAAGTGTTTTCCTTTAGCTCTGCTGCCGGAATAACTTTTTGCATTCGCTTTCCTTTGAAGAGCACATAAAATATAGCCCCTGTTACTAAAAGTAGTAAAGCCCAAATCAATGGTGGATGCGCCATTATAAATTCCAATGCACTTCTTCTTCTTTCACCACCACTCATTGAACTTTTAGGCCCTCCTGGTGTGTACTTCACATGTTTTTTAAGGTTGTATCGATCCCATTGTACCCTACCTGGAGGTATGTGCTCAAGAACCCTTTCGGCATACATAAAACCATCCCGCTTCATCATAGAAATGTTGGTAAAGCAATACGGGACTGTGTGTAGGAAGAAATATCCTTTACCATACTTCAATTTCACATAATTCCATTCTTCTCCAGTATTGTTGGTGCCCAGAACAACCGGTTCTTCGTCATCTGGCAAATCAAAGTTCGTTTGGTCAAAGCTGTGCCACTCCTCTTTCTCTGCCTTGTTCTCATAAATGTATTTGAACTTGTATCGCTTGGTGGATAAATCGGGATGCTCAAATTTGAAATACTGTACTGAATCAATCACAGCATCTTCTTCAAGGATGTCGTAGGAATTATAGAACAGGTTATACCCAATTTCAGTCGGGAAATCGTGAGCGGCTATAAATGCTGTGTTGCCACTCTCCACAAATTCTAAAAGGTATTGTGCAGATGAATCAGGCATATAATTGGTTGGGCCAATAAAAAAATAAATATCATTCACACGGGGGTGATCTTCGAGATCATCCTTAATGCCATCATACAACTGAATAAAGTTGCCGAACAGCCCCACTGTATCCAGTAACTCTTTCATCATAAAAGTACCATAAGGACTTCTGTCTGTGGGGTGATAGGTTTTGGTCCAGCTATCCGTTACATAAACAGAATCCTTTTTCTTCTCCGGTGTACTTCTACCAAAAAAGTAAAGCAACAGAACGAGTAGAATTACTACGCCTGAAATGATCAATATCTTTGTTCGTTTACTCAATTTACTTAACTCCTAATCTATCCAGTAACCGCGTGAAATTGGGTTTGATTTCTTCAAATTTTTGCTTGTCAACTTCGCGTTTACCATACCAAATAATTTCAAAAAAACTCACCGACCTGTTAAATTCGTCATACTCCGGTTTACCTGCCATTTCACGCAAATAGTGAAAGTTCGTCTTTTCTTTTTCCCACCGAATCCACTTCTTTTCAGCCAAATCTCTAATAATAAAAATGAAATAAATACGCACCGCACCACGGTAATCTCCTTTAGACAGAGCCTCCTGTAAAAGTCTTTGCAATTCGGTTAGCGGAATTTCTGTAGGATTAATCTCTTCAAGTGCTATCGGGTCACCTACTTTTTTTCCTTTTCTAGGAGCATTCACAAAAAGGTAGTATATAAGTAAAATCAGTCCGACAAGGAAAACAGCCAACAACACATAACCAAATATCCCTAGACCGGCAAAACCACCACCTCCACCGGAACTACGTCGGCGCCTAGAACTGGAACTTCTCGGCTTTTTGGACGCACCATCACCAGGACCAAACTCACCGTCACCACCGTTTCCTCCATTTCCATTTTCAGTTTTGGGTCGGTCCCTGCGGGCCCGGTTATAATCTTCGTTACTCTCGTAAGTCCACTGTCTTCCTGGCCCATCTTCTGATCCTTCGTAGCGAATGTCATTTCGAATTTCTTCCCATTTTTCTTCGTCAAGGTCATGATCGTACAGGCGGTTGCCGTCATGCTCGCTTTGTGCAAATGACCAGGTAGATACCACACAGAATATCATCATCCAACTCCTAATCATAATCTACCTCAGTTTCAAATTGTTTATTGCGCCTTCCAAATTTATCCAGTCGGTTGTAAAGGCCTTTAGCCGTTTTCATCTCGTTGGAAGAAAAGTAAGAAAACGAAAACGACAGTGCGTATACAGAAAAGATGACAAATAGGAAGATCACATAAATAATTGTATTTATAAAATTGAGAATTTGCTGATAGTTATCAAAAACGGTAATGGTAAGATCCTTTACAATATTATCTACCAGACTTACCAAATCAAATTCGCTAAAGATACCTCCGAGCGGGTTTTCCAAAGCAAATTTGAAAATGAAGAAGATGAGTAAGAAAATAGCGAAGGATCCCAGCGAGTCACCGTAAGCGCCTTTTCCCAAAGAAAACGAATTAATAAAGGCCCTGAAAAAGTCCTTTTTCTCCTGCACAATAATCGCCGGTATCATACTGATAAAAGGGGAGGCGAATATCAACAATAAAATCAGATAAAAAGGTGCAAATGCTAATACGGTATAAACCAATGCAGTAAACATCCACATCCAAACAAATCTCCTCAATAAAAATTTAAAAAATCCAGCGAATAACGATTCGTCGTCATCTGTGTTGATCACATAAAATACGTTACAGAACAGCAATGCCATTACAAAACTCCAACCTATAAATTTATACAGAGTTGCATACTCACCCGTTCCGAAGACTGCCCGCATGGTTTCAAACATGGTTAGATCATAACGAAAGGTTGAGGTATCAAGCGCAAAAATTAACCAAGCTAGCACAATTGCTACCGGGAAAATAAATGTGAAAAAGATTCTGGATATTTTGGAAATATGTTTGATGAAAAGATAGAACGTGTCTGTAAAAACTTCTCCTGTTTTTCTGATTTTATGCCATTCAATTTTCCTGTCAGGAACATAACGTGGAACTTCTTTCAAAGCTATTTTATGAGGAACCCGTCTTGCTACTATAAAGGGGTAGATTACATAATAAAATATGATGATAAAAAATGAAACGAGAATTATTGACAACTTCAACGCATTAGGCATTACCTGGTAGTGCCGGGTAACAAAGCTTTCAAGAAAACCCGCTATAATGAAAAATGGCACCAGTGAAAGCATTATTGTCAACCCTCGTTTAGCAGTAAAAATGAGCGACTGCACCCGTGAAAATGAACGTGGAAATAAGAAGCCATTCCCCAATGTTATTCCGGCAGCTCCTGCAATTATTATCGAAGATATTTCAAATGCGCCATGAATCCATACCGCTAGAAATGAGGTTAAAAGCAAGCCTTTAGCTTTAAACCACCACTGAAAGCAACCTAACATAATTCCGTTACTCAACATGATGACATACGTACCAATTGTTGCAAAAATGCCAAGTGCAAATGCAAAAAATGCCACTCTGATATTATTCATGGTGATATTCAAAAACATGCCTGTTTGTTGCATTTCACCATAAACACCCATAGGATCTCCTTTGGCGATTCGTTCTTCTGTTGCTTCTACATAGTAATCTCCCAGGATAAGGTTAACAAACTCCGGGTTATACTCTTGTGACACAGCTCCGATTATTATGGCCAATGAAAAAAACAAGAATGCCGTAAGCAGGTTATAACGCGCCCTATACATTTCCAGCGGAACACTTTCGGTCCAGAATTTCAGGACACTGCCCAGCGGTTGTTTTCTCTGTTTGTATAAGCTGGTGAAAACCCCCTGGGCCAACTGATTGAGATATACCCTTACAGATCTTCGCGGGTAGAAAGTGCGTGCGTAGGATAAATCTTCGGTAATTTCAGTAAACAGTTTAGACACTTCATCTGGATCATTATTCTTACGACCTGATAACTTCTCAAATCGAGCCCACTTCTTTTTATTCTGTTTTATGAAGGAAGTTTCTTTCATTTGGGTCTCGATTACTGTCGGGATAAAAATAGCATTTTTCCCTTAGCGAGGGCATTGTATCCAAATCTTTTGCCCTTATCCAACCTTTGTTTAATTTTTTACGTTTCGGTTAAAAGTTAATTTTAATTCGACAAATAACCACCATTTGTAGATTAAATAGGATTGTCGAGCGATTTTTTTTGCTTCAGTATGGTTTTTGACGTAATTTTGCATGCAATAACGATTTGAAGTTTAGTAACTGAAGAAGATATGAGGTTTATAAATAAGATGATAGCAGGGTTTGTGTTGTTGATTGGAGTAGCATCTCCTGGCTTCTCTAACACTTCTATTGAAGGAACATATCAGGGTAAAAACCTTTTTGTTCAAAGCCCCGAAAGCGAAGACGGATTTGGATTCTGCGTTACTAAGGTAACTGTGAACGGAGATGTTTCTGCACACAGCCCTCAGGCGAGCGCCTTCCAAATTGATCTGAGTGAATTTAGCATACAGATTGGAGAAAAAGTTTTGGTTGTTCTCGAACACGAAGACGGCTGCAAACCGAAACTTTTAAATCCTGAAGTCTTGTTACCTAAAAGCACATTTATTCTTGAAGATATTTCATGCACACCGGATGGGACCTTAAGCTGGAAAACTACCGGTGAATCAGGCTCATTAAATTATCAGATTGAACAGTACAAATGGAACAAGTGGGTTGTTGTTGGTGAAACGAATGGTATTGGCAATGCAAAACCCAATGAGTACCTTTTTAATGTGTCACCTCATTCAGGAGAAAATAAACTGCGTGTAACACAAACTGACAACACTGGAAACAAGCGCGTTTCAAAAGAGGTGACTTTTGTTGCTAAAGACATTCCCGAACCTCAAATGGTCGCACAAAAAGGAAAAATTATTGAATTCGTATCCAATGGTGAAAAAGTAATTACCAAGTATGAAGTTTTTGATGCTTACGGTAATATAGTAAAGAAAGGGATGAATCATACTGTTGATTGTTCCAACCTCAAAGACGGTGTATATCACGTCAACTATGACAATAAACACGAGAAGTTTATCAAGAAATAATAACTCTTACTCAAGATAAGTTAAAGTAGCCTTCCATCACTGGGAGGCTTTTTTTATTGATTTCTACTTATTTGTGATTTCAACCTTTCATCACTTTTTGTTTCTATTTTAACATTTAATAGCGTAAATTCATGCCAATTTTAACCTCGCAATAAAAACTATAACCATGAAATTATTATTACGCTTTCTGACTTTGAATGCGCTTTTACTCTTTGCAGTATCTGCATTTACCCAAGGTCAACACTATGACAACAAACCTTATATCGAAGGTGAATTCCTTGTTCAGGTAAAATCAGGAGAAGATATTCGAAACCTCATTCGTAAAGCCCCGGCTAATTACGAAATGAGTATTGCAGAATACCTATCACCTCCTATGCGCGTTTGGCTTGTGAAGTTTAATCACCACAATGTTGAACACTGGCAATTTCAAAATTGGCTGTATGAACAGAAAGAAGTAAGTATTGCAGATTATAACTACCTGGTTGAAATGCGATCTACCCTACCAAATGATGCCAGTTTTACACAACAATGGCACCATAATAATACAGGACAAACCGGTGGAACACCGGATGCAGATATTGACTCTGATTTAGCCTGGGATATTACTACAGGTGGATTGACTGCTACCAATGACGATATCGTTGTTTGTATGGTAGAAGGAGGCGGAGGAAACCTCAACCATCAGGATCTTAGTCCTAACAGATGGATCAACACCAATGAAATTGATGGAAACGGTATTGATGATGATGGAAATGGTTATGTTGATGATTACTACGGCTGGAACACCGGAACAAACGACGACAATACAGGAACAGGTGGTCATGGGACAAACTGTCTTGGGATGATCGGAGCAAAAGGTAATAATGGACTAAACGTTGTCGGTGCAAACTGGGACGTTAAGCTTATGGTTCTCAACATGGGTGGTGGTTTAAGCCAGTCAAATGTAATTGCCGCTTATACTTATCCTTTGGTAATGCGACAAATGTGGAACAACACTGGAGGTACACAAGGTGCTTTTGTTGTAGCTACTTCTGCTTCATGGGGTATTGACGGAGCTGATCCTGCGAGTTATCCCCTTTGGTGTGCATTCTACGACACACTAGGATATCACGGAATATTGAATGTGGGAGCGACTACTAACCAAAACCTGGATGTAGATGTGGCAGGAGATATGCCTACAGCATGTGCCAGCCCATATATGATTGGTGTTGGAAGAACAGATCATAATGACAATACAGCCGGCGGATATGGTGACCAAACTATTGAGTTCGGTGCACCAGGAATTAATGTGGTAACTACTGCGAATACGAATACTATCACAACTACAACGGGTACTTCTTTTTCTTGCCCGCTAACAGCTGGTGTTATTGGATTAGCATATTCTATTCCTTGTCCAAACTTAATGAGCTTAGCCGTCTCTAATCCGCAAGGAGCAGCAGATGTGGTTCTACAAGCGCTACTGGACGGCACCGACCCTAAATCACAGCTTTCGACAAAATTTATTACCGGAGGGCGACTCAATTCCAGAAATACGTTGGATGAATTAATGCTGGCAACATGTACAGGTTCGCTTTGTCTATCCCCATCAGCAGTAACCACCACAAATATTAATGACATGGATGCCGATATCAACTTTACGGCCTATGATTCTGCTGATCAAACGATAATTTATTGGCAAGAATCAGGTACCGGAAGTTGGAACGTGGTAACCAGTGCAACATCTCCTTATGACTTAAATGGATTAACAGGTTGTACGGATTATGAATACTATCTGGTTTCAGTTTGTGGAACAGACACGAGTAGTGCAACAGCAACACAAACATTCTCTACAACAGGTTGTGGTAACTGTATTGACTTGAACTATTGTGCTTCGCAAGCTACTGATGGTGTAGATGAATGGATCGACAATTTTAACATAGATACGTACACTAATAATTCAGGTAATGATGGTGGTTATGGTGACTACACAGGAGCCAGTGTCATCTCTTTAATTCCTGGACAAACTTATCCAATTACCGTCACACCTGCATGGTCTGGAACCTTATATGATGAGTACAGCCGAATATGGATTGATGTCAATCAAAATGGAACTTTTGAACCGGCAGAATTATTATACGACCAGGGAACAGCTACGCAGACACCTGCCACAGGAAACGTAACTATACCTGGTGGAGCTGTGCTTGGTAGTACACGAATGCGTGTACAACTGGCATATCAGGGACCAGGACAAACAGCATTACCAGATGTATGCGCATCATTTACCTGGGGAGAAGTAGAAGATTATTGCGTAGACATTATCAGTGCGTGTACTTTTAATGTTACCGAAACACTGGTTGACCCAAGCTGTAATGGTAATGCTGATGGAAGTATCTCACTGAATGTAACCGGAGCGCAACCGCCATATACATATTTGTGGAATCCAGGTGGATCTACTTCTTCATCAATAACAGGATTATCAGGTGGAACTTACACCGTAACCATTACGGATAATACAGGTCTGTGTGATACTACTATTAGTTACACACTAAATGAACCTGCTGCGCTTAGCGCATCCACAGCGATTACTGATGTGACTTGTAACGGAAATGCTGATGGAGCAATTGACCTGACGGTAACTGGTGGAACTACGCCTTATACCTATTCATGGTCAACAGGAGCAACAACTGAAGACATCTCAGGTTTATCCGGAGGTTCGTATGATGTAACTATCACAGATGATAACGGCTGCTCTATCACATTGACAGGTAATGTGGTAAATGAGCCTGCTACACTCACAGGAACATTGAACATTACGGATGGAACATGTACAGTACCAGGTTCTGCTACGATTTCTGCTTCCGGAGGAACTTCTCCGTATACCTATAGCTGGTCTACAGGTGATACAGGAACTTCAGTTACAGGACTTCCTGCAGGCCCAATCTCCGTGACAATAACAGATGATAACGGATGTACAGTAACGGAATCCGGAACGGTTAACTTGGCTGGTGCGGCTTCTATTACATTGAATAGTGCAACAGATGTATCATGTAATGGTATGACTGATGGTGCTATAAATGTAGATATCACTGGCGGTACTACACCTTATACCTTCTCATGGTCAAATGGAGCATCCACTGAAGACATTACTAATGTTGGAGCGGGTACTTATACATTAACGCTAACGGATGACGCTGGATGTACAACGGTATTCACGCACACAATTAATGAACCTCCGGCATTGACAGCTACCTTGACAATTATTGATGGACAATGCGGTGGAAATGGTGATGCACAGGTTGCAGTATCGGGTGGAGCTAATCCATACACGTATAGCTGGTCAACCGGTGGTACAGGACCTTTTGTAAGCAACTTGTCTGCTGGCCCGATTTCTGTCACTGTTACCGATAATAACGGATGTACAGTAACGGAATCCGGAACGGTTACGAATAACCCGGATGTGAGTGTTTCACTGACTTCATCTACAGATGCAAGTTGTAATGCCGGAAATGATGGTGCGATTGATGTAACCGTCTCTGGCGGAACCGGTCCATTTACTTATTCTTGGTCCAACGGTGCAACCACAGAAGATCTTTCTGGTGTGGGTGCTGGTACCTATACGCTCACAGTAACGGATGATCTCGGCTGTACGGCAACGTTGACCGAAACAATTAACGAGCCAACCGCAATCAGTGGATCAGCAACTACAACGGATATTATTAGTGGTAGTGACGGTTCTGTTGACTTAACTGTTACAGGAGGAACACCTCCATACACGTATAACTGGACAAGTGGTGAAACAACTGAAGATCTTTCAGGACTCAGTTTAGCAGGAACTTATACCTGTACAATTACAGATGCAAACGGATGTACAACAACCGTAAATGCGATTGTAAATTCACAGTTGAGTATTATTGAAGAAGGTCTTAAGTACATGAATATTTATCCAAATCCATCCCACGGAACAATAAACATTTTGTTTACGGAGAAGATTCTTGTAGACATTACGATATACAACAGTATGGGACAATCGTTGTTTACATTGTCAAATAATGGTGATCAAAGTATTGCTATTGACATGAATGAATTTGCCAGTGGAGTTTACATTCTAAATGTAAAAGCTGAAGATGGTACGGAAGTTAACCGGCGAGTTATGATTAAAAGATAAATAATCAAGAAATACTATAGAGAATAGCCTTTCCAAATTGGAAGGGCTATTTTTTTATTAAAAAAAACAGGGCCTCCCACCAAATAACAAACTTACCCTAATTAAATCTTCCTTTGAGAGACCCTGTTGAAAAGACATTTTCATTGTTGGATACTGACGATAAATGGTATTGGTGTTAATATTCCAATTCATAAACTTGTCCTTTCATACCCTTTATGTTCAGATCTTAAATAGGTAACCATTTAAAATGATTTTTTTGCTCATTAACAATGAGACAAGGATAAGTTCAGCACATAAATTTTATATCTGGCACAGAATTAGATTACTTTGTATTACAATTAATTGATTTAGACATGAAAACAGCACAATTACTAATCGTGGCTATTTTCTTTTTATCCCTGAACGGACTTTCACAGGAAAAAGAGGCCAAGTTTTTACAGTTTAATAATTTTTCATCCAACTTTGAGGTACCCGAAGGTAAGACGTGGGTAATTAATAGCATTTTCTCAAGTTCAATTGGAGAGATTATTGAAAATTCAGACGGTACTATTTCAACTTTACCGGTAAGAATATTTATCAAGACACTTAATGGGGATATTAAAACGGATTATGCCGGTAATAGATTCGGTCCTCAGGTATATCAATCGGATAATACAGCTGCATCTGTCAGTTACCCCATTACGCTACCTGAAAACACCAAGTTTAGTCTTGTTATAGTAGTTGGTAATCCCGGGAACTGCAAGGCATTTAACGGAACAGGATATATCAACCTGTATGAAGTAACTAACAACACCTTTTAATTATGAAGAAGATTTTGATTTTATCAGCATTGCTGGCTTCCACTGTGTCTTTTTCACAATCTAAAAAGGAGTTAATGGAGCAGGTGGACAAGAAAAATGCTACGATTGATAGTTTACATAAGGTCATTGCCAATATGGAGAATATCATTGAAAACAGAGATCGGAGTAATAAAATACTGACAGAAGACGTAGATGAGTTAACAGTAAAACTACAGGAAGAAACTGATCTGAGAAGAGAAAAGCACGCTATTATTCAAAAACTCAGAAATCGTGCAGCTACTGGAGTTCCGAAAATTATGTACATGAGTAACACAAAAAATGTACTGAAGGTTCCAAAAGGTAAGTACTGGACAATTAACCAGTTCATGTCCGACTACACGTCAAAGATTACCATTGATTCAACCGGGACGCCAATAGCTGAGGAAGTACATGTATTTATAAAAGAGCTTGACGGTACAGTCCTCACCAATCCTGCTCAAAAATTATACGGCCCGAAAGTATTCAGTTCCCTTCATCCGGAACAAGTGATTCGTTTTCCACTGATCTTTACGGAAGGTGTACAATTTAAAATTGCTGTCTACAAAGGTGAAATTGGTGCGCTTGAAGCGTACGACGGTAAGGTCTATTGTACCTATACAGAAAAAGACATGGAATAATCCTGAATCTCTGTTACCTGATGACTACAGGGACAGATCGTGTGGCATTTTCTGCAATCACTTTTAAGTTATAGGTGCCTGAAGCCAGGTCCGGAACATCTATCGTAATAAAAGTGTTTTCATTGGCAACAATAGAACTATATACTATTCGCCCGGCCATGTCGTACAATTCAACTTTTACCTCCTTGAATTCCTGAGGAAGTATTAATTGAAATGATCCATTACTTGGATTTGGAAATACTGTGATCGTTCCGTACCCGTCATTATCCTCCAAACCAGCATTTGTAACCACAACACAGTCCGAAGTGTCTGAGCACGGACCATCTGTAATTACAACGGCATAATTACCATTTGACGTTGGTGTGAATCCTTGAGTAGTTGCACCACTTATTGCAGTTGGACCTTCACAATCAATCCACTGATAAGAAACCCCGGTGGCATTTGCGTATAACCCACTTCCTCCTTGTGAAACTGTTACATCCAAGGTGTCTGGTTCAGTTATCGTATCCGTTATACTCACAGTGCAACCTAAATCTCCCATGACCACCACTGTGTACACTCCGGCGGGAACCCCACTTAGGTCTTCAGGATCATCAAAATCACCTGTTCCATCATAATCCCAGTCATAGGTATAAGGAGCTGTTCCTCCAGTTACTGTTATATTAATTGCGCCATCACTTCCTCCATTACAGGTAACTGGGGTTATCTCAGAAACAGAAACCGTTGGTGCCGTACACGGCGAATAGGTTACAGTTACGGTCATATATATATCCTGTGTTGATTGGTATAAATGATCAATTTGATTGATTTGCGCAGATGAGGCATAATCTGCTAAAAATGTGTTGGTGCCTCCAACATTATAACTTGAAGGATCTACCGACCATGTCAGCATTGTACTCGCAGCACAGTTTGGAGTTAAGCCTGTTTGTGTATTATTTGAAACACCATTTAACAATGTTGGTATATTGGTCAGATTATTCAGTGTAAACATGACTTCAACATCTACACTGGTAACTATACCACTACCTGTACTTACCCAGGTGCATCCCCATTGATTCCCAATAGATGTCTGCTTCGCCTCCTCTGGACCAACAAACGGAGGACTGCATATATCTCCCGAAGTGAGGGTTAAACCGACAAGTCCAGAAACAGGTATCTCATACGTTACTGTCTGAGCAAACAGAACCGTTGTAAATAAAAGACTTAAAATTGTACCGTAAAGCTTTTTCATAACTTCGTTTTTAATGGTTAGAATGTTATAGTTCTAAGGCAATCAAATAGTATTTCCCAGACAAACTAACTCATATAACTGTCCCGGAAATATTCAAAATGCTGCTTTGATCTTCAGACGTGTTTGGACGATAAATTCAATCCTCATATATAGAAAAGGGGAAGAAATCATTACTATTTCAATCCACCCAATTCATTGAGGTTTCTAAATATATCGTTTTGAGTGAATTATGCCAAATTTATTCGTTGATGTGTTAATTTATTAACGAATTATGTGTTGCAACGTATATTGCTATTATGAGATGCAACAACGCCTTTCAATATATTGTGACGCCGGCACCTCACTGATGTACAACATCTTACACACTTGCAAAATCTGCACCCATTGCTTACATTTGCATGCAACTACTTAAAACAGTGGAAATGAAATATCTACTCTACTCAAGTCTTTTTGTTTGTATCGCTTTCACTTCATGTAAAAAAGAAGGGTGCATGGATAAAAATGCGGCGAATTTTGACAGTGAAGCTGAAAAACAAGGTCCGTGCAATTATGGGCCAGTACTCACGGTAAACGGCAAGAACCCAGACACTGTCCTTGTAAATGAGACCTATAATGATCCCGGAGCTACAGCGACACTCATTGATGGGACCGCTATTTCAGTATCTACTGACACATCACAAATAAACACAAGCACTGTTGGTTCATTTGAAATTCATTATAGCGCATCAAATGAATATGGATCAGCTACAGCCACTCGTTCGGTTTATGTTATCATAGGCCAGGGGAATTGGTTAGGTAATTGGACGTGCACACACAATTGTGACCCGATATTATTTCCACTCTCACAAGATCCTGTAATCATAGCAGGTGCTAGTGAAACTGAAATCGTCATTGACAATATGTTCAATTTAATTGGTGGCTCTGTTAACGGAACCTTAGATGATCAAATAATTACCATCCCGCAACAAACCGTTGACATCACGTTAGGTGAAATCATTCTGGAAGGATCAGGTGCTATGAGCAACAGTGGCAATCAAATTGTTATTGACTACGACTTTGAGAATACCACTCCACTTATTGGCGGCCTGGGTAGTTGCACTGTTGTATACGATAAGTAGTACAGTTATTTAATCTCTGCTTTCACTACTTTTCCATCTAATAGTGTATAATAATACTTTCCTAATTTGAATGATTTTCCCGGTTGGATATCCCTGGTATTAAGATCTTCTTCAATGGTATGAATTGATCCGCCAGTATCCAGGGCCAACTGAATATAATCTACATTAATTCCAACCGAACCTCCACAAACAATTATGTGCACCGGTCTGTCCAAATCACGTACAAATTTCAAATCCCTGGGTGTTGCCCAATTGTCAACCACCATAATTACTTCATCACAATCCGGATAGTCCTTAATTCCCTTTAAAGTAGCTTCCACATTATTTTCAGGACAATCACCCCCACCTCCTTTTTGCATGGTTGATTTCATGGTGCTATAGACGGGTTTGAAACCTGTATTGCGTGTGCTGTAAATTCCTCCAACACTCCCGGCTCGTTTTTGTGAATCCCTTTTACTGTCCCCATCATTGAAAAACACAAACGCTTCCACCTGACTGGAATCTTGTGTCGACTTTACCCAGGACATGGTCTTGGCAATATAAGGAGACATACTCCCGGTAACATCCATAACAACCAGTGAGTTTGTCCAACCAGGATTTCTTTTAAAAACAGCCTCTACCACTCCGTAGTCGCCCCCGGCCATCCAATCCGGCATATAGGTTATAACCGAATAACCACCTGTCTTCAGAGTAGAAGACTTGTCAACTCCACAACTGTCCAGCTCATACATGACATACACGTGGTAACGTCTTACACCAAACCCTTTACTTCTACTGGACCCATAGCCATACCAAGCAAAACCATCTTCTCCTGAAACACTGTCTACCTTTGATTCCAGCGTTTCTTTTTTCCCATCAAAAAAGAAATAACGTGTCTCGTAACATTTACCTTCCGTATATGCAGCCTTCCCATGCTCCGTCTTCCATGTAAATTTTTCTGTTTCCATTTCAATCGGATCAATCCCTATAGATAAAGACGTGCCTTCAGGTTCAACACGCTCAATTGAAACATCATTTGCCTCTACGACCTCATTATTTGACACTTCCTTGTCATCACTCATTCCTAGAACTTCATCTAAAAACTCAATTTCCGCACGCATGCTTTCCTCCGTTGGTTTAGGCCGATAATAAATCACAAAGCCGTGAAACATTTGTCTTGCCGCACTTTCTTCTACTGCTTGTGATTGCCCAACAGTTCTCCAGTTTATAAGTGCATTATCTGCTCCGGGCCAGGATTTTCTGAAGTTAGCTATACGCCTGTTATTCAATGCTACTTGATCAAATTCAGGATTGCTTTTATACACGGTATATACTAAATCAATCCGAATGATGGAAAGATCCTTTAACGAATCAGGAACCTGCTTTAATAAATTATCTTCATCAAAGTTGACCGGAATCTTTATTGCACGTTCACCAACTATAGCCGTTTCAGCATTGTAAACCGCCACCGTGTCGTGAGAATTAATGTTTTGGCTAAAAGCCGAACATGAGAAAATCCAGGTTAAAATGATAATTGCCTTTTTCATAATATCAGGTTTACTAGTAAATGTAATAGGCTCAAAAAAGTAACCTGGCATGGGTTAAACAAGTATTAATCAATACGTTCAATTTGAACGATTATTATATGCTCTCCTGATATTTTTCTTAATTTAAAAGATAAAAAGGCTATGTCTAAAACAATACTTGTAACTGGAGCAAACAGGGGAATTGGATTAGAAATTTGTAAACAACTTGCAGATAAGGGACATACTGTTTTGCTAGGTGCCAGAAGTATTGAAAAAGGTAGTGAAGCTGTAGCGAAAATTAATGGAACAGTCATTCCTAAAAAACTGGAAGTTACTTCAGATGAAGACATACAACAACTCGTCCAGGATATTAGAAATGATTACAGCACTTTAGACGTGCTGATTAATAATGCCGGCATCATGAGTTCGGCATCAACTTCTCAGGAAGATATGGATGAAGCAAAAAGAGTGCTCGACACAAATCTCTTTGGTGCCTGGCGTTTGATTCAGGCAGTGGTTCCATTGCTACACGCAAGCAAGCAGGATCCAAGAATTATTAACATGAGCAGTGGTATGGGATCATTAAATGATCAGTTCTCCGATCATTCTGCCTATCGTCTTTCCAAATTTGCTTTGAATGGTTTAACCCTGCAATTTTCACAGGAACTTCGAAATATAAAAGTCAACGCCATGTGCCCGGGATGGGTGCGTACCGACATGGGAGGTTCCAGTGCTCACCGCTCCATGGAGCAAGGAGCAGATACGGCAGTTTGGTTAGCAACAGCTCCGGAAGAGGATGTACCAACCGGTAAATTTTTTCGTGACAGGAAAGTGATCCCATGGTAAGAGAATTTCCATACAATTATAGCGGTCAAACACCGATCATCTTTTCAAAATTTAACTACCTTTTCCTCAAATATTCGATTACTTATCGCTCAAGAAAAGAAAATATTCACCCTCACCCAGTTGGCTACATCACTGGAGAACTTCATCCTCAAAAATTTTGGGTCAACCAGCTATTGGGTCACGGCAGAAATTGCTAAAACCAATGAAAAAAACGGGCATTATTACCTTGAACTGGCAGATAGTGAAAACGATAAAACTACCGCCCTTTTCCCTGCTACACTTTGGTCTACAGGGTTTAAGAAGATTGAACAGAATATCGGCAAGGATATTTATAACATTTTGAAAATCGGCAACAAGGCCCTTTTTCTGATGCGTATTGAGTATCATAGATTATATGGGCTAAAACTCAATGTGCTGGATATCGATCCTACTTACACTTACGGTGAGATTGAAAAAAAGAAACAGGAAACCATTGCCCTTCTTAAGAAAGAGGGATTGTTCGATTTACAACGTCAGCTCTACCTCCCCGTAATTGCCAAGAGAATCGCCCTGGTGGGATCACCAAAAACAGCCGGGCACCGCGACTTTTTGAACAAGCTGGAAACAAATGAAGTGTACCGGAACTTTATTGTAAAGCAGTTTCCGGCTTCTGTTCAGGGAGATAGAGCAGCAACCGAGATTATAGCTGCCTTAAAAGAAGCAGATAATTATAATGTAGATGCCATTGTGTTATTGCGTGGAGGCGGAAGTAAGATGGACCTCAACGTTTTCAACGATTATGAACTGTGCAAAACAATCTGTGAATTGAGATTGCCGGTAATTACCGGAATAGGACACGAATATGACGAAGTCGTTGCTGATCTGGTTTGTCGTAAAATGTGTATAACACCCACTGCCGCAGCTGAATTTCTCTATGTTCAGATTGGTAGTTTTGCAGCCTCTTTGAGAAATGGATATGACGCCGTGATTAATCATTCACGTAGCATGGTAGGAGGATTAAAAGACGAATTTAACCACCTCCATAAATACCTGATGCACAACAGTCGTCAATTTTTACTGGAATACCAGTGGCAACTCAATGAGGATGGTCACAAATTACAAAAAGGCTTTTTGCGTTTATTGAACACCGAGCATAATTTGTTAGACATTCGGTTAGATAAAGTGCACTCTCAGGGTTTAAATAACATACACCTCGCCTTACAGGCTGATCTTCCTGGAAAATTAGACCGTTTGAGGCTTGCCGGTAATAATTATATGCATTACCGTAACACCGAATTAAAAGGACTGGCTGACCTGCTTCATATGCTGGACCCGCAACGATTGCTGGAACGCGGTTATACCCTCTCTACGGTGGAGGGAAAAGACGCCAATCACCTGGATGATGCCGCCATTGGTAAGATCATGAAAACCCTCACTTCAAAAGCCATCATTAGCAGTGAGATTAAAGAAATTAAAGACAAATAAAAATGGAACTGGAAAAAGACCTGAAATACGAAGTTGCACTGGAAAGACTTCAAAACATTGTGGATTTGCTGGAACGCAAAGAAATTAAAATTGACGATCTGGCAGATAAAGTGAAAGAAGCCAAGGCACTGGTTGACTTTTGCCGAGAAAAATTAGAAAAGACAGAAGAGGAGATCAACAAAATTATAGAACCTGGGAAGGATGCTCCGCCAATATCATAACCATTTGTGACCCACGTCATTATTCACCAATTTACCATTTAATACCTTGTGCATCAAAACACAACTATACGCGATTAACGAAACACATATTTATTGTCTTTTTACTTTGGCAAATAAACGGACTATCTGCTGATCACTGTAGCAGTCCTTCACCTTTGTTGAATAAATTAACCGTTGCTAACCCTGGAGACAGTTTACAGGAATTGGATACGTTCAAAGAAAAACAACTTTATCTAAAAGCACAAAGAAAAAAATTAAGTAAGAAAACCAAACGAATAGTAGGTGGAGCCTTATTAGGCGGATCGATTCTCGGTGCGTTTATTACCCTCTTAATCGTCCAGGAAAACAATGATATTGACCTGGGACTGCTTATTGTTTGGTGTACATTAATTGTAATGGCAATTACCGGTATTGTCTTTTTACTCGCCGGACTGAACTGGCGGTAGGTTTTTTGGAATAATTCACTCCACCACCACCTTAATCGCCTCACTTACTCCCATATCTGAATTCAACACCAGGGTTTTTCGGTTTCTTCCGGAGACAAAACGCACCGAAACGGTATTGGGTGGGATATCACCCAGATTTACTGCGATTACTTTAAGAACATACTCACCGGGAGGTAAATCGAGTTTCAACTTCTTCTTTTGTTTTTTGATGGGAAAATTTTCCAGCAGCAACGAGTCATTGAGCATAATGTGAACGGTGTCATGATCCATTCTCAGGTGATCCCAAAACTCAATTTTTACCTTGTTCTTTTTGGTTTTAATGGTCGCGATCACCTTTACTTCCCGTTCTTCCCCCGGTAAATCGTCTAACGGAGGGAGTTGGACAAGTGTATCTCTATGATCACCGTTTGGTTGTTGGTTGACGTTCCAAACAAAGGGGGCGCCATCATTCTTTTTGACTCCAACACCGTCAATAAAATAATACGACGAGTTTTTATTTATATAATCAAATCTGTCAAAGGACTCGAAAGGAATTTCTTCTGTTCTTCTGAAATTACCCAGTATCATGTATTGTTCTCCTCCATTCGCTTTGTAAAACCCACTAATCGTGGTCCAGTTGATGGTATCTTTTATGAGTTTATCAATTGGATTTCCAATATGTTCTTCAAAAGGTTGTACATGAAAACCATTTCCGTCACCTAATGGTTTGTCTACAGAAAAATGTGCGCCAAATGAACCGTGAAAATTGGTGTAGCGGGGTGATGGCAACACGTGAAATTCTATATAGTACACAGAATCTTTTACCATGGGTGAGTTTAGCTTTACGCATAAATATTCAGCCTGGTTGTATTGTCCATAAAACGAAAATGCACCAACATAACCCTTTCCTTCAAACGGCAATTGATTTGGAGCCATGGTATTGATGATTCCATTATAACCGCAATCTCCATAATACAGGTCAGGTGAACCGTCGTGATTGGGTAACCGGAACCAATGATCCGTGTGTTGCAGAAACACAGTAGCTCCCGGACATCCTGAAGTATCTTCATATCCGGGGTTTGGAATTAAATTTTGACCATTTACGAACTGGAAAAAAATAATGAATAATATAACCAGAGAGGTTTTTGTCATTGCTATACTGAGTTAGTGCTTCAAGGTAACAAAAGCACAATACTTCAGTTCAAAAGTTGTGCCTAAACCTTCATAGCAGGATCAATAAAGCACCGTCAAATTTCCGTGTTTATAGGTGTCTGAACCATCTGTGTTTTCAAGGTGTACGGTCCAGAAATAAACTCCTTCCACTACACGGTCACCATCATTTGAAATCCCATTCCAGGGCATTGACGGGTCATTTGAAGTATAGACAATTCTTCCCCATCTGTTTAAGATAACTATTTCTGTCACCTTACCGCAAGGAGAAATAAAGTACACCTCATCATTAGAGCCATCATTGTTAGGGGTAATAACGTTCACGGAGGTTATCTGACAACTGTCTTGAGGAAAAGCAGGATTAGGAACACTGACTACAGTAGTATCCTCTGGTTCGTCCGGTGGTGGATAACCAAAACAGCCGTCTTTAATTTTAACGGTGAAAATATCCTTATCTCCCGAGAAGCTAGAGCTTGCTGTTTGTCCTTCAAAATCTATATCGGTTGTGAACCAACCTGTTCCGTAGATATTGCATGCTGTATCCACAGCTATACCCGTTCCACGGTCAAAGCTAGCACCGCCACCTTTAATGACCCAGCGCCATGCTCCTGTTGTGTCAATGGCCGCAATAAAAACTTCAACACTATCTCCATTTGAATCAACAACAAGCGTATCAAACTCCGCACTGGCACTAAACTGTCCTGTTACGAATACATTTCCGGAATCATTGGCCACAATCCCAATTCCTTTATCTGATCCTTTTTTTGATCCGGCTTTATTTGCCCATAGCCATTGTCCATCCTTTGTGATCTTGGCTACAAAAATATCACGCCCTTTAGGTCCGCCATTATTGTCCAGCCAAACACCAGGGCCAAAACCACAAATATCCCTGAATTCGCCAGTAACGTACATGTGACCGTCATTGCCATAGGTAATGCCATTTCCCCTGTCAGATTTTGTGCTTCCCGATTGTTTTACCCACTGAAAATCGCCATTGGAATTATATTTCACGACATAAATATCCTGCTTCCCAAATGAGGTGAGTGATTGCGTTCCGAAAACGGCATCTCCAGCAAAACTTCCTGTTACGTATATATTATCTTCATCATCAATTGCAATTGCATTGTCTCTATGTCCGTAAATTCCATCAAAAACTTCTACCCATTGCCAGTTTCCGTCATTAGAAAGTTTAGCAAGAAATGCAACAGAATCACCTGCTGGCATTAATACCTGAATAGCATCAAAATTCGCGTAATGGTCTACGGGATCATTATTCGATAAAAATCCGGTAACATAAATATTCCCCTGACTATCACTTACTAGTCCTTGTCCGTGATCGTCATTATACGGATATGATGCTTCATCAACTCCGGCGTTTTTCATCCAGACCTCATTGCCGTTCGGATCAAGTTTTACAACAAAAATCTGATCAGTATATGAAGAACTGTTGTATACACTCAGGCTACCCCAAACGAGCCCCCCCCAACAAGTTCCAGTCACATATACATTTCCTTGTGGATCAACACACAGACCGAGGCCACGATCATCATAATAATTTATCCCGTTTTTTACCCAAAGATAATTTCCGTTAGGGTCCAGTTTTGCTACGTATACTTCTTTTGAAGAAGGGTAAGAAAACCCTGTATCAAAGGGTCCAAAGTATGCTTGCTCATTGTAATAGCCCGTTTCATAGATGTTGCCTTCTGCGTCAACAACTATTTTACTCCCTTTATCAGGAGAAAGTCCACCCGCACTAACTACCCAATCAACCGTTTGACTCATTGAATAATTTAAGGCGAATAATGACAATAGTATGGATAGAAGGCTACGCATAATTGTTTTGGGGTTTACTATTCAAACGTTTGATATTTGATAAAAGTTGTTTGCCGGATGAAACTAAACTCGTTTAATCCTTCGCTAAGAACAGTTGGGCTCAGTCGATAGCTAACTTTTTCTTCAACATGTCCATCATCTCTTGATGATCAAATGCCAGCGACGGAAGTTGATCCAGCCGGAACCACTGAACATCTTCAGCATCATCTGATGCTTTAATATTTACGTCATGGTTTATTACAACGTAGTGGGGTACGGATATAATCCTTTTTCTAGGGTCACGATTCGGATCATCAAAGACATGGAGCTGTCTTAGCTCATGGATGTCCACATCTGTTTCTTCTTTCAACTCGCGTATTGCCGCTTCTTGCAAGGTCTCTCCTTCATCCAAAAATCCTCCTGGAAACGCCCATTTGTTTTTGTACGGTTCATTCTTGCGTTTGATAAGAAGTACCGAATAATCATCTCTTTCTTCTTTCAAAACTATTGCATCAACAGTAATATCAATTCTGGGCCACCTGGACATAGCTTGAAATTAATGATAATTTTTGCATCAATTGAATACCTGTTATTATTACATATACTTTTTTCAATTAACTTAATGACATGAACCACCATAAGCAACTTAACTTATCCTTATTGCTAGCAATAATACTTGTCTTTCTTGCCACACCCGGACTTTGCCAAAGTCCAAAATGCATTGAAAAAGATTACAAGTTAGTTTGGCAGGATGAGTTTGACGGACAAGAAATAGATCGTTCAAAGTGGAATTATCGTTCAACGGGGTCAAAACGTGGAATCGGCGTTGTGCGTAGAGAGAATTGCTACCTGGATGGTAACGGACACTT
The DNA here is from genome assembly GCA_014762645.1 of Crocinitomicaceae bacterium. GTDB lineage: Bacteria > Bacteroidota > Bacteroidia > Flavobacteriales_D > Crocinitomicaceae > Paracrocinitomix. Next base: position 26,838 of record JABURP010000049.1, read on the forward strand.
GATTATTGAGGCCACAAAGGAGGACAGCAATTATTATATTGGTCAGATATCCACCATTAAATTGGCTCTTTTTAAGTACGGCTATTTTGAGTGCAGGGTAAAGCTGAACAATCAGGTGGGGCCTTCAACAGCTTTTTGGTTACAATCTCCAAAATTTGGGAAGATTCTTGATGACCCAGGACAAGCAGGGGCAGAGATTGATATTATGGAATACCGAAGAAAGCTCCGCACCAATGAGATTCATCATACAGTACACTGGAACGGCTACGGGCCTGAACATGAGCAAAAAGGTAAAAGCCCTATTCACAAAGGTGTGGATGAAGGGTTTCACACCTTTGGCCTTATTTGGACTGACAAGAGATACACTTTTTATGTGGATGGTAAGAAATCCTGGTGTACTAAAAAAGCGATTTCACACATTGAACAGTATATTATCTTAAGCGTAGAATTAAACACCTGGTCTGGAGACCCTTCTAACTCTAAATTCCCTGATAAAGCGGTGTACGATTATGTTCGCGTTTATCAGAAGAAGTGAAGGCAGAAAATTACCGCATCTTCAACGCAATTAAATACGCGATTTAATTCATCAAGTATATTTGTTCCATGCAATGCCAACAATTTTTGAAATTTATCCTTTTTATAGGGCTCTTAAGTAGCTTCTCTCTGGCCATTGCTCAATCCCCTTATAATGATCCTGACACCCGATATATAGACAGTTTAACCTCTGTCGCTCTTCAATATGAACTGAATAATGACGAGAGCTTTGTGCAAAGTCTTGATCATTTCTATAAGGCTTTTGAGTTTATAGAGACAAAAGATGAATTCTCAGAAGCCAGGGCCTTGCTCTATTCCCAATTTGTTCTATTTAATTATCGCACCGGTAATTATGACGAGGTCATACATTATGGCCGGAGTCTCATGGAAATCAACGAATCTTCTGAATACACCGGTCAAATTTTCTCTGTCTATCAGTACATGGGAAAAGCATACTTGAAACTCGGCGAGGTAGAAAATGCCATTGATATTGAAAAGCGCGGAATCGAACTAAGTATTAAAAACTTTGGAAAGCCTAACAACACATCCATTTATCATTTCATGTATAATGAACTTGGACTTACTTATTTATGGTCCGGTCAATATGATTTGGCTATTGAGAGCTTTTATAAGTCATTAAATTCGGGTTGGGACTTTAATGCTCATTTTACATTTGTCCTCTTAGAAAATATTGCGGATGCAACTATTAAAAAAGGAGACCTCCCAGCGGCAAGAATATTATTGGACTCTTTAAAAATTCACCCTGGCCGCAGTGAACATATCCGGAGGGAAATTAACTATTTGATACTGGAGGCAGAATATAATATTGCAAAAGGAAATCTGAAATTGGCAGATAGCTATGCAACACAGGCCAAAGATGTATTAAGCAATTCCGTTGAAAATCATGATGACGTATTATGGAACAGAATTTTGGATGTACATATAAAGTATTACATCCTAAAAAACGATCAAAAAGGAACATCAGCAATGATTTTGCGCAAGCAATTATTTAATGACAGTATCTCATTAATTCATCAGAGAAATTCGCTCATCACCAGAAATCTATTTTATGAAAAAACCATTGAAAATAAAGATCTGAAAATAAAAAATGCTGAGTTAGAAATTTCTGCCAATAGAGCTAAGTTAAAGCAAGAAGAGTATGCCAATAAAAACAGAATACTACTGATTATATCCTTGTCTTTAGTATTAATCATCATACTACTTATCGTTCTAAGGGTGATAAGAAAAAGAGCAGTTACCGCCAAGCTTGAAAAAACTGCAGCTGACATTAAATTGCTACAATCAATAAATGAGAAAAGGGTACTTGAGAAAACTATAGAGAATAAAGAAAAAGACATTTCGGCTCTTTCTAATTATTTATTGAGTAGTTCTGTTCAGATCAATGATTTGAAAGTGGTTTTGAAAAGAATCAATGCGATATCCAACCCAGAAGAGAAGGAAGAATTATTACTAGATTTCATGATCAGTACGAAAAATAAGATTCGACATATTCAAGAACAAGAAACCATCCTTAAGCATATTGATCAGGTCAATGATAAGTTTTTCAATCAGCTGAGCAAGCAGCATCCCGACCTCACCAAAACGGAAATATTAATTTGTGGATTAATCCGGGCAGGTTATTCAAATGATCAAATTGCAACGGAAAAAAACACCACTGTAAACAGTGTTAAAACATCCAAGACAAGGATCAAAAAGAAGTTGAAAATTGAAAAAAGCATTAAGCTCGACACCTATATTAAAGGGCTTTAATCATTGTAAAGCACTGAAAACAAAGGATTCACGAAGCTGCTTACTTTTTGCTTACTTTTTGTCAAACGATTTAAAAAAAGGATTTCCTATTATTGCTGAAACCAATTATTTCTAAATGAAAAAACAACTCCTCTTACTATGTTCCATATTTGGGATATTAGTGATCACATCTTGTAAGCAAAAAGGTTGTACAGATCCTTTGGCCGAAAATTATTCTTCAGAAGCAGAAAAAGATGACGGCAGCTGTACCTTTTTACATGATAATTATTCCGGAACAGGTTCTATTACCCAAGGTCCTGCAACGACCACCATTAATAACTTATTTTCACAAGGAACCAGAGTTGCCGGTGTCGGCACCATTACATCTTCAGACGGGTTATCCTGGACAGTTCCGGCTGAAAATAGTTTCCAAGACAACTCATTTCCATGGGCAAGTGATATGCACAACATATATGTAGCTGGACATGATTATGCTGACGTAGCATCTGCTGAAGCCGGCTTGAACTCGGCAGATATTGTTGAAATAGACGCCGGGGGTGAATTGATTACTGCCTATATCTGGTCCGATAATTATTTTGAAATGTACGTTAATGGTATACCTGTAGGAAAAGACCCGGTTCCTTTTACGGATTTCAATTCTTGTATCGTTCAGTTCCGAGCTAATCCCCCATTTGATGTAGCCATGATGTTGGTGGATTGGGAGGAAAATTTAGGTCAGGGTTCTGAATCTCACAGTGGCTTCTCTCACCACGCGGGTGATGGAGGAATGGTGGCCGTATTTAAAAACTCAATGGGAACCGTAATAGGAGTTACCGATAATTCCTGGAAAGCCCAAACGTATTATACCGCACCTGTAACCGACTTATCCTGTCTTTCAGAAAGTGGTTCATTGCGCTTATCTGACAATTGCTCAACAGCAGATTCTAACGACGGAAGTTCACATTATGGCGTACACTGGAGCATACCACAAAACTGGCAAAATGAGGGTTATGACGACAGCTCATGGCCATCAGCCACAACCTATTCCAACACAGAAATTGGTGTATCGAACAAACCATCTTATACAAATTTCACTGATGTGTTTGACGACGCCGGAAATGATGCCCAGTTCATCTGGTCTACCAACGTAGTTTTAGATAACCTTGTATTAGTAAGAAAAACAATTCAATAATAAATATGAAAAAACTAACTCAAATAAGTGTTCTGGCATTTGCCGTGCTAGCACTTGCGTCTTGTAAGAAAAAAGGGTGTAATGATGCAAATGCGTCCAACTATTCTGCGGAAGCCGAAAAAGATGATGGAAGTTGTGTATATGACTTTGTCATTACAAGTGAGGCTGTTGATGAAAATGGTGAACTGTTGGCTTCGTATAAATGCGAACAAGCCGTAAATGGTGTTGAAAATTCAATCCCTCTGTCATGGAAAAATGTTCCTGATGGAACTGGATCACTCGCTATTATAATGCAGCATTTTCCCAATCCATCTGATCCTGTAAATGCAAATCATTATTTACTACTTTGGGATATTGCACCTACTGTCACAGAGATTCCTTATGGCACAGCTGATGACGGCCCCTGGTATATGGGGTCCAACAAAGATGGCACTTACATTTCGTATACATCTCCCTGTTCACCAACATCAGGAACACATGCCTATGAGATTGTGATTTATGCACTTTCTGAAACGCCTTCTTCACTACCTACTCAAAGTTCATTGAGCGTTGACCGAACAACATTGCTTGATGCAATTGGTACAGTTACGGTAATTGATCAGGCGATACTCGAATTTAATGATGTAAACTAAAAAAAAATGAAAATCAAATTACTACTTACACTACTGTTAGCCTATTCGATTTCTTTTGGACACGGAAAAGGACATCATCATAAAGCCGACTTAAAAACCTGGCATTTTGAAGACGGAACGACAATCGAAGGGGCCTATAGCCTTTCAAAAGAGGGCAAAGTATATATAGAAACCTCCAATCATGCCGTCGTAGCTTATTCAATTGAAACGTTAACCGACGCAGATGAGTCTTTTGTTCAAACAAAAATTGATGAAGTAGAGCAATTAAATAACGACACCGGATTACTCACCATTGAAAAGCACGAACATGTCACAACTAAGTCGGACAATAATTCTGCTGGCTTCCCGGTATGGGCGTACATTTTAATGGGATTGATCGTTGCATTACAAGTAACCATCTTACTCAAAAGAACGAAGAAAAGAACAGTATCAATTGGACTTTTTATAGTTGGTCTCATTGGTCTGGGGTCAATTGTGGCGGCCTGTAACAGAAAAGGATGTATGGACCCATTAGCTGAGAATTACAATGAAAAAGCTAAAAAAGATGATGGTTCATGTACCTATACTTTCACCTATTCTGCTTCGCCAAATGCCAATAACATCTCAGATATGGAAGCGGCTTTTGCTCCTTATGCACCACACGTTTCATATTCAAATGATGGAACTACCTTTTTCGTTGAAGCAGACGCCATTGCGAATCATGACATGATGAAAGGAATTACGGCATGGATTGACCAGTTTCCTATTTACCAAAAAATGACAGGTTCTAACTCCTGGCAAATTCCTATCCAACCTGAATATTCAGACGCCGGTTATACGATTCAGGAACATTTTAGAAAATATGCGATTGGTGTAGCTGCTAATGGTATTGCCATTTTCAATCCATACAATGCAACTGGAGAAATATCTGCAGACATTGGTGAATTAGATGAGTATGGCGGACACGCAGGAACTGGAGATGATTATCACTATCATTTACCACCAACCCATTTAGATGCAGGATCATCTCCAACAATTGTGGCATATGCCCTGGATGGATTCCCGGTTTATGGTGCTTTAGAGCCAGATGGATCGGCTATGCAAGATTTGGACCCTGTTTACCACGGCCACGAAATAAATGGTAGTTTCCATTATCATGCTACGTCATCCTATCCATATATGGTGAATACATTTAGAGGATTTGTTGGGGTTCAAGATTTAAACCAGGCACCTTATGACCAGATAGTTCCACAACCGTCTACGCAAAATTTCAGGGGAAATCCTTATGGTTTATCCGGAGGAGCTTCGAGTACCTTAATTGATTCTTGCGTAGCAAATGGCAGCGGTAATGGATACACGCTTTATTATACATTGAATGGCACGGACAAGAAGAAAGTAGAATATTACTGGGTGGCTGGTCCAACGGATACCATCACGCTTAATTTCTATCACGATACCGGGTCCAATTTGGATCAAACACAGGTTTGGACGAGGTAAAAGAGTTTACAGTTAATCTATTATTTACGGCAAACCCTCTTCAATTTAAGAAGGGGGTTTTTTATTTGTTTTTCAATCACTCAAACATAGTGTTATTGAAGGCATGGTCCTGACTTCATGTGACTAAACTCAACTACTATAATTACATTTATCATCTACTTACCAAAATGGTAGGCCTATCTTTCACCTTGAAAAACAATAAATTGTAATTATGAAACAAGTAGTACTTCTTTTAGCCTTGATCACAGGTCTTAACAACTGGGCACAGGCGCCCGGCAATGCACTGTCCTTCGACGGTACAGATGACCATGTTACCTCAACTTTACCGACGGTTTTTACCAATATTACGAACAATGACTTTACTATTGAATTTTGGATAAACCCTAACGGTAGTACAACACAAAGGGTGATGCACGCCCAACAAAATACCAGTAATTTTGTATCCATTTTATTAAACACATCTAACTCCGTATATTTTTACGTTTACGAAGGGGGAAATACACATTCCATTTCATCAGACGCAGCTTTACCTTCTGCATGGACCCACGTGGCATGTGTTTGGGATTCAGGAACACAAGGCTTAAGCATGTATATTGATGGTGTTCTGCAAACAGGCGCCAATGGTGGAACTTCGTCTAACGCGACAGACGGTTTGTTTTATATTGGTTCCAAAACAGATGGTTCACAATTACTTAATGCTGAATTGGATGAGTTCAGAATATGGAATATTGCAAGAAAAGAATGCGAAATAAATGTTTCTATGAATTCTGAATTTGATACGAACCAGCAGGGTCTGGTAGATTATTACAAATTCAATGAAGGCACAGCAGGAGGAACAAATACAGGAGTAACCTCACTTCCGGATTTTACAAATAACCATAACGGTACGCTTGTTAATTTTGCTCTAAGTGGGACAAGCTCTAACTGGATCACATCAGGCGCCAATATTACATTACTCAATGAAAATCCTGCCAACGTAGCCACGGTATTAAATGAATCAATTTGTGCCGGATCATCTTATAGTTTTGGCGGTTCAAACCTAACATCTGCAGGAGTGTACTACGACACATTAACGTCTGTTGTTTATAGCTGCGACTCTATCGTTGAATTGAATCTCGCTATAACCACCATTGATAGTACCGTAATTGTTTCGGGCATTACACTAACTGTTCAGGAGAGTGGAGCAACATATCAGTGGGTAGATTGTGATAACGGAAATGCCCCTGTCGCCGGAGCAACCGGACAATATTTTACACCTACTGCCAATGGAAATTATGCCGTTGAAGTTACCGTCAATGGGTGCACATCAACCTCAGACTGTTATGTAGTAGCCGGTGTGGGCCTTGAAGATATAAACCCACTGAATGGTGTTCAGGTTTATCCCAACCCAACATACGGACTTATCACTATACAGACTGCAAACAATGATCAAAACCTAACTGTTATTGTTCGTTCTGCCAGTGGTGAAGTCATTCATTACCTACAACCGTCAAACAAAGAACTCATCACCTTTGAGCTTGAAGGGGAATCAGGCATTTATTTTATCGAATTAATTTCTGATAACGAACGCGCAGTACACAAGGTGATTAAATATTAAAGGTTATACGCTACATCTTGAATTATATTCAATGCTCTGACTTATTGCCTCAGGATTTCCTGGGGCAATAATTTTTTATAGAAAGTCCTTTTTGAGGGTTTTCAACTTCTCATTTTACAGCTGAAAGTTTCCAGACTTATTAAAATACCATTTTTACGGTACTCAATTTCATGGTTTTACCGCTTTTGAGGTATTGTTCGAATTTTTTTTCACGTCTAGATTTGCCCTTATTAAGAATCAGTCTAAATAAAAATAAGAACTATGAATACACTATTACCTGGGTTGTGCTTACTGATTTCATGTATCAGTTATTCACAAATTGAAGACTCAGTAGTCCTGGGAGCGGGCTATACCAATGAATCCTATTACAGTTTAGAAAATGGAGAAATAGCCAATGTAGATAATAACAATTGGGATCTGGGGTTCGATTTGAGCGGATTTGGTGCAACCATCAAACTAAACCGGAGACAAAGTATTATGTGGGTATACCCTGGCATAACCTCCGATTGGGCAACACTGGACACAACAGGAATGAATTCCTGGGCAACGTACACCGACACCTACAATTCCTGGGATGAAGGTGCTTTTAATAATTGTGCCGATACTACAGATGCTTCGGATGTAGGGTGGGGTTTGTATAACTCCGTTACCCACATTATTGAAGGTGAGCGCATATTTGTGATGGAATTAAGTAATGGCGATTACAAGAAAATCTATTTTGAACAACTAGCAGCCGGTACTTACTCCTTTAAATACGCCAACTTAGATAATACCGGAGAAGTCAATGAAACCGTCGTTAAGTCTAATTATCCAGATAAAAATTTCGTTTATTACTCTGTTTTAACTGAGTCTATAGTTGATAGAGAGCCCGTTTCCGCAGTTTGGGACATGGTCTTTACAAATGTTGTGTTAGAATTAGCTCCGTATTATTTTGGCGGGGTTACCAACGTATTACATAACAAAGGTATAAGCGTTTCAGAAATTAGTGGTGTCCCTACTACTAGTGCAACTTATGGCGCTTTTGAAGACCCAATAAACACCATAGGTTCAGATTGGAAGACATTTGATATGGGGCTTATGCAATATCAAATAGAAGACTCACTCACCTACTTTGTTCAAACTGCTTCAGGAGATGTGTGGAAACTCTTTTTTACAGGGTTCAACGGTTCAACTGATGGCAAAATCTACTTCACCAAAGAAAAAGTGGCCTTCGCTAACGTAGCACAAGAAAACCCAATTGATATGAAACTATACCCAAACCCGGCTAGTCATCTGTGCACTATACAAACAAAGGGAGATCCCATTACATCCATTAAACTGTTCAACATGAACGGCCAATTGGTGTATTCTCAAACTTACAATGCTGAGATGGGGAATATTGAAATCCCTACATCCTCCTTTCAGGAAGGGATTTACTTATTAAATGTAGTGAACACCCAAAATGAATTAAGCACCTATAAATTAATTGTAAAACATTAAACATGAAAAAAGTAAGATCAATCAGCTTATGTTGCCTTTTCGCATTGCTGCTAATAGGATGTAAGTCTGAAGATTCCATTGATGTAACAGAACCATCCGAATCAAATGAAAAAGTGGGCGTACTGCTGGTCAATCACGGTTCCCATTCTCCAACCTGGCGGCAAATGCTGCTTGATGTTGAAGATAATGTCCGAGAAGAAATACTCGCAAATCCAAGAATTACAGAACTTAAAACTGCTTTCATGGAATATAATGAACCATCTATTGCTACGCAAATGAAGTGGTTTGATGAAAATGGATTTACAGATGTGATCATTGTTCCCATATTTCTAACGGTGAGTTCACATTATTCGCACGACATTCCTGTAATCGTGGGCTTAAGTTCAGACCCGAAAATTACAGAATCATTGGCTGAAGAAGAGATTGAAGTTTACAAATCAAAAGCCAGGGCAACCATTACGCCGCCATTAGATTATACCACCTTGCTCAAGAAAAATGTTGCGCGCCGTGTAGAGGCTTTAAGTGACGATTCCGACAATGAAGCCGTGTTACTCGTTGCTTATGGAGATGAGCAATATAACCAGCAATGGGAAGAGATGGTGGAAGAAATTGGCCAATACCTCAAGATAAAAACAGGTCATGAAATGATCGCTTATGCCTGGTGTGGTCACATTGTCGAATACTCTTCTGATCCCACCACAGAGGGGATAGAAAAATTGTTTGAATTTGAAGACAACGTAATTGTAATCCCTGTTTTGGTTGCCAACGACGAACATTTTCAGGGAGAAATCATTCAGGACGGAGTGAACGCCGCCTCCAATACGTCACATGTAAAGTATATAAAGGACGCCATATTACCGCATAAAAAATTGGAACAGCGGGTGGTGAAAATTTTGTTTGAAAAGCTGGAAACAATACGAGTGGCAGATGTATGAAGGTAGGGAATTTTCAC
>JABURP010000043.1 GCA_014762645.1 Crocinitomicaceae bacterium
TTTGAGATTTGATGACAAATATTCTATTCATATATTCCAATAAAAAAGGCTTCTAATTAAAACTGCTTATTTATTAAAAATCAAATTATTACTATATTGTAAGGTCCGAACCGAACCAAAACTTTAGCCTGTTATTATGGATCAACTTTTAGCCGATTACAAAGCATATTATAAATCGCGAATGGACCGCTGGGAAGGAAACCCTATGTATCCAAACAGCTACCAATCCGAAAAAGCGCTTTTCCTGGCCATGGATTCCTGTAATGAACTACTGGAATTCAAGGATAAAATGGGAGATCTCAACATCAAGAATGCCATTGCCCTTGTAAAAGATAAAGAAACGGCACGTTTAAAGCATTATGAGGAGTTAAAGGAGACAGTTAGGGCAAAGGGTCCACAATTTATTCTGGAAAGAATTGACCAGGCCAATTCAGATATGGACGTTGTAGAAATCAGTACAAAAGCGGACCACGAAGCTTTAATATTGATATCTGTTGATTTACTTACCGATCATTTTTACGGAGATATTATCCCGCGCCTGGAAACCCTTGATATGCTGAGAAACGCTGAGGTTCCGGATAAATACAGCTCTAATATTCAGGAGAGCATTGGAGAGCAGATCCAAAAAATAAAGGAGGGAGTAGCTGATTTGGAAAAAAATGCACAAAGTTGGCAACAGGGCTGGCAGTTTAACCCGGATTTGATCTGGGAACACCGCCACCGAAAAAAGATGCCATTGCCGGATGCTGTTCTTGAAAAGAGGTTGAACGAATACAAAAACTTATAAGCCATGCCAATAGATGATATGATGCTCAACCCCATGTTGGATCCATTTAGAAGTATGGCTAATGAATGCAAAGAAAAGGGGCACTCCGGTGAGGATATGGACCGCATGATGGCTGCTCTCAACAGAATGGAGCAACTCGGCCAGGAAATGGATGATATTGGTGCATATTCAGGAAAAATTACATCCGAAGGTTTGCAACTGGAATTCAGTAATGCCTATAGTGAGGTATTGGCTTCTGCCGCTAAGTCAGAACAATCTTCACCTGAAGATTATGATGATGCGGCACTACTCAAAACAAGTGTAGATGCATTGAAAGATGCTATTCAGAGAATTCGAGAGGCAAAAGAACAGGCCATTACAGAATCTGAAAAACATGCCAAAAACAAAACGGAAAAAGAAGTAGCCGCTAATGAAATTGAAGTACTTTATAAGACTGACCTTCTGGCAAAACCCATTGAAGATCTCATTGAACTGGGAGAATCTGGTGTGAATTTACCCACCTTTTTGCGCGTACAGATGGAGAAAGGATTGGATAAGGCTGCAGAAGGATCAGTTGTTCTCAAAGAAGGTCTTGAATATGCCAAAGGGTGGTCGGAAGCTTCGCGTGTCAATCCATTTGATATAAAAAAGGCCAATGAAAAACTGGAGGTTTTTAATGATTTGGCTTCAAAGGCAAAGTTTGGTGTGCCGGATTCCTTGCAAGTAACACTGGCGCATGACAAAATTGATCATACCTATATTCCAGATATCGCAAAGTGGGATGGTATAACAGATGCCTGGGAACGTATCATGAATTTGATGATGTCTTGGACGTATGCGCATTTGAGCTTTGCGGACAAAATTTTTCCATGGGATATGATGGACAACCCCTGGCCATCAATCCAACAAACAAAAGACTGTAATCCCGGAGAAATAAAAGAACGAATACGCATATTCAAAGAGAATTTCGGCTTGGAATTTTACGATATTTTTTCGCATGAAACGTTTGTGTGGCAAGTAGAAAACCACCAAATTGACGAATCGCAAATTTGGTATGAGACCCTTGTCAATACAGTGTATCCTCAGTGTAAGCCAGGCAATTATTTAGATCAGGACACCATCAACGAAGTAGAGCGTCAGTGGAACGAAAACCTTATGTCCAATCCTGAACGACACAAAGATGCGGATCGTTTTATAGCATTTTTTAATTCAGTATTTGGAGAAGGGGCCTACTACAAGAAGGTTGGAAAAAAGCACGAATGGGGTGTTCGAAATGCTCAACCATGGAACTTGAGTACTTTTAAAATAGAAAAGTAAAAAGGGATTAGTTCCAGCAATCTACATGGAACAATGTCAGATCATTTATCCGTTTTCTGAAACGTATAAAAACACCACGGTAAAAATCAGTAACATTGATCCTGCAATAATAATGGCAATTGTTTTCGTGCGGTTTCGTCTCTGAATTTTAGCCGCTATTTCAGCCTTCACTTTTTCAATTTCGTAAGCAGATTTTTTAGTATCCTTAATGGCTTCACCCTCTTTTCCAAGTGCAGAATTGCTGCTGTCATACATACCACCTGAACTATTCAAAGGTTTTGAATAATTGCTCGACTTTGCCACAAATTTGGCAGCCCTGTTTGAACGACCGAAATAGGACATAAGGAATTAGTTTCTACTAAATTTATGAATTTCCAGTTGTAACAGATGCCCATGATAAGAGGTGGATAGAACGAAAAAGAAAAGCACAACCACGACGTTGTGCTTTTTCAAATTTACCCATGACAAAAACGATTATCGTTAATTCCGGATTAATTTCCTGCTTATATGAAAATCGTCATTATTCATAATTCGAATCAGGTACATTCCTTTTGGCTTGTCTGATAGATCAATGAATACCTGGGTACCATTGATATCACCACTTTTTACAAGCTGTCCTGAGCTATTATAAATCTGATACGTCAAATAATCTTCAGATGGATTTTGGATGTAAAACTCACCATTTGTTGGATTTGGATATACTTCTACATCAAACCGCTCAGCTTCAAGTTCATTCGTATTGGCCGTCACCGATTCACAGGCAAGGCATACATTGTAAAGGAAATTCGTTTGAGATATCAGGTGAACGACATCAAAATCTCCAATGATGTGATAATTGTCAGGTGCAGTGTAATTGAGTTCCCAGCTTCCTCCATTGTAATAAGTGGGCGGATTTATTGCACTAAATACGGTATCTCCGTCAACTACCAATCCTTCTGTATATACGGAAGAAAATGTCAATGATTTACTGGTACAAGGAGCGGTCGAAACATCTATGCTAATGTCACCTATGTATATGAGTGAATCTCCCATAATGTATTGGTACATGTTTCCTGAAGATGGCTTTACGTAATGAATATATCCGTGTACAATGAATGGATCTCCAACCGGATAAGTGACATCATCAAGTGATACTTCATACAGGTAATTGTCGTGATACGAGCTTAAAGACATGCAGTGTGAATCCCCGGTATTGTCAAGGCTCAGGCATTCCAGGCAAACGTCAAATAAATAATTTGTAGAGGAGATAATGTGGACCACATCAAAGTCTCCGGTTACTTTAATAGTTGTAAAACTGATCATTTGGAATTCCCATGTACCACTATTGTAGTACGCATTGGGATTCATCTGAGTCATTACCGTGTCACCGTCTATAACAATTCCGAGCGTATAAGAAGATCTGAATGTTAGTGACTTGTTGGTGCAGTTGGAAGCGGAAACATCAATGTCAATGTCACCAACATAAAGTAGCGAATCACCATTGATGAACTGATAGAAATTTCCACTTGAAGGTTTCACGTAGCTGATGTCACCGGTAGTGATAAAAGGATCACCAATTGGATAGGTTACATCATCAGAAGAAACATCATTCAGGTAGAGTTCGTCGTAAGGGTCCAGATCAATGCAGTTTTGTGAAAAAGTGATCATTGGGCAGACCAAAAGAGTGAGGATCAAAAGGGAATTTTTCATTTCAATTAATTTTTTCTCAAGACGATTGCAACTTTTTATGAGTTGCTTAAAACTTTTAAATTCAACCCTTTACCGTAGGTAAAAAATTTTCAGGAGTTTGGTCAGGCCAATTCTGACCTGGATTTTTCGACTGAAATAAAAATTATTATCTTGAGTTCACAAATCAAATTATGGATCCCATTCAGAATAAAAATTCAACAGTCAAAATTGACGAAAACGGCGTATTTGTTATTGAGTGGAAACCCAATGTGACGCTCGAAAAAGAGGACTTTGAAGTAGTGGTGAATAACTATGATGACCTCAGTCAGGGAGCGCTATGGAAAGTGCTTCACATTTTTCCTAAAAATACAACAGCATCAAGTGAGGCCCGACATTTTGCTGCAAACCGTGAAAAACCGGCTGGAGCAGAAGCTTTTGTCATTCACGGAATGATCCAGCGAAACCTCTTTCGTTTTTATAGAAAATTTAGGACGGTGCGTTATCCTATGAGAGAATTTTCAAAAACCCCGGATGCTATGAAATGGTTAGGTGAGATAGAAATTGTGCAACCCACCGAACAAGAAGCTTAACGGCGGATAATTAAATGATCAGAAATCCATTTATTATTGCTGTGCCACCATTCTGAAATGGTGCGTTTTTCCATTCGAATCAAAGCTGTACCACAGTTCTTTTTTGGTTAAGCGAATGATGGTATAGGACGAGGTTGCCACACCAGATGATTCAGTAGTTAGATCATAGGCACCAGCTCCCGAAAAATTGACTGTTGATTTATCTTCTGAAAAACTCCAACTTCCGGTTTCACTCACTTCCTCACTTGAATTGTTGGTGTAAAAACGAGCATAAGTTCCATTATCTGCAAACGTTTCATTGAAGTTTGAAATCAGCAAATCAGAGGTTTGGTTTACACCGTCCAGAAAGTAGGCATCAATCTCCCAAACATTAGTCAGGTTTTGTTCTGCTTTTTTCTTTGCACCACCTTCATCAAACTTATCACAAGAAACTTGACTAAAAAGGATAAAGGCACAACTTAAAAATAGGACGGACTTTTTCATGGTTGATCAATTATTTCAATTCCTAACTAATGTAATAAAAAATGACCGAACTGGGCCTGAAGCGAGTAAATGAAGTCATTATGAATACCCTGTTGAAACCATATTCTTTCAGAGATAAAAAAATCTGGTATAAAATCTGTTACTTTAATATCACTGGTGAATTAAACCAGTAGGACACAATATCATTTTATGAAAAAAATTATCCAACGACCAGCCGTGAAGATTTCGTTTGTCTTGTTATTAGGGTTTGTGTGGTTATCCTATTCTTTTCCACTGAATACCTTATCCGCAAAAAAGCAGAAAGTCATTGATCATGCCAAATGGCAAACCACCCAGGATGTGACTTATGATGGATCCTACCGAAAAATAGACTATCCCAATGGTGATGTACCGGCAGATGTTGGTGTATGTACAGATGTAATTATTCGCGCGTACAGGGCCATAGATGTTGATCTGCAGGTACTCATTCACGAAGACATGGTCAAAAACAGGGCAGCCTACCAAAAGCGGAAGAAAACCAAGGTTTTGGATACGAATATTGACCACAGAAGATGTCCCAACATGATCACGTTTTTTGAACGTCAGGGGGCGCGACAGCCTATCACCAAAAATGGTGCAGACTATTTGCCCGGAGATATTGTTTTTTGGGACGTTGCAGCCGGACATGTCGGAATTGTTGTCGACGATAAAGTAAAGGGAACCAACCGCTACCAGGTAGTACACAACATTGGCTTAGGCCCCATGCAAAACGACTTTTTGTTTCAGGCCAAAATTGTTGATCATTTTCGGTGGGGGTTGGATTAAAATGAAGTAGAAATCGATTCATTGAGTATCTCCACAAGTTGACAGATAAATTACACCTGTTCGTTGGATAGAATTCCTATTTACAATTTACTAACGTATTTTTGAGAACAGAATGTAAATACCAGACCAATGAAGACTTATTATATCCTCCTTTCTTTACTGTTTTTTGTAGCTTGTTCAACAGATCCAAACAAAGAAGATACA
Organism: Crocinitomicaceae bacterium; assembly: GCA_014762645.1. Classification (GTDB taxonomy): domain Bacteria; phylum Bacteroidota; class Bacteroidia; order Flavobacteriales_D; family Crocinitomicaceae; genus Paracrocinitomix. The sequence goes on from JABURP010000043.1 coordinate 5,833, forward strand.
ACAGAGGAATCAACAACAACCCAATCCCTGACTGAGGATGAAGTTGCAGCAGACCTGGAAGGTCTAACGCTTAACAATGGCCAAAAATGGCTTGCAGACCGTTCAACGGATGAAGGAATGAGAACGGTACAACAAATGTTAGATAACTTTGACGGAGAAGACACCCGGAAACTTGGCAGTGACATTAAAGAGAAACTTAATGAGGTTATCAATGCATGTGATTTCAAAGGGGAGGACCATAACCAATACCACATTATTCTCCACGCCATGTTGAAAGAAACCAAGAAACTCAAAAGTGGAGCATCAGCTGATCTCACTAAAATGAAAGCCTACATTAATGCTTATTATGAGCATTTTGAAGTAGGGGAGTTGGAGTAAAGGGATTGTCTTTATTTATCTTCTTTTTTGTTAGAGGGTAAATTTTCTTTGTTGAATTTTTTAATGGCTCCAGTCATTGACTGAACATTGTCCACCTTCGAAATATTGGTTTTAGCACTGGTACTTGTCAATTTTGAATTGTGAACATGTCCTTTGAGCTTAACGCGGTTAAACTGACTTTGACTATCATTTTCAAATTTCAGCACTACTACCAGAATTATCCAGGGCCCCACAAACAGAAGCACTTCAATCAACCAGAAGATAACGCCATCCATAACCGCAAACACCAGATAGCCAAGTCCTAAAATGACGGATAACGCACCAAAAATGATAAGTAAATTTCGGTTGTAAACATAGTTTCTGACGGCGGTAAAATCATCAACGTGATAGGAGTGATCTGCACCACATTCTGTACAGGTGGTGGTAAATTCTTCACCCATCTTTCGAACAAGATCAAAGCGATCAGCTACCATATAGGTTTGATCTATAGAAGAATTACACGATTTACATTTTGTAGATAAGAGCATGGGTTAAATTTGAAACTAAGCTACTATTTTTCGTCCGGGATTACAATTTCTATTGAAGTAGAACACCATTTTTGCACACGGTATAAAAAGTAAAGAGCAGCCTCGAGACTGCTCTTTTAGGTTAATGAAAATCTACCTGATTAGATCTAATAAAAATTTATTGAGGGTTAAAATCTCGTTGGCAAACATAGTTTACTAACCATCCTAAAAAGCAATGAAAAAGAAGCTTTGTGACGAAATGATTGCTGGGAGTGACGAAATTAACAACTGAATTTAACGGCTATAGAACTATTTTATCCAGTTCTTTCAGGTATGTATTGCCAACATCAATTTTTAGATCGTTGACAATCACGTACTTCTTGCCTTTTTCCTGGATTTTATCTATGCGAATGATGAAAGAACGCTTTACACGAATAAATTCCAGTGGATCAGGAACCAGATCCAGAAAATTGCCAATTTTTTCTCTGACAATATGCTTTTGATCCGTGGTAACAATTTCTATATAGTTTCCATCTGCTTTGACGTAACAAATAGTGGACGTATCAATTTTAATTTCTTTCCCGGCTTCAGATATGGTTAGGTATTGTTTATCATTTCGTAGCCTTTTCATGATCTGCCTTAGAATTTCCCGGAGAATGTCAGCATTATAAATTAACACACGGTATCTAAAGAAGAGGTAAATTATGAGAGCTACGGAAATCACAATAAGTGTAATAAACCACCACGTACTCCAGTAAGGTGAATAAATAGTAAACGCAAACCTTTGTTCGCCAGAAGTCCAGGAGTCATTCTCCCCTTTAACTTGCATGATAAACTCATAGTTTCCCGGGCTAAGTTCTGTGTAAACGACATCATTATTGAACGTGTAATTCCATCTATCTTCAAGCCCCTTTAACCTGTATCTAAATTTCAATTCTTGTGCTTCTAAAAATGAAACAGCTGAAAATTCAAACGACAAGCGATTTTGATCGTATGCTAATTCCCTGGCATCTTTCCAGTCAAACTGTGCATCATTTACTTCAATCTTATCAATTTTCGGGAAGTAATTGATCTGCTTTTGTTCACGTTCAAAAGCAGATTTGAAGATGCGACATACGCCGTCCCGGGTTCCGACCCAAATTTTATCTCCGACAATTTCAATATCGGTTATTTCATTGCTTTTTAAACCGTCATCCACGCTTAAAGACTGTACCTTGAATTTATTTTGACTGAACAATAGTCGGTCAAGTCCTGCATTGGTGCATACCCACAACGTTGAATCATTTTCTACATAAAAGTTGGAAATAAAATTACTGGATAGGCCATTTGACGTGGTCAGTTGAAGTACATCCTTTTCATTATAACAAAAAATGCCCTTTCCTCTGGAGCCTGCTACCAGGTAATCTTTAAAAACAGTAAGCGCATCTATCCTATTATTTAATTCATTGTGTTTTTTATCGGCTGGAACCAAATCACCATTCTGTACTTTGCTTAACCCGGCAATGGTTCCAAAATAACTTGTGCCATGATAGTTTGCATTACACGTAACGCGCATATTATTAGAAATTCGCGATTTCTTCCCATCTGGCGGAAGGCATAGATATATGCCACTTTGATACCAGTTAACAATTGAATCGCCATTTACGGTTTCATAAACGCGAAACCCTAAGCTGGTTCCCAGATCAACCTTATCTTTTGTTTCGGTATTGAACAAATATTCTTCTGAACAGTAATACATTCTGTCTCGGTTGTCATCATAATAAAAGTAGGCTGATAGGTATGACCGCTCCTTTACTTCAGTAAAAGTTGTGTCTTTCGAAATTCTCTTTATCCGGCCATCTTCATAACCAATCCAAAGAGAGTTTCCATCCCACGATAGGTCAGATACACTGACAAAATTATTGTCTTTATCTACGTTTTGAACGTTGAGGTTATTGAGATGATAAACACCATCTGATTGTGTAGCTACCCAGTAATTCTTCTCGTGATCAATAAATACATCTGTCACTTCATGCCTTGGAAATGCTCTGAATTGAATGTTACCCAGTTTATCAAAGAAATAGGTTCCATGTGTCCGTGTTGACACCCAAAATTGTTCTTCATTTAACTTTCTAAGTTTTGAGGTTTTGGCGTCAAGCGGTATAGTTGTTATGCTTCCGGTTTCATGGTTAAATGCAGTAATATTTTTGTGGTAGGAAATGTAAGTTGTTTGAATATCCTGATAAGTGATAGCTTCAGTTAAACCATACTTTCCCCAGCTTTCCTGTAGTATTGGGACAGATATATATTTTAAACCAGGAGGGATTTTAATAAGCGAATCTTTCACACAGCTATAGGTCAGGGCATATTCAGGGGATTGACTCCAGCACCGGATTATCTCCGTTTGTTGCTCATGCATGCGGTGAATTTGTTTATCTACATGGCCCTGCTTATCTATTTTAATGTACCCATGCTTGTGAACAAATGTGAAATAGAAATTTTCCTGATCATCTACGAACATATTACTCATAATCCACTTTGCAGGTAAAGCACGTAAGCTATCGTTCCACTTAAAAGGAGTAAACTGGTGTTCGTTCGGATCTAATCTGAAAATGGAATTATTAAAAGTCGTACACCATATACGGCCTTGCTGATCTTCATGAAACCTGAAAATGGTGTTATCTGTTAAGCCATCCTTTGTACTGTAGTGGTAGAATTTGTCACCATCATATTCATTGATTCCATAATCAGTGGCCAGCCATAAGTGTCCGTTTTTATCCTGAAAGACATCATAGACTTCTGAGCTTGAAAGTCCGTTGGAGGTACCATATTTATGGTGATGAGAAAGCTGAGCGGAACATACAACCGTTGAGAAGAATAGGATGCTGCACAGATATTTTAGCAAGACTTGTCTCAAGTTTTAATCTCAATAAGCAGTTTAGTAGGTGTGAATATAAGGGAAATCTGAGATTGACAAAAGGTAAATAAATCCCATATTGATAGAGGCTGAATATTTTTGAGTAATAAAATGTTCTTTGTTTGGGATCTCGACTCTGCTCAGTGTCCGGCTCGATCACCTAACAAAAAAAGCCGCCTCAATTAAATTGAGACGGCTCGTAAGGCAATGAATAAACTTATATCTAATTGGTCAAATTGACCATTTAATTTTCTGTTTTGTTAATGCCTGACATTAAATGCTTATGCAACGCGTACGTTGATTGCATTAACGCCTTTTTTTCCTTGACCTTCTTCATAAGTCACATTGTCACCTTCGTTGATTTCATCAATCAAACCTGTGTTGTGTACAAAAATGTCCTCAGAAGAGTCTGATGGCGTAATAAAACCAAATCCTTTTTGGTTGTTGAAGAATTTTACTGTTCCTTCTTTCATAATAAATAAAATAATAGTTTATGCTACACCTTTTCTTGTGTGCTAAAAGGGCCCTTTTTAAACTTTGTTTAAGCATGACCTAAAAAAGCATGTACTTATCTTTGTGTACTTGCTAGACATTAATTCAGAAAATGTTGGTGAAGTTTAAAAAGAATGAGCAGAAAGCCCTACCTAAAAAATTTCTCAAACAAAACGAGAATGTAATAATCTGATACGAAGGTAGACTAATTAATTGGATAAACCTAAAAAGAAATTTTTTAGATCTTTTTATTTTTAATTTATTGCCAATAACCGGACATGTTAAAAAGTATTTTAACAGATCTGTTTAGACTATTGCATTATATCTAATTCTTATCGTATCTTTCTTTAAATGAAACAATTGATTGGTAACCAATCATTAATCTAAAACTAATGAAAAACACATTATTAATTCTGATACTATGTATCACCACCACAGCATTGGCACAGGAATCTACTACAAAAGGTCAGGTGGTTGGAAAAACAGAAGTAGTTAGTAATAATCCGGATTTAAAAGATTTGGCGATTGACGTAAATGCTAAATATACAGCTTATCAAAGCTCTATTACCGGCAGCAGAAGTGGATCTGTAGAAACCGTTCAGGACGATTATTTAAAATCTCTGGAGGCTTATATTTCAGCTTTAGAAACCGAAATCTCCGAAGCTAACGATCAGGACGCGCTTGTTTTGAAGGAGGAGCTTGCTCAGGCAAAAGCCCTAAGAGATAGAGTTCAAATGTCAGGCAGTAAATCAAAGTAAGAATCCCTTAACGAATAAAATTCCAAAATCATGAATTTGAAATTATACATAAATAGTAAGCTTTTTCTTTTGATAGGTGCGTTTTTACTTTCTTCCAAGGCAAATGCCCAAATCACTGAAAATTTTGATGACATAGCAACGCTCGCCGGTTCAGGTTGGGTGATGCAAAACAACAGTTCTCCTTTAGGTTTAACGGATTGGTTTCAGGGCAATGCAACAGCTTTTGCAGCATATAACGGAGCAGGAGATTCGTACATTGGCGCAAATTTCAACAACACTTCAGGTGTAGGGACGATTAGTAACTGGCTACTCACGCCCAATTTGACACTTAAAAATGGAGATGTGATAACATTCTATACCCGTACTACCATTGATAATATGTGGGCAGATAATTTGCAGGTGCGTATGAGTACCAATGGTGCCAGTACCAATGTAGGAACCGGAGCAACAACCGTAGGTGATTTTTCTACCTTATTGTTAGAGATCAACCCAACCTTGGCGCTCAGTACCTATCCCATGACATGGACCCAATACTCCGTTACCATTAGTGGACTTACGGCTCCTACTTCAGGGCGATTGGCTTTTAGATATTTTGTTACCAATGGAGGTCCTTCAGGGGCCAATTCCGACTATATTGGAATAGATGCATTTGTCTACACACCTTATGTTTGTCCTCCATTGACGGTAACCCCCGGATCACTTGTAAATGGCACCGCAGGATCAGCTTATAACGAAGTGCTGGGTCAAACAGGAGCGTTAGGAACGGCTTCCTATACAGTGATTTCAGGAACATTACCTCCAGGTGTAACACTTGGAACAAATGGAACTTTTTCAGGCACTCCAACCGCAACGGGATCCTACACATTTACGGTAGAAGTAACTGACCAAAGTGGATGCACAGGAACACAGGTTTATACCTTAACTGTTGATTGTCCTACAAATGGAGCATCTTTAGCACCCTTCCCTGATATGTGTGAGACTGACGCGCCGTTAGTGCTGACACAAGGTTCACCTTCAGGAGGAACTTATAGTGGAACAGGTGTTACCGGTAGCCAGTTTGATCCATCCGTCGGAACTTCTGTTATTACGTATTCCTTAACAGATGTATATGGATGCACGCAAACTGCTACAGGCACAGTTACAGTAAATCCATCACCTACTGTTACGTTAACTCCCTTTTCAATAGTTTGTGAAGGAAGTGCACCATTTGCATTAAACGGTGGTTCTCCTGCAGGAGGCAGCTATAGCGGGACATCTGTGTCAGGCGGGACGTTTACACCAGGTACAGTTGGCACCTATCCGATAACATACACTTATACAGACGGGAATGGATGTACCAATACCGCTAGTGAAGATATTGTCGTGTCAGACTGTCTCGGATTAACAGAATCTAAGGGATTGAGTAACTTTAGTTGTTACCCAAATCCGACGAATGGGGAAGTATTTATACAGTTCAGTGAAGCCACCACGGTAGACGTTACCATTCGTATTATTAGTGCTAACGGACAAGTAGTGGCTACCGAAATAATAAGTGACGTTAAAGGGCAATTCCAGTATGCTTTAGATCTCTCATCTTACGATAAAGGTATTTACGTTATTGAAGTGAATACTACTTCGGGCACAGCAACTCAACGAATTGTTTTACAGTAAATTGAACTAGCATATATTTTAAATGGGGCTCGAATTTTTCGGCCCCTTTTTTTTGAAATTTGATGACATGTAAAAGCATGGAACCCTGCTGTATCCATCAGTTTCATAGGTCCTACCCCAAAATTTAAGCACATTTTGTTTATCTTAGAGGCTTAATCTAAAACTTATGAAATATGAAAGATCGAAAGACCTTTAAAAAATCTATTGTACTATTTAGTTTGACTTTTGCATTGGGAGTGCTAATCGCTTCGTGTAATAATGAAAGTTGTACAGATGGTGTGAAGAATCAGGATGAAACGGGTATTGACTGCGGTGGCGTGTGTCCAGCATGTGAAACCTGCTCGGATGGTATCCAAAATCAAAATGAAACAGGTGTAGATTGCGGAGGAGTATGTAATGCATGCCCTACTTGCTCAGATGGTATCCAAAACCAGGGAGAAACGGGTATTGATTGCGGCGGGCCTTGCTCACCATGTTCAACACCGCTTTGCAGCAATGACCAATTTGGCGCAACCGTTAATGGTACTGCTTATACCGCATCATATATACAAACCAATTACCAATTGGGTAATTTGGTAATTTCTGGTTCAAATTTATCAACGCACAGCATCAACTTACAGGTTGATACCGCCTGGGTAGCTGGTAGCTACAATATCTCAGGAAGCTTTGGAACATCCACAACTGCTGGTGGTCAATATTCTTACTTGCCTGGTGGACCGGACCTGTATGAAGCAACCACAGGAACTTTAGTAATACTTGAAAATGACAAAACCGGAGGAGCTATGTCAGCAACTTTTTCATTTGATGGGAATTTGATTTCCGGAGGTGGATCAGGTACTGCCAGCGTAACAAACGGATCATTTTGTGTGAGTTACTAAGTAGCTATTAAATTAAATTATTGAGAAACCAGTTGAACATTCAACTGGTTTTTTTTTGTAATACCTACTCCGAAAGACTCACTTCCCGAACTTCATCATTGATTTTAATGATTGCTTTATCTGTATTGGGTTTTGGCAAAACAAAGTGCAAATGAAAGATGCAATAGGTGTCAATATCCTCCCATGATCCGCCGGTATCCCAAACGAATAGGGTGTCGTTTTCAACTTTGTAATGACCATCAAAGAAGTTGTAGCCGCCAGCAGCATAATGGTAACGGACATGAATAGAGTCTGAAACATCAACGGATAAATTCAGCATTTCTCCCGCTAAAGACATTTCTTCCAACTGGCTGTTAGTAAGGGTGTCACAGGTCGACTTTTCTTTAAAAACAAAATCTTTAGGTGTACGATTCGGATCAAGTTCTTCAAACGGAACATCCGTCTCTGCCTGAGTTTCTAAGTCATTTGATTCTTTCTCAGAAACTTTACACGAATAACAGTAGGACAGGAGGGTAGCAGCAAGGCAGGGGGCAATTAGATTTTTCAAAAGGATAAGATTTATGCACGGTGTAAGGTGCGGTTAGACATGATATTTTGTGGATACATATATCGTGTCATTACAAAGATTGTGCCCTGGTTAATCAGGAATTAAAACGGATAATTGATGTCTGCCACAATATTGTACGTTGAACTAAAAGGACTCCATCCAACATCACATAATTGAATGTTCCATTCATTCGTACCCAACTGATTAACATATACCGAATAGCCTGAAAGTGCATATTCGGTTATGCTATTCACAGCAACTGTTATACGCACATCATCTGACCCCGGCGTATTTGTAGTTGTTGTATAGATTTTGGTGGTAGGTGTTGAGGAAAATTCAAATGTTAAGGCTCTGCTGTTATTCGCTTCAGCGTAGCAAGTCCCACCACTGGGAGAAGTCACCGTATACATATTAAATTCACCAAAGCCATCTCCCATATCAATGGTGTTAGTGGTTGGCGTACACGGAGCTGTTACGTCAGGAATTATGAGGTTGTCAACTTTAAGTATTTCGCCATAAGCGTACGAGTTTTTATTAGTGGCCCAAACCCTGCAGTATACAGTAGAAGAACTCGGGAAATCTGTATATTTTACCGTAAAGTCATCTCCGGAGATACTGTAATAAGCCATTTGATTATCCAGCATAGTCGGATTACCGTCAGAATCATAACATCCTCCTAAGTGATTCAAATCTGATGTACCTGTAGAAATGATGGTACCTGTAATGGTGAACAATCCATCAGTACCCACAAATGCATCTGTAGTTTCTACATTTGGTAAAATATCCTCCGGATTCGTAACAGCCTTACGGCAACTCGTGAATATTAGTGCTCCAATCAATACAAATAAACTTATTCTCCTCATATAATATATCTTAATCCAAGTCCATAACTATTATACCCCTGACCACCAACATACCGCACCATGTACCAGTTTCTTGCAACCTGTGTAAAAACTGCAATGTTATCCGTTATATGGTACTCAAAACCTATACGCGGTCTAATTCCGTAATGCACAAGATTGCCCATATCGGTACCAAATGAAGTCGCGGAAGAATAGGTATACCTAAACCGGATATAGCCGAAAGTCGCATCCAATCCAATGTAAGGATTGATCTTATCATGCTTAAAAAACCGAAAATCCGCACCAACTGCAATCGTATTCACCCGATAGGTTTCAAAGTATTGAAAGCCGGGAACAACAGTAGTCTGTCCGTCATATACAGTGCTGTAAATAGGAAGTGTATCCAGCCGGGTTTTTAAGGACGCTATATGAACACCCGCTCTTGCCCTTACGAAGCCATTAAAATCATTGCAGTAGCTTAACTCAAAAGCAACCGTCGGCTTCATGATATCTCCAATTTCTCCAGTTGGCCTATAATGCTGTGCTTCAAGCGTTATTTGACCTGAAGACATATTGGCCTGTAGCAATAGGAATACAATACAAGGAATGAGCTTTTTCATACGTTGGGTTAAATATGTTGCTATTAAAGATAGGCAAATGAAACTAAAACACACATACCTGCGATTTACCGTTCATAAAAAAATAACCATAAATCAACCAATTCTGAATCTGAAATGATACCTTAATCGTCATATTTAATCTATGACAAGGCTATTATTTATAAGTGCACTATTTCCCTTAATGGGCATTGCGCAGGGTTATCAGGTGAATTTGCAAGGGCAATTCCAGCAAGGTATGGGTGGCGCCGGTACTGCTTTAATGTATGATGCCTCTGCCTTATTCTTTAATCCTGCAGGAGCTTCATTTGTCAATAGAAGTGAGGTGACAGTGGGCATGACGCCAACTTTTGCCAGCGGAGAATTCACGGAAGACAATACCAATGCTACCGCGAACACAACATCTCCGGTAGGCACACCATTTTCTGCCTATGGTTTGTTTCAACTAAAAGATAGCAGTCGTCTTAAATTGGGTTTAGCCGTTTATACACCATTCGGAAGTACCGTTGAATTGGAAGAAGGTTGGGTTGGTCGATTTGCGTTAACGCGATTGCAACTAAGAGCCATATTTTTTCAACCAACCGTTAGTTTCAGGATTACGGATAAAATTGGAATCGGAGCTGGCTTTGTGTACAGTTATGGTGCCGTCAACCTTCAAAAAGATTTGCCATTACAATTTCAGGATGGGACCTATGCTTCTGCTGAATTAGCCGGTACCGGACACGGTTTTGGTTACAATGTAGGACTGTATTTTGAACCGATAAAATCCCTCAGCTTTGGATTGACGTATCGTTCACAAGTGAATATGGCTATCTCTGATGGAACAGCAACGTTTACAGTTCCCAGCTCATTGGAAGAAAAATTTCCGTCAGGAACCTTTGCGTCTTCTTTACCCTTACCGCAGGTCTTGACATTTGGCGTTGGTTTTAAACCTACGGATCAACTCGGTATTGCATTAGATGTGAACTATGTGGGTTGGAACGCCTACGACACCCTGGCGTTTGATTATGCAACTAATACGGAATCGTTAGAAGATACCAAATCAGCCAGAAAGTATGAAAATGCGCTTGCATTTAGATTAGGCGGATACTATAATGTCACAACAGATCTTTCAATTCGGCTGGGACTGGCCTATGCCATGACACCCGTTCAAGATGGTTATGTGACACCTGAAACGCCTGATGCCAACCGCATCAACTATACAGCCGGACTGGGATACACCTTGGGTGAGAAATTTCAATTGGACTTTTCCATACTCTATACACAAGTAAAACGTGAAGACAGCAATTTAGAAACAGGATTGAGCGGGAAATTTAAAACACAAGTGATAGCCCCGGGATTATCCGTAACTTACAATCTCTATTAAAATGAAAAGCGCAGTTACATATCTCTTTTTGATTGGGTTGGTGCTCGTTGCTTGCAAAAAAGAACCCGTTGAATTAGACCTAGGGACAGTTGACGCCAGTCGCTATGTGGCAATTGGTACAGACGCAACTGCAGGTTATTCAGATGATGCACTGCATTATGACGGACAAATCAGCAGCTATGCAAATATTTTGGCCACGCAATTGAGCGCAACGGACGAGGTCGATTTTAATCAGCCTTTGTTGAGTGAAAATTCTGTGGGAATCAACCTGAACAATGACGCTAAACTCGTTTTGGATCACAAAACAGATTGCAAAGACACCGTTTCTCTCTCACCAGTGAGAATTGCTTCACAGGGTGATATAGCCGCTTTTTCACAAAACACGTATTCTTCAGCACCCTTTGATAATTTAGGAGTGCCCGGTTTAAGCTTTCTGGATGTGGCAACAGTGGGATATGGCAATTCTTCATTAGGAGCAGGAAACTACAATCCGTATTTCACGCGCATGACTTCTTCTGAAACCAACGGATCAATTTTAGGTGATGCTTTAGCACGCAATCCAACATTTTTCACTGTGATGTTAGGAGATGCAGACATTATGGATTACGCAACATCCGGCGGAACTTCAGGTCCAATTCCTCCATCTTCAGGGGCGGATGGTGTTGGTTTTGACGGAACGCTTAATGCCATGTTGCTGGCACTCACCGGAGCAGGGGCAAAGGGCGCCATTGCTACCATTCCAGACGTAACAGACTTTCCATATTTCACTACTATTCCCTATAATGGGCTCACTTTAGATGCAGATAAGGCACAAACAATGAATGATGTCTTTAATCCCATTGGCTTGTCATTTGTTGAAGGCGACAATCCCTTTACCATGGAATGTGATTGCAATCAACCTTATAATGTAAGAAAGATGGTGGAGGGTGAATTAATCTTATTAAGTATTCCGTTGGATTCTGTAAAGTGCAATGGAATGGGGTCTATTGTTCCAATTCCTGATAAATATGTTTTGACCCTGGCGGAAATCAATGAGCTTCAAACCAAAATAGATGAATACAATGCTGTCATTGTTCAACTGGCACAAACGTATGACCTGGCGGTTGTAGAAAGGGCTGAGCTGATCAGTGAACTGAAAGAAGGCATCATCTACAATGGCGTGGCTATGAGTACAGAATTTGTCAGTGGTGGTGCTTTTTCATTAGATGGGAGAAATCTCAATCCTAAAGGACAGGCACTGTTGGCGAATAAGTTTATCGCAGCTATAAATGCAAAATTTAATGCTGCTATTCCCTATGCGGATGTAACTAAATACGACGGGATTTTATTCCCTTAAAGAACTTTATTATATTAATGAAAAATCAAATTATGAAGAAGATTTACTTGATTACACTGTCATTACTGAGCTTTAGCATGATGGTGTACGGACAAGGATGTACTGGTGGTCGCTATGCATCTGATATTTTTACAACAGTGAATATAACTTCTGATGTGAATTTTGGTCAGAACACCAGCTTTACCGGAGGAAATACTGTCCTGGACATGGATATCTACGAACCGGATGGAGACACAGAAACAGCACGTCCGTTAATTATATGGGCGCATGGTGGAAGCTTCATTGGCGGAACAAAAACTGACCCGGATGTTACAGAACTTGCCGACAGATTTGCAAAAAAGGGCTTCGTTTGTGCTTCTATTGATTACCGAACCGGAATGTGGCCGATAGATTCTGTCAATGCCATTAAAGCTGTTATCAGAGCTGTTCAGGATTTGAGAGCCGCAGTGCGTTTCTTCTACGCAGATGCCGCCAATGCGGATGCGTATAAAATTGACACGACGCGCATTTTTATCGGAGGAAGCTCAGCTGGTGCCATTACTGCCTTGCACATGGCTTATCTTGATCAGGAATGTGAAATAGAAGAATTCATATCGCTAAATGACTTAAACGCATTGGGTGGATTAGAAGGAACAAGTGGAAACCCCGGATATTCTTCAGATGTTGCCGGAGTTATCAATTTATGTGGCGCACTTGCCAGGTATGGATACATTGAAGCGGGTGATCCGCCAGTGGTTTCGTTGCACGGAGATGATGACGGAACCGTTCCTTATGCCAGGGGCGTTGCCAGTGTTTCCGGATTTGCTGTCATCCATTTAGATGGTAGCCGATTGATAGATGAACAAGCTAATTCAGTGGGTGTTTCAAGCAATTTCTATACACACTACGGAGGAGGCCACGCGGTTTATTTGAGTTCCTCTGCCTACATGGATACAACCGTAAATTTCGTAAGAGATTTTTTAATTGATCAGTTTGGCTGCACAGAAACACCTTTGCAAGCACCCAACACCCCAACCGGAAATGGTAATTTGTATCAACTGTACTACTGCAGTCTGGGAATGGAAGATCAGGCACAGGTAATGGTCAAATCCATTTATCCAAATCCTTCCAATGATCAGGTGACAGTAGTTTTTGAAAGTGGAATAGCGTTAAACGAAGTTGCGTTAATTGATCTTTCAGGTAGAACCATTGCCACGTACACAGTAAATGCATCAACATTAGTTATTCAAAAAAATGATTTAAATGCAGGTGTGTATATACTCAAAACAACAAACGATAAAGGTGAGGTGAGTACCTCTAAAATTATATTTCAATAAGGAATAAAATTCTGTTTGATAAGGCGCTCAGTTTTCTGGGCGCTTTTTTGTTGACAAGCTTTCACTAACTAAAAAACACCCCACAGATTTCATCCATGGGGTGCTAGACTATTTCATTTTCCATACTTATTCTTCTTCATCATTATTAGAATCATCAGTACTAGATTTTGGCCCTCGTTTGATATCACTAACACGCGTACCGCCAACCATTTCGTACTCGTTACTATCGTAGCCAAATGCGGCGCCAACAGCTGCCAGTATTCTACGATTAAACTCACTCAAGGCCTTTAAGGCGGCATTGATGTCGTTGGTTTGCTGATCCAGGCCACTCATAGCGGTATTAAATACCGTAATTTGTGTTTTGATCGCTGCCAGGATGGTTTCAAACTCCGTGACACTTAAGCCATTTCCTAAATCTAATTGCGGGTCAATGGCTTTTAAACCCGACAATCGTTTTTCTGCTTTCGCTACTGCGTTTGTAAACGCTCTCTTTCTTCGTCCCATAACAGAAATTTTAATGAATAATACTGCAAGGCTCCAGGCCTTACCGGCAGACTTTCTGCCTTTTACCGTTTAATACAACCCCGGTGCCATTGGTTCACCCAAAATTGTTAAGCTCTGTTAATTTGGTATAGCCGTTGAGTGTACGGTATCACTGGGCTTGTGAATGGTTGTTGCCAGAGAGGTAAAATTTGTGGTCAAACTCCTTTTGAAGGTGCGTGAGGAGGTAAAATTGGTTGAAAAGTAGTGTGCGAAGCTTGAAAAGGAGCGCCTGAAGGTTGCTGAGGAGTTCGAATTGGTTTGTGAGGAGTTCGTGAATGTTACCGAGGATTTTGGGTAGGTTGGGGAGCAGGTGATGGATGTTAATAAGAAGACTTTGGAGATTCCGCTGCGGGTTGACCTACCGCTAGTTGCTTAATTTTTCTTTTTCAGGAGCTGTCGTTGGTAGTGGGGCAGGGATTTTTAGGAATCTAAATTAGTAGTATCAATTAATTGAGGTGGTTTTAGATCCTTAACTCTTTTACCTACATTTTTAACAAATTGCTTGAATGCTTTTTCCAGATCTACCATAGCATCAGTAATTCTCACAATACTCTCCGGCCAAGTTTCTTCCTCAAAAATGTTGAATTCTTGATCCTCATATTTTATTCTACATGCTCTTTTATTTTCTAGTCTTTCCCATTCTAGCGACCTGCCGAAAATTTGTTCAATTTCTTTCTTTTTACTCAATAAAAATTCAAATATGAATTCATTTTCATATTGTTCACCGCGATCAATGTAAACTTCAGCCCTGAAATATTTTTTGGTGGCAGCAAAATTATATCCAACTCCTCTTACTCCAGATCCAGCACCAATCCAGTTGTATTTACCTGCACTAATATTTTGATACAAATTTGATTTCTTGTTCATCTCATTGATCACCTTTTGCCAAAATTTAATTCGGACAACGTGGCGATTCTTCATTTCTTCTTTTGAGGCGATATCTTCTTGAGTTTTTTCAGCCATGCTTATTGAGAATTCCTGAGCCTCTTTTACTGGAAGAATTTGTTCAACATTCAAGAATAATTGATCTTGAAGCGAATAAGGTGTAACTTGAAAACATTGTACTCTTACACCATAGTTTAGCAACCACATAACCGTAGAAGTAACTTCTTTTCTGAAATTACCTGAAACTAAAATCAACCTTTGTGTCATTCCTGAATTCAATACTAATTCTTCAACCTCAACACCATCATAAAATTCAGAAATTAAATCTTCTGCTTTCTCATCTGAACCAAACTTTAGAAGATAGTCTTGAAATATTTTAATGATTTGAGACTTTTTCAAACTCGAGCAATACGAAGCATATTTTAAGCACTGCCAAGTAACATCTTTTCCACTATCGTCCAATTTGTTCTCAATTATAACTAGATTTCCTTCCTTGTCAAGAGCAAGTAAATCAAGTCTTTCATTCGTGTCATTAAAACCACTAAACTCTTTTTGAATAATTAAGAATTCATCACCTAAAGCTGCTGGGTTATCTGCAAGCCATTCTTGTAGATTTTCACGTTCTTTAAATCCAAGATCTGAGAAAGTACGCTTAGCAATTTCAATAATTTTATTCTCGTTTTGATTTATTAGGTACATACTATTTTAAATTTTTTATTACCCAACCTCCGCATTTTCATTAATCCTTTTAACTATTTCAATCACCAACTGTGCTTTAGCATCTTCACCTTTAAATACGCCGAGCAATCCGCCGTCATGTTGTTCATCAAAAGGGGATTTGAAAAGGAGCTTTGGATCAATGGTTCCATTCTGCGTAAGGAAGTCAATAATCTGCTGAATAAAGGTCATTTGGTCAGCGCTTAATTCACCAGATTGGATGAATTTTGAAAATGCTTCATTGGCTGCTTGAACATCTAAACCAATAATACTTCTAACAAAAGCACCTAATGGTTGATCACCATATTCAGCTTTAAAGTCATCACGAGTACCGCGATCTTCACCGTCAAATAATATCTTTTCTAATTGTTCTAATTCTTGTTCGGTAATTGGTTCATTGGCGAACAGTTTGTGAATGATCAATTGATCTTTATGCTCACGTATGAATTTCTCCACTCTTTCTCTATAAATACCACCTGTTGGAGGAATGAATGTTGGTTCGTTGACCGTAATTTCAACTTCAGAGTCTTCAATATTGGTGTAAACAGGCTCAGATGACTCCGCTTCAATAAACTTCATTAATTGCCCAATATCATTCCTGATTTGCTCCATTTTTCTTTGCGACAACTGCTTGTAGAAATCAGGATTTTTCATTTGCTCAATCAATTTCTTGTTTTGAACAACTTGTGGAATGGTATATTTTTTAGATAGGATGTTCGCAATTGTTAGCAAACGATCCTGGTATCCTTTTTTAGAATCTAATTCCAACAAAGAAGCGATTTGCAATTTAGTCATCAATAAATTGAAGCGTCTTTGTTTTTCTTCAGATTGAAAAGGAGGTGGTAACTTACTCAAATGTTCTTCAATGATGTGGATGTCTGAAGTTGATAGATCATTCCATTTTGATCGTTCCTTAAACTGATCGACATATTCTCTGGCCATTTTTACCTGGAATCGTTCCATATCTAAGTTAACAATAGCCCCGTGTAAAATATCCCTAATTTCTTGAGCCAAGATGATATTGTCATTCAAGCCACTTTCAACTAACAATTTGCTCAATTGTAATCTTGAGTCAAAAAGCTGCTGTGACAATGGTTTGATAGCATGCCCTTCATAGCCTTTTTCGTGTTCATCAAAAAAATCAAAGTTTTGACAAACATCAAATATTAAGAATAATTCTTTGGGTCTGCCTGGACCGTAAACATCCGGACATTGACGTGTTCCTCTACCAATCATTTGCCAGAATTTGGCATAAGATCGAACCACTTTAAAAAAAACCAAATTCAATACTCTATGCGCATCTATACCTGTATCCATCATATCAACAGAGACAGCTATTTGTGGAAGTAGTTCTCTATGCTCATCACAAAATGCGTCTATTATGCTTTGTGCATGTGAAACTTTGTTGTGTACAGTTTTGATGAAACCAGAAGGTTGCTCTGGGTACCTTTTTTCAAAACGCTCAACAATAAATTCAGCATGGTCTTGATTTACCGCAAAAATGATGGTTCGCCCTAGTTTATCACCACCTTCAATCTTCAGACCATTTTGCATTAATGCGTCCAATACTTTGTCAACAGTATCTGAATTGAAGAGCTTTTTGTTCATGGCAGAAGAATGAATTTCTTCCGGAAACAAACCAGTGGCTTTATCTTTGAAGGTTTCTTCGTATTTCTTTTTATCTACTTCTGAAAGTTCGGCATACTTAATCCCTTCCCGAATAAACTTCGTTTTGACATCAATGTTTTTGTAGGGAACCAAATATTTTGGAACCGCTTCTTCTAAAGGATAAAAGAAGGTTGGGTCATCATTTTCACAATCAAATATTTCGTAGGTGTTATGATCAATGGCACTTTTAGGTGTGGCTGTGAGACCCACTTGAATAGCATCAAAGTATTCAAAGATGGCTTGATACTTATTGTAAATAGAACGGTGTGCTTCATCCAGAATGATCAAATCGAAATGACCAACGCCAAAATAACGACCCTTTTCATCTTTTACTTTATCTATTTTATTGATCATGGTTTGATAAGTGCTAAAAACCACTCTTGCTTCAGCATCTTCTTTTTCTTCAACCAAATTGACAGAGGTTAAACTGCTTAAATTATCATTGAAGCTTCTTTTTGCCTGACGGACCAAGGGCGTTCTATCTGCTAAAAAAAGAACACGTTTTACCCAACTGTTTTTGAAGAGTAAATCAACCAAAGCAGCAGCTGTTCTGGTTTTTCCTGAACCGGTTGCCATTACAACCAACATTTTACGTTTGTTTCCTCTTAAACCATCTTTACCATCTACCACCAAATCTTCCATGATTCGTTGAATGGCTTCATGCTGATAAGGACGGTTGACGATTTCATTTTTGGGTTTGGTTAATCGCACATCTTGACGTGAGCCTCTTTGCTGAATTAACCATCTCAATTCATCTTTGCTATAAAAACCATATACCCTTCTTGGTGCGGCATAAAAAGTATCATCCCAAATATTGGTGGTATAACCATTGCTGTAAAATATGATAGGACGTTGGTCAAATTCCTTTTCTAGACAATCTGCATACAAACTGGCTTGATGTTTCCCTTGTTCAGGGCTCACGGCTGTTTTTTTGGCTTCAACTAAACCAAGTGGTTTACCATTATCATCCCACAACACATAATCTACAAAACCATTGCCGTTTGGATTATCAGCCGTAACCGGCATACCTTTTACCGGGCGTTCCAAATCCCTACCTTCAACAAAACTTGTCCACCCTGCTTCTTTAAGGTCAACATCTATCAGGTGAACGCGCGTTTCAGCTTCAGAATATTCTCTTTCTTTAGGTAATGCTCTATTAAGTCGTTTTTCTTTGTTAGCGGTTTTAGCCTTGGTTTCTTTTTCTTTGAATGCTTTAAACGCAGCCTCACTTTTTTGTGCTTTTTCAGCTGTGGCTTTTTGTTCAGCTTTAAGTGACGCTAACTCTTTGAGTAATTGTTCTCGTTCTTGATCAAACTCTTGCTGCAGTTTTTGCTTTTCAGCCCTTTCTGCTCCTACTTTCGGGATGAAGGATTTGTCAAATGCACCGGGTAAATTGATATCTTCTTGACTATAAGCTTTGGCAAACCATTTTAAAAAATCATAGGTATAACGAATAGCCGTCTCCGCATCATTCTTGTTGAATTTTTTATCTGAATAATGTACCGCATTGTTACCTGCCTTGCGCACATAGTGCATAGCGGTTTCCATATCTGCCGGAATAATGGCCCTGATTTCTTCTTGCTTCATCAGGTTGAGCAGTTCCGTATTGTATGGGAGGCTGATGTACTCTACTTCATAAATGGTGTGAATGCACTCTTCAATACACATCCTACAATACGTAGCCGTTGACTGCGGCTCACTGTATACTCGTTGCTCTGCAAGCTTCATTTTGCTGAACAAGGAGGACCATTCGGTATGTAGGAAGGAGAAGTTGGACATAAGTAGTTAACACAATATAGTCATTTTGGCTCCAAACTTAGCGGCTTGACTCCATGTAGAATTCAGTAAATATAGCAGTTGAATCGCTCTGGTATCCGAGATATTATCTTTATTGATTTTGGTAGAAAAAAGATCTTTATTTAATGCTTGTCCAACCATTATTATGAGTTCTTTAGAAGTATTAGGGTCTCTCAAGAGTTCATCAATTTCAGTCCAAATTGCAGTGCTGTTTTTTGTGGTCCCATGGATATTATTTGCATCACCAATGTCTTGTATGCTCCATTTACTGTCCCAGTTTGAAATATTTTTTTCAGGTTTCTTGTCATAAAAAGGTGAGAAAAAACCTAAATTTTTGATGGCTTGTGAACAAACTACATGAAATGTTGAAGCGGAAACTTGACGTGGTTGGTGAGCCGCTTTTGCGTGTATTAAACATATCTTTTTTGTTGATTTGTTAATACCAATAAAGTCAGCAATTTCAGCTCCATTGTCATCACATACAAAATAGTCATATTGATCCAGAATAGGATTTAGAATAGCATCTCCCAACCCTTTACGAGTGATTTTTCCGAATAAAGAATTGGGATGCCAATTATTACCATCAGTTATCAAGGTCTCACTTCCTTTTTCGGAAGTGCACGTGTATAAAGTGTCAGTTTTTGTTATCGTTGTTAAAATATTTAAATATTGACTTGATTTTCTCCTTGGCTTAATCCAAGCCCCATGAGCGTAAATAATATTTTGACTAGTTGGTACAATTCTGAATCTTTGAAGCTTGTTAATCGTACCTAATAATGAGTCTGTCTTCTTTCCATCCTTGATATAATCAAAACTTTGTTCAAATTCTTTGCACGACAGTTTGTATGCACCTTCTTCATACTGTATCTTAATTTCATATTCTCTTTCTCCAATTCCCCATTTAAATTTGTTGTCTCTTATCGCAATGCAGAGCTCATTCAAATCTATTTTATTTAAACTAAAGCCACTTTTTGCTGGATCGAAATGTATGGTGGCTTTAACTTCTCCCAAAATTTCTTGAATATCAATTAGAATATTTCTTGGTTTGGTGTTTCCTGGCTCATCTACAAATTGAGCATATCTCAAAAAGAAATCAGATTTCATTTTTTCTTCAATATCATCTGAAATTTTCTTTATCCACTTGATGTAAGAATTGTGCGTGAATTTTGGAGCAACTTCATCAGTTATTCTACCTCTGGTAAATCCAATATATCTTCGTTGAGTTTGATCTTGAGTAGATTCAATGTACCCAAGGGCATTGGACAATAGATATGCATAATCAGTTAAATCTCCTGCAATATTGTTTAAATCAAACGCAGAAATTGTTCTCGTTCTAATACTGTAATCTCCGGTATCAGTATTTTTCAATGATATGGATGAAAATCTTTTTGCTGTGTTAAGAAGAGCTTGGAGCTGCAATGGATTTACGAATCTGGTATTAAGTCTAATGGCTTCAAAGGAACTGTTATCTGAAGAATAATAAAATACATGTTCCGAAAAAGTTCTTACATGCACAAATGCCAAGGAAAATTCTAAAAAAAGGTCATTTTTTAGGATCGGACTATTTTGAAATTTAACGTAAACAATACATAATTCTTTCAACGAATAATGAGCAGCTAAAATTTTATTTTCTTTAATTTCATTTAATTCAAACTGTATTCCTTGAAAGGCTTTATGCAAATTGAAATCAGATTTTTTTACTAAGAATTGACAACTGTGTTTAAAGGATAGTTTTGCAAGCAATTCATCTTTATCTAAAGTAGCCCAGTTCTTTATTAGCTCTCGAAACTGTTTTTCATAGTAAACTGGAGTCTCAGGCAAATTATCAACATATCTTTCATAAATCCGATTTGGTGAAAATATTTCTTGTTGTTCATCAGAAGATAAGTAATCTTCCCATGATTTGCTTGCTTCTGAATCTTTCCTCACAATTACGAAAGCGTCCTGCAATACAGACAAATCAGTGGTTCTAATTATTCTGCCTATTTGTTGAATTAAAGACCTAGTATTTCCAAATTCATCATATATGATCAATGCGCAGCAATTTGGTTCGTCAATGCCCTCTACCAGTTTCCACTGATGCACTAAAATTTCAATTGCACTCAAGTCTTCAGGAACATTTTTACTCAAATAGTCAATTTGGCTGTTAAAATTTTGGTGAATGCCCAGCACATCCTCTCCATCATTATTGAGCGTTGTTGCTACCTTACGGACTGTCTGTTCAGTTTCACACCTAATTATGAGCTTTGGGTGCTGAATGTTTTTTGACCGAAAAGCGCTCCTTTTCGACTTGAAGAAATCAATCCCCTTTTTTAGAAAATCTTGTTTGTTTGAATTAATAACTTTAAAACTGACATTTCGAATAATTTTATCTGAAAGTGCTGTTTCGTGCTTTAACCAAAAAGTTCTATCATTATCTCTTTCATCAATTACAAATGATTTTAGATCATTTCTATAAGGTGTAGCGGAAAAAAGAACTGTAGGTTTAGATAAATTTCGCACCGCATTTCGCCAACTGATTGATGGCTCTCTATGTCCTTCATCAAATATTACAAGTTCGGCTAATTCTTTTATCTTGTCAAATTCTCTCTTTCTTCTTGGATCATTATAGATCTCATAAATTGAATGAATAGTTGTAACAAATACTACTTTATCTTCAGTTCCTAACTGAGCAAGGGCTGATTTAATTTTACTAGGATAAACATCAATTATTTTTCTTGTTAAAGTATTTGGATTCACATCTATAACTTGCCAAAATTTCCCTTTAAAATTTTTAATCACTTGTTTTCTGAGCGCTTTGGATGGAACAATAACAAGTGTTGATTTAATGTTCTTTCTACTAAAGGCACAGACAGTCATAACACCTGTTTTACCTGTTCCTGTAGGCATTTTAACTAAGAAAACAGAATCCGTTGTACCTTGATTATACGCTTTATAATAGCTATAAATTTTATTGCAGGCTTCAACTTGATATCCAAATAATTTCTGAGAGAATTTATTGTAATGGGCCATATCATATAATACAGCACTCATTTTTTATCGTTTTTTAAATCATTGATTTTCTGAATAAGCTCAACTCTTCTCCGTTTCAATCTCTTCAACTCTTCCCAAATATGAATGTGTTTTCTTCGGAGATAATTAATTACACTTGATTTAATGCTTTCTGTAAATTTTCCAATACTACCATATAAAATATAAGCTGTAAATCCATACAGTAGCAGTGCCGCAGAATTGATATTAAGTTGATTTCCAAGATTGAATTTCCAATCGTAATAGCACAGGTAGAATATATTTCCGCATATAAACATTAATCCAACTAAAATTCGTGCACCCAAAAAAAACTTCTTTTCTCTTCCTTCAAGTTTTTCACGTTGTGGTTCAAGTTCATTTATTTGAGAATTCACTTCCTCAAGTTCTTTTTCCAAATCCGCTAAAGGATCTATCTCAGGTTCTTCTATCTCATCTTTCTTCTTGTATTCTGAGTATAGGATCCCAACCGTAATTATGATTAATAGAATCGCAACAACGATAATGATAAAGTTTACAATATCTCGCGACTTTTTACTCACACCAACTCCCCCTTAAACGCCCTTTGCAAAAGGCTATTAAACAATTCTTCTGCTTTATTTAAACTGGCTTGTGCCTGTCCTTTTTGTGCTTCAATGGCTTGTAATCTTTCTGCAAATTGATTTTGGAGCTCTAAAGGAGGCAAAGGAACTTTTATTCCTTTCATAATACCTACATTAACGATATCCATTGTTCCTCCTCTGGATTGATTTTTCATTTGAACTGCAACACCAGAACTCTGCAGTAGTTTTTTTAAAAAATCAGGGCGTATTATTTCTTTATTTGGGGATATTTTCATCAACCGTGGATTAATTATCCCGGGCTCAAATCTTTCTGGTACTACTGAAATTTTACCATACGTACCGACAAGAGAAATTAAAATATCACCTGATCCGATTTTACAAGATTCAAGCTCCTCAAATTTTTTCTGATCAATATAGTAATCACCATATTGCAG
Source organism: Crocinitomicaceae bacterium (assembly GCA_014762645.1). Classification (GTDB taxonomy): domain Bacteria; phylum Bacteroidota; class Bacteroidia; order Flavobacteriales_D; family Crocinitomicaceae; genus Paracrocinitomix. Next base: position 29,049 of record JABURP010000043.1, read on the forward strand.
ATCATCTCTTATTACCTGTTCTTGACCGTAAATTTTATAACCTGACTCAACGTAAAATTCTTTTTTCAATGAAGAACCAAAAGGACCAGCTTTAATACCATGTTTTTCCTTCACTGCCAAGTCTTCAATCTTATATACCTTCCATCCTTTCGGATTAATCCAAGTATCCCCAAACATATCCAAAAACAAACTCTGCGTGAGCTCATCATATTTATCAATGAGTGCTTTTGTTTTTTGGCGGTAAGCATCTGCTGTATCTAAAATGGCGGCTATCTTTTTTTGTTGATTGAGTGGGGGAAGAGCAAACTCAAACCCTTCTAAATCATCTTTGTTAAATCCAGCTTGTGCGGCTCTACTTCCTACATTTAAAATGAAATTTTGAAAAGTGCTACCTCTTAGAAGATGAAGCAAATATTCTCTACTTATTTTAGAAGTATTCGGAATTGTCTTTATTAATGCTACATTAAAAGCTCCAGATAATCCAGTACATATCTTCCCGACAGAAGCACCATATCTACCAATTAAAATATCCTTTTCCTGGCAAGTTTTTAAAGTTTTTTTTATTGGCACATATTCTACATTGTCCTTCTCTGGTTGGGTAAAATCTCTAATTTGCAACATCCGAATATATCCATCCTGAAAATCCTTTTTCCAAACACTTTTAGGTGGTTGAGTGCCTCCTTGAAAGTCACAAACATCAGTTATTTTAACTTGCTCTGTCATTTAATCCAACATCTCTTTTAACATATCTAACGCTTCTATTCTTTCCTTATCTATGTTTTCTATCTCTTTGATAATCTCTTTTGGAGCTGCATACTCAATTTCTTCGTATTCAATCTCCTTGTATCGGTTAATAGATAAATCCCAATCATTGGCTTTGATCTCTTCAAAAGGCACTAAAAAAGATTGATCGGTACGTTTTCTTTTATCCTCAGCTTTTAAATTGTGAAAGCGTTTGAGGATATCCGGGATGTCGTTTTCTTTTACTTCAGAACGTTTATCATCCAAGCTAAATCCATCTGCCTGCATGTCATAAAACCACACATTATCTGTTCCTCCGGCTCCTGTTTTGGTAAAGACCAACACTGCGGTACTCACCCCTGCATAAGGTTTGAATACACCAGATGGCATAGAGATCACCGCCTCCAGTTTATTGCCTTCAACAATTTCTTGTCGTATGGTTTTGTGCGCCTTTGAGCTTCCAAATAAAACACCATCTGGTATAATTACAGCTGCGCGTCCTCCCATTTTAAGCATCCGCAACATTAACCCTAAAAAGAGTAATTCTGTCTTTTTAGTTTTTACCGTTTTCAGTAGTGATGATTCTACAGAGTCATAATCCAAACTTCCCTTAAAAGGAGGGTTGGCCATAATTAAGGTAAATTCTTCACGTATTTCATTTTTGTCAGATAATGCATCTACGCCTATCAATTTTGGATGATCAATACCATGCAATTGCAAGTTCATGGCTCCAATACGCAACATGGTGGAGTCAAACTCTATACCCGTAAACATATCATTATGAAAATGCTCTCTAAAGTCTTTGTCTTTGAACCAATCCTTTTTTTCGTGTCTTAAATATTCACTGGCCGCTACCAAGAAACCAGCCGTTCCTGATGATGGGTCACAAATGGTGTCCGTCTTTTTCGGTTCCATCATTTCCACCATCATTTTGATAATATGACGTGGTGTTCTGAACTGTCCATTTCTACCTGCCGTTGCAATTTTTGAAAGCAAATATTCGTACAAATCACCTTTGGTATCACGGTCATCCATTTTGATTTTATCAATCATTTGAATCACCTGATCTAATAAACGAGGAGTTGGAATCATGAAACTCGCTCCTTTCATCTGCTCAGCAAATACGCCTCCTTTAGCACCAACGGCTTTCATGTGTTCAAAGACATTCAGTTCACCTTCTTTAATCGTAGCGAACAAATCAAAAATCACTTCAGGATCTTTGTTTTTAAAGTTTTGCCAGCGTAAATGTTGCTGGTCTTTGGTGTAAATAGGGTTATCAACTGATTCACCCAGTAGGTTAGCTTGTTTCTCTGCATTGGTCTCGCGCTCATCTAACCGCTTGATAAAGATGAGGTAAGTGAATTGCTCAATAACGGTAAGCGGGTTAGAAACGCCTCCTGTCCAAAATGATTCCCAAATTTTGTCAACTTGTGATTTGAGTTCTCCTGTGATCATGAATTTTTCTTTAAATATAGGTATTGAGCAACAGAAGGAACCTCCAATATAAAAATCCCTCCTCTAAAAACCTGAGAATCACCAAAAATACCGTAATTCCCGCAATGGACCGTATTTTCTGCAATGGAGATTGGTTATTGTCCGTTAACATAAAGCGAGAGGGTATCTGCTAACGTGCCAGATACACCCTGAGCGGCAAAGACAATGTATAAAGTAGAGTCCGGATACATGCCGGTAGAACCGTAATAACTTGTTGTTACTGATTCATTAGTGTCTGTGCTCAATGGTATCCCAGTAAAGGTTCCAAAACTTGTTTTAACGCCACCCAGCATTTGAAAAGCTTCTGCATTTACATTTAAGCCGGAAGAAACATTGCCGGTGACTTTATCAAAATATGCGTGGAGCGCAATTGCTTGACTTTGGCTTGTAGCTGAAGAATCAATGGACCAGGCTTCAGGAACCAGACTCATGGTTTCTGGTAAAGAGGCAGATGGTGTAAACGTAACGGTTTGGGAGTAGGCAGGGTTATTCAACTGTGCTGTTACCGAATGTGCTGTCACTTCCTGCGAAACAATTACATCTGTCGAAATTATACCTCCTGAAATAGGAAGACTGATGGTTGTTTGGTTGTTGCTGAACGTTCCCTTTGTGGTGGTAAATGTTATTTGGCTTGCATTGTGGTTGCTAACTTGTGCTTCAACATTAAATGTGCTTATGCCGTCAGCAAAAACAGTTCCGGTTGTTGTTACAGATAGACTTAGTACGTTAGCAATATCTTCCTTATATAACCAGAAATTCGTTTGATGGGTATATAGATTATTGCCAACCGTAATCACCAATGGATAATACCCTTCAGATTTTGTGCTATCCGTTTTAATAATACCGTTCCATATCCCATCCGCAGCATTAATTTCAATGTTTGCTGCAACAGGTCCATTCGCGTCATGAATGCTACCGCCATTAAACGTAAATGAAATGCTCCGTTCAGCAAATTCAGGGTTGAGATAAAGCTGGAAATTCATTTGTTCAGCTTGGTTAATACTGAGACTGGTGGCAGGGTATGTAGCTGAAATAACAGATGGTGGTGCAGGGTTAACTTTTACAATTTCTACAACATCTGAGATATCAGACCCCATAATACTTACAGTAATATACGCTTTACCAACATTTGAGTCAGGGGTGAAAATCTTTTTTAAAACTGTATCTGATGGGGTGAGCGCTACTTCAGTTTTACCATCAATTGTCCCTCCGGTTATTTCGAATTTAACTTTGGTGGTAGGACTATAACTTTTTAAGTTTACTGTAATCTCAGCTGTGCTATTTAGGTTCAGGTTCAAACTGTCCTCAGACGTAGAAATTTGTATAAAATCCTGATCTACCCGCTCAGGTTCTTTTTGACATGTTGCTATTGTTAAACCCAATAAAACCCAAATGGCTATTTTAAATGCTTTCATATTTAGCCTCCTATACCATTTACTCCCTTAAATAATTGTCCTGTGATGTTACTGACAAATGAGCGTACATCCCAATCCAACGACAAGGAGAAATAAAAACTAGTTCCCAATTTCCATTGTTCGTTTGAAACCGGGTTGTAGCTGGCTCGATATCTAAACCAACTCGTGCCAACTGTGAGCCTTATATAATCACTTAAGCGAAGGCCATATCCGGTTAGCAACATTATTTTAGGGGCATTCCATAAGCCTTTAATATGAGTGCTTGTTGAGTCAAAAATATCAACACCGACATCTCTTTGAGTAATTCCTATAACAATTGAGCTTCCTCTAAAAACATTTTGGCACCAGGTTCTTCCATGAATCGGTTTGGACAACATAGAATAATGTGCTTGCCGATTAATTGGAAATAAATTGAAATTAACACCTAAATAAGGTTGAATTGTTTTTACTCCAAAATTCTGCGCATTCATATCTTTAAAAGTCATGGCAGCAATACCTAAATCAGCTGAAATATAGTATTCAGCTCTGGTCATAAAATCATTCGTTGTGTTTCTGTTAAAAGCGTCTTGGATATTAGATATATGGTCAATGCTTGTATAAATTTGCGTTGCAATCACATTCCACGATTCTTGTGACGCAATAACCAGGTATTGCAGGTTCTGCAGTTCAGACTTGATATTCTTCAATCCTTCAATATAGTGATCATAACCTTTAAGTAATTTATCCAGGTTTTGCTGTTCTTTTTGCCAAGTTTTTTTGAACTCCTGTTTTAATTTAGCAAGCGCTTCAGGCTTATCCTTTAACTCATCTTTCTTCTTTTGAAAATCTTCGTACTCCTCAGGATGAAACCCTCTCATTATTTTTTCTGTTTTAAAAGCGAGCTTAATTTTATCTTTGGTACTGGAAACAAGTTGACAGGTATAAGATAAATTAGCCTGTAAGGTATCCAGGCTTTTTGGGTTGCTAATGTATTCTAAATCTGGAAAGGACCTGAACTCTTTAAATCCTTCACGTCCTATGTTATAGAGATCATGACCTGGATTATAAGCTGTTAGTACTTCTAAATTAGTAACATCATTGATTAGTTCGGTTTGTTCAAGCTTATAAAGTGCGTCTAAGACGTCGGATGATTGTTTTAAATAAAGCGTTTCTGCATATTTCTTAATTTTAATCATCTTAAGTTTTTGATCTTCATATTTTTTAGAATATTCACTGAAGCTATTTATATTAATATTCACTTTTAAAGATTCTTTTACTTCTTCTTGAGTAATTTTAGTGAACTGGTACTTTTTCTTGAAGAATAATATGGCGTGATCAGCTAAATCGTCATATATTTTTTCCGAAAAGAATTCCGTAAGTTGTTTATCCCCCTCAGTTAAGGTTAACTCATTGAATTTTAAGAAATAATCTAAATCTAATTCTGAACTATCGGAAGTATCAGGTTTTTCCAATATTGTATTATTTGCAATATGATTTTTAATGATTCTCAGAAAAGACGCATCAAGAGCATTATCCTGAATTTGGTAAGTCTTTCTAATGAAAAAGTAATATTCCGTATTTGATTTCAAGGGTTCGATATAGACATAAAAGGAATCTACATTCGTATCACTATTTATTCGCAATAGTTCATTGCCTCTTTGCCATGATGAAGATTTTATCTTCTTAATATCTTCCTGGAGTGATTTAATCTGGTTTTCATAACCTTTGATAAGGTTTCGATTAAACTCATTATTCTTTTTAGCCGCCTGTAGGATAGAATCTGCTTTAGTTAGCTGTTTGTTTTCTAGATAGAATGAAATATTTTCGAGTTGGCTTCTTTGATCAGGCCGATTAACGGATTCTGCTGTTTGTTGTACCACAGAGTTTGGTTTGCTCCTTTCAAGATAATCAATCAGTAATTCTAATTTAGCACGAATATCAGCTTTTGTATCATGTCTGCTTTCTCTCAGGTCTCCTTCTGAAATGTAAAAAAATTCTATTTCCTGAACTTCTTTGGGCACCTGACCCGCTAGAATAAATTGAACGTCAAAAGGTAAATATTCATTCACCATATTATTGAAAAGATCGTATCCTACAATTGAATATTCCTTATGTCCAATTTTTTTATTGTTTTCTTGTCCAAGTGACCATGTAGATATTAATAGTACTGCGACTATTAAGGCAAGAATTTTTTTCATTTATTCAGACTTTTGGGTAAAACGAGATCATTGTAAAATTCACTAAGGGCTTCAAATATAATGTATTATCCTATTGATATTCAAACAATGATAAAATACCGTAATTCCCGCAATGGACCGTATTTTCTGCAATGGAGTTTGGAGCTGTTGTTATTAAATCCCTAACTTCAACGAACTAACATAAATTCAGCAAAGCATGTCCACCTATATATTTACGTATCGCAATAAATTACCCAAGGGTAAAACCGGTTCCATCAATCAGCTCAACGTGGAGAAATTCATTTTTGATGAGGTGAAGAAAGAGTTTCCGGGCATTAAAAAATCAGATGTTAAGATTGATGTTCTCGGGCATCATCATTCAACCGAGGCAGATGGCGGCAAGACGTGGATGACGTTGTCGGTAATGGCAAGGGTTAAGTTGAGGAAGGGGAAATAACGTTGTTATTGTCCTTTTTTTTCCTTCGTTATCTCCCAAAGCGAAAGAATCTGCTACTTGCGTTAAGCTTGCCTTGATCTCGACTCCGCTCGATCAGCGGCACAAAATTCGACTCCGCTCGATCGGCGGCACAAAATTCGACTCCGCTCGATCAGCGGCACAAAATTCTATTCCGCTCGATCAGCGGCACA
>JABURP010000027.1 GCA_014762645.1 Crocinitomicaceae bacterium
ATTGGTTTCTGTGATTTATACAAACACGCGGACATCCATGTGTTCCCGCCATAGCAGGATTCAAATAGATGGGGTTTGCATAGAACTGTGTGAATTCAGGGTCCTGGGATAATCCCTGGAATGAAATCAAAACGACACATAATGTAACTATCTTCTTCATACTCCTCATTTTATCTAATACCTCTTACGTTTTTTGATTTACCATTAAATCGTATTGTCAGGTTATGTGATCCTAACGATTCATTGGTCAGGGCTGTTTTTGTTTGATCATACTGGTAAGCCAGTTTGAATTTTTCAAATTTTAATCCGATAGATGCGGTAAAGTCCAGTTTGTGTGATACAGACCCCCCGAAAGTAAACTTATTAACCCGGCATGATGCTCCTGCCCATAGTTCTTGTCTATCACCATATTGTTCGTAGGCTGCAAAAGGACTCAATGACAATTTCTTATTATTTGATAAATAGTCAAACCCTACAACACCTGATAATTTTAATGGGGCAGAAGTTGGGGTAGCATATCCTTCTTCGTTGTACACATTTTCATAATGACGGCTTAGATTCTCGGCACTAAACCCAGCAAAAAACCATTTCGTATTAAGTACAAACCCTAAGCCATAGTCTTTGTACCATAATTGCTGTTGTCCCTGCATTTGTTGAGCAGCTGGTGTGTTGAGAATTCTTCCTCTTTGCAACTCAATGCCAGACTCCGGATCTAATTTGTTTCCATTTGCATTTAATGCACCCAGGGTCAATTTAACAGCAGGTTCAAACACTATGTTCTTGCCAAGTATGATTTTAGGAGAGTAAATCAAACTCATGTTATAATCTCCAAATTGTCCATATTGGTAATCTTTAGCATTCAGCACAACTCCAACACCACCTCTCATGCGGTAATAGTAGTTATCAAAAGACATGGTTAATTCCTGAGAATTTTGACTTGAACCAAACCACTGATTTCTATAGTTAATCTCTGTTCTTGGTGTAAGCATTCCTCCTGCAAACCCAGGGTTTGATGCAACAATTGAATTGTTTGGCAACAGGTAATCCGGATCTCTCAGGTTTGTTAAACCAACCGGATAATCAAACATCCGTTCAATTTTCCTGACCATTTTCTTGAATTTACTCCCTTTCGGTGCTTTATAACCCACGTCAATATCGGCCATATCAAAATTCAACTCAGAGTCATCAGGATTACCCTGATATTTAGACGTATTTTCTGTTCCTTCATACTTGACGACTTCCTGGTCGATAGCTTCCTGATGTGTTTCAGGGTTGGTTACGTCAGAAGGGTTCTGAAACTCGTAGTTGAAATCATCATTGATTGAAAGATTATCGTTTGTGTAATTACTATTTGTTTCAAGCGAATTGGTATTATCCGAATTACTAAGCGATCCATTTTCCAGCTCTTCAGAAGTAACATTACTTTCTACGCTAGTATTATTTTCATCATTTAACGCAATGTTTTGGTGGATCTCATTGGCAACTACGCCATCATTGTGTGCAGAAAAGTGAGTACCTTCTTCAACTAAGTCAGTATAATTTTCATCAATTACAGGGGAGATCACATTCTTATTATGAATATCTTCTTCAGCTACAACATCTTCTGATCCGTTAAATCCATTTATTAGAGAATCAGACGACTGGGTAAAGTACATAACAGATGTTCCTACAAGCAACAAGGCGACAGCAGCAGCGGCATAACCATACCAACCGGCAAGGACTTTTCTGTCCTTTTCAAGTTCTTCTGCATGTGGATAAACAAAGTCTTCATTTTCTATGAAGGCATTGCTCCATGCGTCAACTTCAGTTTCGTACTGTGGATTCTGGATAAGGAAATTCTCGAACGCTTCTTTCTCTGCACCGGAAAGATTGCCTTCTTTATAATCGAACATCCATCTGTCAAAATTCTCAGGAATATTCATACGAGTATTGTTAGATCTTTTAACTGTTTCTTTATTTTGTTTCGGGCCCTAAACAGATAGACTTTCACCTGTGCTTCAGAAAGCTCAAGGATCTCCCCTATCTCTTTATAATTATATCCTTCAAGGTCTCTTAGAAGGATAATTGATTTTTGAACCGGTGGTAATTGTGCCAAACACTTTTCGATCACCTCTTTCATCTCGTAAGTTTTTGTATGCGACTCAGCCGTTTCCGGAGAAGTCATATGCTCTACATACATCAGCTTACTTCTTTTCTTAATGTAGTTGATCATGGCATTGTGTGCACATGTAAACAACCAGGCTTTCACCTTAGCTGGCTCAACCTTTTTTCGGTTCTTCCATAGTTTTTCAAACACATCCTGAACAATATCACTGGCATCCTCTTTGTTTTGCAGGTACTTTAGCGCAAATCCATAAAGTCTCCCAGAGAATTCTTTAACGGCGATATTGTATTCTTTTCGGTTCAAATACTATGGTTTAAATCAATCTTGGTCCCTTTTCAAACAGCTAAAACAAACTAACTACTCTAAAAGTTACACTCGTCTCTAAATTTTTTAACGAAATATTACGTACAAGTTACGAAAATTCAGAGAATTCGGGTTATTTCATAAAATATTTATACTATTTTAGTTCAACGTAATAACTACTTATAACATTCACTAATGGAAGTAAAACGATTATTTGACATCCCTTATTATCAAAATGAGAAATTTCCTCAAAAAAATGCCCTTGTGGACAAAATTGATGGGAATTGGGTAGAAATCTCCACTCAAGAGTATATTAACCGCGCCAATTCTGTATCAAGAGGCTTAATAAAACTAGGCATTCAACCCGGTGATAAGATTGCTTTAATCTCAAATAATCGTTCTGAATGGAACATTTGTGATATAGGCATTCAACAAGTAGGCGCAATCAGTGTTCCAGTATATCCAACTATTGATTCAGACTCATACGCCTATATTTTTAATGACGCTTCTGTAAAAATTTGTATCGTTTCGGATCAGGAACTTGCAGATAAAGTCACTGCTATTGTACCACAAGTTGCCACGTTAACAACGGTTTACTCATTTATTGAGTGCAAAGGCACAACACACTGGTCTGCACTTCAGGAACCAGAGGATGGTGCACTTGACATGGAAATACAAAAACGCAAAGAGCAAATAAAAAACAGTGACCTTGTAACGTTGATTTATACCTCCGGAACAACAGGAAAACCTAAAGGTGTTATGTTAACTCACAACAATCTACTAAGCAACGTAAAAGCTTGTGAACCAAGACTTCCTGTAGACAACTCGGCAAAAGCTTTAAGTTTCTTACCTGTTTGCCACGTTTTTGAGCGAATGTTGCTCTATTTGTACCAGTATACTGGAGTATCCATCTACTTTGCAGAAAGCCTCGATACAATTGGTGATAACTTGAGAGAAGTCAAACCCAACGTATTTACAGCCGTTCCGAGATTACTGGAAAAAGTATTCGATAAAATTGTTGCCAAAGGTGAAGACCTGACAGGAATTAAGCGCAAATTATTCTTTTGGGCCCTAAAACTAGGAGAAGAATATGATGTAAGAGGTAAATCAGGGTGGTATAAATTCAAACTCAGCATTGCACGTAAATTGATCTTTTCTAAATGGCAAGAGGCTCTAGGAGGCAATGTAGAAGCAATAGCTTGTGGAAGTGCGGCGCTACAGCCACGTTTAGCAAGAATTTTCCTCGCCGCTGATATTCCGGTTATGGAAGGATACGGTTTGACTGAAACATCTCCGGTAATTAGTGTGAACTGGAAAGATACCAACCAAATTTATATTGGAACTACGGGTACGGTTATTGACCAGGTAACCGTTAAAATAGCTGAAGATGGCGAAATACTGGTAAAAGGCCCTAATGTCATGATTGGTTATTATAATCAGCCGGAAAAAACAAAAGAAGTTATTGATGATGAAGGTTGGTTCCACACAGGAGATATCGGAACATTTGTTGATGGAATTTACCTGAAAATAACCGATAGAAAGAAAGAAATTTTCAAAACTTCCGGAGGTAAATATATTGCACCGCAAGTAATGGAGAACAAGTTCAAGGAATCACGGTTTATTGAGCAAATCATGATAATTGGTGAAAACCAAAAAATGCCAGCAGCTTTTATTGTCCCTGATGTTGAATACTTTAAAACCTGGGCAAAGCAGAAAAAAATTGAATTAGGTGGTACTTATGAAGATATTGCCTCCCATACCCTGGTCAAAGAACAATTAGAGAAAGAAGTGGAACACTTCAACAGTTTCTTTGGAAAATGGGAGCGTGTCAAACGATTTGAGATTTCACCTCATCCATGGACCATAGAAAGCGGAGAATTAACACCAACTATGAAACCGAGGAGAAAAGAAGTCATGGAATCTTGCAAGCACTTATTTGATAAGATTTATAATAGCTAAACTTTAAATTCAGCTTTCAAACTCATATCTATGCTTTGGTAAGAATGTGTCAAAGCACCAGAAGATATGTAGTCAACACCTGTTTCGGCATATTTTCGAATGGTTTTTTCGGTGATGCCACCTGAAGCTTCCGTCTCAAATTGATGTCGGTCAATTAGTTTCATGGCGTCATAAATTTCGTCAGGTGTGAAATTATCCAACATAATACGGTCAACATCTCCAACTTCTAACACTTCTTTGACCTCATCCAGATTTCGGGTTTCCACCTCTATTCGCAGATCTTTATTATTCTCACGTAAATATTTGTTGGTTCTCAAAATCGCATTTCTTATTCCACCGGCATAGTCTACATGATTATCTTTAATCATGATCATATCGTACAGGGCGAAACGGTGATTTTGTCCCCCTCCTATTCGCACGGCCCACTTTTCCATTAACCTCACACAAGGTGTTGTTTTGCGTGTATCGATTAATTCTGTTGGGAGATCAGAAATTAATGAAGCCAAATGGTTTGTTTTTGTTGCTATTCCCGACATGCGTTGCATAAAGTTTAACACCAAACGTTCAGCACTTAAAATAGAACGTGACGGCCCCTCGACGTGGAATGCAATATCACCCGGTTTTACATGTTCACCATCAGATATAAGAATATTCATGTCGAGTTTTCTATCGACACGTTTGAATATGAGCTTTGCCAGTTCGATACCGGCAAGTACACCTTCCCCTTTTACTATTAATTGGGCTTGTCCTGTGGCTTCTGCAGGAATTGTGGCTAATGATGTGTGATCACCGTCACCGAGATCCTCTTTTAATGCAAAATCGACAATTTCAAGGATCTGAGATTCATCTGGTATCATAAGCTGTTAACTTGAGGTCACAAAATTCTTCACATCTTTATCCGTAATCTCCGAATCACATAAGATGATAAGACGTTCGACAATATTTCGTAACTCACGAATATTCCCTGTCCAATTTACTTTTTGCAGTGCTTTAAGGGCTGCATCTGTAAATTTCTTTTGAGGCATACCATGTTCCTTACACAGCACCTCAATAAAGTAATTAGCCAATAGTGGAATATCATCTGTACGTTCGTTTAAAGAAGGATTATTAATCACAATCACAGAAAGCCTGTGATACAGGTCTTCCCTGAACTGCCCTTCTTCAATCATTTTCTTAATATCCTTATTTGTTGCAGCTACCACTCTTGGATTTACTTTAATATCCTTTTCTCCACCAACTCGTGTAATCCTGTTCTCCTGTAGGGCCCGTAAAACTTTAGCTTGAGCAGATGCACTCATATCCCCAATCTCATCAAGAAATAAAGTTCCTTCACTGGCCAATTCAAATTTCCCTTTCTTCTGTTTCACTGCAGATGTAAACGCCCCTTTTTCGTGGCCAAAAAGTTCAGATTCAATTAGCTCTGAAGGAATTGCGGCACAATTTACCTCAATAAAAGGACCTTTTTTGCGATTACTCAACTCATGAAGTTGTCTGGCTACCAGTTCTTTTCCTGAACCATTCGGACCAGTAATCATAACTCTGGCGTCAGAAGGTGCTACTTTGGCTATCATTTCTTTAATTTCCATGATCGCCTGAGATTCACCAATAATACTTGAATCTTTCGCCTGTTTTTTGATTTGTGTTTTCAGCACTTTCGTCTCTTCAACCAGCTCAACCCGCTCCATGGCATTTTTGATGGTTACTAAAATCCGGTTGAGATCCAGTGGCTTTTCAATAAAATCGTACGCACCACTTTTAATCGAATCAACAGCTGTTTCAATGTTACCGTGCCCAGAAATCATTACGATTGGGGTTTCCAATCCATCATTTTTAAGTTTGGTCAATACTTCAATGCCATCCATCTGAGGCATTTTGATATCACAGAAAATAACGTCATAGTTATTTGCTTTGGCCTCTTTCACACCTGCAATCCCATCTTCCACGGTCTCCACTTCATAGTTTTCAAATTCCAGGATTTCCTTGAGGGTTCTTCTGATACTCCTCTCGTCATCAATAATCAAAATCTTCGGCATAGTACGCAGCGATTTAAAAGAAATTAAAGAGGGATAAAGATATAAATTTTAACGGTTCAAATCTGACCTGTATATTTTTTACGAAAAGAACTGTATTTCCTTGTAAATCCCCTGATTTATAGGTAAATTCACGGTCTCTAAACTATGTATTCATGAAATTGAACCTATTTGCGCGGATAGCGCTTGCTCTGGTTATCCTCATTACCAGCAATTCTTTCGGACAAGAGATTTTAACAGGAAAAGCTGCTATGGAGCTTTACCCAAATGCTCAAATGGTGCGTACCGGCAAACATTCGGTAGCACCTTCCTTTATTAAGTTTTATGAAGCTAAAGCGATAGATCTTGATCATTTTACGGGTTGGGCTTCTAAAAATCTGGAACTTGATCCTAATATGGGCTTTAAATTGCTGTCTACTGAGCGTGATCAACTGGGACAAGTACACTACAGGTATCAACAAACTTATTTTGGAAAGCCTGTTGAAGGAACCATGTGGATACTGCACACAAAGGGAGACAAGATAAACTCCATGAATGGGTTGATATATCCGTCCTTAAACGTAAGTAACAATGCAGGATTAGCTGAAAATACTGCCATGAATAAAGCGGTTGATTTCGTAGGAGCAAACACCTACAAGTGGGAATTACCTGAAGAAGAAGCACACTTAAAACGAGAGCAAAATGATCCCAATGCTACTTACTATCCACATGGAGAACTTGTATTTGTGAGTGAAGGAGCTGCTTTAACTCCGGAATCGTTTCGACTTGCCTATAAGTTTAACATCTATGCACATCAACCTGTTTCACGGTCTGAAATTTATGTAGATGCCTCCAACGGTTCTATTTTATTCACAAATGAGGTCTTTCACCATGCAGATGCTGTGGGTACTGCCCAGACTGGATATAGCGGTAGTCAGACTATTACTGCAGACAGTTTTGGAGGTTCATTTCGTTTACGCGAATCAGGAAGAGGAAACGGTATAAATACCTATGACATGAATACCGGAACCAGTTACGGCGCTTCCGTTGATTTTACAGATAATGATAACCTTTGGACGAATGCCAATCCGGAATTGGATGAATATGCAACTGATGCGCATTGGGGTGCTGAGATGACTTATGATTATTTCTGGTTAGAACACAATAGGAACAGTATTGACGGCAATGGTTTTACTTTGAACAGCTACGTTCACTATGATAATAACTATGCCAATGCATTTTGGGATGGTCAACGCATGACTTACGGAGATGGCAATACCACCTATAATCCGTTCACAGCAATTGACATTACGGGTCATGAGATTACACATGGATTAACGAATTTTACAGCGAATTTGGTTTACAGTGCTGAATCCGGTGCACTTAATGAGTCTTTCTCAGATATTTTCGGAGCTGCCATTGAACAGTATGCCTTACCTACAAACTATGACTGGCTTATGGGTGAAGACATTGGAGCACCTTTAAGATCAATGTCTGACCCGAACAGTATGGGAGATCCTGATACTTATTTTGGGAATAACTGGGCAAGTCTTACAGGACCTGACAATGGCGGGGTTCATACGAATTCAGGTGTCCAGAATTATTGGTTTTATCTACTCGTAGAAGGAGGAACCGGAACGAATGACAATGCTGATAACTATTCGGTGAATGGTATTGGTTGGACAGAAGCCGGTCAAATCGCATTTAGAAACCTTACCGTGTATATGACACCAAGCTCAGATTTTGCAGAGGCAAGATTTTATGCCATTCAATCTGCAATTGATCTTTTCGGTGGATGTACACCTCAGGTTGAATCATGTACAAATGCATGGTATGCCGTAGGGGTTGGACCGGCTTATGTTGCGTCAGTTGTAGCGGATATGAACGCACCGATCACGGCATCCTGTCAGGCTCCTTTTACCGTAGACTTTTCTAACCTAAGCATAAATGGAACTACGTTCCAGTGGGATTTTGGAGATGGAAACACTAGTACATCACTAAACCCAAGTCATACATATAGTGGCTATGGTTCTTACACTATTACCTTAATAGCAGATGGAGGATCGTGTGGCATTGACACAACGGTTTGGCCCAACTATGTTGACATTGATACAGCAAATGCCTGTATCGTAACCATGCCAACATCCGGTTCGGCACCAGTACAAAATGCCTGCTCCGGAACGCTACATGATAGCGGTGGACCCACTGGCGATTATGGTGCAAATGAAGACGCTCAAATTACTATTTCTCCTATTGGAGCCGCAACCGTCGATATTAATTTCACTTTCTTTGATGTTGAAGCCGGACAAGCTGGATCGTGCAATTACGACTATGTAGAAGTGTATGACGGACCCAATACCTCAGCTCCTTTAGTAGATACCTACTGTAACAATAATGTTCCAACCGGTACAATTTCATCAACTGGACCGGATATCACGATTGTATTCCATTCCGACCCGGGTGTAGAAGATGCCGGATATGAAGTGCAGTGGAATTGTGTTTTACCTACCGTACCACCTACAGCCAATTTCATCTCAAATGTAGACACCACTTGTAATGGAGAAGTGATGTTTACAGATATCAGTACCAATGGACCGAATTCCTGGTATTGGGACTTTGGGGACGGAAATACTTCTAATCAACAAGATCCAACCCATAACTACTCTGCCAATGGATCTTACACCGTGAAATTAGTTGCATCAAATACCAACGGAGCTGATTCTGTCATTTTTACAGATTTGATTTTTGTGGATTTACCTACGGCGCCAACCGGTAATGGTGCAAATATTTGTGAAAATAATACAGCCACATTATCGGCAACTGGAACTGGGTCAGGAGACCTTGACTGGTACGACCAACAAACAGGCGGTACGTTAATTAATACAGGAACTTCATATACTACTCCTTCCCTGGGAGCAACTACATCTTATTGGGTAGAAGAAAACATTCCGGGACCAATTCAAAATCTGGGTCCTGTTGATAACAGTTTCGGAGGAGGAGGTTTCTTTAACGGAGACCAACATCTTATGTTTGATGTTACTTCTCCTGTAACACTCAAAACGGTTAAAGTTTATGCCAATGGAAGTGGAAACCGATATATTGAATTGAGGAACTCATCAGGAGTTGTCGTTCAATCGGCCACTATATACATCCCGGATGGAGAACAGGTAATTACACTTGATTTTGATCTAACCGTAGGTACTGACTGGCAATTAGGCACACAACCAAACTCCAATCAAGATTTGTACAGAAATAATTCCGGACCCTCTTATCCATATACGGTTGGAGGTGGTGAAGTCACCATTACACAGGCCAGTCCTGGGACAGGCTACTATTACTTCTTTTATGACTGGGTGATTCAATCGCCTGGCTGTACTTCTCCAAGAACAGAAGTTATTGCAACCGTATCACCAAATGCTGATGCTACTATTACTCCTGTTGCTCCTATGTGTTCATCCGATTCGCCGATTACGCTAACAGCTGCTGAAACCGGTGGAACATGGACAGGGACCGGAGTGAGCGCAAGTACGTTTGACCCATCAATTGCGGGAAATGGCACACACACTGTAACGTACACAATACCTGGGATGTGTGGAGATTCGGACCAAATAGATATTGTTGTTGCGGACAGTTATGATGCAACGATTAATGCACCAGCAGCTACCATTTGTGATACTGATGTACCACTAACATTAACCGCTGTTGATGGAGGTGGAGTTTGGTCAGGCACAGGAATTACTAATGCAGCCACAGGTGAATTTGACCCAGCAACCGCCGGTGCAGGAACACATACGATTAGTTACTCTATTGCAGGCTCTTGTGGTGATGCAGACACGATTGATGTCGTGGTAGAGGCAACACCGGATGCAAGTATAACACCGGCCGGACCATTTTGCAGCTACGAAGATCCTTATCAGTTGATAGCTGCAGAACCTGGAGGTACGTGGTCAGCAGATTGCGGCACTTGCATAAATGCTACAACCGGTGAATTTGATCCAACTGCAGCTAACACCGGTACATGGACGATTACTTACACAATCTCCGGAAACTGCCTTGCAACAGATGTGATCAGTATAACTGTTGATGATTGTCTCGGAGTGGATGAAAACACCAATGCATTTTCTATCTATCCTAATCCTTCAGACGGTAACTTCGTTGTGCAATTTGATAACTTTTCGGAATCCTACATTGTTGTAACTGACATTGCGGGTAGAATTGTATATAAATCTGCAGTGCTTTCAGACAAGGTCAACATAGACCTTTCTTCAGTTGCTGGTGGAACGTATTTCCTAACCGTATTGAATAACGACCTCACGCTAACGACTACAAAGAAAATTCAGATCTTGAGATAGACATTTATGAACGAAATAATATCATTGATCATTGTAGCTGCGCTATGTATTTTCTGGATTTTCTTATTTGGAAGAGCGTTTTATCGATCGGTTGCTAACCGAAAAGAAGCAGACCCACATTCCGGTCGCATTGTAACTGGAAAGATTATTTCATCCACTTCAAAAGGCGCAGGCCCTTTGAAAACAATGTCTATCGTCGTAGAATTCCCTAATTTTTCAAATGCAAAAGTCCGGGAAACCTTCAATTTTAAGGATACCAAACCCAGCCAAAACAGATACGAAGAAGGTAATTCTGTGCAGTTGGTGCTACGAGAAGATGATAAAAACGGACCTTCAGTAGAATTATCGGGGGCACAAAAAAGAGGCTCAAACCTGGCTTCATTCATCTTCTTTGTTTTTACGGCTGGTGCTATTTATGGTACTTATGTGCTTTATGAACTGGTAGACCAACAAATTGATGGCAATTGGAACAATATTGATCAACTTCAAATACAGGAGGGATTAGCGCTTACTGGGGGAATTTTTATTCTCACATTGCTATTCATGCGATTTATCTTTAAAAGATTTGGATTATTCCCGAGTAAGGAAAGTATCAAATCAAATAAAGAATTGAAACTTTATGGATTATCCGCTACAGCTAAGGTTACCAATGTTCAAGAAACCGGGATGAAAATAAATAACAATCCGGTAATTGAATTTCATTATGAGTTTGAGGATCAATTTGGTACTTCACACAAAGGTAAAGACCGAATGGTAATGGGAATGATTGAATTAGCCAATATTGGTGATATTGAGCAAAAAGACGTCATATATCTCAAGGATGATCCAGGTAATTCAAGAATTTCTGATGCTATGCAAAAAGGAATGATGACGGGTTGTATGAAGCTGATTTTCCTACAGATGACTCTGGTTTTCACTGGAATAATAATAGGAATGTTTGTCAGCAGTTTATTAAATATGTCCTGAAGCCCCAATATTTATAGCATTTTTTCCAACTCTTACTTGAATTCTACCGTCAACATGTCGTAACTTTGTATTGTGTACAGGATTTCACTCACATATTTTATCGCGATTGTTTTTATTCTTGCGGGGCTTAACGCTTGCCAGCCTGAACCTGAAGTTCCGGATCAAAGCAAGATTTATACTTCCTATCTTTTAAATTATAATAGGACAGAAGACAAAACAACTGCGAAAGCTACATTTTACCTGAATGAGCCCAGCCAAACCAACCAACAAAAGCTTGAACTGACACACCCAGCAACGGTTAACTATAACAACGAGGAACTAATCTTTAATTCACTGGATCGCGTTTATAAAAAAGAATTTCTAGGACTTGTTCAGGGATCATTCAATTATAAAAATTATAATGGAGCGAATTATTTAAACAGTATCTCAATGGTTGATTCTGTTGATATTTATAGCTCTACGGACAGTGTTTCCATGCAAAGTGATTACTATTTTGAAGTCATAGGTAATCCACTTGCCTCAGACGAGGTTGTTAATGTATATGTGGAGTCTATTAACAGTGGGGAATCCTATACATCTTCATTTCAATCAATTTCTGGTCTTACCGTTCAGGTGAGTAGTGCTCAACTTACATCATTAGGAGCAGGTGAGACTTTGATAATTGTCAATAGGAGATTGGAGTACACAAATAACATAAATACCCCAGATGCCGGAGGTTTAGTTGCGGTTGAGTATACGGTTCAGTATACAGTTGTTATCTATTAATCGTCATCCCCTTCTTCCAACAAATTATTGCTATCCAAATCCAACGATTCAATTGTTTTAACAGAGGAGCCAGCTATACCTTTAACAGATCCGTAAAGATCGATAGTATTCATGATCACCTTCTCTATTTGCTTTTCACGATCTTTCCAGATGCGTTGCATAGCTCTTTTTTCACGATCCAGTTCTGATTTCAATGAAGTAAATCCTTCTACGATAGCTTCAACCTGATGCCTAAATTCATTTCCTGTAAGATAAGAGTACAGCATTTGCATCTTATCACCCTTATTTTCATTAGAAGCACGCGTAGCATTGATTTTAATTAAGCCATCTCGTAAAACAACTGCCAGGCTTTTGTATTCAAGAAAAGAACACACCCACACACCGTCTACTAGCGTAAACGTGGACTGATCCTTTGGTAAGGTTTGTGTTACCAAAACCGCGACATCTGCTCCGGCTGCCAACATATCCGATTTCAGCTTCGGAATCCAGTCTCCTGCGAAATTTTGCGTGCGTTTTGATTCGTAAATAATCTTTCCACACTCTTCCTGCATTTTGTTGACAACAGTTTGAATACAGTCCGCACCGCGGATACCTTTCGAAACCTCCTCTACCCGATCAAACGGAAACAACTGACTTAATTCATCTTCAATGGCTAATTCCTGAACTTCTCCCTGCAATTGCATAGAACCTTGCTCCTGCTTGCGTTTCATATCTTCGGTCAACTTCTTCTGATCATCTAATTGCTTTTGAAGTGCTAACAGTTTAAGCTTGTTCTCTTCCTCTGCAAGTTTTTTGATCTTTTCTTTTTCCTGTAATAAAATCTCATTTAAGCGCTTTTCCTGCTCTGCTTTAATCTTATCTGTCAATTCATCCTTCTCCCGCTTCAGTTTCTCAATCTCGGCTTTAGACTTGTTTAGTTCCTTAATCTGCTCTGATTTCTCTTTTAGTTCAGTAGTAAGCAATTTGAGCTGATCTTC
Source organism: Crocinitomicaceae bacterium (assembly GCA_014762645.1). Lineage (GTDB taxonomy): Bacteria > Bacteroidota > Bacteroidia > Flavobacteriales_D > Crocinitomicaceae > Paracrocinitomix. Next base: position 13,436 of record JABURP010000027.1, read on the forward strand.
CTGCTCTTCGCGAATCTTCGTCTTTAATTTAGTCTCTAATTCTGTGCGTTCTTCTTTTAGCTTTTTCTCTAATCGTTCCTGAAACAATTCGTTTTCTTTACGCCTGTTTTCTTCAAAATCGGCCTTTAACTTTTCCAGATCAGCCTTTTTCTTCTCAACTTCCTTATTCTTCTCAGCAAATTCAGAAATGTACTTCTTCTTTAATTCTTCCTCTAATTGATGAGTCAGAATATCATTAATATCTATTTCAGTACCGCAATTCGGACATTTTACTTTTGATTCGCTCATACTTCTACTTTTTGACCAAGAAAAGGCTTTAGTCCGTAATTTATTTACGTTTTTTCGTCACGAAAATCTTATTGCCCTCCATGGTGATAACCCATGAATTGTCAAAGATTCTTGGAAGATACCGCAGGTATAACTTGGTCCGTTGAGAAAGCTCCGTGTCTTCGCCTTCTTTATACACACCTGTAAATTCATACACCTGGGTATTGGGGTGTTTCTCACCATACATATCAATAATGGTGATTATGGTACGCATTACCTTGAACACATCTCCCTTATTCGTAAGTGCATATTCCTCTCCTTCGTATTCCTCATTTAACACTCCAAATGCGATCACTGCGTGTAAAATATTTTCTTTTTTACGCGCAAACCTTACTTCATATTCCACTCCGTAATCAGTAGTAAAGTGATAAACCTGACCGGTAGGAATATTTGGTTTTATGATCTCGTAGGTATCCATTGATCGGAGTCCAAATATAATGTAAACTTGATAATAATTTACGCTGTAAAAAACAGAAATTCATCCAGATATAATCAATTATTCTAATCCTTGAATTCCTAAGCACCGGCATCATTTAAAATATCTGAAATCCTGACCTTTCTTAATTGCTAATAAACTTTCATAGATCAATCTAATACCGTTTTCCACATCAGATTTGTGAGCCATTTCAACTGTTGTATGCATATACCTAAGCGGAGTTGAAATTAACACAGATGGCACACCTGCATTTGAGTAGGCAAAAGCATCTGTATCTGTGCCGGTTGATCGGGAAGCAGCTGCTCTTTGAAAAGGTATTTTCTTCTTTTCTGCTGAATCGATCACCAGTTTCAAGAGATTATTCTGAACTGCAGGCCCATAAGTTAAAACAGGACCTTCACCTGATTTCAAATCGCCTTGTTGAATCTTGTCAATCATTGGGGTGTTTGTATCATGACAAACATCTGTAACAATTGCCGCATGCGGTTGAATCTTCTCCGCAATCATTTGAGCACCACGCAAACCTACCTCTTCCTGAACAGAATTGGTAATATACAAACCAAAAGGCAATGACTTCTCATTCTCTTTAAGTAGCCGGGCCACTTCAGCAATCATAAATCCGCCAATTCTATTATCCAGGGCTCTTCCAACAAATCTATTCTTGTTCATCACCATGAATTCATCTTCAAAGGTTACAACACATCCCACGTGAATCCCAAGTTTTTCTACTTCTTCTTTATCACTGCATCCAACATCCAGAAAAATATTTTTTAAAGTAGGTGGTTGTTCCTTGTTCCCATTCCGTGTATGTATTGCAGGCCATCCAAAAACACCTTTAACAATTCCTTTATCTGTAAAGATGTTCACTCGTTTTGATGGGGCTATTTGATGATCTGACCCTCCATTTCTCCTCAAATAAATGAATCCATCCGAATTGATATAATGTACAAACCATGAAATTTCATCAGCATGAGCCTCAATTACAACTTTATACTCAGCTTTTGGATTTACAATTCCAACAACAGTTCCATAGTTATCAACCCAATAATCATCAATAAAAGGTTTTACGTAGTCCAGCCATAACTTCTGTCCATCTTTCTCAAAACCAGTCGGTGATGGGTTATTGAGATAATTCTCTAAAAATTGTTCACTTGATTTTTTTATAATTGCCTTCTTCTTAGCCATTTTCTTATTTTAGTACGATAATTGCAATATACCCATTAAAAGTATAAATTAGCAGCTTAATAACGCCGTCAAATATGATGAAAATAATCACATTTTGTATATCACTATTCCTACTTACTTTAACAAGTCTTGCACAGGAAGATAAAAAAGTAATAGAAGGAGGAGAAGTAGATAAGTCAACCATGGATTCTCTTGGTTTAACTGATCCTGTAGTCCAGAGAAAATATAACGAAGGAGTTAAAATGCTGACTTCCAAAAACTACCAGCAGGCAGTAAATGCATTTACGGAAGTCATCTCAAGGGATAACACTTATACCAATGCTTATTATAACCGTGGTAAAGCCCACAGGGGATTAGGCAATACGGATGAAGCAGTTGCGGATTTTGAAAAAACTGTGGCAATGAACCCCACTAATCATGAAGCAAGTTATCTCAAAGGACAGACATTAATGGAAGCCGGGCGATATGACGAAGCGGCTATCGCTTTTAAACAGGCGGCTACGACAAATACTTCAAAAGAAACCTATGCTTATTACCAGGGGGTTGCTGAATTTCAAGCTGGGAACTATGAAGCTGCTGTAAAGGCATTTGATGAAGCAATCAGACGAAAAGCGGATTATGCCTATGCTTACAACGACAGGGGATCTGCTAAAATGCAAATGGAGGATTACGACGGCGCTATCCGTGATTACCAAAACGCAATTAAGTACGATAATTATCTGGCTTTTGCCTATAATAATCTTGGGTCGGCATACAAAGCAAAAGAAGATTGGGCCAATGCTGAAAAATACTACACTGAAGCCCTAAAAAGAGATCCAAAATACTATGTAGCTTATAATAATCGTGGATCTGCAAAATATGCTCAGGGCAAATATCAGGAAGCATTAAGCGATTACTCAAAGGCACTTGAAATCAATCCTAAATACGCACTTGCGTATAACAATAAGGCTTCTGTCTATATTCAAACTAAAAACTATGAAGAAGCCGTAAAAAACTGTGATAAAGCCATTGAAATTAATCCAGAATTTATGGAGGCCTTTGTAAATAGAGGGATTGCTAAAGAAATGCTCAAAGACCTTGACGGAGCCTGTGCCGATTGGCAAGACGCCTTTATTTTGGGTTCTGAAAATGCCGAAAACTATGTAAATGGTCCGGCTTGTTCAAATGATAATTAAGAAAAGTATAATAAGAAAATGAAGAAAATAAGTCTTGTAATAATACTTGCTCTTGTAGCTGGATTGTCTTTTGGACAGGATGTTCCTTTTGACAAGAAGCTTTTTAAGGACCAAAAAGATGAGTTTAAGGATGCCTTGAAGCATTACGAAAACGGGGATGATTATAGACACGGGTTTCCACCTGATTATATGAAAGCCGTTGCTGAATATCAACAGGCGTATAAATTCAACCCGAAAAGTGCAGATTTGAACTACGCTATCGGTATTTGCTACTTCAATTTTGATAAATACCAAATGAAAAAGTATTTTGAAGCAGCCTATAAACTCAAACCTACAGTTGCTCCGGATATACTCTATTACATTGCTATATCTTATCACATTGAAGGGGAATGGCAAAAAGCCATTGACCACTACAACAAGTTCGCTTCCAGTGTCAATAACAACCCTGATATGCAGCCATTGAAGACGGATGCTTTCAAAAAAATTCAGGAATGTAAGAATGGAATGGAGTTGGAAAAAAATCCAGCACGTGTTTGGATCGATAATGTTGGTGGAAAAGTAAATTCTAAATATCCGGATTATGCTCCTGTTATTTCTGCAGACGAAGCCGTGATGGTATTTACAGCAAGACGTCCGGATGCAGAAGATATGGCACCAGATGGAAGAGGATATTTTGAAGACCTCTATATTACAACTAAAGAAAATGGTGAGTGGACCAAGGCTAAAAACATGGGTAAACCCTTGAATGTTGAAGGACAACATGATGCCACCATTGGTATCTCTCCTGATGGTCACCAACTCTTTGTTTATAATGATAAAAAAGGGAACGGAGATATTTACATTTCTTCTGATGAAGAAGGTTCCTGGTCAAAACCTGAGCAATTGGGTAAAAACATCAACACGGATTATCATGAGCCGGATGCTTCTCTTTCGTTTGACGGTAAAAGACTGTATTTCACGTCGAATAAACCTGGCGGATACGGTCAACATGATATTTATTATGCAGACTGGGATGAAGATAAAGAGAGATGGGGAGAAGCTATCAATATTGGAGATGTTCTGAACACACCATATGAAGAACGATCGGTATTTATTCACCCTGATGGTGAAACTATGTATTTTGCTTCGACAGGGCACAATACCATGGGTGGATATGATCTCTTTTATTCAAAACTGGTAGATGGGAAATGGCAAAAACCAGTTAACCTTGGACCTCCACTAAACACTCCGGACAATGACGTACAACTGGTGGTTGCTGGTAACGGTAGATATGGTTACATGTCATCTTACCGTGAAGGAGGATTTGGAGAAAAAGATATTTACTTAATTACTTTTCTCGGCCCTGAAAAACTGCCAATGTTATCCAATGAAGATAACCTGATCGCATCCATTGCCAAGCCTGTTAAAGAAAAGATCAAAGAACCAGAATTAGTTAGTGAAGGTTCTAACATGGCCATCCTAACAGGAATTATTCGGGACGACAAAACTAAAGAACCTCTGAAAGCGCAGGTTGTGCTTGTTGACAATGAGAAGAATGAAGTGATTGCCGAATTCCAATCAGATGCCAATACCGGAAAATATCTTGTATCTCTTCCAGGAGGGTCAAACTATGGTATCGCCGTAAAAAAAGACGGTTACCTCTTCCACTCAGAAAACTTCCAAATACCAGAAGCAAGTGGATTTAAGCAATATAAAAAAGATGTTGATCTCAAAAAAGTGGAAGTTGGACAGTCTATTGTGTTAAGGAACGTTTTCTTTGACTACGCCAAGTATTCACTGCGTGATGCTTCCATTAATGAGTTGGAACGATTGATTAAACTTCTAAATGACAATCCAACTATGCGTATTGAGATTTCTGGGCATACGGATACCAGAGGATCTGACCATGACAATCAGGTATTATCGCAGAACAGAGCGAAATCCGTAGTAGATTACCTGATTGCACACGGAATTGATAAATCACGACTGGAGTATGCAGGTTACGGTGAAAAGCAACCACTAATTCCTGACAGTGAGATTAATAAAATGAATTCTAAGACGGAAAAGGAAGATGCTCACCAGCAAAATAGACGGACGGAGTTCAAGATTTTAAGTATGTAAATCGAAAACCGGGAATCTCACTTCATTTTATTGAGCGATTCTAATCACACACTTATCGCCTAAAATTGTCGTTTTATGCGGGAAAAATTATAAATTCGCGTAAATATACCAGAGCGAATGACAAGGCTTTTAGTAATTATACTGTTCATACCATTTTTTGCCAGTGCTCAACCTAAGTACAATAGCGAATCCAGAAAACTATTCAACAGGGCCACTAAAGAGTACAATGATGGGAAAATCACGTTGGCATTAGGGTTATTTGAAGAGTGTGTTGCTGCAGATGCAAGGCACGCAGAAGCCTATTTAAATATTTCGACCATTCTTTACGATCGCAACCAAATGGGGGATGCGCTAAAAAATGCCCAAAAAGCATATTCAAATAATAAATTTAACCCTGCCATCTACGCGCAACTCGGAAAATGCTACTATCAGGCCATGTTGTATGATAGTTCGGCTTATTTTCTGGAAAAAGCGGTTGAAATGGGTCACGACAATCAATTTGTTTACATCTACGCAGGTAAATCGTATTATGAGATGACGGATTACGCAAAAGCCATATCCTATTTTGACAAAGCAATTGCAGCGAATGCTAATAATCCGGTGAGCTACAATTCTCGCGGTAAATCCTATTTTATGCGTGGTGAGTATGACAAAGCCGAAGCAGATTTTGAAAAAGCGCTTGAACTGAACCCTCAATCTGTTGGGTTGTACTCCAATCTCGCTAACTGTGAGTTAGAAAATGATAAACCGGATGAGGCTCTTGAACATATTAAAGCAGGAATGGAAATAGCGGATGATGACGGTAAATCCAGATTATTGTTATTACTGGGCAATTATTACCACAAGATTGGAAACCTGGAGCTTGCTATGGAAAACTTTAATAAGGCCTATGATTTAGATAGAAACAACGCTCAAATTCTAAACAACCAGGCAGCTGTTTACCTGGATCAGGATAATTACGAAGCTGCAATAGAAAGATGTAACCTTGCTTTGGAGATTAATCCTGAAATGATGGAAGCGTATTTTAACAGAGGAATTGCTAATGAGATGTTGAGAAAGGTAGAAGATGCCTGTTCAGACTGGGAGCAAGCTTTTATACTTGGTTCCGAGCAAGCTGAAATTTATCTCAACAGTGCTACTTGCAATGAATAAGGAAATGAATAAATTACTTACATTATTGTTTTTACTGTTGTCTGGGCTATCCTTTGGACAGGAAGAAGACGTGCCTTTTGATAAACGTCTTTTCCCAAACCAAAAGGAAGCGTTTATGGATGCCGTGAAAGAAATCAAAGAAGGGGACTACCACTTTTTTGACGGAACCAGTAGTGATTTAACATTGGCGTTACGACATTACCTTTATGCCCAGGATTTTAACCCCTATTCCTCTGTACTGAACTTCAAAATTGGTGTTTGCTATCTTAATTCTAATCACAAATTCAATGCGCTAGAGCATTTGAAATTTGCATATAAGGTAAACCCTGATGTAGACGAGAATATAAAATTTTATCTTGCCCAGGCACACCAGTTAGCTGGTGAGTTTGATACGGCTATTTATTATTACCAGGAGTTTAAAGACCAAATCAATCCTAATGATCAAGGACAACGGGCCTTTATCAATAAAAAAATTCAGGAATGCAGAACTGGCCAGGAGTTGAAAGAATCACCAATACGAGTATGGATCGATAACCTGGGAGATAGCATTAATACAGAATATCCGGAGTTTTCACCTGTTATATCAGCAGATAACCGTGTACTATTTTTTACAGGTCGGAGACCGGATTCTGAAGGTGGGAAGAAAGATCAGACGGGCTTCCATTATGAAGATGTTTATGTCTCCAAACGAGAGTACGGTGGTGATTGGCAAACCTCTGAAAATATTGGTGATCCTGTAAACACAGAATCACATGATGCTACAGTTGGTCTTTCCCCAGACGGTAAATCACTGCTAACCTATAAAGGAATCAACAGTAAAAATGGGGATATTTTCATAACCAAGGAATTGGAAGATGGTACCTGGGCCGAACCCGTATCCATTGGGGACAATATAAACACCAAATACCACGAATCCTCGGCGTCGCTCTCATTTGATGAAAAGACCTTATTCTTTGTATCGGATCAACCTGGAGGATTTGGTCAGCATGATATCTACGTTTCTTACTGGGATGAAGAAAAATCAGAATGGGGGAAACCATACAACCTGGGACCTACTATTAATACAGAATTTGAAGAAAAAGGTGTATTCTTCCACCCGGATAATAAAACACTTTATTTCTCTTCTAACGGACACAACAACATGGGTGGGTTGGACATCTTCAAAACAGAATTTAACAGTGAAACAGGTGAATGGTCCGAGCCAGAGAACATTGGGTATCCTATCAACACACCAGATGATGATATCTATTTTGTGGTAACAGGTAACGAGCGATATGCTTACTACTCTTCTTTCCGTGAAGATGGTTTTGGTGAAAAGGATATCTATCAGATCACTTTCCTTGGTGAACGTAAAAACTCACTTTTGGCAGATGCTGATTTAATGGATACTGAATTTTTGGAAGAAGAATCTTCGGACTTGGCTACATCTGATGGAACCAGTCATACGGATAATAACACTGACAATAACCAGAATAACAATCAGAATAATACTGATAACAATCAGAATAACACTGATAATAACAATCAGAATAACACCGACAACAATCAGAATAATACTGATAACAACCAGAACAATAATACGGAAGACAAGAACCGTAACATGATCATCAAAGGTCATGTGAAAGACTGCAAGACATCCAGTGGTATTCAGGCAAATATTGTAATGGTAAATAATGAAACAGGTGCCAGAAGGGAAATCACATCAAATCCTGATGGGTCTTATGAAGTTATTGTAGAAGCTGGAGAAAGTTATGCGTTTACAGTAAGTAGTCCGAGCTATAATATCGATTCCAAGTCTATTTCAACGACACGTAAAGATAAGAACACGGAACGTGTCGTGAACTTCGAATTATGCCCTCCATCTCAGGGAAGTACGTTTACCTTAAGAAATATCTACTTTGATTTTGATAAATATGGTTTAAGGGATAAATCCGTTGCTGATCTGAATTTATTAGCGCAGGTTATGAAAGAAAATCCTAATATGATTATTGAATTAGGTGGGCATACAGACACACGTGGCTCTTCTGAGTACAATGAAATTCTATCCTTGAACCGTGCTAAAGTTGCCAAAGAGTACCTAGTAAAAAAAGGAATTGATCCTAAACGAATTTATGTACGGGGTTATGGTGAAAAAGAACCGGAAATCCCGGATTCGGAAATTGCCAAGCTTCAGGGCCGTAAAGCTAAGAATGATGCACACCAGCAAAATAGACGAACGGTGGTTACCATTATTCGCAACTAAGTGTAACGCATAACTAATAATATTTCTGGTCTCTGCTTTAAAGTTTGGGACCTTTTTTTATTGATAGACATGAGAATAATAATCCTTATATCCTTTGTTTTACTTACTCCCCTGTCCTTTGGACAACAATATGAATTAACTGACTTCTTTACCTATGATGCTCGTTTAGAGCAAAAAGTAGACAGTGTTTTTGAAACACTAAACGACTCGAGTAGAGTAGGTCAAATGATTATCCCTGCCGCAGGTAGATTAGGGAAATCACAAGAACACCTGAATAGCCTCATTAAGAGGAATTATATTGGAGGAATTCTTTTGCTCAACGGAACCAAGGAAGGGTTTACTACAATGGTAAAGGATTTCAACACACTCAATAAGGAACATAATGGATTGCCCATGCTATATTCTGCAGATGCAGAACCTAGTTTGATTGGTTATAAAATTAAAAATTGTAGCCCGGTAAAAAAGGCCAACTTGATGGTATCTCGTGAAGAAGTAAGAAAGTTTGCCTTATCTATATGCAACGATTTGAAAGATATCGGCATTAATTACAACTACGCTCCTGTAGTAGATATGTCTCCGAATGAAGTAATTTCTTATCGGGCATTTGGAAATGATCCGGATACAGCTCAGGTGTGGTCAAAAGTCTTTATTGAAGAAACCCAAAAACAAGGAATTGTAGCAACTGCCAAGCATTTTCCCGGACATGGTTACGTAATTGGAGACACCCATAAAAAATTGGTATATATCGACGGTGAAATGAAAGAAGTAAAGAACTACATACCTTTAATCAATGCGGGTGTTTTATCAATTATGGTTGCACATATTGCCGTTAAAAATAACCCTGAATACAACACCAATGACCTGCCGTCATCCGTGTCTAAAAAGATTGTGACTGATTTGCTAAAAAATGAAATGAATTTTAAGGGGCTGGTTGTGACGGATGCTATGAACATGGGCGGTGTAGCATCTATACCGGATTGTGAATTAAAAGCTGCTCAGGCCGGTTGTGATTTAATTTTAATGCCGGTAGATGAAGTTAAAGCATTAAATGATATTCATGCTGAAACGGTGAAAGACCCGCAGTTCAAGCAGCAAGTGTACGCTTCCGTTCGAAAAATCATCCGCTTAAAGATTTGTTTAGGGTTGATTTAATGATATTTAAGATCAAATCTTCCCTGAGTTACCTTAACCGATAAACCTGTTGTATCCAGGTGCAGTGTATCATTAAATACAACACTATCAACCTGTGTTAAAGTAAATGCGAAAATTCCGGAAATGATCTTTTTGCTCGTGTTGTGATAAGTAACATCACAATAATATGAAGAATCACCATCCTGAAAATAATATGAGCTTGGATTAAGTGGGTTATAATATTCGACATCTGAAAAGTCTACATTTTCAGAAACTGGATCTAGTTGAAAAGTCATTTTTAAGTCATGATTTTCCAACGAACCATAAAAACCTGCCAAATTATTGGGATCTGAATCTATTATTATTAGCTCATTATTTGTTACGTAACAACTATCTCCATGATCACGCCATGTTTTGGCTATATAACCGTTATTGCTATTGGATTGATAATTCAGCGGAAATTCTACATAATAGCCAATAGTGTTGAGTCCCTCATGTGTTTTTGCCGGAAGTGGTCCTTTCTCCTCTTCACATGACATGAGCAAAAAGGTCAAACTAATGAATAACCTCCATTTTAAGGTCAAATCTTCCATCTCTAATCTTTATTTTTTTATTTAACACATTCGAAAAAACGTCTAGCTCAAACTTGCCTGACACTACCTCTTCATCAGTATCTAAACGAGTTATCTCCAGATAATTGAGCTCGCCTCCTTTCACTCCGTATGGATATCTATAAATAAACTCTTCGCCGGTACTATCAAAAGCATAAATACCTTCTGTATAAAGTCCGTTATAAACAAACATTCGGAAATAGCGACCCTGAAAATCATTTGATAGATTTAGATAACCATCTGTTTCATTGTACACTACCGCAGGTTGCTTCCGTGCGATATACGTTTGATCATCTATATAACATCCGAAAATACCTCTTCCTCTTTGTGTCTCATTTGGTAGCCTTTTGTTACCAGCTTTAATCTTTTCTTTTCTACACGATAAAAGGGCAATAAGGATTAGACAAAGTATTGGGTAAATGAATTTCATACTCTTTAATACGGAGCAGAAATTCAATTGGTTGGAAATAAAAAACCACTCTGTAGAAGAGCGGTTTAGAGTATGTCGGTAAGCCTTTAACTAACCATTCCCTTTGGCATAATCTGCCAGGAACTTCTCAAGACCTATATCTGTTAATGGGTGTTTCAACAAGCCCGTAATAGAACTTAAAGGTCCAGTCATTACGTCTGCTCCAACTCTTGCACACTCAATTACATGCATAGTGTGTCGAATAGAGGCCGCCAGTATTTGAGTTTCGAACATATAATTATCGTAAATGGTTCGAATATCTGCTATCAATTCCAGTCCATCTGAAGAAATATCATCCAAGCGCCCAACAAATGGTGATAAATACGTAGCTCCTGCCTTTGCAGCCAAAATAGCTTGCCCGGGACTAAAAACAAGCGTACAGTTTGTTTTGATCCCTTTATCTGAAAAATACTTAATGGCTTTAATCCCATCTTTGATCATTGGAACTTTAACCACAATATTATCATGAAGTGATGCCAGGTACTCTCCTTCTTTAACAATTCCTTCAAAATCTGTGGCAATAACTTCCGCACTAACATGTCCATCAACAATATTGCAGATGTCTACGTAATGCTGGATGATGTTGTCTTGCCCTGTAATTCCTTCTTTTGCCATCAAAGAAGGGTTTGTAGTTACCCCGTCCAGAATACCAAGATCATTGGCTTCTTTGATTTCGTCAAGGTTTGCTGTATCAATAAAAAATTTCATAGCGCTCTTTCTAAATTCTTTACAAATATAGCGTGATAGCAGCTTCAAATAGAAAATGTTATTAACAAATCTGTCAAATTATCCTACTCAAAATGATTACTCTATTCACTTGATGTCACAGCAATAAACTTTAAGTAAAATGACCGGTATACATGTCAGCCACATGAATACCTTTTAGTTCAGAAGGTGCAACAGAAGCTACGTCGAGGGCAAACAAAAGGTGGAAGCTTTAAATTTCAAAGCAGAATTACAATTCGACTGTTTAACCAGAAATTCATTGGTAATAAAAAGAAAAAAGTCCCTTTGTGTTTGTTGGGTTTTGTTTTGATGGGCAAATTATGCAAAAAAAGTTGGAGATGAACACCTTTTGGTTCTGCAGGCGTAGCAGTAGCTACGTCGAGGACAAAACAAAAGGTGGAAGCTTCAAATTTCAAAGCAGAATTACAATTCGACTGTTTAACCAGAAATTCATTGGTAATAAAAAGAAAAAAGTCCCTTTGTGTTTGTTGGGTTTTGTTTTGATGGGCAAATTATGCAAAAAAAGTTGGAGATGAACACCTTTTGGTTCTGCAGGCGTAGCAGTAGCTACGTCGAGGACAAAACAAAAGGTGGAAGCTTCAAATTTCAAAGCAGAATTTGAACAGCATAAAAACTCAATAAACACAAAGGGATAAAATAAAAAAAGGGTAAGCTACCCGTATCGCACCGCTACAACCGCCTACCCTTGCTACATTCCTGTCCTGGGGGATTCAGCAGGAGCTGGTCGTACGGGACTTACCCGAAGCACAAAGTTAGTTAAAATAATATTGATAAACGGCAGAAAAACCGGGTTTATCCGTAATTTTCGATCATCTCCTGAACAATAGTCTGAATCTCTGTTCTAAAGCTCTTAGGCTTAACAACTTCTAATTGCGAACCGTGGGAAAGAATAGTTCGTTTCAGTTCTTCAGAAATCACCACGTTCATCTGGTAAGTATCCCGGTTTTTACCTTCTTTAATTAGTTCCTGGCTTTTGTGTATGGGTTGTTCCTGAAGATATTTTGAACCTATTTTATCCACTTTAAACACCAGATTTACCGGATTCTCCTCTTTTGCCGTAATGCCAATAGAATGTTCAAAATAAACATCCGGATCAAAATCAAACTGATCTAAAAAATATTCTTCCGTCACCTTTAATTCAGACATTCTTGCCAAAGCGTATGTGATAATTTTCTTCTTATTCGTGTCGTAGCTGATCAAGTACCAACGATTCCGATATTCTTTTAAAAGAAGTGGTAAAACCGTTCTTTCCTTAAATTTTCCTGAATTATAATTTGTATACCCAAAGTGTACCACTTTCTTTTCCTTAATGGCCTTTAGGAGTTCAGGAAGCATATCATTCCCTTGTGATTTTGGCTGAGATTCGAACTGTACAAAATTATTGACTTCTTCATCCGTGGGGTTATTTGAAATATGCACACGGTCAAAAATTTTGTCAATCGCAAAACCGAACTGATCAAAAATACTGACATCTCTAAACTGCATTAAAGTATTGGCAGCGAACTTAATGGCCTCAATATCTTCTTCAGACAGTGGAATTTTATCAATACTGAAATGTTCATCTTCATAGAAATACCCCTTCTCTTTTTTGCTGTATTTAATTGGTGCATCAAACTCCATTCGCATGGCAAACATATCCTTTTCAATAGTCGAGTCACATATGTCTGTCCCTTCAACACTGCCGAATATAGCCTCTTCACAAGCTTGCCGTAATTCTTCCTTGGTTGGAAATGGTTTGTAAGGATTTCTGAGAGCTCTGTCTATAACTCTGTACCTTAATTGTGCATTTTTGATTTTGGACATTTGTTACCAATTAATTTTTATAAAGTTATAAAACATATTAATTTTGTTATGGTTATGAAGATTTTGACTTTCATATTCTTCGTCTCTACATTCCTGGTTTCTAAAGGATTTAAAACTGAGTCTAATTATGTGACTCGTGATATTTCAAAAGATGAACTTTGTTTGCGGGACAGCATTGTGGATTATGCCCAGTGTCAGCTAGGTATTCCGTACGTTTGGGGGGGCACATCAAACAAAGGGTTTGATTGTACCGGTTTTGTGTATTATGTCTTTAAAAGATTTGGAATTAAAGTATCACGCGCAAGTTCTGGATATGAGGATTTTGGAGAAGCCGTAGACCTTAAGGAATCACGGCCGGGTGATATCATGCTGTTTACAGGAACAGATCCATCTAAAAGAAAAGTAGGACATGCCGGAATAATCCTTAAAAATGAAAATGGGCAGGTTGATTTTATTCATAGTTCATCCTCTAAAAAACACTTTGGTGTGACTATAACTCATTATAATGAAAGTGGATATGTCAAACGATTCCTTCGCGTAATAAATGTGATTTAATGAAACATTTTTTTTCCTCATTACTTTTATTAACCTTTCTGCCAGGTTGTGGTGAAAACACTTCGAACACTACGATTCCAACAGATTCAGGAACATTAAAGGAAAGTGAAATGATGGATACCTGCGAATGTAAAGTGTTGGATACAGATACTACGGGGATGCACTATCTCAATGATAAACCTTATACAGGAACTTGCATTAATTATTATCCCGAAACCCAAACCAAATACATTGAAAAGAGCATTTTAAATGGCAAAATTCACGGTAAAGTAACCTATTACAGTAAAAAGGGAGATGTTTTGATTGAAGAAGTTTATGAAGCGGGAAACAAGAAGCGGTCCGGGAATGTGGACGTACTTACCTGCCAGTGCTCAGAACTTGAAAAACAAGAAACACATTACCCAGCTGTACCTTACCGGTATTTATTGGATGATATTCCGTATACGGGAACATGTGAAGAATACTATCCGGATTCTGACCAGTTATATATGCGGGTTAGCTATAAGAAAGGAGTGTTGGATGGACACACGATTTACTACAACAAAGACGGCTCTACATTGCTAATTGAGCGCTATGAAAATGGCGAACTTGTGCGTACAATCCACTAATTAGCCTTAATCAGTTGTCCTGATTCGTCTGCCTTTATACTCTCTTTCTTATGATGCCCAAATAGATTATAGAACTTAATTGCTTTCATAACGCTTTCAGGCACATCATCTTCCCAATCAGGCTCATTCTTTTTGATCTTAGCCAAAACTGTATCCGACTGTATGTGAAGTAGATTTTTGTCATAGCTACCGTAAGCGGCCAATTTATTGTTCGCCATCATGTAATCCAACAAACCTTGTAAATGATCCGGAACTTCGAATTTTGAAAGGTCATAGATCTCATTTGAACCCTTTTCCAGTGCAGGGTAAACGTACATCTTTACATTGTGACCAAAACCACGACCAAATGCTTCTAGCAACCCTCCATTTAAGGTTGCATAATACTTTTCATCAAAGATGGTTTGCAAAGTATAAACCCCCAGAAGAACACCAATTTTTCTTCCTTTTGTAATATGAGAAATATACTCAATCATCTTATAATGCTTGAGGTAGTTCGATATCATCACTGTATATCCCATTGAACATAATAGCTCAGCTCTGTCAATAAAGTCTTTATCCGAAATCTTACCATCTGCTGTCAGATCCTTCAAGGTAAGTTCCAAAAGTATACACATGTTATCCTTGTCAACCTCTTCTTCTTCAAGATACAATTTTGTGCCCTCCTCAATAACGTCTACGTGAACTTTGGTCATTGGTCTGAATCGTCCGCGCATCAGAAGTACATCCTTTTTATATAAGGCCGTGTGAGGTTGTAACACCGCTCCCGTCTGATCGAACATAGTTGCGTCTGTCAGTCCCTTTTTAACAAGGTTAAGGGCTACGATTCGATTGTCTACATGCTCAAAGTCGGGTCCCATTACACGCAACATGTCTATTTCGACACGATCGCGGGGTAATCGGTGAGTTAAGCCTTCAAGGAATTCATCTATATTATCGCGTTCAAAAAAACAAGCGTAAATCAAATTAACACCCAGGATTCCCAAAGCTTCCTGTTGTCTCTTATGGCTTTGATCGTGCATTTTTACATGCAATACCAACTCATTGGGTTCTTTTCCTACTTCTAACTGCAATTTTAACCCTATCCAACCTTGTCCCTGATTGGTTTTATGATAATTGAGGGATTCAACCGTATTGGCAAATGCAAAAAAACGACAGGTCTCTTGTTTTTCATGAAGGGTTGTTGACATATTCGAATATTCTGTCTCCAACATTTGAATCAACCGTTCTTCGCAAACATATCGCGTACAATCTCCGTAGAAAGTATCACTGACCTTCATGTCATAAGCGGAATGAGTGTAAGCAATTGTCCCGGAAGACCCTCCAGCCTTAAAAAAGTTTGCTGCTACCTCCTGCCCTGCTCCGATCTCTGCGAATGAACCATAAATATCATTCGTTAAATTTAGCTTCAACGCTTTTTCTTCAGTTGTTAATCTTCTATTCTGCGACATCCAATCTCCTTTTTTTTTTGAGAGTTCAAAATTAATAATTAACTAAGGTTTACAAGTATTTAGAGCGATTAATTAGGCATTTTCTCGAAGATTGGTTGAATATGAGTGACGAGTTACATCACAGGATTATAAGATTGTTATTTAGAGCAATATTTAATGATTAATTTTGCCAGTATGAAAAGTCCTCTTGCTGATCTTAAAGTTCTCGAGGTAGCCAGTGTTTTAGCTGGTCCTGCAGTAGGCATGTACTTTGCTGAGCACGGTGCAGCTGTAACTAAAGTAGAAAACAAACTCACCCATGGTGATGTAACTCGTTCCTGGAAATTACCTGAAGAAGATAAGGACCTAAATATATCTGCATATTACTGTTCAGTAAACTGGCACAAGAGATGTTTATTTTTAGACCTGACTGACCCCAACGATCGTCCGCAGCTGGAAGAGTTGATTAAAGAAAGTGATATTTTGATCGCGAACTTCAAATATGGTGATGCCGAGAAGTTTAAATTGGATTTTGAAACGGTCAAAACATTAAATCCTACTATCATCCATGCGGAACTAAGTGGTTTTGGTTCACGTAACCAACGTGTTGCTTATGACCTGGTGTTGCAGGCTGAAACTGGATTTATGTATATGAATGGGACCCCTGACTCAGATCCGGTTAAAATGCCCTTGGCCATGATTGATATTTTAGCGGCTCACCAATTAAAAGAAGGAATTCTTGAAGCGTTGTTGACAAGGTCAGTTCATCCTGCGGCTTATCACGTAGAAGCTTCATTATATGACACCGCCTTAGCGACGCTCACAAATCAAGGGACAAATTATTTAATGGCACATCATATTCCTCAGAGAATTGGCAGTAAACATCCAAATATTGCTCCATACGGGGAGATGTTCAAAACTAAAGACGGGAAAATTCTAACACTTGCCGTAGGTAGTAACAAGCAATTTGAAAAGTTGCTAAATACCTTAGGATTAGAGATACAGGATAGGTTTTCATCTAACAAACTACGTGTAGAGAACAGGACAGAACTAGCTCAATTTTTATCGGATAGCATTCAAAAATGGAATGGTCAGGAACTCTGTGATAAGCTCAATGCTTTATTTGTACCTGTGGCCTTAGTAAAAGATTTGAAAGAAGTTTTTGAATCTGAAGAAGCGCAAAAATTAATACTTGAAGAAGAAACAGAAGGAGTGATGACCAGAAGGGTAAAGTCCTCAGTTTATACGTTGAGCAAAGGTTAAGATTTTCTTCGCCATTTTTTCATCCTGTCATTAATGTATCTCAACAACAGTTTTGCCTCTTTTTCTTCCAATCTCCTTCCAAAGGATTTTTTCTTGGTTTTATATTCAAGAAAGAGAGCATCCGATCCTAATGACCAGTAAGCATTATTAAGAAATTGGTTTAATGAAGTATCATCCCCCTTCTCATACCGCAATTTCTTAATGTTTTCGAAAAAGAACCGGTGCGATTTACCATACGACAAAATGGAACGTTTAACCCACAATCCTTCGGTATCAATCATTATTAATTCCTTTCCAAAAAGATACCACAGCATAGTTTTTAAGGTAACGTACTCGAAATAAAACCAGAATCCGGTGAAAATAGCCAGGTAGATTATCTGCTGTTCTCTGATATCCTGATCAAAATTCTCACCAACCTTTAACTCATTGATCCCTCCAAAAAAAAGTAAATAGATCACATACAATCCTGCAAAGGAAAAACATACTACCCAGGAAATTAACAGAATATCTTTCCACAGTACACGCTTTGGTAAAATAACCACGGTTGAAGACTTTTCGTGGTCTTCCATACTGATTCTATCCCCAATTTTTTTTGCCATTGTTGCGCAAATTTAATGCTTCTATGACAATTTCATGTAAAAAACAAAAATCCCGACCAGGATTACCAGTCGGGATTTAATCAAATGCTTTGTACAGTTACTTTAGTACAGTAACGTGACCCCGGAATTCATATTTTTTATCCGTGTAGGAATCTTTTGCTTCAATTACCCAAATGTAGGTTCCATCCTGAACAAGTCCTCCATCACCATAATGCCCATTCCAAACTCCTTCAGCATTATAAGATTCCCAGATTATTTCACCCCAACGATTAAAGATGGTCAGATGGTAATCATATATATCAATACCGGCAATATAGACTCTCCAGGAATCATTAGCTGCATCACCATCCGGTGTGAATATGTTAGGCGCATAAAGTAATACGTCGTTTACAATTGAGACTACAACTGTTATTGAATTTGTACATCCTTCATTCGTATTTACGGTCAGTGTTACCGGATAATCATTCGCAATCCCTTCTGGAAAAACTACAGTCGGATTTTGATTATTTGAAATTCCAGGTAATACTCCAGGGCCGAATTCCCAGTACCAGGATACAACATCTGATGATGAATAATCCGTAAATTCAATTTCCGTATCAAAAATCGTTGAAGGATTTGGATGATGCGTAAAGTTCGCGGTTGGGTTTTCGTATACAGTAATGTACTCATAAATTGTAGTATCCTCAATACAACCAGCAGACGTAACTATATTCATAGTAACATCATACGTTCCAGGATTTACAAATTGATGTGTAACGCTATCTAGTCCGTTTGCAACAATTACAGTTCCATCTGAGAAACTCCATGTCGTTTGCTGAAGTGAACCGTTTGATGTATTTTGAAAAGTAACAGTAAAAGGTTCACACCCGGAATTCTCTAATGTAGAAAAACTTGGTATTACAGGTGCAGGTTCAGTAATATTTAAGCACTCCGTGTCAGTGGTAGGACAATCATCTGACATAGTAGCACAAACAACCATAGTACCCGTGGAAACGATATCGATTGTGGAGCCAGTACCTAATACATTTCCGCCAGTTTCCCAAGTGTAAACCACGTTTCCAATTCCGTTAACACCATTAACTGCTGCAGTTACAGTTTCACCCGCGCAAACTGTGAAATCAGGAGAAATTGAAGAAATATCTAAAACTGGAGGTTCAACTACTGTAAATGCATCTGTCACAGAACAACCAAAGCCATTATCGACTAATACATCATAGGTTCCAGGACAAAGGCCAGTAAAGTTCCCATTAGCTTGTGTTGTTGTTCCATTGTCTATGGAGTAGTTAACTAAGTTAGTTCCTGAGAGGGTGGCTGATCCATCACATACACTAAAACATGACGCGTCTGCAACAACAATTGGGTTTAAAGTTGGATAATTAATATCTTCAACAAAATCATCTACGGTACCCTGACAACCTAATGCGTCTTCTATTAAAAAACTGTAATTGACCCCAGGCGTTGCAGCCCCGCATAGTCCTGTAAAGGTATTAGATGCCTGAAAAGTAACACCACCATCATCACTATATGAGTAAGGAGCAGTACCATTTGCTCCGGTTACTTGAATCTCTCCATTACATGCCTGGCAATCTGAGTTTGTTACTGAAGTAGTTCCAGTAACCTGGAAAATCTGAAGATCAATATAAGAAGAGGACGTACATCCAGCACTATCTTTCCGATATTCGTACGATCCAGCTAAAGCTGTTGATGGAGAGATTGGCATTGTTACAGGATTTCCCATTGGATCAAACCAATTACCACCTATTTCAGGTGTTCCACCTAACCAATTGAATAAATCTTCATCTGGACCTTCAAAACAAACCATTGCTGTACTATCAGTACCAGTATCAATATTACAAGGTTGAAGGACACTACAATCTGTTCCTCCCGCTCCTCCTGTTTGTGTTAATGTAATTTGCTGTACTTGATTAGAATAGTTTGTTATTAACATTACATATACCTCACCTACCTGAGCATTTGGAATACTTGGTGTTTCATTATTCGTAGCTGAGTAAGAACAATCCACTACCCCACTACCTGTTCCACCATTTCCATAGTTTCCACATCCATTTTGAGCAGCAGTGGTATCTCCAAAGGGTCCATAAATGATGAAATCAATATCGCTCGGAGCGGACAATGACATGTCAATAGCTCCAGCAGTACTTATTTCCAAAAAGTACCATGCTGGGTTTGGTGAGGAGAATAAACAATCATAGTTATTTCCAGGATCAACTGTAGAGGCAGGCGTTCCGTTCGAGTTGGCCGTAAAAGTTAATGCCTGTTGAGTACATATAGGTGAAAGTGTACTACAATCCGTCCCACCAGGCGCAGGTGGCTGCGGACATGCGGTAGGACATGGCCCTCCACAATCAATGCCTGTTTCGCCCTGATTCTGAATTCCATCCGTACAAGATGGTGTAGCACATGAAATTGTTGCAGTCCATCCGTCCTGCGTTACCGAACCGTCAGATGTAAACTGGAATGTTAAACAGCCATTTGAAGATGATATTGTTCCTGGTGTATTCCCACCACTGAATGGGCTACCAGTTAACTGTGGTGAACCTGTAGTAGGTCCGTCGTATACATATAAGTAATCCCATCCATTTTCTACTTGAAATTGAGTGAAATCAAATATTATCTCATCTCCAGGCTGATCCGAACAAAAAGTAATGGTAGAGAATTCATTATTTCCATAAGTTCCCGCTAAGCCACCGGAATCATAAAATGTCCCAGAACAAGAATTGATTGTTCCTCCACTGGAAATTAGATAATCCGTACATGGATTTGGACAAGGTCCTCCACAATCAATGCCTGTTTCACCTTGATTTTGAATACCATCCGAACAAGATGGTGTAGCACATGAAATTGTTGCAGTCCATCCTGCCTGAGTTACCGAACCGTCTGATGTAAATTGAAATGTCAGACAGCCATTTGAAGATGATATTGTTCCTGGTGCATTTCCACCACTAAATGGACTACCAGCTAACTGTGGAGAACCTGTAGTAGGTCCGTCATAAACATATAGGTAATCCCAACCACTTTCTACTTGAAATTGAGTGAAATCGAAAATTATCTCATCTCCAGGTTGATCCGAACAAAAAGTCATAGTGATGAACTCATTGTTACCATAAGCCCCTGCTGACCCCCCAGTATCATAAAATGTGCCTGAGCAAGTATTAATAGTTGTATTAGACATGTTATATGTCTGACCATAACTGAACATAGTAGATAAACCACAAGCAATTAAAGTCAATATTTTTAATCTGCTGTTCATCATGTTCTAATTCTGTTCAATTATGTAGTTCTCATTATTCATGAAAAATTCTTTTTCCTCAGGAAGTAACGTATCAAATTTTTCTTTTGACATCCATTTTTTTCCGTATAATGATTGAATGATTTGACGCTTGCGATCAAAAAGTCTATCGAGTTTACGATTCATTTCTGAATACCAGCCATTTGCCGTAGCAATACTATCTTCTTGTGGGTCTGATTTAACGAATTCAATTTTTACTCTGTATGCCTCAATATCAGCATCAACTTGAACCAATTTAATAGAGTCAGCATCAGCTTGACTCATATTTTGACCCCATACGGAAACGGTGATTAAAGTAAAAAATACTAGAACAAATAACTTCATACCCCCCTAAAATTAGTCTTTTTAATTCAAAACTAAGACGTAGGCCGTTCTTAAAAGTTGCATGAAAATGCTAATCCTAAATAAAAAAAGAGGGCTTGAAAGCCCTCTTTTCTTGAGAATTAATAGTTTATATTACTTCAACACCGTAACATGTCCACGGACTTTGTGTCTTTTATCTGTAGATGATTCTCCAAATTCAATTTGCC
>JABURP010000012.1 GCA_014762645.1 Crocinitomicaceae bacterium
TATATAATGCTGCCGTCTAATGAATTGCTATATTGTGTAAGCGGAATATTAGCTGGCTTTTTTGTAACGGATCCATCAGTTAAAATAAATGTAGAACCACAGCAATTGTCTGATGCAGTTATATTATTAGCATCAACTGAAACAATAGCGCAAGTACTGCTAGGTTGAAACGTACAATGCCTGTCATAAGCTTTGAACTCATCTTGAGATACCCTGTATAGAATTATACCTCTTGATCCTCCTGAAATGTACTCCCACCCTCCAACAGTTTGTAAATTGATATATGCAGGATCGTTTATTTGAATGGCGAAATTGACTTCAACCAAAGGGATGTTGTTGTTTTTATTGTCGTCCTTGCATTCAATAGCATTTAGCAAATACATGCTGCAAAATAATAATGTTAAAAAGGTGAGAAATTTTTTCAGCAAAATATATTGTCCTACTTTTATCGACTTTTCAAAGATACTCAAGAATTTTTCAATCGTTTGAAAGACTTTTTGAAACCTAAGGTATAAGTAAAGCATAGTATAAGATGGTAGGTAAACCAAGGAATTGGAAGAATATTGTTTTAAGAGGCATCATTTTGATTTTTGTTGGTGTCTTAGGTATGAATGTGCAAGCGCAATCCGGCAAAAAGGCGCATAAGGCTGTTGAAAGAAGACAAGACAGACTTGACAAGCAAAAGGAAGATAAGAAGGAGAAGAGTAAGAAAGAAATGGAGGAGTTGCGTCAAAAGCACATTAAGATGCAAACCAAGGATGTTCAGAAAAGAATGAAAAAGAGTCGAAAAAAAGCAAAGAAAAACAACCAAAGGAAGAAGGGATTCTTTCTTCAGCGTTGGTTTGGTAAAAAATAAAAAACTAGAAACGAATAAATTAAGATAAATATTATAAAGGTGCTGTTAAGGTTTGTTATATTTTTTATTAATTGTATATCTTTACGCTCCTGTAGTTTTTACAACGATACGATAACATAAAACATCAATTATGCTTAGAAAGTTACTGTTTACGCTAATATTAGCGTTAGGTTGTGTTATGACAATTTCAGCCCAGGTAGGGCAAGGATCCATTAAAGGAAAGGTCATAGATGGTGAATCCGGAGAGCCGGTTCCATTTGCCAATGTTACCTTAATGGATGGTGGAGACCAGATCTTAGGAACAACCACGGATTTTGACGGAAAATATACCTTAAAGCCAATTCCTTCTGGGACTTATGATGTTCAAGTTTCCTATGTAGGATATCAAACAAAAAGAGTGACAAATGTATCCGTGAGTTCCGATCGAATTACCGATCAGGATTTTAAGATTACTCAAGGGGTGGCTTTAAAAGAGGTTGAAATTATTGAGTATACAAAGCCATTGTTTGAAAAGGATAATACGACGACAGGGGAAACCAAAACGAGAGAAGAGATTGAACGTATGGCTGTTCGATCGGCAACTGATATTGCAAAAACTGCAGGTAACGGGGTTGTCTCTCGAGATGATGGTTCAGGTAATATGAATATGCGTGGTGGAAGATCCGGTAACAACGTAACATTTATTGATGGTATCAAAGTGATTGGGTCTACAAGTTTGCCCAAGTCTGCCATCGAAGAGGTTTCTGTTAAGACCGGAGGGTTGTCAGCACAATATGGTGATGTGACCGGAGGAATAACAACAATTACTACCCGAGGGGGATTTAAAGAGTATTTTGGTAGTGCTGAGATCTTGACTTCAGGCTTTAAAGCTAGTGAAGGAAATGTAGTAGGGTTAGATAACTTTGGTTATAACCTATTCGGCTTTAGTTTGGGAGGTCCAGTTTTAACACAGAAGGATGAAGATGGTAATGTGAAAGATTCTCCACTGAGTTTTCTTTTAACCGGAGAGTATCGAAACATTTTAAACCCAAGACCATCGGCTGTTCAGTTGTACAAGCCAAAAGATGAAGTAGAAGCGGAACTTCGAAATGACCCTTTGTTTACAGATGGAGTTAATCCTGGTGTGTTTAAAAAAGCAGAATTTTTACGAAGAAGTGATTTCGAGGAAATTGATTATCAGCGAAATGTTAAAAGTGAAGCATTTGTCTTTAATGGGAAATTTGATTTAAAAATAAATGACCTAAGTTATATGTCTGTTGGAGGTACATACACGACAAATACTGGAAATTCTGACTCTAGAAACTTTCAACTATACAATTACTTCAATAATCCATTAACTCAGACTTCAGATGTTAGAGGTTTTGTAAGATATACTCAACGATTTGCAAATTCAGAAGAAGAAAATGACAAATCTCTAGTGAAGAATGCATTCTTTTCAATTCAAGCTGATTTCTCACGTAGGAATACTGAACAAGGGGATGAAAATCATGGAGATGACTTCTTCAAGTATGGGTATGTAGGACAGTTCAATGCTATTACTGACCTATCGTATAGTTATGAATCCAACAACAATAAAGGGGTATACTTAAAAGCTGAAGATCGATATTACAGAGGTAACTTCTTAACTGCTTTTAATGATCCTATTGCGTATGAGTATACACCTGGAGATGTAAATCCTATACTAGCTAATTATACCTCTAGCTTTTATCGCAACCGCTTGTTACCTGATGAATTCTATAATACTCGAGAGTCTGTAGAAGGTTTTGGTGGTTTAGTGAATGGTAGTACTGTTAATAATAATGTATACAACCTTTGGAGTCATCCGGGAACTGTTTTTAATCAATACGCTAAAACAGAAAGAGATCAGTATCGTTTAAGTGGTCGTGGCTCTGCTGATATCGGGGACCATGCAATTATGATCGGTTTTGAGTATGAGCAAAGAGTTGAAAGAAATTATAGTTTAAATCCACTTGGTTTATGGCAGTTGGGTAGAGGTTCCGTGAACAACCACATTAATGAGATTGATTCCTCAAATTACACGGTAGAATACACTTCTTCTGATCCAACCATTACTTTTGAAAGAAGAAATGCAGTAGAATCTCGTACAATGTTTGCTTATAAAATGCGAGATGCATTGGGCTTGAATCCAACAGGAACAGACTACATTGACTTTGATTCTTACAATGTTGAAACCTATAAAATGGAATACATAGAGGCTGAGCAGTTGATCAATCCAGCCAACAATGTAAACTTGCAATATAGAGGGTATGATTACTTAGGGAATAAATTGTCGGGAACCCCTTCACTGAATGACTTTTTTAGTGAATCAGTGAATGTAGGTGGAATTGATTATAAAACTCGACCAGTTGCTGCATACCAGCCTATATATATCGCAGGTTTTATAGAAGATAAATTTGCATTTGATGATTTGATCTTTCGCTTAGGTTTACGTTTAGATCGATTTGATGCAAATCAGCCGGTATTAAAAGATCAATATTCGTTTTTGCCTACTGAAAACGCTGCATATGCGAGAAATCTAGGTGCAGCAGTGCCATCAAATATTGGAGATGACTATGTTGTGTACGTGTCAGACATAGAGAATCCATCAGCTGAAAATGTTGTGGGCTACCGAAATCCGGAGACCAATACGTTTTATAATGCAAGTGGTGCAGAACTTAACGATCCTTCTGCTTTAGAGGCTGGTAGTTCAATTGCTCCTTGGTTGAAAGACCCTTCGCAACGCACCTTAACGCAAGATATGGATGAGTCTTCTTTTAAAGATTATGAACCGCAGTATACCTTAATGCCAAGGATCTCATTTTCATTTCCAATTTCTGATGAGGCAACTTTTTATGCGAACTACGATATCTTAACACAAAGACCTTCAGGTAATGTAGCCTTAGATCCAATTGATATCATTTACTTGCAAAACCACAACCGAATTTTAAATAATCCGGAATTAAAACCAACAAAAACGATTAGCTACGAAATTGGCTTTAAACAAAAGCTAACGAATTCATCTGCTTTATCACTTTCAACTTTTTATCGTGAGCAGCGTGATGAAATTCAGGTAACTCGAAGAGTAGGAGCCTTTCCCGAAGATTATTTGACATACAGTAATCAGGATTTTGGTACAGTTAAAGGTTTTACGGTTAACTATGACTTAAGAAGAGTTAAAAATATCATGCTTCGTGTAAACTATCCCATTCAGTTCGCTGAAGGTACCGGTTCAGGATCATTGAGTTCATTGAATCTTGTTCAGTCCGGTCAACCTAACTTAAGAACAATATTTCCTTACAATTTTGATCAAAGGCATCAAATTTCAGCAACATTGGATTATCGTTATGGTAGAGGAAATCGTTATAACGGGCCAAAAATTAATGGAAAGAATATATTGGAAGATGCTGGGCTTAAC
>JABURP010000080.1 GCA_014762645.1 Crocinitomicaceae bacterium
TTTCTGGTTATATTAGTTAATGCAAAACTATTCTTTTTTAGATTTTTAGAACATTCAATTTAACAATAAAAAGAAAATATTATGTGCTAGTTTTTAATATTTCTTTTTGTTTCACCCTTCTATTGATTCTTTTTTTGATGTAAGCATTTGCAAATATTGACGCTATAATAATTAAAGCACCAACATAAAATCCTCGTGACATCACCTCTTTTTGTGAACCATTAAAGACCCCAATTAGCAACACGATAAGAATGGTATAAATGGGCTCCATATTCACGCTCATACTAACGGTAAAAGGCGTCACGTATTTCATCACCCAAACGGACACCATAAAGGCTACTGACGTACAGATTACCCCTAGAATTAAAAGGTATATCCAATCCATCATTGGCAAATTAAAACTAGCAGCGTTGATCTTATTGGTACAAATTAGAATTATAAAGAGCACAAGACATCCTCCTAGCATTTCATATTTGGTAATCTTAAAGGAAGATATTTGAGTTATAAGTTTACCGTTAATTACGGTGAACAGAGCAGCCAAAAAAGCAGCAATTAAACCGCTGATAATTCCTATATAATACTTCGTTTCAAACCCAAAAATAATGACAATACCCGCAATAATTGCAAAGCTGAGAATAAGTTCACTAACGAGTAATTTTCGTTTAAATATAATCGGTTCTAACAATGAAGTAAACAGTGTTGAACTAGACATGCATACAACACCAATGGAGACGGTAGAGGATTTTATCGCATAAAAAAAGGAATACCAGTGAAGGCCTACAATCCCACCGGTAAGCAGTAACAGCATCACCTGTTTTCGGTCAAGTTTATTCATGTTTTTAATAAAAAAACCAATGAGAATAAGTGATAAAAAAGAGATCCCTGTTCTAAAAAAAGTGATTAAATCTGCGGATGCTGAAATCTCATCCCCGAGAATACCTGTAAACCCCCATATTAAAACGATAATATGCAGAATGACGTAATATTTTAGCTTCTCGCCCATAAGCATTCGTACATAGAATACATTCTCAAACTTAATTTTGCATAGTTAAGACAAAAAAATACCCGGCATTCAAATTTTAATGAGAATGCCGGGCAAATTTATTTTAGAAGGTTGGATTCTTACTTGATTCCCTGTTGTTTTTTAACAGCTTCCTGAACAACACCTTCTTGTTCCTTTATTTCAGTTTTCTTAGCTTCCTGATCCTTTTTGCTCTGCTCAATCGCTTTTTCATTTTCCGCGATTTTCTTTTTGTAGTCTTCAATCTCGTCTTCCAATTTCTTTTGGTCTTTTTCAAGATCTTCCAACTCCTTTTGCTTGTCCTTCAACTCTTTCTCTTCTTCTTTCACAATTTCACCGACGAAGTTTTGAGCAGTTTTAATAGCCCATTTCTTCAACACAGCTTCCATCACTTTAAATTGACTACTATGCTCACTTGAACTGAGATAGGCTCCACCAAGGTCAATAGCGATAAGTGCCTTACTACCTTCTTCTCCGTTTTCAACTACAGTTCCATAAGCGTCAAAGGTATTTTCACCCATATCTTTCATCTTGCAGTCGTCGGCCTTCATAATACCTTTTTTATCAGAAAAACTGCCTTTCCAGTCTTTTAAAAGGTCTTTCAATTCCTTTTCAACAGCTTTCTTATCAGCATAAGGAATTTCTATTTCAAATCCGTTTTTTCCACCGTCTATATTAACGTTGGTTTCTTTGATGGATACTTGTGCAAATGATGCAAATCCAACTAAGGCAGCTGCCAGGGTAAATATTTTTTTCATGTTAAATCGGTTTAATGTCTGTGATGGCCGAAAATCCGGCGAATCTTAAAAATAAGAATTTTACTAGTATAGGCAAAATTCATACCAGATATTACTTAATTTTAAACCGTGCAATTTAAAGATGTTATCGGACAAGACGCGGTTAAGTCGCGGTTAATTTCAGAGTTCAAGTCGGACAGACTCAGTCATGCAAAGATGCTGCTGGGGCCCGAAGGGTCTGGAAAACTACCATTAACGTTAGCTTTTGCGCAGTTTCTTTTATGTGATTCACCATCAGGAGAGGATTCTTGTGGAGCTTGTCCCAATTGTCAAAAAGTTCAAAGCCTTACACATCCTGATCTTCATTTTGTGTATCCGGTTGTTGTTTCCAAGGCAGATAAAGTCACTACCTCTGATGATTTGCGAACAGAGTGGAATGAACTTATCCATAAACGTCCGTATTTTAGTCTGAATACATGGTTGGAATATAACGACAGGCTGGGGAAAAACCCAATAATTGGGGTGGATGAAAGCAGGGCAATCATGAAAAAACTGTCACTAAAATCATATAGTGATAAGTTCAAGATTATGATTATTTGGATGCCGGAAAAAATGAACACTCAAGCGGCAAACAAACTTTTAAAAATATTGGAAGAGCCGCCCAAGAAGACATTGTTTTTTCTAGTTTGTGATAACAGTGAGAATATTCTTCCTACAATTCTCTCAAGGGCACAAATTGTCCATGTTCCTGCTTTAAAGTCTGAAGAAATAACAAATTATCTTACTCAAACGTTTCAGGTTGAGACCGGGGTTGCTGAGACCATGGCAAATTTGAGCCAGGGAAACATTGTTAATGCCATAGATGCGGTGCAGGGAGATTCTTCCAAACACGCCTATTTTGAGTTGTTTGTTAAACTGATGCGCTCGGCTTATGCCGCAAACCCAATTGAACTAATGGATGTGTCTGAAGAAATAGCGGCGTTGGACCGGGAGAAACAAAAGAATTTTATCCTTTATGGATTACATATTTTCAGGGAAAGCATCATTATGAATTATCTCAAAGATAAGTTGCTTAACCTGAGAAAGGAAGAAAGTGAATTCCTACAAAAGTTTGCCAGATTCATCAACAATAAGAATATAACTGAACTCACGGATGAGTTCAACAATGCATACTACCACATTGAACGTAATGCAAATGCCAAGATTCTCTTTTCTGACCTCGTAATTAAACTCACAAAATTAGTACGGAAAGGAGTGTAACCTTTATGGTGAAAAACAGGTATTTATCTTGTAGTAATTCATGAATAAAATCCTCATTTTAATATGGTTTATTTGTGCGGCTTTTGTATCAAGAGCGCAACTTCTTACTGAGGAAGAATTACAAGAAAAAAAGGAGTTTACTTCCTTAATAGAGGCCTATAAGTCCCCTGAGGATGTGTACATACTGAATTTATCCAGTAAAGACCTCAAAGAGCTTCCGGAAGACATTAACAAGTTCGTGAACCTGCAGCTGCTGGATGTCTCAAAAAACGACTTAATTGAGTTGCCGCCATCTATTACTCAACTGACCAACTTGCAGGTATTAAAAGTTAATGACAATGCACTGTATGGGCTGCCTGAAGATATCGGAATGCTTATCAATTTAAAGGAATTCGAACTCCACAAGAATAAAATCAAAGAATTACCGGACAGTTTTTGTGATCTAAAACTGCTTACAAGGCTTGATGTGTATGTAAACAAGCTCAGTAAACTTCCTGAGAATATTGGCGAAATGACTGAGTTAAAAGTTATTGACTTGTACGTTAATGAGTTGTCGCGTTTACCAGCGTCGTTTGCCCGGTTAAATAATATTGAGTCAGTTTATCTGGCGAGTAACCGGTTCAAGCGCTTTCCCAGGCAACTATTAGCATTGTCAAACCTGGCAATAGTTGATATTAGCGGAAATCATATTCGGAGAATTCCAAATGAAATTGGCAATTTAAAAAACCTTGAGTATGTCTTTATGTATGATAATAAAATTCGAAACCTTCCTTCAGAAATTGGAAATCTACAGGCCTTAAGAGAAATTGATCTAAGTGATAACCGCATTCGAAAAATTCCGGAAACACTCTCTCAAATGAAAAAGTTAAGAGAGGTAAATATGGACTATAACCGGATTAGAGCACTACCGCCATGCATTGTAGAAATGGAGTCTATTGAATCTTTTCATATTTCATCAAATAAGATCAAAGCCTTACCCGAAAACATTGGGAACATGAAAACACTACAGGAACTCACTATTGACGAAAATCCAATAACTGTATTACCAGAATCATTTTTCAAATTGAGCGGCTTGCGTTTTCTTGATCTTTCCGGGACAAGTTTATACGAAGTGCCATCTATGATTGGGCTACTCTACAAGCTCGAGTACCTGAATCTGGGAGACTTAGGTCTTTCACCAGAACAGCAAAATCAAATTAGAAGTTACATGGAAAGAGCTTCTTCGATTGAAATTGTCTTTTAATCCCGAAAGCTGTTGCAAAAATCTTAAATTTGTCCTTTACCTATAAGGAAAAAAATTTTTACAATGGGATGCACAAATTGTTCAACTTCGAACGGGGTGCCCAATGGTTGTAAAAGTAACGGTAACTGTAGTACCGGAGGATGTGATAAATTAGCGGTATACGACTGGTTGGCGGATGTTGAATTACCAAATGGTCAAAGTACTTACGATATATTAGAAGTCAGATTCAAAAATTCCAGGAAGGGATTTTACAGGAATCTGAAAGGGCTAAACCTACAGGTCGGTGACATTGTAGTGGTAGAGGCCAGTCCTGGATATGATGTGGGAATCGTATCAGTTGTTGGCGAACTTGCCAGAATCCAGGTCCGAAAAAAAGCATCTAACTTTAAACCACATGAGGCGCGAAAAGTATTGCGGAAAGCAAACGAAAATGACATTGAAAAATGGAAAAAGTTTCGTTCGCTTGAGATGGATACTATGTATAAATCAAGAGAGTTTGCCTCTTCACTAGCGCTTCAAATGAAAATCTCTGACATTGAATATCAGGGAGATGGAAATAAGGCGACCTTTTATTATACCGCAGAGGACCGGGTCGATTTTAGACAGCTGATTAAAGATCTTGCCGAAGAGTTTCGAGTTCGCATTGAAATGAAACAGATCGGCGTTCGGCAAGAAGCAGCAAGGCTTGGTGGAATTGGTTCATGTGGGAGAGAGTTGTGTTGTTCAACATGGCTCACAGATTTTAGATCTGTTTCTACTGCATCTGCAAGATATCAACAACTCTCTCTAAATCCTCAAAAGTTAGCGGGCCAATGTGGGAAGCTTAAGTGTTGTTTGAACTATGAGTTAGACGCCTATTTGGACGCTCTGAAAAAATTTCCAAGTGCAGATGTAAAATTACAAACGGAGAAAGGAACTGCTTTTCACGTTAAGACGGATGTTTTTAAGGAGCAAATGTGGTACCTTATTAAAGACAAAGACTCAGATGTTTCTGGACATTTTGTACCCTTATCGCCAGATCGCGTTAAGGAAATTATAAAGCTGAATAAAGACGGTAAAAAACCAACCGACCTGAAAGATTACATGGTGGATGTGGTTGAAGAAGTACCTGATTATACAAATGTTGTGGGACAAGACAGCCTTAATCGCTTTGAACATGTGTTTAAGCGGAAAAAGAAGAAGAAAAAGAAAAAAGGCGGACAACAAAAAGGTCAGACAAAACAACAACCGCAGAATAACCCAAAAAACAATAAGCCGAAGAACAAAAAGAAAGCTTCTGGCAATAAGAACGTGCCAAATAAAGGTCCTAAAAATAAGAATCGAAAAGAGGGAAAGGGGAAGCAATCCGGAAAACAGGGAGGTAAAAAACAACAGGGAAATAAAGATAGTCGTGAAAAAAAATAACGCCATTAAATTGCTCTTTATGCTCGTGCTTGCTTTGAATTTGGCAAGTTGTGATAGTTCAGTTGTATATGAAGAAAACCTTACCGTGAGTGAAGATGGTTGGCATGCAGACGATATAAAAACGTTTGAGTTTGATGTTAAGGACACAATTAGTCCGCTAAACTTGTGGATCAATTTCCGAACATCTACGGATTATCCTTATTCAAATTTATTTGTCTTTTTACATAGTGAATACCCGGATGGATATGAAGGTAAAGATACGCTTCAGTTTTTGTTGGCTAAACCCAATGGCGAATGGGAGGGAGAAAGCACCGGGACTGTTGTCGAAAATAAATTTCTTGTTTCGAGAGGGGTGTTTAAACATAGCGGCAAGTATGTATTCAAGTTAGAACACGCTATGAGGGATGAGATTTTACCTGAAATTATTGATGTTGGTCTTCGTGTAGAATTGGCCGAATTAAATTAATTAAAAAGCTAGTTAAAGCAATTCGTCCAAGCGTTTCTTTTGGTTGAAATAATTCACAGCCTCCTGGTTGGACCCGTCAAAATAATTGTCCAGCAGCCATGTTGCAAGATATTCCCGGTAAGCTACACGAGAAATTTTTGGCATATATATATAACCCCTGCCTTTTTTCTTATGCTTCACAAAACCCTTTTTTTCAAGGATTCTTACAATAGTTGACGTGGTGTTGTAAGCAGGCTTTGGAACAGGATAGAAATTAATAATGTCCTGAACAGTGGCCTCTTTTAACCCCCACAATCTTAGCATCACTTGTTCTTCAGCAGGTGTGAGTCGTTGCATAGTTTTTTAGTAAGAATTTTTTCATCTTTAATTGCATCAAAGTACGAAAAAATGATTGCGCAATCTGTTTAACTGTTCAAAAATAAACAATTTGCCAATAAGGGTGTGAAAAAAAACAAAAAAATATTCGAATTATTACAGTTTTAGAACGGTGTGACATTAAACAACCTTCAACTACCGTCTTGGTTTTAAAAGTCGCTTAAAAACAGATGGGCAGGCTGAATTGCGATAAGTGTCAATCTTTTCAGAAATACGGTATAAATCAAACTTGTTAAAAAGCATGGTGTGAGAGTTTTTTAATTTGAAATCCAGCTCTTTTTGATAAATAGGAATAACTGATAATAATTGAAAATCAGCATTTTTCCATGACGGCCCACTTAACAATTCGCTTAGAAATATAGGAGGGCTAAGAATAAAATGATTGGCGCTAAATTTTGGAGATACTTCTGAAGGTGGATTACCAGCTGGAATTGTGTCACCAGCGCCGAACCAGGTATTGTTTTTTTGAGGAACCTGTGCTATGCGGTTTAACCAATGTAGGGGCCATGGATGTTTCGATAGGTTCCAGTAATCCGGTAAGCACACATAAAGTTCTATGTGCTGGTATTTTTCATTTTCCTTGTTGACTTCTTGTTTGTGATTCCTCAAGCCGTTGGTAATGAGCAATTGTACTGATGGATCTTCTATTTTACAACTGTGTATAGTGAACCCGAAGTCTTTGTTTTCATGTACAACCTGGTCGTCTGTTACACGAATGATACTATTTAAAGGATTATTTGCCATGCGGGTGCAAAAGTAAATAGAAAATTAAGGCAATAAAAAAACCCGCTCAACTCAATGTTGAACGGGCAGTTTTTTATCTGTAGTTTAAGACAGAGGTTAAGGTTGTAGAATTACCGTTTCTTCGTTTACTTCCTCTTCAACGATCTTAATAATTCCCTGGCCATAGAGAGAATCTCCACTTCTCGCTTCAATATCTAAAACCGCAAAACCTGCTTGTCCAAGGTTGAAATGTTCAGTGTAGTCAAAAGTGGCGTATCCATCCGAATCTGAATATAATGTATCATCAATGATGATCGGACCATGTGAATTATTCGTACTCGGTGTAGGGTACAATCGTACCATTGCGTTAGCAAATGGTGTACCGGATGTGTCTAAAACACGAATTTTTGCAATAGTAGGTGATTCCTTCTTACATGAAGAGAATGACGCGATTCCGACAATTCCGGCTACCATTACAACTATTCCCAGCTTAGCAAATATTTTGTTCATCTTGTTAGTTTGTAAGTGTTTAATTCGTGGTATCTAACAAAAATACGACATTTTTGGCAAAATGTTCGCTTTCGTTACTATGTCATACGGTATTAACAGCATCTAGGTTGGCTGTTATCGCATATTTCACAGGTTAATACCCTTCCTGCTGATAGTTAAACAATCTAAAGGGGGTAAAAGTTACACTGTGTCGTATGAGTCAATCAAAAATTAGATACCCTTCACATAAAAGAGTTTGATATCTGCAGTAACTTGGACACCTGTCTTGAAGACTTTTCTTAATCGTACTTCACTAAACGTGTAGCCCATAATCCACAAATAAATTACTAATTTCGCCAGTAGAATTTAACCGGTCAAAGCGCAGTGCCTGTTATTTATTGCGAAACGCATGGAGATCAAAGAAAAAATAGAGGATTACAACAGTAGTATTGATGCTGCTGATGTGAGTAGTGAAGAAGCTTTAGAGGCGTTCAGAATCCAGTTTTTAGGCAGTAAAAATGTCTTGAAAGACCTTTACAAAGAACTAAGGAATGTACCTAACGAGGAGAAGAAGGATGTTGGCCAGGCAATAAATGCATTAAAGAAAAAAGCGGAAGAGAAATTTGAATCAGCCAAAAAGGAGAAGGACAATAAAGCTGGAACGAAGAAAAAATTTGATCTTACACGTCCGGCAGAACGTGTGGAACTTGGAGCTCGACACCCCCTGGCAGTTATACGCAATGAAATTATTGAAATATTTTCACGAATTGGATTTTCTGTATCCGAAGGACCAGAGATTGAAGATGACTGGCACAATTTTTCTGCTCTGAATTTTCCGCCTGAGCATCCGGCCCGTGACATGCAGGATACGTTTTTTATTGAGAAAAATGATCATGAAATGGCACTGAGAACTCATACATCATCTGTTCAAGTAAGGGTTATGGAGTCAGAAGATCCGCCAATTAGGACCATTTCTCCGGGACGGGTATATAGAAATGAAGCTATCTCAGCAAGAGCGCATTGCTTCTTTCACCAGGTAGAAGGGCTGTATATTGATAAAGATGTCTCTTTTGCTGATCTGAAACAAACATTGCTTTATTTTGCCAGGGAGATGTTCGGTGAAAAAACCGAAATTCGATTGAGGCCTTCCTATTTTCCATTTACTGAACCAAGTGCTGAGGTTGATGTGTCTTGCTCAATTTGCCAGGGTGAAGGATGTAATGTTTGTAAATATACTGGCTGGCTTGAAATATTGGGCTGTGGAATGGTTGATCCTAATGTACTTGAAGCGTCAGGAATTGATAGTAAAGTTTATTCGGGATTTGCGTTTGGAATGGGTATAGAGCGTATTGCACAGCTCAAATACAGAGTAAATGATCTACGCAAATACTCTGAAAATGACATCCGCTTTTTAAAGCAATTTAAATCTGCATATTAATGGGGCTGTTTTCTCGAAAGGAACCTACACAGAACATTCCGTGGGAAGTGATGGAGACAAAGGAAGATTTACAGAAGATGCTAGAAGACAGTTCTAACAAGGCCTATTTACTCCTTAAGCATAGTACCAGATGTTCAATAAGTCATTTGATCAAAAAGCGATTAGAAAGTAATTGGGATCTGACGGAGGAGGAGATAATTCCTGTATATTTAGACCTGTTGGCCCACCGACCGTTATCAAACGACATTGAGAAAGAATTAAATATTAGACACGAATCGCCCCAGGTGATAGTGTTGCGTGGTGGGGAAGTTATTTACCATGCATCTCACAGTGCAATTTCACTTGATGCTATAAAGAACGCGTTATGATCAAAGCAGTTATAATTGATGACATTCCAGAAGCCATTGCCGTGCTCAAATCCGATCTTGAGAACTATTGTGTGAACATAGAGGTGGTTGGAAGTGCAGAAGGTGTAGTTACAGGAGCAAAGTTGATAAAGGAGCTTCAACCCGACCTGGTTTTTCTGGATATCCAAATGAAAGATGGGACAGGTTTTGATTTATTGGAGATTCTCCCTGACGCAAACTTTAAGTTAATCTTCACAACTGCCTCTGATGAATTTGCTGTAAAAGCATTTAAATTTTCAGCCGTTGACTACTTGTTAAAACCCATTGACCCAGATGAGTTGATGGATGCGGTAAGTAAAATTGAAGATCAAAATAAACCAGCAGAACGTATCGATCTCTTAAAGGAAAACTTTAACCAACCTAAACGAATTGCACTAAATACGCTAGAGAAGATACATATTGTTAATGTTGATGAGATACTACGTTGTGAGTCGAACATCAATTACACCATGTTTTACTTCACTGACGAAACTAAACTATTAGTTACTAAAACCCTGAAGGAGTTTGATAAATTACTTTCCGACCACGGGTTTATAAGGGTGCACCAATCTCATTTAATTAATACAGCTTTCATTAAAGAATTTATTAAATCTGATGGATACATTATTATGCGAGACGGAACTAGAGTCCCGGTATCCACCAGAAAAAAGCAGGTATTAATGGATATGATAGCAAATTTCTAATAATGAAGCTTCGAATATTTTTATTGACATTTCTACTCATTGCTTTAGGCGTCTTTTTACAGGGGTGTAAAGGAGAAGAGGAAGAAGAAAAAGAAAAGGAAGACCTGGTAGAACCAGATGTCGCGATTATTACTCCCGGGCATGATGAGAAATTTACCGTAGGGGATGAAATTAAGGTTAAGATTGAAGTAAATCATCCTGATTTAATAAGTGATTTACAGTTATACGTAGATGATACCTTGTATAAGGACAGCCTCTTACTGGAGGACCAGGAATTAAAGGTGTCTACGCAAAACGCACGAGTCGGTTTTGTGCCGATTTATTTAAAATACAAAGACGGAAAAGGGGAAGAACACAGAGATAACCGGACCATAACGCTTTTCTCGGATATCATTCCTGAGTACTGGGAAACCAATATGATCAACACCTATCCCCATGATCCAAAATCCTACACGCAAGGCCTGGAGTTTTACAAAGGAAGATTGTATGAAAGCACAGGACAGTATGGAACGTCCTTAGTAGCCGAAGTAGAGTTGACCTCAGGTCAACATCTCAGAAAAGTTGATTTGGATGATGCTTTTTTTGGTGAAGGCATTACTATACTAAATGATCAATTATATCAATTAACCTATCGTGCAGGCAAATGTTTTGTTTATGATATCAATACCCTGGATATCGTTAATGAATTTACTTACCAGGATGAAGGATGGGGTTTATGTAATAATGGTTCAAGCTTGATCATGTCCAATGGTAGTTCTGATATTGTGTGGAGAGATCCTACTACATTTGAAGTGACTAAAACACTGCAGGTTTTTGATAACCAATCCAACCTCACACAAATAAACGAATTGGAACTGATAGATGGTGACCTGTACGCAAATATTTATACAGATACTAGAGTTGCAAGGATAGATACAACCACTGGTAAAGTTAAAACCTATATTAATTTGGCGCCGCTTGTGAATGCCCAACCACCGGGAAGTGAAGTGTTGAACGGAATAGCAGCGTGGAACGGGAAAATCTATGTTACGGGCAAGTTGTGGCATTATCTCTATGAAGTAAAATTCCAGTAATGGGGAAACTATACGTCATACCCACCCCAATTGGAAATCTGGAAGATATCACTTTCAGGGCCCTGCGGCTGATGAAAGAAGTAGATGCCATTCTAGCCGAAGATACCAGAACGACAAAGAACCTCCTCAATCATTACGAATTTGAAAATAAACTGATAGCCTATCACCAGAACAATGAGCATAAAGTGGTGGCTACATTGGTAGAAGAATTAAAGAACGGAATGGTTTACGGTCTGGTTTCTGATGCAGGAACACCAGCCATTTCTGATCCCGGTTTTTTATTGGTGAGAGAAGCTATCAAAGAAGGGATAGAAGTGGAATGTCTGCCTGGTGCCACGGCATTTGTTCCTGCTTTGGTAAACTCGGGCTTTCCTTGTGAGAAATTTGTTTACGAAGGATTTCTACCCCATAAAAAAGGACGTTTAACGCGAATGCAACGAATAGCAGATGAAGAGCGAACGGTGGTATTGTATGAATCTCCACACAGAATTCTAAAAGCACTACAACAATTTGATGAATTATTGGACAACGATAGAAAACTGGCAATTTGTAGAGAGATTTCAAAGAAATTTGAAGAAACGGTAAGAGGAACAACAGCAGAATTAATAGAACATTTTACCACCAATCCAATTAAAGGAGAGTTTGTAATGGTCATTGAAGGAAAGGGAAAGAAATGAAAGCGGCAGTACTTGTAAAAAATGGAACAGGAGAAGAAGCCTTTGAAATTAGGGAAGTTGATCAGCCTATTGTGACGAGTGGTCAGGTTAAAATTAAGGTGGAGTGTTTTGGGCTTAATTTTGCGGATGTTATGGCCCGAAGAGGTCTTTATAAACCCGCCCCGGATATCCCGGCCATCCTTGGATACGAGGTTGTGGGTGAAATTATAGATATTGGAGAGGGCGTTGATGAACAGTGGACAGGAAAACGTGTTGTCGCCTTCACGCGTTTTGGAGGTTATGCGGAATATGCAGTTACCCCACTTGAGGCATGTGCGGAGATTAATGATATGGATGCCGGTGAAGCTGCTGCTATAGCTGTTCAATACGCAACAGCATATTATATGGCTTGTGATGCCATTCGACTCCATCCGGGTGATAAAGTAATGATTCATGCCGGAGCTGGTGGAGTTGGTACGGCGCTTATTCAACTATGCAAATTGCAAGGCTGCGAAGTATTTGCCAATGCTGGGAGTGATGAGAAGTTGGCGTACATGAAAGAACAAGGAGCCGATCATGTAATGAATTATCGAGAAAAAGATTATGCGGAAGAAATCCCAAAGATTACAAATGGGCTTAAATTACAGGCCACCTTTAATCCGATAGCGGGAAAAACATTTAAAAAGGATAAAGAACTAATTGGCCCAGGTGGAAAGATCATGTTGTTTGGTGGTTCGGACCGTCTCGGAAGGAAATGGGGGATATTTTCTACAATAGGATTTGTTTGGAGAATGGGAATACTGCTGCCAATAATGCTTGTAGCATATTCAAAATCAATTGTTGGCACCAATATGCTTAAAATAGGTGATCGCCAACCGCACGTCTTAAACCGTTGTATGAATGAAGTTGTCCGATTAGTAAATGAAGGAAAAATAAAGCCGCATGTAGGCGCGCGATTTAAACATTTAGATATTGGGAAAGCGCATGATTTACTCGAGTCGAGAAAATCTGTTGGCAAGGTTGTTGTTTACTGGGAATGAGACAGAACATTATTTTTATATTTAAAGAATAAAATTAAACACATGAAAAAATCAATACTCTTAATGGTCTTGGCTTTGAGTTCTTTTGCTTTTGGACAAAACGTAAAAGAAAACAGGGTGACCTTTAATTTCATCCAACTGCCAACAAATCCTATTTCTGAGCAGTATTCTACTTACAACGTGGTCCTGGAAAGGAAATATGAAAAGGCAAATGAAGATAGTTTATTGGCCTATCAAACTAAGCTTGAGCAAGCCAGCGCTGAATATGAAGCACAAATGATTGCCTGGCGTGAGCAAAAGAAACTTGTGTTACGGGATTACTTCACAAAAATGTCAGCATGGCAAAAGGCTGTAAATGGTGGAAACACAGCAGCACCAAAACCAACTGACCCAATCATTCCACCACAACCTGTTCAAGTAGAGGTGCCGCAACCCCGGTTACACTCTGATATAACAGATGACCAGGTCATTAATTCTATATCTCTGGCCGGTTATGACAAAGGGGAAGGTGGAGCTACTATCACAGTCGGACTCTTACCGCTTTCAAATGTAGACATCAAAATGACTGAAAAGAAATCAGCAACAAGTGTGAAGTACACCTATACAGCAAATTATAAACTTCCACTTGAAGTAAAAGTAGAAGAGCCAACACAAGGAGTTGTACTTCAAACTATTATCCTAAATTCTGTTCGTTCTTATACGATTGGATCCTACGATTCTCAATACGATTTCGACCTGTGGTGGGTGGATAATGAGGATGCGTTCTGGATTGATCTAGAAAAGAAAGCGAGAAATTCTGCTTTAATTGAACTCAATACATTTGTAAACAACAAATGTGGTTATCCGGTGATGTCTTATTCTACTTATGTGTACACGGTCAAAAAATTTAAAGATCATCAGTACAACGACCTTACGAATGCTTACACGCTAGCAAACCAGGGATACAGTATGATTTCACAGAAAAGGGACCGTTCTGCGGCACACGCTAAGATTAATGAAGCGATTAATATTTGGAAACAAATGTTAACGGAAAGTGATCTCAATGATAGAAAAGCGCGTGTAAATGATAAAGTGACGGCACTGCTATACACCAACCTCACTGAGGCGTATATTTGGTTAAGTGATTTCGATACGGCTGAAATGTACATGAATCAGGCGATCAACTCAGGTGTTGGTAAATTTAAAAGAGCAGCCAGTGACCTTACGGGCTTGTTAAATGAGCGTAAACTTAGGTGGAATACAAACTTTTAATAAGTAGTTGACCAAAACAAAGAAAAAAACCCAGATAATAAAGCTAGTTTTCGGACTAGCTTTATTGTTGTTTATAGGGTGGAAAGTCGCAGCTCTATTAACAAAAAATGAGCTGGATGATCTGAAAATATCAGATCAGGGATTACCATTTTTACTTCTGATTGTTGCGTTAATGCCTGTAAATTGGTTACTGGAATCGCTTAAATGGCAACTTTTAGTAAAAGATATTCGGGCGCAGAAGTTTGGAAAAACTGTAAAAGATGTGCTTGCTGGTGTTAGCACAAGTATTCTTACACCAAATAGAATTGGAAATTTTATTGGGCGGACCACAGACATGGAGAAGGATATACGGCCCAAAGCTATTATCGCAACGATACACTCCAATATTGCCCAATTCATTGCCAGTGTTTTGTTTGGAACTATCGGATTAATTTATGCTGGTTTAAATGAGGGAATTTTTGATGTAAGAGCGATATATGCCTCCGCCGCTTTTATGATTCTTCTTTCACTTTTTCTCTATTTGTATCCAAAGGTTATAGATATAAATCCTTTCTCAAGATTGTATTCAGAAAAGACAGTGGCAGCAATAAATCATATTCAGGACGAAAGTCTGAGTTTAAAATTTTCGGTTTTGGGGCTTAGTGCGTTGCGGTATTCTGTGTTCTTATTACAGTTTTTTCTTTTTTTAAGGTTCTTTGGTGCCGCAGGAGCAATAACTCTACTTGTTCCGGCGATCGCAATTGTTTATTTGATTACAACCGTGGTGCCATCATTTCTATTTGGAAAGTTATTCGTTCGTGAGGCATCTGCTTTATTTGTACTGGAAGCTATAGGCGTTCAATCTTCTGTTATTATGGCAACAGTATTTTTTCTGTGGATGCTCAACCTGGGTATTCCGGCTTTAGTGGGTGGAATAATCCTGTTAAGAAGGTAGGATGCCGCTCAAAATGAATATCCCCGTGACTTTTTGCTAATCTTTAAATTGTCGTAATTTCAAGCCGTGGTGCTCATACTTGTATATATTTTCTGTGGGATTTATGCCTTTCAGTTCATTCTTATTGCAGTAATTGGGAGAAACTATGCGCAGAAGACATTTTATACCGAGGAGCCTATTCAGTCGGTTAGTGTGCTTATACCTTTTCGCAATGAAGCTGATCGTATACAAAACCTGATTCATTGTATCAATAAACTACATATAAGACAGGAGCTTGATGTTGAATTCTTGTTTATAGATGACCATTCAACCGATCAGAGCACCAGTGTGATCAACAACAACCTGAAAATAGACTACCGGATTATTTCTTCAGCAAAGAGCGGCAAAAAGGAAGCGATCAGACGTGGCTGTCAAGAGGCTAAAAACACATTTATATTGACTTGGGATGCTGATGTTTCTGTGCCAAAAGATTATTTTGATGAACTCACTAATCTTCCGGAAGCAGACATGTGGATCCTTCCGGTAAGGATGAACGCTAAATCCATATTCGGAAAATTAGCTGCGGTTGATTTTTCATGGTTGCAGTTGATAACGTATGTCATGGCAGTTCGCAAAAAGCCGATTCTTTGTAATGGTGCTAATCTCCTGTTTAAAAAAGAAAGTTTTTTTGACGCAGAAGAACTCCGAAAGGACTACGCACTGGTTTCTGGTGATGATCACTTTCTTCTACATACATTTAAAGATCTTAAAAAACGTATTTGTACTTCGAAACGGATGGAGTTAACTGTTACAACGGAAGCCCCAAATAACATAAGGGATTTACTTATACAACGAAAAAGGTGGCTGAGTAAAATGAAGCACGGTTGGGACATCAATTTTGTATTCCTGTCCATTATTCTTGTTTTTGTCCTGTTGACAGAATTGGCTTGTATCGCTTATTTCTTTGTGACCTTGAACCCTGTTTTTTTAATACCACTTGGGATGAAGTTCTTGAACGAATATGTCCTTCTGAGGCTGTATAAAAAACAAATTGATGTTTTGACAGATGTGCCTGTGGTAATGATACACCAGGTCTTTTTCCCTTTTTATTTGCTGATCATTCAGTTAATGCCAAAACCTTTGGATGTCCGGTGGGATCATTCATCAGAAAATAATTAAGCCTGAAAGAAAAATTACAATGCCTGCCAGGAATAGAATAAGGGTATAAGGAAGGATATCCCTCGCTTTAAGTCCTGTTATACCCAAAAGGGGTAAGGCCCAAAAGGGTTGAATCATATTGGTCAGCTGATCGCCGTAGGAGAGCGCCATAATTGCCTTGGGATAAGAAACTCCTAATTCCTGTGCGGCAGATATGATAACCGGACCTTGCACTACCCATTGACCACCCCCACTTGGTACAAAAACATTGACTAGTCCCGCGGAGAAAAAAGTGAAAATGGAAAAGGTCTCTTTTGTGCTTATTGAGACAAACCAGTCAGAAATATCTATGATTAATCCTGATCCAATCATAATACCCAGGATACCAAAATAAAGTGGAAACTGAAGTAAGATGCCTGTTGCACCAGAAATGGCGTCGTTAGCTGCCTTTACATATTTTGTAATGCTCAGGTGTAACATTAATCCAAGTCCGAGTAGAACAAAGTTGATAAAATTGGGTGTCAAAAAGGATAGTGATAATTTTTCCGGTTGAATAACGGCCTTGTGAAAAGCGTAGAACAGTATGACAATACCGATAGTCAGTGAAAATATTCTGGAATGATCTAACTTTTCTGCGCCTTTATGCTTCTCTATTACTTCCTCTTCTACCATTACTGGTGATGGAAGTTTTTGATGAGGTTTTTCTTTCTTACCTATAGCCCTCATCAATAAAGGCAGAACAATGATCAAAACAAGACTAACAACTATATTCATAGTCGAAAATACAGTTTCGCCCATATCTATTCGTGTTGGAACTGAAGCCAGGTCCACGTCCATCTTGGCCACAAGATCATGAAGGTTGTTTTCATCAGCTGCTTTGATAGGCGCCGAACCCGATAAACCTCCATGCCAAACCATAAGTCCTGAATATGCG
The DNA here is from genome assembly GCA_014762645.1 of Crocinitomicaceae bacterium. Classification (GTDB taxonomy): domain Bacteria; phylum Bacteroidota; class Bacteroidia; order Flavobacteriales_D; family Crocinitomicaceae; genus Paracrocinitomix. The sequence continues at coordinate 17,272 of JABURP010000080.1, forward strand.
GCCGCGCCAATGAGTGCATAATTCAGGGGTTTATTTTCACGATTGAACTTCTCTCCAATTTTACGCGCTAAAATGGCGCCAAAAATTAATCCTAATCCCCAATTAAACAAACTGACGGCTATCGTAGCAATGGTCACAACAAACGCAGAACTGGCGGTATCTTTACATGGTAATGTAAGTGCATCAATTACTTTACTAGCTGGGCTGGATATCGCAAGAATGTGACCAAGAACCAACATGAGCATCATCTGGAATGCAAAGTAGAGTCCTCCTCCACCCGTTTTCCAAAGCCCTTCTTCCCAACTTTTAAGTAAATCAACTGAATAACTTCCAATGCCTTCTCCTGTTGGTCTTGTAAAAATTAAAGCGAGAATAAAAGTTAGTAAAGTGAGTAGAATAGCTATGCTGAAAGGACTTGGTAGTAGACGCTTATAAAAGGATGTAAATTTATCGGTAAAGCGTGTCATTTCCTTTTCTTACTCAGTTTCAAATTTGCGTATTGAAAGGACACAGTACTGTAAGACTGAACTTCAGGAATTTCTTCGCCCTGGTCCGTTGTGTTACCACCTGTGATTTTAGTTAAAACAGATGATGTTAACTCAAATCGAATACCTTTTTTCGTTTTAATATAACTTACATGAAGCAGGTTATCATTTACCTCAAAGACACTCACCAGCCGGTCGTTCCCCAGACTCATGTCCAGCACGATTCCATTCTTTTCATCCAATAAAAAGCGTGAGCTGCTGGTCGGGATTAATTGATACGCGCGTTCTTGACGCAAGCTGTCGTCTACATCTCCGTAAATTATTGTAAAATGATAGGTGCTGTCAGAGCGCTCAGAAATAATGAGCTCCATGTGAAATTGAGTGGTATTCCCTTTGAGATTAACTGAACTCAGTTCCCCCACATAATGGCCCAGCCATTTTTCGGGCAATTGAGAAAACGAGATGGAACTTCCAAGTGTAAAGAATAATAAAACAAGTAAACTATAACGATAAAGCATGAAGTAAATATAGAAATTTCCTTCGTGCTTACTGACGTTTTAATTCGCAATAGAAATTAATCTTCACTATGTTGCCGACACCTGTTGATTCATCTTGACCATAAGCAGTACGGTCAATTTCAAATGCGCCTTCAAAAGCTTCAAACCGGTTCTTCTTTTCTCCACCGGCTCCTAAATGATGAAAGGGTACTTCCAACTCTTTTGTGCTCCCATTTAAGGTCAATTCACCTTTCGCCACATAAGAAGTATCCCCAAGGATAATTTCATTGGATTGAAATATTATTTCCGGGTATTTACTGCTGTGAAAAAACCCTTCTTCCTGTAAGTGTTCATCCCGCGTGTCATTCCCGGTATTTACACTTGCAGTTTTTATTTTTACAGTGAGCTCTGATTTTTTAAAGTTGTCAGGAACCTCAAACGTAATTGAAAAATCTTCAAATCCACCTTTGGTTGATTTCAATCCGTCAGTATGAAAAAGAATCTCAGCATTTCCACCTTTTGAATTTTTCACTTTTACGGTATATGAACCTTCAAGTGAATCAAGAGAAGGAGTAGATTCACCATTTTCCTCATTGTTGTAATCTACGGTATCGGTAAGTTCAGTTTTTTCTAAAGTACTCTCATAAGATCCCCACGGAACGGCAAATATGATCACTACTGTAACAACGGCAAGTACTCCTCCAATTATGGCAATTTTTTTAATCATTTTGATTGGTGATAATCGTGTGTTTAAACAAATATATTCATTATTTCCCTGATGATCAACGATTAATTATCAAGAAATAAAAAAGCCCACTCTTTATCAGAGCAGGCTCAATTATAAATAATGTCATTATTTAAAATGGCAGGTCATCATCTCCTTCAGCTACGAAAGTTTCTGCATTATCTGCAGATGCTGGTTTATCAGTTGCACTACCAAGTGGTTCTACTTTCCAGGCGTCTAGTGAATTGAAGTATCTAACGGAACCATCTTTTGGGTTTGTCCATTCTCTCCCTCTCAAAAAGAAAGTTACTTCAACATTGTCGCCAACTTTAAAATTGTCCAATAATTCAACTCTATCCTGAACAGCCTGAAACAAAATTGTTTGCGCATATTGTCCAGAAGCATCCAACACAACGAATTCTCTCTTCTTAAATGAATCAGAGATTTGCTGAACGTCATTAATTACTTTTAATTCTCCTTTTAATGTGTACATGTCAATTTTTTTTGATCACCATCTTTAAAAGACGGCTTTTGGTTAGTTGTTAAAAGAAAGCAGGGTTTTCCAGGCTTCCTCAATTTTGTTTTCTTTCAATAAGTCCTTGGCTCTCTGATGCAGTTCTTTTTCCAATTTAACCTGCTCATCTTCCAAAGTAACAAATAAATCTGCTAACTCCATTAATTTATAGTCATTCACTTCGGTTTCGTCAGGCAAATTTTCAATCCCTGCCAATTGTCCAAGGTCATTTGCACTTAGAATTTCAGATTTTAAAATATCATCCGGCAATTGATCAAAACCAATTCCTTTGGTGAAGATTGGTTTGGTAATTTCAAACATGGAGTTTTGATCTGCCCGGCAATACCAATTACCTCCCATTCTTGCTACAAGGTCAATTTTCTTCTGATCAATTTTTCCGTCTTCTCCTAAAACCTCCTCATCTATATGAATACGTAAAACTTCGCAAACAACCAAATTTCCTGCTCCACCTTCATTCCCCAATTCAACAACTTCATTCACCTTGCACTCAAACTGCACGGGAGACTCAGCCACCCGGAAAGGTTTGATAGTGTCTGATTTCAACTTAGTGAAACCGGCTTTCTCAAATTCATCTACCCCGGGTTCGTAAGGTGAACTAGCCAAAGACATCTGTTGGGCAATATCGTATGTCACCACATTTATAACCACTTCGGGCACATTTTTTACATTGTTGTAAGTATCTTTTGTGGTATTTGTTCTTCCGCTTCTAGCCGGCGAAAAAATCATGATTGGAGGATTAGCGGAAAAAACATTGAAAAAACTAAACGGAGCCAAATTCGGCACACCGTTTTCATCTATGGTACTGGCAAATGCAATTGGCCGGGGTCCAACAGCACCCAATAAGTGCCCATGTAAAACAGGGATGGGCAGGTCTTTGGGATCAAGGCTTTTCATAGGGGAGCAAAGTTACCAATTTTCTTTTCGCTATGTAGATTGTTGATAAATTGCCATCTTCTGTTCAAAGGTTAAAAGAGGTTAAAGTTTATAATGCCTGTAACTTCTATTTCGTTCTTAGCGTCACACAGTCAAACCAATTAAACAACAAAAAATGAAAGCACAGATTTTAACCTTAATTTTTGCAGTTACACTAAGTATGAACAGCCAGGCAAATAGCTATGGCGATCATCCAAAAAACACTTCAAAAATCAGCAGTTGGGTAGAGAAAAATATAAAGTATCCAAGTAATGCAATAGAAAATAAAGAGCAGGGAACGGTATATATTGCATTTACAATTGTAGATGGTAAAATTGATCAGGTAGAAGTGGTTGGAAGTGTTGCAGAATCACTTGACGTTGAAGCTTACAATGCATTAAAGGAATTACCGGTTGCTGAATTAAATCTCTCGTCAAATGAAGATGGCACCTATATTTTACCAATAAAATTTTCTATCCGATAAATTTTAGGTGTAACTTTTGCGGGGACATTATCGTCCCACTATCGAATCCGAGCGAAACCTAGTGTTTTGCCCCCATGAAAAAGGATGACAAAAGAAGAGTACAATAAAAGTGTTGATGCTTATGCCGATAATATTTATCGGTTTGTATTGAAGCACCTGAAAAATCCAGATGTTTCTAAAGATGTAGTACAGGAAACCTTTGCTAAAGTTTGGGAGAGGAAGGAAAATATTTCCTACGAAAAAATTAGATCCTATTTGTTTACTACTGCGCATCATACTTTAATAGATGTACTTCGAAAAGAAAAATATAAGGACGGCATTGAAGCAGTTGATCGGCATTATCAGCAGAAACCAGTCGAAAACATGGATCTGCAGAAAACATTACACGAAGCTTTAGATCAATTGCCTGAGATACAGAAATCGGTTGTTCTTTTGAGAGACTACGAAGGATATGCCTATGACGAAATTGGTGAGATCACAGGATTAAAAGAAAGTCAGGTGAAAGTTTACATTTTCAGGGCACGAAAAAAACTGAAGGAGATTTTAGTAAGTGTAGAGGCAGTAATGGAATAATGGAGAAGATAAATTTACATAACTACGAAGCGTTCTTTCTGGATTATATGGAAGGAAACCTCAATGTTCAACAAGAATTTGAGTTGATGGATTTTTTGGAAAAACATCCGGAGCTTAAAGCGGAACTTGAACACGATTTTGAAGAGGTAATTCTGTCTCCTGTTGAGGATGTAAAGGTGGATAAATCAAGCCTTAAAAAAGAAGGCATTCAGCCGGAAGAAATGGAAGAATGGATGATTGCCTCGGTTGAAGGTCAATTGTCACAGGAAGAGGAAGTTCAGTTGCTGGATTATGTTCAGAAAAATCACCTGGAAAAAACGTTAAGGTATTATCAAAACACCATCCTTGTTGCTAATCCATCTGAGGTATATGGGAACACTGCTGACCTAAAGAAAAAAGACGCAGTTATCCTTCCATTAATCTATCGCGTAGTGGCAGCTGCTGCTGTAATCGTTTTACTGTTTGGAATTGTACGATTTAATTCTTCAGATCCGGTACCCGGAAACAACAATTTATCTGAAACAAATGTTTTAACTGCAGATAGCGAGACTGGTACTAAGCGGAACCTGCCATCAATAAACAACAAGGTTTTTGATTCAAATTTATCGAATGATCCTACCAATTCGTACACCTCTATCGATAATGAAAATTTTATAGCGGTGGAAGAGGAAAAACATGATGGCGAAAAATTAGACTCCACGCATCAACAGATAAATCTGGTTAAAGAAAAAACGGATTTCAGGGATCCTATCGCAGAAAATACCGATAGCACTAATACCAACCCTGATCAGCAACCCCTTGAAGATGATTCTGACCTTGCACTAACAGAACCCAAAGAAGAAAGTATCATCACCGAAGAACCCATAAAGGTATTTACAGATATCGCGGGAAGTATCTTTAATCGAAATATTTCTTACGAACGACAAAAGAAATCTACCTCAGGAGATTACGTGGCTCATCACGTAAAACTTGGAAAGTTCGAATTCCAACGCAAAAAACATTAAAAATTTACGGGCGGCTGTAACTTTTAATAGATGGTATCGTCCTACTATAGAACGGCGCAAAAGCAGAGCTTTAAAGGCCTGGAGCTCTGCTCAAGCTGCCATAAACTTAAACAAAATGAAAACAACAATTACACTTTTTACACTACTGATCTGTGCAAACCTTGGCCTTGCCCAGAAAGAAGAAAATAATAAACCGGATACAACAAGATTTAATATTGGCAACACCGAGTTTATTATTATCGATAATGACACGATACGTGTTGATAAGGATAACGGAGATATTGAAGATCCGGATGATGAAAATGAAAAAGACTGGGCGAATCAGGACCTGGCATATTGGTCCGGATTTGAAGTTGGCGTAAACATGTTGATGAACAATCAATTTGAACCGGATTTTCAGGAAACACACCTTCAGATTGATCCCGCTAATTCATTTGTGTTCAATTTCAACCTGTTCGAGTATTTTTTAAAGTTTGGTACACCGCACGTAGGGCTTGTAACGGGACTCGGATTTACGAATTCAAGGTTCGGATTCAAAGACAGTTATATGCGTTTAGGCGCAAATGCAGATTCCACTTTCGGGTATGCAGATTCCACATTGATAAACGGATTTGAAAAGAACCAGCTCCGGGTGAATTATGTCAATATTCCGTTGCTTATCCAGTTTAATACTTCCAAAAACAAAAAGAAGAACTTCCACATTGCCGTTGGAGCCATTGGAGGAGTTCGGATGAGTTCAAAAATGAAGTATAAATATGACGTGGGAGAAGGGACTGCAGAAGACAAGACAAAAGGACGGTTTAATGTCAATCCTTTTCATGCATCACTGACTGCAAGAATTGGATACAGAGGATTCGGTTTGTTTGCCAGCTATAACATGCTCCCTCTATTTGAAAATGACAAATCAAGAGTGGCAAAACCACTGACTTTTGGAGCCAGTTTACACTTTTAGTTTAGCAACCGCTATACATATAAAATGCTCGGCTGTTCATTTGAATAACCGGGCATTTTCGTTTCTTATAAGCTTATTCGTATTTGTTGAACAGTTTTTTCAAATTCATCTTATACAAAACCCGCTTTACAAAGTTCTTGGAACCTTCCTTTACTTCGGTTTTTATTTTCTTGGCTTTTCCCTCACTTGGGCGCGCTTTAAAAATCGTGTCGTGATACTTTACCCCTGGTGCAACATCTGTATAGAAATAGGAGTAAAAAGACTTTCTGCTTTCTCCTTCAGGAACATGAATCGTATCGTATCCGTGAAATGAATAACGGCTACATTCAAAAATTACCGCACGATTAAGAATAGGCAGGGCCTTTCCAATCATTTCGGTTACATCTTCATTCCAAAACTCACAATGGCCTCCGTATTCTTCTTTCCAGTCTTTATTTAAAAAGATAAGCAGGTTTAACCTACGGTGTTTTTTTAAGGTGGGGTGAATGCTAAAATCCACATGAACATCCAGGTAACTCCCGTCAAATCCTTGATGAACTCCTGATCCTCTGTGATCATCCGGCAATATGAGGTCATCAATACCGGTTAATTTTGAAAAAGCGGCTTTAAATTTTTCAGTACGCAATTCATCTTTGAGTTGTGCAAATAAGGGATGATACTGATCAAAGCCTGAACCTTCTGATTTTTGCTCGTTCAGGTTCTTGTAGCTTTTTCGCATCTGTTCCTTGGTAGGAAAGTTTTCGTACAATGTATCTGCAATGTCCGATTTCAAAAAATTGTCAATGACAATGTGAGGAAAACCCTTTGCACTTTTGAATTCATCATGCGTTTTTTTGAGCCAATCCTCATTGTATATTTTTTCGTCAAATACAGATTCCATAGGGGGTTTTGTTTGTAGTGAGTAAAGTTAATTATTCTCCCTCATTTGCCGGGCAATGTTTTGAGGCTATATTGTTCCTCTTTCCAAAACTCCATTAGTTTCGGAAGATCATTTTTGAGTACTTCAAGGCATTTCTCACTGTCATGAAAAACGAAAATTGCTCCGTTTTTCGTTAAATCTTTCATTTTTGTAATTCGTTTTTCTGAAGATAGATCCGCATCAAAATCATAGGCCATGACTGACCAAAATGCAACGGTGTATCCCTTTTTTTGGAGAGCCTTGAATTGTTTTGGTTTTATCTTTCCATAAGGGGGCCTGTATAACCTGGACGGAATAAGTTCGGCTGCCTGTTCAACATTCTCCAAATAAGTAGCTAAAGTTGTTTTAATTCCATTGAGATGTTCCATTCCGTGATTTCCTACCTGATGTCCCTTATCGCGAATTGTCTTAAAAAGATCTGGATATTGTTTGACTTGTTTCCCCAAACAAAAAAAAGTTGCCTTTGCATTGTACTGATCCAGCAGCTCTAGTAAATAGGGTGTTGTAACCGGGTTTGGACCGTCATCAAAAGTTAAGTAGATGGAACGGTCATCCTGATAAAAAAAATCCCAAATGGCGCCTGGATATAACCATTTAAACCATTTGGGATTTTTATAAAATCTCATGCAATTATTTAGATCATTATGCCCATGGACATATAAAGATCCTTATAGGCCTGGAAGAAACCATCAAAGGTTGCTCCAATAGTTTTCATTGCTGAAGGGCTCTGACGTTTAATTGGGTTCAAGCCTTTCTTCACTTTATTCGTGATTGTAATAAATCGTTGAGTGACCAAATCCTGGTAATCAGTATCACTTGAATAAAGTGTCACTGCCTGATAAAGTGAGAATACCCCTCGATACGTATCAAACATGTCCTGAATCATCAATGCTGAGAACTCAGGATCAACCGAAAGGTAATAATCCAGGTCTTCTTCATATACGTCCAGTGTTCGATCACAATATTGCTTGCCGTTCTCTTCATTTCCGGCAGCAAAGTACGCCGAGACAATTGAAGGCATTACCCGACCAAACGGTACGTTAAACTCAGGCATAACCTCAAAACATCTGTCCAACACAGCAGTAACTTTTACTGAGTTGGAGTCAATAACTTCCTGAGCTTTGGCTAATTCAGAATCTACATCAATCGGTCTAAATGAACCATATGGTGTTTTGATCTCTTGCTCAGGATCTATATCCTGCATTTTCACCTGATTGAGTATGTCAATTTTATTTTGAGCATCCTCAATTTCTTCTACATACGCATCTGCTAAAACAGAGAATTGAACACGATAATTATTCGTAAGTCTTCGGGTATAATAATCTACCAAAACACCTTCTTTGTTCATGTTCCCCCAAAGGAATACGTTCATTAAGTTATCGTACATCTTAGGTTTGTTGATCTCACCTAATGAATTCGGATTTCTGTTACGCTTCACTTCAATCGGAACAAGTTTGTAGACCAATCCTTCTGCATAGAAATATTTGGTCAGCCCAAGGTAGGTTGCTGAGCTGGCAGAGCTTGCAAAATATATTGGTCGATCCCAGTTAAAATGAGCAACCATATCCAGGATCATCAAGTCTGCCTTGAAGATGGTTTGTTTTGGTATGCGCCATTTCAATTGATCCACAATTCGGTCCGCATCACGTTCATCAACAATACCGTTGGCAAGAACTTTTTCTTTATCAACTTCAATGGTCAACCCTTTTGATGGTAAAATGAATAAACCTCTGTCTTCAAGGTTGTTTTCATCATGCAGATAGTCCATTGCAACATCAGCCGGTAAATAATCAAATGCATCATTGAACGTTATCAGGATATCCTGAATAGTTTGTAGTTGTTGCATTTGTAAACCATATACTGATTCCCCTGTGGTTTGATTGACAGATCCCAGAATATTAAAGACCAGGTTTCTGAATTCGTAATACGTGTTTGTGGTATCAAATCCAGGTAGCGCGGCATAAATTTCCGGTTCTTTTTCCGGGAAAGCAGACTGAGCCAGTACTCCCGTCAAGTTCTTACATGCAGTTTTAAATGCCGGTTTAAAGAGATCAGGATTAAGCGTCATCTTTAAATCCAGAATTTTCTTCCATTTATCAGTAATACCACTATTACCCATTGTCAGTTCATTGGTTCCCAGAACATATAAGTAATCCAGGTGTCCGTTCTGACGGTATTGGTCTTCACTAAATGAAATTGGAAGAGGTTCCGAATCGTAAGCCTGGCGAGTCATTTGCTCGGTGTACCAATCTGTATTCAATAAGCTGAGGTTACAAACACGAACAGAAGTTTTAATGCCTTCTACTTCCTGCAGGTACCATAATGGGAACGTATCGTTATCACCATTGGTATAAACAATTGCGTTGTCATCACAACTTATTAAGTAATTGTAGGCAAGGGCTCGTGCGGTGTATCGGTCACTTCTGTCGTGATCATCCCATCCTTCTGCACCCATTATAAGCGGTACAGGCAAGAGTAGGGCAGTGGCCAACATGGCGGCCGTCCCTTCCTTTTTAATAGATTTTCGTAAATAAATAAAGAGTGCATTAAGCCCAACGATTACTACGGTAATGTAGATCATACTGGTAAACACAGCCATTCCTCCTATTGCAAATACAATACTGGCGCCAGCTAGAATCGCCCCAATGTAAATCAACTCTTTCCAAGCCATGCTCTTGAAGGATTCATAAAGTGCGAGCACCGAAAGACCAATATATATAGAGAATGCGTAGAAGGATGCCGCATAGGCATAGTCCCTTTCCCGCGGTTCTATTGGTTTCTGATTCAGGTAAACGATAATGGCTAAACCTGTCAGTAGGAAGAGTAGCATGATGATCCACCAGCTACGTGTAGCCTTCGTAAGAGTAAATATGAAACCAACTAACCCCAGGATAAGTGGCAGCATATAAAATTTGTTGTGAGATGGATTGTTGGTAATAAAACCAGGTGCTTTTGTCTGATCACCCACATGGTGTTTGTCAATAAAATTTAAACCGGATATCCAGTTTCCATCTCTTGGCCCGCCGTGTCCTTGTTCATCTGATTGTCTTCCGGAGAAGTTCCACATAAAGTACCGCCAATACATCCAGTTGATCTGGTAGCTGCCAAAATATTTAAGGTTTTCACCCATAGTTGGCGCTCGGTTTCCGGTATGACCTGACCACTGTTTGTAACCTTGAACGTGTCTTGCTTCAGAGCTGTACATTCTTGGGAAGAAGGTGCAGTGCTCTGGCTCGTACTTAGGTTTACCATTCGTTCCGTCAAAGGTTTTGAAGTATTTCTCTACTACTTCTCCGCCGTGTTCAGCCGCATATTTTTTTGCGTCTTCTTCTTTTTCGTATCCTTTAATTTCTTTACCCGTTCTGGTTTTAACGACAAACAAGCGCTGGTAAACATCATTTCTGTCATACCATTCTTTTCTGTCTTTAACGGGCTCAGCTGTAAAATACTGTCCGTATAAAATAGGCCAGTCACCGTACTGCTCACGTTCCAGATAGGCTTGTAAACTTACCAGGTTTTCCGGGTCGTTTTCATCCAATGGCGGGTTTGCATTTGATCGGATAACGATCATGGCAAAGCAGGAATATCCAATGAATATCATGGTTCCACACCAGGTAATAGTATTCATTAGTGGATTCTTTCGCTTTCTTGAATACCACAACAACCCAACGATAATGCTGGTTAGCAGCACAAAAAAGAAAACAGTACCTGCGTTGAATGGCATGCCCAGTCCGTTTACGAACTTACGCTCCATCCATCCTGCTAACTCAACAGATTTTGGAATAATAACCGATTGAATAATACCTAAGGCAACAATACCAATCACACCGGTAAGGATAAATCCACCTGCGGTAATTGTTTTATATTTTCTGAAGTATATAACATAGGCAATTGCCGGGATACAAAGTAGGTTCAAGAGGTGAACACCAATGGATAGACCTACCATAAAAAAGATAAAGATCAACCAACGGTCTTCATTTTTACTTTGAATTTCTTCGTTATCCGGAAAATCTTCTTTGTCTTGTAATTCGCTATCCCACTTGAAAATAGCCCAAAAAACAATAGCTGTAAAGAAAGAAGACATGGCGTATACCTCACCCTCTACTGCAGAGAACCAGAATGTGTCTGTAAAGGTGTAGGCAAGCGATCCAATCAGGGCAGAGCCAAGGATGGCCCATTTGTACCCATCCGTCATTTCTTTTTTGCCAGATGCTTTCTTTTCATCTGCATCCGCATCATTGTCTTTCTTAAATAGTGATATTTCCGGGTAAAGAGCAATCTTTTTCCCGATCATAGTAATGGTCCAGAATAAGAACAAAATACTAAAGGAACTTGCCAGAGCAGACATGAGGTTGATCATCATTGCCGCATTCTCTGGTGATGCGAACATAGAGAACAGCCTTCCCATCATCATGTATAGTGGTGCTCCCGGCGGGTGACCTACTTCCAATTTGTATGATGTGGTAATGTACTCTCCACAATCCCACAAACTTGCGGTGGGTTCAATAGTCCAGGCGTAAACGATCGTAGCAAAGATGAAGACGCCCCATCCTATGTAGTTATTCAGTTTCTTATAGTCCATATTAGTAGATTAAATAGCCTTCCGCAAGTGGCTGTTCTTCATGCTTGTATTTTAGAAGTAACAACCAAACTCATCTGCGGCGTAGCTGCGAATTTAAAAATATATTTGGTAGGAATTTTCTTAAAAAACTGTAAAAGGAAGCGTGAGGTTGTATACAGAGCCAATAATTAAGTTTTTTTATGATATTTATTGAAGATTGAAAATTTTTGATTTAAATTTGCAGCCCCTCTCGCAAAAGGTCGTGAGGATTTTTATTGTCCCATGGTGTAACCTACCTACGTTACACTACGGAAGGCAAGCTGGCAACACAACGGTGTTCCATATTAAAAAAACATTAATTGTCCCATGGTGTAACTGGCAACACGTCTGGTTTTGGTCCAGAAGAGTCTAGGTTCGAGCCCTAGTGGGACAACAAGAGGCACTCAGAAATGAGTGCCTTTTTTGTTATCTATCAACAAATAAAAGGGAATCCAGCAATTTTAGTGAGTTTGTGATTTTTGAGGAAATCAAATAAAAACAAACGATATGGTAAAAATCAGACAACAAATCAGACAACAAGATCTGATTAGTTTCTGTTGTCTGATTCTGCGTAAATAATTTACGTACCTGGGTTGTAGCATTGTGTCAATTATCGTGTTTACGTTTTGCGACTAGCAAAATTGTAACATTTAAACACAGTAATATGAACACAAGTCAGAAATTCAACACGCTATTTCACATCAATAAGCAACGAATTAAAAATGGTACAGCTCCATTGTACTTAAGAGTTTATGTCAATGGAACGAGATCAGAAATCTCCACACCTTTTAGAGTTGCTCCAGAAGATTGGGATATCAAACAGCAAAGAATAAAGTCCGGCAGAAAGGATGCTTTAGTAGTTAACGTATTCTTAGATGAGGCAAAAAGCAAGTTGAATAAGATCTTCGTTTTATCAGTTACAGCTGGTGAGGTTATTAATGCAAAGAAACTTCGGGCCAGATTCCAAGGAAAGGAAGAAGAAAAACCTGAATGCAAGACGATCATTGATGCTTTTGAATACCATAACAAGAAAATGGAGGAGAAAGTGAAAATTGGTAAAATCACCCGCAAAACTCTGTTGAGATATCAGTCCACACAAAAGAAGCTGGTCATATTCATGGAGCGTCAATATAAGGTGGACAACATGCCTTTAAAAGATATGCGGCTTTCATTCATTACAGAGTTTGATCATTATCTGTTAACAGTTGAGAAGCTGCAGGCGAATACAGCTCACAAGATCATCAAGATTGTAAAGAAGATCATGAATCAAGCGGTTGCTCTTGATTGGATTCCTTCTAACCCATTTAATCAATTCAAATGCAGTTACAAGAATCCTGAAAGAATTGTGCTGACTCAAACGGAGATTGATAAACTCAAAAACAAGGAGCTGAAAATTCAAAGGCTTGAAGAGGTGAGGGATATTTTCATTTTTCAATGTTATACCGGTTTCGCTTATACCGATCTCTACAACTTCAAAAGAAATGATGTAGTGATTGGTATTGATGGAGATTATTGGTTGAGTACTTATCGTCAAAAAACGGGTACAAAAGAGAACGTTCCGCTACTTCCGGTGGCTCTAGAGATCATTGAAAAGTACAAGGATCATCCGGATTGCGTGAGTAAAAACAAGTTGCTCCCAGTAAACTCAAATTATCGCTACAATGCCTATCTACAGGAGTTAGCCGATTTATGTGGTATTGATAAAAAGATCACCACTCATATTGCACGTCACACATTCGCAACAACCATTACCCTTTCCAATGGAGTTCCCATTGAAACGGTTTCAAAAATGTTAGGTCATACCAGACTAGCCACCACGCAGATTTATGCAAAAGTTCTGGAGGATAAAGTAAGCCAGGACATGCGTGTTTTAAAGGAAAAACTCAATCAACAGGATGAGGTTCAAAAAGAAAAAAAGCAGATCGTAAGCTGATTACGTAGTAGGGTTAGATCTTTGATTTTGCTATCGGTACAAATGAAAGACTAACCCTTTAACTACAAAGCTTATGCAAGACTACATAGCAGCGACCAAATCTCTTTGTGATGAGTTGGAGCAGTTGCACCTTGATGAACCAGATATCAATAACAGAACAACAAAAGCTGCTAAGCTGATCCGGAAAGTTTTAACAGCCTTCAGAAAGCAAATCAACAATGGTGGGTTTCAATCTGAGGATGATGAGATCCATTTTTTCAAGTATGTAAAACCAAGAGTGAATTCATACCTCATCTTCTTTTCTGTATTGGCAGAAATTGAAACAGAAAAATTACTGGCTAGCGAAAAAGAATTGACTTGTTGTATTGAAAAGAAGGAAAGAATGTTCCGTTATATCATGCGGGAGAATAGGGAATTTGTAACTTACTACAGGGCTGGACTTACACACCTAGATAGAATCTACTTTCTGCGTGGCACCAACCTTATCACCTTGTCAAAACATAGTACTCGACAGCTGGATGATCCTGAATTCAACACTTCGCATGATGGGGTAGCTGCCAACATACTTGCATTTGATCTATTCCAAAGGCATCTTTCACCTAAACCAGAACTACCAATATTCAACCAAGTTAAACCCAAGTTGAAATGGACCGCTAATAAGTTAGACCTGGTTGAATTGATTTATGCGCTTCAGGCATCAGGAGCTCTCAACTATGGTGAAGCTGAATTGAAAGATATATGCAGTTCTTTTGAACAGATATTTCAGATCAAAGTGGGTGACTTATATAGATCTTTTCATGACATCTCAAATCGAAAGAAACAACAAGTGAAGTTTGTTAATAAACTTGAAAGTTGTATTCATAAAAAGATAGAAGAACTTGACGGTGTTTTCTGATCAATGTTTAATTCCACGCATCCAATTGACTAATAATTTGATAGAGTCTTCATCCTTCAGGTAGTCATCATGATATTTGGCCATTTTAACGGTTAAAGAATTTTCCTTTTCAAACCTGTTTGACAGTTCATTTATGATATGTTCAATATCATTGTCTATTAGAGGTAAAATTACAGCAAAGATTCTATTTGTTTTTTTCGTCTTTAATTCAAAAAGAACAAAAATTGATTCTAGTCCTTTTTCTGTAATAAATGAAACACCTAAATGTTCCTTTGGAAATGGTCCTTGAAACCAACAGTTCAGTGGATAAATATCTTGAGTTGGATTTCGCAGTTGTTCTCGAATTCTATCGAATTGTGCATTTAAAATAAATGAGTAACCAAATTTTTCAAACATTAATAAATAGGCGTTCTTTAATAAGCCAATTTGTATTTTTTTTGGATCAACTCTACTAGGTTTAGGGTCAAAATGTATTTTAGTTCCTCTCTTTGTATTGGATAAGAATATGTCCAGAGTCTTAGGGTTATTATTTTTTTTTGAATAATGATTTTGAGTTTCACCTTTCTCGTTGTAAACTATTTTTCCATTTACCGTTAAATCCATCTTATCAATCGTGAATTTACCTGTAAGTTGACTAAAGGGTTTTTTGTCTTTAAATTCAAGCTCTTTAAGCCTTTCTGCCAAATGCCAGTCAATTTTTTCTCCGAGCCCATTATTACATTTCTCACATGTAAGTGCTATTTGTTTTCCACCTAATGATTTTGGGGGCACATCTTCTAAGGTTAGTGGGTTTGTAGTGTTTTGATTCAAGTCTTTATCGTTAAATCCTTCAGAACAAATTGGACAAATGTAATCCCCTTTTATTTCTTCTGTTTTTTCTCCTACTCCATCAATTCTCCTTACTAATTTTAAGTTATTGCTGAAAGTCTCAAAAATTGTCTGTCTTTTGATGTCATTTTTACCCATTTTTATTGTTTTAAGCAACCTTTGATTAACCTGTGCTGAGTAGATTTATTGTGAGATAAAACTCCTGTCCATTTGTAAAAAGTCTTCCATAAACTTCATCTTGATAAATATAATCATGCTGATGTTGTCCAGTTTCTTGAATGGATTTGTGAAAGGCTTGTATCGTACTATCTATATTATTGGTCAAACCCATATATGTTTGCACGTTTTTAATGACATCATCAAATTCTTCAAAAAACAGAAGTCTGCTGTAATTGGTATATCTATTCGCAAATATCATTTGTACTTTTCCGTCCTCGCGTTTTTGGAACTGAATATGAGTGAAATAACCTAAGAAATGGCACCCTGTTCTGAATAAAAATTGATATTCATCTCCGGCTCTGTAATCTACCGGTTCTTGGTCTTCCAAAATTTTTAGAGCGTCTTTAATCCCAAATGGCTTGTATGCCACCTGCATTTCTTGGTAGAATTCATCAGGAGAAACAACTTTAGTATCTAAGTTCAAATACCTGTACAGCGCTTTTGATTTAGCACGCATTTTGCTATCCAAAACTACAAAGTAATCAGCATGAGCGCCAAAGAAACTATGCATCCCATCATACATATGATTCTTTAATCCTTTATTTCTCTTAATGTCAATCTTATCGGCATGATAGCCTATGTTTCCTAGCATTGTATATGCTTGCACATAATAAAGAAACCGATCTTTCCTTTGTTCCTCGTTCAAATGCTCTTCAATAAATTCTAAAAAGTTGTCATGATCAGTCCCGTTCTGTATCTCTCTATCAATTTTTGAGAATGCTTCATCTTCATTCCAATTTGAGGCATTGGTTGGAAGCAGAAATTGTTCACGCATCAAATTCCTATTTTCTCTATAAGCTTCAGCATTGTTTTGAAGTGCATTTGAAAAGTCCATTGCTTGCTGAATGATGTCGTTCCCCGTAATTGTGCCATCTTCGCCAAGAATTTTTTCACTTCGGAGTTTTTCAAGCTTATCAATGGCCTCAATGAGTTTTTGATCACTTTCGTCGCCCAACATTTCTTTTGACTCTTCAATTAAATAGTTGATGATTTTGTCAAAACTTGTAAATTCTTCCTGCATTTCTAAACCTTCTGCAATTGCCTCATAAAGCTCACGTGCTGTTGCAATTTCTAGCTTGGTATACAACTTTTTATTATCATAATTGAATAGTTTCTTTTCAGTAATTTCTGTGATAAAGTCAATATCACGCCAAAAAAGTTCCGGCTTTGCAAGTGATGGAATCTTATCATAAACATGAGCCATACTGAATGGGATTAAAAGTTTATCTCTTTCAGTTGAAATTAAATCGGCCAGTTCTTTTTGATTCCCCTCTCTTATACCATTGATAACATCACTGTCAAAATATGCTCGTATCATTTATAAAATTAATGTTTACCATCTATAAGACCTGTCTCTTATA
>JABURP010000026.1 GCA_014762645.1 Crocinitomicaceae bacterium
AACAGTACCGGCCAGGGTTTGTTATCCAGTTTTTTATCCAGCCCCTCATCTTTTACCTCCGAGTTCTTTTTTGAGATGTTCAGATTTCGCTTTTTAACGATTGAACCGATTACACCAACTTTCTTATAAATCGCAACCAAAAGAATACCTGCTGATCCTAGCCAGTAAAAGGTTTCCTGTTGTGTTTCTTCCAGCATTAACAACCACTCCTGAATAAAAGGATAAGCTGTGGCACTGAAGATTATGAGATTAAGAATAACAATTCCTGGTCCCAGTGATTTCCAGGCAGATTTTCCATCTATTCCTTTTTTAAATAACAAGAAAATCATTACGGCCCCAACTATTGAAACACTCTCACCGATTAATTCTATAATCAGGAATTCCCGCAAACTGATATAATCCGTAATCACACAAACGATTAATCCAATTCCGCTTAAAAGTGATAATGTCAGTGGAAAAACGGGAGGGTCAGAGCGGAAGAGGGCAAGGTTCAACATAGCGTGGACGAGATAAAGAATCCACCCATAAAGGAGGATGTGCCCGGCATATTGACTTTGATGGAAAACAAGGTATCCACACGCAATCAGAGGTACTAATAAAACCCAGGTTAAATCGACAAAAGCAAGTAGTTTTTTCATCCTGATCCTGTAAGATAGAAAAAACTGTTAGAAAATGTTAAATAGACAGTTTTCTCCTGACAAATTTTCAGAAAATACTTGATGGCAAATAATTTGATTATTATTTTTATAAAGCAGTTTCCATACTGCGGTTATTTATTTTAACTGGCTTCTTTAGTCAGTGTTTTATAGCGATAAGCATTTGTTAAACCTAACTGCTGAAAGGCAGGTCAAAAATTTAACGTTATGAAAGAGAAAATAAATAAAGTTTGGAACAAAGTCACAAACGCATTTCGTAGAAAGCAAGCACCGAAGGATGATTATGTGTATCCCTTGGAGATTCCCGTGGCTGGAATTCGGAGAGAAAATTTATTGATAGACCCTGATGATGGGGTAGTGGTGATTGAAGCCGAACATCAGATCATTATTGAAGAGTCTGATCGGTACAAGCCATGGAAAATGTACAACTCATTTGGATTTAACCGGTCATTCTTTTTGCCGGAAGGAGTTCGGGTTGATCGAATTGACACAAAGTTAGATCCCGATTCGGTAAAAATTGGTTGGCCGAAAAGTATGAATAAAGGAGCTTAACAATCATAATTATTAACCAATAAAAACTAAAGAGATGAAACGGATAGTAATGTTTTTAGCATTTGTTGGATGCCTCCTTGTGGGTCATGCACAAAACCCTGCATTGCCAATGGAAGGGCAAAAAATGAAATCTACTTTAAAAATCTCAACCGTTAAAAAAATGGATGATAAGGACGTTGCAAAAGAGGTCCGGGATCTTAGAAGGGATATCATCATCAAAAATTTAATGGAAGTAGATAAAATAAAAGGAGGAAGTAAAGTTGATGTTGTTCATGAAATCTACAGAAACCCTGAAAAAGGTCAATACTTACTGGAAGATGACCTGATCAGAAGAAAACTCGGGCTAAGTAGCCTGGAAGCGGAGCGGTTGAGAGCGCACCTTTCAAAAACCAAGTAATAAAGTCTAATATTCTGCCTGAGAATTAAAACTCAGGCAGATTTAACAAAAGATGTTTTTATGAAAGTAAAAAGCAGCTATTTGAATTTCTATAAAATGATCCTGGAAAAAGTGAAGTTCGATCATCAGTTGTTTTGGAAAGAATATCAAAAGGCAACTCAAATGCTGACAGAAAGTGAAAGAAGCGAACTAAATCAATGGGTAAATAAACAGTTTCAAAATTAAAACAGCATAGGAATGTAAGAGGGACTTTAATAGTCGTTATTTTTACAAATGATCAACGCGTTAAAAAGATTTAGAAAAACCGGTGAAATGCCGGTTTTGTTTTTTTGCGATTATCGCAAACCTGCAATTCTCTTCGCGTAATTCAATTCTCTTTCCGCAAGTTATAGCGGTAATTTTACTTCACAAACAAAGCAGAAAGGGGCAACCTTTTCACAAAACAAATGAATATGAAAAGCGCAGTTTTAATATTGATCTTTAGTTTACTGGGAGGATTTGCACATAGCCAGACTGAAAACATGGTTTTTGACACCTCACAAACGTATCGGGTAGTGCTGACAGATGGTAACGAACTAATTGGAAAAATTCTCAAATCGGACGAGCGGGAAATATACATGAGTCTGGAAGATGGACGGAAAATTTATGTCCCGCAGTATCAGATTAAGAGTACAATTAAAGTGGACAAGAATGAATATAACGCTATGGGCAAGTTTGTAGGAGAAGACAGGTTTGCTACTCGCTATTTCATAACAACCAATGGTCTACCTATGAAAAAAGGAGAACATTACGTTCAATGGAATATATTTGGACCGGATTTTCAGTTTGCGCCGGCAGAGAACTTTGGAGTGGGACTGATGACAACCTGGATTGGTTCACCGGTATTGTTGACTACAAAATACAGCTTTCAGTTGGGAGAAAAAGCCCAATTTGCTGTAGGTGCAGTAGGTGGTTCTGGAACATGGTTAGCTCCTGATTGGGGAGGTGTTTTACCATTTGCCACATTATCATACGGTTCGCGTAGAGCTAATATAGCAGTATCAGGTGGATATGGTGCGGTGTGGCCAGGTGGAGATGCACAGGGTCGTGCATTGGGAAGCATTGCCGGTATGGTGAAAGTAGGCCCAAAGGTCAGTCTTGTATTTGATTCTTTTATTCTCTTTCCAAGTACAGAAACTCGCACATATTATGATTATGACTACCAAACAGGTCAATCTGTTCCTGTAACGCAGACTTATAAATCTAACATGTTGGCTTTAGTTGTGCCGGGCGTTCGTTGGCACATTGATAGCAGAAGAGCATTTCAGTTTGGTATGACAGGAGTTGTAGTGGATAATGATGTTCTACCAGTTCCAATTCCAATGGTGCAATGGTACCGATCATTTTAAGGTACCTGCGTTTAATTCAAAAAGGCGTCACTTACTAAGTGACGCCTTTTCTATTTCTTTATATAATAATTGGTAGTTAAACCAGCATTTTCACTGGGTTCTCCAGAATTTCTTTCAATGTCTTCAGAAACTCTGAACCAACAGCTCCGTCAACAACTCTATGATCACATGACAAGCTCAATTTCATCACGTTACCAGGAACCAACTCTCCGTTTTTAACTACCGGAGTTTGTTTGATTTGCCCAACGGAAAGAATACAACCATTTGGAGGGTTGATGATAGATGTGAAATCTTCAATTCCATACATTCCCAAATTAGATACTGCAAAAGTACCTCCTTGCATTTCTTCCGGCTGAAGTTTTTTATTTCTGGCGCGTTGTGCCAAATCTTTAATTTCAGCTCCAATTTGTGCAATACCTTTGGTATCGGTAAAACGAACAACAGGTACTACAAGTCCATCCTCTACTGCAACAGCAACACCTACATGTATGTGATCGTTGTAACGAATAAAGTCGCCCATCCAATCAGCATTTACTTTAGGGTGTCTCCTCAATGCAGCAGCCACCGCTTTAATGATCATATCATTAAAGGATATTTTTACACCTTCATCTTCGTTTATGGCTTTTCTCGCGGCAATGGCATTATCCATGTCCACTTCCATTTTTAGATAAAAGTGAGGCGCCGAAAATTTAGATGCAGATAGGGCTTTTGCAATCGCCTTTCTCATCTGTGAGTTAGGTACATCTGTATGAGACTCTGTTCCAACGGCTGCATAAGAAGTTGCACCAGCTGCTGCAGCCGGCTGATAGTTTTCAATATCGCGCTTTACAATTCGGTGATTTTCTCCTGTTCCTTTTACCGTGGCCAGATTAATTCCCTTCTCTTCTGCCATTTTTTTGGCAAGTGGAGAGGCAAATATTCTTTCACTACCATTTGAACCATTGGTTCCGGTACTCATAGCTGAAGCTACTGATTCCTGCTCGGCTGGTTTAGAATCCGGTTTTGATTCTGCTGCAACAGGCTCCGCCTCTTTTTCTTTTTCTTCTTTTTTATCAGATTTTTCTTCCTCTTCAGATTTTGATTCCTCTTTGGCGTCTTCTCCACTGCCAGCATCTTTTAAAATTGCGTCTACATCTTCATCTTTCTCTCCAATAATAGCCAGGACGTCATTTATCGGAGCTGTTGCTCCCTTTGCAACACCAATATGCAATA
>JABURP010000034.1 GCA_014762645.1 Crocinitomicaceae bacterium
GTCTGGTCCGTGTCTCAGTACCAGTGTGGGGGATAACCCTCTCAGGCCCCCTACCTATCGCTGTCTTGGTGAGCCGTTACCTCACCAACTAACTAATAGGACGCATACTCATCTTGTACCACCGAAGCTTTAATTATAATGTCATGCAACACTATAATACTATGGAGTATTAATCCGAATTTCTCCGGGCTATCCTCCAGTACAAGGCAAATTGTATACGCGTTACGCACCCGTGCGCCGGTCGTCAGCCAGAGCAAGCTCTGCTGTTACCCCTCGACTTGCATGTGTTAGGCCTGCCGCTAGCGTTCATCCTGAGCCAGGATCAAACTCTCCGTTGTATAAAAAGTTTAAATTATTTCCAATTGACTGCAGGGTCTTAATTCTAGACTTTGCTTTTACCTTATCTTTTCAATATCTCAAAGAACTTTCTTTTGTCTTTAAAAAATCACCGAAATTAATCCTGCTCCTAATCTAATCGCCTCTCTATATTCAGTAACTCCTCAAAAAAAATCCCATTTCCGCTGAAACGGGAGCGCAAAGATACATGCTTTTTTTCTTTATCAAACTTTTTTTGAAAAATTTTCAAAGAAAAAATTTCCTAATTTGTATCCAGCCAGTTTTGCTTAAAATCGAACAACGTTTTGTCCAAATGCGGCCGCAAAGGTAACAAGCTTATTTATTAACCACCAAACTTTTTTAGAAAAAAATTTAATCTTTTCTAAACAAGCTTAATTACCAGCCTATTAAAAACAAAAAAGGGGTAACTAATTTACAAATAATCTTCACCTATACAAAGACAAACTAACATCAATATGTTGAAATGAACAGAAAATGCCCGTGAACGCAGTTACCTAAATGGGTAATTTTGGTTACAATACCACAGGTATATGCCAAAGGGATCAAATGAGTACATAGAACAGGAGCCGGAAGTGAAGATCGAGCAACTCGAAACAAAAGACAAAAAAAGTAGCTCAAGGAGAAGGTCTACCAAAAAAAAATCACGGGAGAAAAAGAAGTCACCCAGAAGAAAGGTGAACCTCTTTAAGCCTGTGGTGAACTTATTTGATGAAAAAAATCGACGGTTAAACCTTACTATTGGCTCATTCCTTACTTTGTTTGCTGTATACCAGCTACTGGCTTTTATTTCTTATCTCTTTACCTGGAAAGTCGATCAAAACCTGGTTATTAATAAAGGTTTTTTTGAATTCCTCTTTAGTGGTGAAGAAGAAATAGAAATCGGTAATCACCTGGGGAAGTTAGGCGCATGGTTATCACATAAATTTATATACGACTGGTTTGGACTATCGTCCTTTCTCTTTCCACTGATGTTTATAGTTGTCGGATTATTCCTTCTCTTTAGGGTTAAAATCCTTCCAATAGGACGAACCATTGGCCATTCAGTAGTGGGGATTGTTATTATTTCCCTGTGTTTGGGCTTCGTAACCACTGAATCTTCTTTTGCGTACGGCGGAACTTTTGGATATGAATTCAATGAATGGTTAAAACTAACCGTTGGAGGTTTCGGTGCCTTCCTCTTCCTGGCCGTTCTGTCATTTATTACCATTGTCATCCTGTTTAATCCAGATTTCAAAAAGCTTTGGGCCAGATTAGTTCCCGACAGAAAAGAAAAGGCTGTTGACGAAAATTTACCTGACGGAGAACTGGATATAAAAATGGTGAATTCGATTGCGGATGAACAAATAAAAGAAGATGAGATAAGCGAAGAAATCGTATTTGATGATGAGGAGGAGGAACAGGAATCAGAAAATTCTGAAGAAGAAGAAGAAGAAAATCAAGAACTGGAAATTGAAAATGAATCCGATATAGCCGACCAGGAAAAAGAAGAAACTAAGGAGGAGGATGATTTTGAAGTTGAAGTAGCAGCAGGAGATAAAGAGGTAGCAGAAAAAGACATCAATAAACTTGTAGAAGAATTTGGTGAGTATGACGAAACGGATGATCTGTCCTCTTATAAATTACCGACCATTGACTTATTAAAACCTTATGGAGATGGACAACTGAGCATTAATAAAGAAGAACTGGAGCAAAACAAGAATCGAATTGTTGAAGCACTCGGACATTATAAGATAGAAATCTCTAAAATAAAAGCCACCGTAGGACCGACAGTTACACTTTATGAAATTGTACCAGCACCGGGAGTTCGTGTTTCCAAGGTAAAAAACCTTTCTGACGATATAGCACTGAGTCTGGCAGCCAATGGAATTCGAATTATAGCGCCTATCCCGGGAAAGGGGACAATTGGTATAGAAGTACCAAACTCCAATCCACAAATTGTGGCAATGCGAACCTTGATAGCTTCCGAGAAATTTCAGAATACTGATATGGCCTTACCGATCGTTTTGGGTAAAACCATTTCTAATGAGACCTTCATCTTTGATTTGGCCAAGGCTCCTCACCTACTCTGCGCCGGTGCAACAGGACAAGGTAAATCTGTTGGAATTAATGCCATTCTGGTTTCGCTTTTATATAAGAAGCATCCAGCTCAGGTGAAATTTGTTCTGGTTGATCCTAAAAAAGTTGAATTGACCTTATACAATAAAATTGAAAGGCATTTTCTGGCCAAGCTCCCAGACTCAGAAGAAGCGATTATTACGGACACCAGTAAAGTGGTAAATACCATGAATTCACTTTGTATTGAAATGGATGAGCGTTATGAATTACTCAAAAACGCACATGTACGAAACATCAAAGAGTACAATAAAAAATTCACCAAACGCAAACTAAATCCGGAAAAGGGTCACCGGTACTTACCATATATTGTGGTGGTAATAGATGAGTTTGCGGATCTGATTATGACAGCTGGTAAAGAAATTGAACACCCCATTGCCAGATTGGCACAGTTGGCCCGTGCCATTGGTATCCATTTAATTGTTGCAACACAACGTCCTTCAGTAAATGTAATTACCGGGATGATAAAAGCAAACTTCCCGGCGAGAATTGCTTTTAAGGTATCGTCTAAAATTGACTCAAGAACCATACTCGACTCTCAGGGAGCAGATCAACTCATAGGACGAGGTGACATGCTTATCTCATTTGGAAATGATCTGACACGTTTACAATGTGCTTTTGTGGATACACCTGAAGTGGAAGCTGTTTGTGACTACATAGGAGATCAACGCGCTTTCCCGGATGCTTTACTTCTGCCTGAGTATGTTGGAGAGGAGCAAGATGGTCCTGATGTTGATTTAAACGACAGGGATGACTTGTTTGAGGAAGCCGCAAAAATTCTGGTTACCCATCAACAAGGCTCTGCATCATTATTACAGAGAAAACTGAGTATCGGTTACAACCGGGCAGGTCGTATCATAGACCAAATGGAAGCTGCAGGCATAATCGGTCCGTTTAAAGGAAGTAAGGCCCGAGAAGTATTAATTTCTGATTTAGCAGCGCTTGAACTTTTTCTTGCTGACCTGAATTAAATGTTGGCACAATTTTAGATATTTGACGTACAAACTACCATTATGAAGAAAACCATAAGCATTTTAGCTGCGATCCTCATTACCGTTGCAGGGTTCGCGCAAACAGATCAAAAAGCAAAAGATATTCTTGACAGAGCATCTGCCAAAATAGAAGGGTATAAAACCCTGAAAATCAAGTTTGGAGTTGTAATAACTGCAGAAGGAGAAGAACCTATTTCGCAAAAAGGAGTGTTGTACCTGAAAGGTGACAAGTATAAACTTGACATGACAGATCAGGAAGTATATAATGACGGAACGACAGTTACCACATACCTCAAAGAAGATAATGAGTGCTATCGGACACCGGTTGAAGATCTTGAAGAAGAAGAAATGTTATCTCCGGAAGAATTGTTGACACTATATGAAGATGGATATAAATTGAGATATGACGGCGAGCAAGAATACGCTGGTGAGATGTGTGATGTTATCTTTCTATATCCGAAAGATCCCCAAAATGCCAAGTTTCACACAGTGAAAATGTTGGTTAATCAAAGTAAGAACGAAGTTGTATACGCTTACTTAAAAGGAAAAGAGGGCACAAACATGAAATATAAACTCGTCAGTATGGAAAAAGATGTTGAGATGTCAGATGATACATTTATTTTTAATGAAGCCGAACACCCGGGTGTTGAGTGCTATGACGAGTAAAAATTAATTCAACTAGATAAATTAGAGCGGTTCTCTTATGAGTTCCGCTTTTTTTATTCAGTAGTAACTATCTATTGATCGTGATTAATTTCATGTCATATACTTAGATCCTTGATTCACCGTATTTCTAATCTCAAAATATAAAATATTATTCTTGTATTTTTGCTACACAAACAAAATTTATGAAGTATCTCATTTTATGTATTAGTAGTCTTATCCTTATCAATGGATTGTCCCAGCAAGAACTAGAAATGGCAGTTTATGCTGACAGCGGGATTATGGGCACTTTAGGTGATGTGAAACGCACTGCGGATAATGAATTTCTCGCGCTACATCACTTTCATACAGATTCCAATCAATATATAAGCTTACTGAAGTACAATGAGAATTTTGATTTACAGTGGTCACGTGCATTTTATGACAGTAGTCAATTCTACCACTCACCAAGAGTCTTGCATATCACGGCAGATAATTCCATTATAATGACGGCGTCCATTATCCGTCCCGTTATTATGAAACTAGATATGAATGGCAACATGCTTTGGAGCAAGGAAATGCCGCCTTCATCCAACTTTGATTTGCATGCTGTAACCAGTGACTCTAATGGAGATATTTATATTTCAGGGGGTGGATGTTCCGTTGGTGCCATTGGAGTTATAAAAATTTCATCCAACGGTAATTTTTTATGGATCAAATCATATTACGCAACTGGAGGTGGTGGTGCCAATGCCTTAACGAGCTGTGACGACGGGAATATTTTCATTGGTGGTTTAACGAATACTGCATCTGACATGACTTTTATAAAAATTGATACCAGCGGTAATGTTATCTACTCCAAAACTCATCAATACAATGATTTTCTTCGCATTGTACCCATTGATGTAGAAGAACTTGACAATGGTGAATTCATGTTGTTGTGTAATGCTTATGGACCGCAGGATGATTATTCAATGCCTTGTATTATTAAATGTGATGCCAACGGGAATATTATTACAAATAAGATCGTAACATTTATGGATTACATCCAAACCTGGAACTTCGGTTCAAATATTGAACAATTTGACAATGGCAATCTGCTGTTCAGTTTTAACGCAACAAAAATAGATGATCAAAGAACCATATATCTTGAAACAGATGTCAACTTAAATCCTTTAAGAGAATTTGGACACCATAGTACATCTATGATGGACCCTATTTCGGTTATACTTGATAATCAAACCGTAGTAACTATGGAGAAATCATTCCAAAGCTATTTACTCACTAAAATTGATACATCATACTGTAATAATGATGTTACTCCTTATCAATTTGATGATTTTGTTTATACCGTAGACTCAACCATAGCTCCTACTTTCACCCCCAATATTAACTATTATGATTTTGACTTTCTCTCTGCTGATTTGGGTGTTCTGGACAGTATTGTTTGTACAGGATTCCTTTCTGTAACAGATCAACAACCTGTAGAAGTTGAAGTCTACCCGAACCCCACAGATGGAATTTTTACCATAAGCAGTAATCATCCATTCAATATTAAACTCTACACCTTAGCTGGTAAATTGCTCGTGACTAAATCCTGTTCAGGCAAAAGCATTCAAATGGATATCTCAGACTACCAAAGCGGTCATTATGTCCTGGTGATTGAATCTGATGCGTATGTAATTACCCGAAAACTTGTTAAAATATAGCTATGTAGCTCCTGCACACTTTCACGAAATAGTATGCTAATCCGGGAAGATCTTACCTGGATTCAAAATTCCTTTTGGATCAAAGAGATCTTTTATACCCTTCATCAGTTTTAGTTCAACATCACCAAACGGAATATCCATAAAGTTTTTTTGTACATGACCAATACCATGCTCTCCTGAAATAGTACCTCCCAGTGAAACAGTCAGGTCAAATATTTCCCGTATGGCTTTGCTGAGTTCATTGTTCCATACATCTTCAGAAAGTTCTCCTTTAATGATGTTAATGTGAAGATTTCCATCACCTGCATGTCCATAACATACCGACTGGAAGCCATACCTTCTTCCGATATCTTTTACTCCTTTCAATAATTTCGGCAGTTCAAATCGCGGAACTACGGTATCTTCCTCTTTATAAATGGACTGAGATTTAACTGCCTCCCCTACCTTTCTTCTCAGGTTCCACAATTTGTCTTTTTGTGCCTGTGAATCTGCAAACAAAATTTCCCCGACATCAAATTTCTCTACCACACTCATAATGGCTTCACAATCTTTCATCAAGGTAGATTCGTCATTCCCATCTACTTCTATGAGTAGATGTGCCTGTATGTCATCTGGTATTTGAATAGAGTCATCATTAATAAAATCCCGGGTCCAAATCAATGCATCCCGCTCCATAAACTCCATGCCACTTGGCACAATACGTTCCTGAAAAATGGCAGCTACAGCTTCACATGCCTGTTCCGCACTTCTGAATGGAACAAGCATCAACATATTCATTTTTGGGTGAGGAATAAGTTTTAAAACCGCCTTTGTTATGATACCAAGAGTTCCTTCAGAGCCTACAATTAACTGCGTTAGATTATACCCCGTGGCATTTTTCAATACATTGGCTCCGGTCCAGATAACTTCACCGGACGGTAACACCACCTCAAGGTTTAATACATACTCATTCGTTACACCATATTTAACTGCTTTAGGCCCACCGGAATTTTCTGCCAGATTGCCTCCAATGGAACAGGAGCCTCTACTTGCCGGATCAGGTGGATAAAACAATCCTTTCTCAGCAACGGCTTCTTGTAACACTTGCGTAATTACAGCCGGTTCGACTGTCACCTGGCCGTTTTTGGTGTCTATATCAAGAATCTTATCAAATTTCTCCATTGAGAGGGCAACACCACCATATAAGGGCAATGCACCTCCGGACAAACCTGTTCGTGCGCCTTGTGGTGTTACAGCAATATTCATTTTATTACAATAGCTGATTATAGCTGAAAGTTGATCAACAGATTCCGGTAGCAATACCACTTCGGGTGAATACACCAAATCCTCCGTTTCATCATGAGCATATTGCTCCAATTGATCCGGATCAAGTTTTATATTAGACGAAGAAAGTAATTCGGTAAAGAAATCGATATCCAGCTGGTCAATTCGCTTGAATATCATAGAGTTTTATGCATTCATGGATGACTCTGCCGCATCCAAAGATTCTTCAATATTCAGTACGTTATTGAGTTGAGATATCTCAACCAATTTCATAACATTTGGTTGTAAACCTGAGAGGACGAATTTTCCTCCAGAATCTTTACACAATCGGTTACCAATTAAGATTGCACTCAAACCAGAAGAATCACAATAACGAGAATTGGACATATCCAAAACAATGTTATTTACGGAATTTTTATTGATCAGAACCAGCTCAGATTTTAATTCAGGAGCATTAGTAGAATCAAGTTTTTCAACATTAGAGGTTACGATCGTATAGTTTCCTTTTTCTTCCTTAGAGAAATTCATAGGTTCGTTGTTTAATATCAAAATTAAAATAATTTTCCAATTGGAAACAGCACTTTTTATGGAGTTAAGAACAATTTATAGTTGATTAATTCAATATTAAGCATTTACCGCTTTTAATTCACGCGCTATATCCGAGTTGAAAATTATTGAAGAAAAGGAAAATTACTAGTTCCGATCAATCTTTGAGGCCAGCAGGTAAATGATTGCCATTCGAATCGCTACTCCATTTTCTACCTGTTGCAGAATAATGGATTGATCCGAATCTGCCACGTCTGAAGATATTTCAACACCTCTGTTTATTGGTCCGGGATGCATAATGGTTATTTCATTATCCAAACTGTTGAGCAGGTCTTTCGTCAGACCAAAGAGCATTGTATATTCTCTCAGTGAAGGAAAATATTTAATGTCCTGACGCTCTAATTGTATGCGTAACATGTTTGCTACGTCACACCATTCCAGTGCATTTCTGAGGTTGTGTTCAACTTTTACACCGAGTTTATCAATGTGTTTGGGAATAAGTGTCGTTGGTCCACAAACCATCACTTCTGCCCCTAATTTCTGAAGACAGAATATATTGGAGAGCGCCACACGGGAATGTGAAATATCTCCTACGATCACCACTCTTCTACCCTCAAAATTTTCGCCGTGTTTTTCTCGAATTGAATAGGCATCTAACAAAGCTTGAGTTGGATGTTCATGCGTACCATCTCCTGCA
The DNA here is from genome assembly GCA_014762645.1 of Crocinitomicaceae bacterium. GTDB lineage: Bacteria > Bacteroidota > Bacteroidia > Flavobacteriales_D > Crocinitomicaceae > Paracrocinitomix. The sequence goes on from JABURP010000034.1 coordinate 8,319, forward strand.
TTAATGATTTTTGCTTTTACCCGTTCAGAAAGAAACTTGGCTGCCCCAGGGTTAGGGTGTCTCATTACAACCAGGTCAACTTTCATGGCCAGGATGTTATTTACCGTATCTATGAGTGTCTCCCCTTTCTTTACAGATGAACTGGAGGCAGAGAAGTTCACTACGTCCGCAGATAGTCTTTTCTCGGCAAGTTCAAAGGATAGTCGTGTTCGTGTAGAGTTTTCAAAGAAGAGGTTAGCTATGGTAATATCTCTGAGTGAAGGAACTTTCTTGATAGGGCGATTAATCACCTGCTTAAAACTGTCTGCCGTTTTAAAGATCAGTTCAATATCTTCTTTGGTTAGATTCTTAATCCCAATAAGATGATCAACACTCAAATTATCCATTTTTACTCTTCTTCTATTGTATGTAAAAGTACTTCGTCTGCTCCATCCGTATGCTCCCACTCCACCTTAACCACTTGTGAAGTCAGGGTATTTACCATTTTTCCTATATAATCCGGTTGAATTGGCAAATGCCGTTCAAATTTACGGTCTATCATGATCAATAGCTCCACGTCTTTAGGACGACCATAGGCCAAAATAGCATCAAGGGCCGAACGTACAGATCGACCCGTGTACAAAACGTCATCAATTAAGACAACGCGTTTATCTTCAATAATAAAATCTATGTTATTTACAGAAGGAATTAGTGGTTGTTCTCTCCTTCTAAAGTCGTCCCGATAAAATGTAATGTCCAATTGACCGCAAGTCAGATCAGTATTCAAATCTTTTTCCAGTATAGCTTTTAGTCGCTCCAGAACATGAACTCCCCTGGGCTGTAATCCTATCAGTACTGTGTTTTCAAAATTGCCGTGATTTTCTTTCAATTGACTAGCTAAGCGCTTTAGAGTAATCTCAACATGTTTACTATTTAAGATCGTTCGCTTATCCATTCGAAAAAGATTGTGTAAAGGTAATTCTTCTGATTGATTTGAGATAAAAACCAACGGAATTTTCTGAACATTTTTTTAGTTCGATTCAGAATAATGAATGAGATGAACCGATAAATCAAAAATCACTACAGATAAAATTTTTTCAAAAATAAAGGGAGATAAACTGCGTAAATTAGCTGTAAGGGTTAAACATTAAAACAACAGTTTTCATGTTATTATGAGTCCCGATTTTGAGTGTAATTTCTTTTCATAGGGTTTAAATTGGTTAACTTGGTAAAATAATTACCATTCTTTTACACTCGAAATCGGGGTTGCTCATAACTCCACCCGCATCCTCATTTAATTTCCACCCGATTTTTTAACATTGTACCCTTCTGATTGAAGGTAGTCCATGACTTTCGAAATTTGATTTCCCTGTATGAGTATCTCACCCTCTTTGGTTGATCCTCCAACACCACACTTTTGTTTCAGTGTTTTACCCAGGTCTTTCAGGTCATCTTCTGTGCCGATAAATCCGGTCACCAACGTAACTTCTTTACCTTTCCTTTGTTTGCGATCAATCATTACTTTTAAATGTTGATCTCCCGGAGGTAAGGTTTCCTGTTCTTCACCTTCATCATACGAAAAATCGTAATCCGGATTGGTGGAGTACACCACATCTATTTTCTTTTTCTTCTTTTTAGCCATCAATTGCTTTTATCGTACATTCAATATTATCTGAAATTACAAATTCAGGATCGAATTCCAAGGATTTATACACTTCACCTCGCGTTTTTACATTGTAAATTGACAGAGATATATGGTTAGCTGTCAAACTATCTTTGATCTCCTGCCTCATTGCGTCTAGTTTTATGGTCAGCATATCCAATCCTTTATTTTTAATGACAGGCAATGCAAATGCAAAATCGTCCGATTCCAGTGATTTTGAAATAAGCGTATCTGTCAAATAATTAAAAATGTATTGATTTCTGCAATTGACAGTTACCAACGCTTTTTGATCATCCGTATAGGAACTCAACAAATTGTTCAACGAAGCATTAAACTGACTGAAATCAATAGTCGATTCTGAACAATCATTGTAATGTTTTATGTCTAATAATAGGGGTTTGTACTGATGCAAAACAAAATCACTGATCTCTTTTAGAAGTTGAATTTTAGTATCAGAATTATAGATAGAGATATCCTGAATGTCGGTGTAGGTCTGTGAATTTATACAGCCTGTTCCGGTTGAATTTTCATCCAATGAAGCATCATGATAAGCTAACAGATAGCCATCTGCTGTCATTTGAACATCAATTTCGACGCCATTAGCTCCCAGTTCCAGGGCTCTTTTGACGCTTTCTACTGTGTTGGGTGGATATTTACTTCGGGATTTGATGATACTTTCTCCGGCATGACCCAGGACCTGAGTTTGTACGTTCGGATACTCCTTCTTACAGGATGCTATTATTATCACTACTATCAACAGCACACCAAATCTCATATCTTCAATTTATTCTAGCGTATACACATGGACCGAATCCTGTTTGAAATTAGCTTTTTGCTTAAGTTCAAGTTTCACTCTTCTCGATAATTTAGAATTCAGTTTCGCTCTTTCAGAGGGGTTCACGTTGTTTTTGAATTTGACTGTCAAGGTGTAGATGGTGTCGAGTTCATTCTTATTATTCAGCATAAAGCCACGGTCAATAGCTATGTTACTATACTCCGGATAATCTATTTTAAAGCCGGCCAACAAGTCTTTTACTTTAAACGGATCTTCTTTTGGAATTGGATTCTTTTCCATCTCCTCAATTTTCTTCCTCAGCTTTCGGTTATCCATTTCCACTTCATGCAAGACGGATGCCACCGTATTGGCCCCTTCATTACTCTTACTGTATTCATCTAGCATCTCTTGCCAAATGGTCATGTTATCTCTTCCTTGTTTGATCCGCAGATCTACCTTCTCCAATTCATAACGCTCTTTATGACGATTCCATTGTTCTATGACATAATCATCCGCATAATAATTACTGATTTCCATTAGAATATAAGAGTCTTCCCAATCAAAATGATATGTAGCGTCAACGGTAATATTTGGATCCGTATTCATTACAATTTCATTGACAAAAGCTTCACTGTTACTTTCAAATATTGATCGTTTTGTCATGCGGTAGAACATGTAAATGGACGGAGCAACGGTTACAATAATGAAAAGGAGTGTATATGCCTTAACGCGTTTTTCAATTTTAGGTGAGACATATTCTTTTTTAGGAAACTTGAGGTAACGAATAAACAGGTAGGTAGAAGTTGCAATTAGCAATGAATTCAATAGAAACAAGTAAGAGGCACCCAGAAAATAATTCCATTGACCGGTGGCCAGCCCAAAACCGGCGGTACAGAGTGGAGGCATTAAGGCTGTAGCAATAGCCACACCCGGAATAACGGTATCTGCTTTTTTCTTGGACAGTGCAATAACACCTGAAAGGCCACCAAAAAAGGCGATCACTACATCCAGAAAAGTAGGTTCGGTTCGTGCAAAGAGGTTGTCTGTAACATCATGGATAGGTGTAATTAAAAAATAGACATAAGATGTCGTTACACTTATTGCAACAGTAATTCCAAAGTTTTTCAGTGAATCCAGCAATAACTTGAAGTCATTCATTGCAACCCCAAAACCAATACCACGGATTGGTCCCATGAGCGGAGAAATAAGCATGGCACCGATAATGACAGCTGTTGAATCCATATTTAGACCAACAGAAGCCACAATTATGGAGCACATCAATACCCATACATTGTAACCACTAAAGACGATCCCGTCGCGCACATTTTCAAGTACACCCTGGATGTCGTATTTTACATTTCGAAGGGATAAAATAGATTTTAAAAAGCCCGCCATACCTGAGATCAGGTTAGCAGGATTTTTATCTATGCGGATCTTTGTAGGATCATGCTCATTAGGCGGTTCTTCGCTTCTGGCAGATGGTTCCGGCCCTTTATTTCCGTTGTCCTGTCCATTTGACAAGTTCTCCGGTTCTTGCTCAGTTTCTTCAGACATCCCGATTACTGTTTCAGCAAATCTATCAAATATTCCAATTGATCCTGATTGTAATCATTATTGAAAATGCGTTGAATGTCATTTTTTTCACGTTGGGTCAGGTGCCAACTCAATGAAATCATCTCTGAAGGATCCTTTCTAAGGACAAAAGTCACCACATCCACAGGGATATTGTCACGTGCCGTAATTTCTACAAGCTCCGTGGCATTATACTCTTGAGAATGATGGTAGTTTCCATAGAAATTAGAAAGAGGTTTCATGAATCGTTTTGACATGGTCATGCGCCCATTATCTGCGATATCATAATCTTTTTTAATATCCCTCACCTCAATAATCACAATACCGCTGGTGTTTTCTTTGATCCAATCTGCCAGAGCACTTATGTATCGTACGGTAGATTTCGTTCCGTAATTATCCCGAATACCTGCATCCATAACCTGAATTTCTGGTTCAGTTGGTAATGTTACCATAGGAAGGATGTATGGGAAAGTCGAATTCATCCTCAGTACAGAAGTAAATCGAACAGATTGCGCCAGGTTGGCTTCAAACAGTTTAATGAATTCAACATTTTCAGGTCCTACGTGAGCTTTTCTTTCCAATGGACCGTTCATGAATCCATAAGGCTGAGATCCAATTATCAGCCGTCTTCCGTCATTTATAATTGTCGGTGTAAACAGCATCAATGGTATCTGTGCAGCTAGTTCCGGCCTACGGTAATCCACCATGCGCTTATTGCCAAATACTCCTTCTGTATTTTCATTCAGTTGTTCTTCGAATGAATACCCCCTGTCCTGAACGTAGGTTTGACCTTTGAGTTCAATCTTTCTAAACCTCATAAATACATCATGCATTACCAGGTTAAAAGCCACAGAGTTCAGGAGATCCTTAGATATATTCTTGAGATATCTTTGGTCCAGTGGATTAATCGAATCAGATTCTTGCGACAACAACTCCAACTCTCGGTAATACGAAGCTCCCACCATTCCTCCTGACGCTCCGGTAATGAGATGGACGTTCTGAAAAAATGACATATCTGTTTCACGATCGAGTTGTTGAATGACGTAAAAGGTCCACATAGCCGCACGCAATCCACCACCCGAAACATTCATCATTACGAGCTTGGGTTTATCCGTATTTTGCTCCATTGTGGCTTTCTCATACCAACGATCCAAAATACGCTCATGATGTTCGAGGTCATGCACATATTGAGCAGAATCAAATTGAATAGCATTGAGGTTTTCGAGTGAATAATTCTGTTTAACACCGTAGTTTAAGCCGTACGCGTAATTCTTCACCTGGAAGAAATCAGATTTTGAAGAAACAACATTGATCATAATCAGGGTCACTGCAATTAAACTGATGGCCCATCCTCTAAACCAGGAATAGAAAATAGAGAGGATCATGATGGCGAACGTACAAAGGAGCATAAAACTAGCACCGGAAGGAATTTGGGCCAAACTGTAATCTCCAAAATAGCCTAACATAAAAAAGGATACTATGATCAGCAATTCAAAAACTGAGGCATTTAATTGATTTTGGCGGAACACATCTCTCAGGGTTTCCCTTTTATAATGTTGTGCATCTCTTGCTGGTAAGATTTTACCAAACGAAGCAATGTAGAAAGAGGGGTGATATATACGGGAATGATGTGACTCGAACCAATGCTTCTTTTTTGTAAATAGTGATCCAACGAAGAAGTAGATGGATCTTTTACGGGTTTTTCTTCTGAGCTGAAGTTTTGTGATATCCCAGTTGGTGCGGAAAAAATAAAGTACACTGAACAGAATAAAAACGACAATTCCGGCAGTAAATGACAGCAACTGAATAACAACTTGTGACAGGGGAACCAATTCTTCATTCATCTGCACATCAGCAATATTGATGCACAATACAACGTAAAATACCACAGGTATAATGGAATTGTTGATACAGAATTTATAAAATGGCCTTGCCATAGTGGCGATAAACGGAAAAGAAGGACCGATTAAAATATAGCTATAGAGGTGAAAGGCCATATAAAACCCTCCCATTGAAAATCCGAGTAAGAGGAACGAAATCCAGCTCACTTCACCTAAATACTCTGGCGAAAGAAAAAGGTACGGTATACCAAATTTCATTGCGATACTCTGTGTAACAATACCGAATAAAAGCAACCACATTAATAGAAGAAAATGACTCTTTTTGAAGTGTAAAAAAAGCAGCTGAATAGGGAAAAAACGAAATACGATCCCCAGTATGTTTTTAAATTTATCCATTAAAAGTCATGTTCGCGAAGCATTTAATTTGAAATAAAAAAAACGCGCATTTTGTATACACTGCCTCTAACTTAATATACGCAAAATTGGCCTGAAAAGCAAGCGGAGAAAGACTTTTCATTACTTCCATACCAATGGCCCTCCACAATCAACATCAATTTGATATTTGTAATCTTTTCCATACACCTTTAGCACAGAATCTTGAAAAGCTCTCCAATTATGAGCTTCGTGTTCACATTTGTATTTTGCCGAGACTATAATCGTATCGTAAACCACCATAAACAATGGCGGTGTTTTTATAAACTTGACGTCTTCATTGAGCTTAACCGGTCCGCCCTCTCCGTCATCTGCCAATCGGTCCAGGTAATTATAAAATGCATTTATCGTCTTGTTGCTGTCTGTAAAAGAATAATAGAAAAAGTCAGCTACTGGTGTTACCATATTTGATTTACCATACGGAACCTGTTCTTTACCAGAAAAGGAAACTTTTCGGCTTGTTGAGAAGCTAAATCTGTCTATAGGATGTGAGGTTGTACAATAAACTGTATCGTAATCAGCCTCCATGTTTCGGATTAACTGGCCCATTTCAGAAAGGTCTTCAACCACCACGGTTTCAACAATGGTATCATTATCCTCCTGAACACCGGTTTCACCTGCAAAATCGTCAAAATCCATAGAATCTGCTTGCTCCTGCTCTCCCGAACAAGAGAACAGCAGTACCATTCCTGTTAAAAAGATTAAATTTCTCACTGACAATTTTCTGAAAGTTCAACTGCTTCTTCAAATGACATTCCATGAGCATCTTCGTACCTTGGATAAACTTCCATTGTATTCTTCATGAAACAATCACAATAACCAGGACTTCCCCCCTCTTCTTCACAAGAATTTAAGAAGTCACTTTTCTCTTCGCTTGTCCATGGGTCATCTGAACAGGAAAAAGCTACAAATACCAACAATACAATTCCTAAACTATATTTCATTGGGTAATTTTTGCTTTAAAATACTTAAATCTTCGTCAGTTATATCCAAATGTGTAGTAAAACGTATGCGTCCATTACCAAAAGGCACACATAACACATCATGTTGCGCTACCTTCTCTACGACATCAAACTCACTCACACCAGGCTCAAGAATTCCAACCACAATATTCGTTGCTACCGGCAATACTTCTTTGACCCAGGTCTTTGATTCAAGCAACTCGGCCACTTCTTTTGCACGCCTGTGATCTTCCTTTAATCGCTCTATATTATTTTGAAGTGCATAAAGTCCACCTGCTGCGATAATGCCTACTTGTCGCATTCCCCCACCTAATCTTTTTCTTACGCGTTTTGCTTTTTTTATAAAATCAGCGGACCCCAAAAGTACGGAACCTACAGGAGCTCCCAAACCTTTAGAAAGGCAAATTGAAATAGAATCAAATTGGGCTCCGTATTCTTTAGGGTTTGTTCCAGTTTCCACCAGGGCATTGAAGACACGTGCTCCATCAAGGTGCAAGGGCAATTTTTTATCCCTGCAGATTTGAGAAATGCGCTGGATATCTTTAAAATCGTAATAAACACCTCCTCCTCGGTTCGCGGTATCTTCAATACTCACTAAGGATGTCACGGGATAATGTTGATCGTCCGGATTAATATTCGGTATTATTTCTTCCGGATTAATGCGCCCTGAGTTTCCACGTAAAAAACGCATGGAACACATAGAGTTCAGTGCAATACCACCACCTTCGTAACGGTAAATATGTGCTTCTTCATGACAAATGACTTCATCTCCGGGATTTGTCCAAACATTAATGGCAATTTGGTTTGTTTGTGTACCGGATGTACAATACAACCCAGCTTCCATTCCAAACATATCGGCAGCAAATTGCTCCAGTTTTTTGACCGTCGGATCATCTCCGAAAACGTCATCACCAACTTCAGCTTCAGCCATCACAGCTCGCATTTCTTTTGACGGTTTTGTCACCGTATCACTTCTAAAATCTACAGGCATTTATTATAATTTTCGCATAACCATTATTCCATCCCTTACCGGAAAAAGTACATTTTCAACTCTGTCATCCTTGTGAACCTTTTCATTGAATGCTCTTATTGCGGCTGTACTCTTGTCCTTAAACTTACTCTCATCTACCACATTGCCGCTCCAAAGTACATTGTCCGCTAAAATATATCCTCCTTGTCTCACTTTGTCTATCACTAAATCAAAGTAGTTTGAATAATTAGACTTGTCTGCATCTATAAACACCAAATCAATTTCATCCGGTAATTCAGGGATAATCTTTATTGCATCACCAATTCTAAAGTCAATTTGATCCGCATAAGGCGATTTAAAAACATACTTATCAAGTATGGGACGAAGTTCTTCGTTAATATCTATTGTAATAATCTTTCCGTCTTTTGTGAGGCCTTCTGCAAAGCACAATGCTGAATAACCAGTGTACGTGCCTATTTCAAGCACATATTTTGGTTGGATCATGTGGGAAAATGTAGCGAGCACCCTACCCTGAACATGACCGGATAACATTCTGGGGGTCATAATCTTTAGCCAGGTTTCACGGTTCAGCTCCGCCAATTGTTCAGATTCTTCCTGCGTATGTTCCTTGATGTAAGTTTCCAGTTCTTCGGGTAAAAAATCCATAGTGAGGTTTTTGATAAAGATAATATGGAGATGATTATCTTCACCTAAAATTCGCATCAAATATGGCTGTATTTGGGATACCCTGGTATTTTGCCCTGATCTGGGCCGTTTTCGCTACCATCTTTTATATGGTTCGATACCGAAAAGTGGAGACATTAAAAAATCCCTGGATTATCGCAGGGATTTTCGCATTGAACTTTTTCTTTTTTGCTTTTGCCGTTATTGCATTTATTCTCTTAGAATATATCAGAAGTAAACGGAAAAAGAAATAAGCCTATCGCTTGCAATGTCCTTCAGACTTACAGCATTTTGGTAATTTATTGAATGCTTCTTTATTTCTTGGAACATCACCAGCATCATATCCTATTCGGGATACCAAACCTTTTACCTGGTACTCATTTATGTGCTTTGTTTTGTATTTAACGGTAAGCACTTTGTTGTCCAAATCCAATTCGGCAAAAATGACGCCTTTGGTATAGTTTAATTCATTTTCAATTCTCTCTTTACACTCACCACAAACGGCGGATGTTTTGAAAGAAATAGTTCTCACTTTTTTCTGTTTATCCTGCGCAAAGGACATTCCTACGAACAGAATCATTGCTAATGCTAATATATTTTTCATTGGTTTATTATTTTTTCTTGTGTTTAATATTAAAGTGTAATCCGGCATAAATATTAAACCCTTGTATTGGTGCCCACACCTGTGTAGCATCAAAATACGATCCAAAAGGGTCATCTGCCGAAATAATGGCATTGTTTTGAATGACATTTAACAAATTTTCACCTCCTACATAAAAGCTTATGCGTTTTAGGTTATAGGTGATTTGTGAATTTAACAACCAGTAATCCACTGATTCATTTGGCCGTTGATGCTCAATTGGGTTCGATTGCGTAGAAGGCAAACGTTTCTTACCTACCCAATTACCAGTGATATCAAAATTCCATTTCTTATTTCTGGTAGTGTAGCCCATATTTACAAGTACCCGATACTTCGGAACAAAGGCTCTTTGTTGTAAAATACCGTTAAATTCAGCTCTCACATCATAGTATTTAAAGGCTGTTCTGATATCCCATCCTTTCACCGGCTGGATATTGGCTTCAACCTGTAAACTATGTGAAAAAGACTGGCCATTGGTATTATACACATGTAACTCACCGGGGTTCACATCCATATCCGTAATCAACTGATTATTGAAGAAGGTGTAGAAATAATCCACTGAAAATGAAGAAACGTTATCTCCTATCAGGAATTTTTGAATAAAGGTAAGTCCAGAACTCACTGCATCTTCCGGTTGGACATTTGGATTTACAATCCACTGACGGTTTGAAGCCATAAGACTTGTGTAATCTGCATAAGGATTTGGTACCCTATACCCTCTCCCAACAGATAATCTCAACGCACTTTTAGGATTGACATTCCATTTAAAATGCATTCTTGGTGAAAAAAGTACACCGTACAGGTTGTGATAATCTCCACGAACTCCAGCTACCAGAATAACTTTATCCAAACGGTTGTAAGTGTATTCAAAAAATGCTCCCGGAACAATTTCCGTTTTAAGAAAAGTTGAATCATTATAGGTTTGGTTGTAATCATCCAATATAAAACTCAACCCCGTCTTGTAAGTATGATTCGTATTGCCCAAAATATCTGAGTAGATACTGTTGAAATACCATTTTTTTTGAGTACCCTGATAGCGCGTAGGACCGAATACATTGTCCATATCGTGATATTTGAGCTGATTTATCAGACCAATTGAAGCATACGGGCGGTTTTTCATAAATATTCCCATTTTTCCAAAGGCTTCCAGATGCCTTGTGATAAAACGTGCGCCCCAATTGGGAAAAGTCGGGTCTTCTCCTATCCGATAATCCAACTGGCCACCTTGTTTATTGACATACGTTGCCTTTACTCCAAATCGGCTTTCCATATTTTCTCCGTGATAGTCCCAGCGGTGCAGACCGGCTCCAATAAATCCGACAGGTTGATCTTTAAACCCATCTTTGTTTGCATCTGAAGCCAAAAACTGGTTAGATCCATGTAGAAAGGTCATGGTGGACCACTTATCACTGATAATTTGCGAGCCGTGGATATTAATTTCACCTCGAGAGAATTTGTTGCCATACAGATTGATGTACAGGCGTTCACTTTCTTTTGGTTTTTTCAATTCAAGGTTGATTAGACCAGCCATAGTTTCATAACCTGAAACCACCGTTCCTGTTCCTTTGGTAATCTGGATCGATTCAATCCAGGTTCCCGGAGTAAAATTTAAGCCATAGGATGTAGAAAGCCCACGAACAAGCGGGATGTTCTCCCATTGCAATTGGGTGTAAATCCCATCCAATCCAAGCATTTGAATCTTCTTGGCACCAGAAATTGCATCCGTTATGTTTACGTCTACAGATGCATTCGTTTCAAACGATTCTGAAAGATTACAACAAGCCGCTTTTCTAAGCTCACCGGAACCGATCGTTTCCACATTAAAAGGATCCAAAAGATCAATATGTTTACCGATATTCTTAGCGTAGACCTCTACGCCTTTTAACATGGTAGAAGACGTGAGGTTAATTTTAAAATCATCAGAATGCTCCTTTACTTCAAATGCAAGTGTATTGAAGCCAACTGAAGACACTATAAGTGTATCAGGAAGTTGATCAGCATGGATGGCAAAGTAGCCATCAATATCGGTGAGCACCATGACATCACCGCGTTTTAACTTCACTTTGGCAGACGGAACACCTTCTTCTTTTCCTTCGTTGGAGGTTGTGATCACCCTGCCTTTTATTTTATGTTTACCATCCTGAGATAAGACATTTGGTCCTATCCAAAGAATTGGGATAAATAATACCCAATAAAAAATTTTATTCATTTGATTGTATAATGATCAATATTGACAATAAACGGCACATTTCAGGAATAGTGCCATAACCATGATCATTATCAAATTCGGAAACACGCTACTTCAATTGTTATGTTCCGTTTTATGTTAGGCGGAACATAAGCAATGCCGAAAGTGCGGTAAAGTACTTTCGGGTGTTCAAAGTAGAAGTCGTAGAAAGAAGGGAGTACTTTTGAGATAAGTTGCATATCGTCAGATGAAACCTGAGGAGTAACAAACATCTCAACTGCGGCGACTTTTTGTGTATCACAGCAATCTTTTTCAGCCTCGTCACATTTTTTGCGCTTTTGCCGTTTTTTCTCCTTGTCATCACAACAGGTATTATGGCAATGCATATCAACCATATCATCATGATCACATGAAGCAAGGGACAACAAAGACACATCCGTTACCTCACCTTTACAGTGATGAACAGTTGCATACGTTGCTGTAGTCGAAAAAATGAAAAGCAACAAAAACCCTAACGAGAGCACCCTTCTCATATTACGAATATACAAAATAACATGCAGATTGTAAAACCTAATTCGCTGCATATTATTGAAATGCAGATAAACTTCAACATTTACGCTATTAGTCGACAAAATCTTCTTGAGCCATATGAAATCACGCTATCATTCGTTTTTTAAACGTTTTGTTAATAAGTAGGATTTTTGTTGAAAACTCCAAAAAATAAGGGTTATCAACATTTTTAAGGATCTGAGTACAATAATTAAACTATTAATCGTAATATTGCAATGAAACGATATGGGAATTACACGTACAGACCTCTTCAGTGCCGATCAAAATCAATTGGCATTACTTGCAAAGGCCCTTGGCCATCCTGCCCGAATTGCCATTCTGCAGCACATGCTGAAAACAGAAAACTGCATTAATGGAGATTTGGTCAAAGAACTGGGACTGGCTCAAGCCACCATCAGTCAACACCTGAAAGAGCTTAAATCCACTGGTATTATTAAAGGCACCATTGAAGGCACGTCAATCTGTTACTGTATCGACCCGAAGAAGTGGAACATAATTAAAGATTTATTCAATCAATTGTTTGATCAACACCCCAGTTGTTCAGAAGATGATTGTTGTTAAACCAAAACAAAATGAAATTATCAGAAGTTAAAACCGTACTGGCAGATCTTAAAGAAGTGAATTTTATCCTTCCGAATGGATCATTTGTACCCAAGCATTTTCATATTACAGAAGTAGGAGCCATAGAGAAGAATTACATTGATTGTGGCGGGACGATCCGTAAAGAATCAGTCATCAGTTTTCAATTATGGGAAGCGAATGATTTTGACCACCGATTGGCTCCACAAAAGTTATTTGATATTATAGAATTATCCGAAAAGGAGTTAAAATTACAAGATAACCCTATAGAAGTTGAATATCAGGGGGACACAATCGGCAAATACAACCTGGAATTTGAAAGTGGGAACTTTTTACTGGTTCCTACCTTTACAGATTGCCTGGCCAAAGACAATTGCGGGATTCCTGAAGAACAATTGGCCAAACCAAAACAAAAGGTTCGTCTCTCTTCGCTGGGACAAGATTCGAACTCATGTTGCGACCCGAAAAGCGGTTGCTGTTAAACTTCACAACACAAATGAATACAACATTGCAAAAATTTATATCCGGATGCACCAAAGATTTCGGGAGTATACCGAAAGAACGAAAAACTGTACTAGAGAAACTCGCAGCTTTTGTCAGGGAACGCAAGAATAATCCTCAGATTAACCTCATTTTTATCTGTGTTCACAATTCCCGCAGGAGTCACTTATCACAAACGTGGGCTCAAATTGCTGCAAATTATTACAAGCTAAACAATGTGTATTGCTATAGCGGGGGGACTGAAGTAACCGCATTATATCCTGCTGCAGCCGAAGCCCTGGAACAGCAAGGTGTAACCGTTAAGAAGATTGCCGAAGGAAACAACCCTATCTACACTTTAAAGTATGATGCCAATGCAAGACCTATCATAGGCTTTTCAAAGCTCTACGACAGTCCGTATAACCCACAGTCAGGATTTGCAGCCGTGATGGTATGCTCTTCAGCTGATACGAACTGCCCGTACATATCTACTTGTGATGAACGCTTTTTGATATCTTTTGAAGACCCCAAGGAATTTGACGGAACACCCCAACAAATGGAAAAATATCTCGAGCGTTCAAAGCAAATCGCGACTGAACTCTTATATGCATTTTCAAAAGTAGAACAATGAGCAGTGAAAGCGGAATTAATTTCTTTGAACGATACCTGACGGTTTGGGTACTATTGTGTATTGGAGCAGGAATTGGCCTTGGAAGCATTGCTGGTGATCAAATTCACGTGTTAAGTGACTGGAATGTATCTACGGTTAATGTTCCTGTTGCCATTCTTGTCTGGTTGATGATCTATCCCATGATGGTGCAAATTGATTTTTCATCTATCAAGTATGTATCCAAAAACTGGAAAGGACTAGGGTTGACAGTTGTCGTCAACTGGTTGATAAAACCATTTACAATGGCATTATTTGCCTATGTTTTCTTTTACCTGTTATACGAAGCATGGATCACGCCTGAGCAAGCCGAACAGTATCTTGCAGGTGCTATATTATTGGGTGCAGCACCCTGTACTGCTATGGTATTTGTTTGGTCATACCTTACGAAAGGAGATGCCAATTATACCCTTGTACAAGTTTCCGTCAATGATCTGATTCTTTTAGTGGCGTTTATTCCAATTATCGGAGGCCTATTTGCAGCATTTGACATTGAGGTAGTCACGCAAAACGGTGAGCTTGGAATCCCCTATAAAGCACTGGTTACCTCTGTAGTCACGTTTGTTGTCATCCCATTATTGGCAGGGTATGCTTCAAATCGTATCCTGATTAAACGCAAAGGTGAGGATTGGTTTAAAAATGTGTTTCTCGCCCGACTCAGACCAATATCGATCTCAGCATTACTCACTACCCTCATATTGTTATTTGCTTTTCAGGGTCAGAAAATTTTGGATCAGCCATTAACCATAGTTTTAATTGCAATTCCGCTTACGCTTCAAACGTATTTTATCTTTTTTATTTCGTGGTATACCGGTAAGGCACTTAAATTAAAGCATCAGGTATGCGCTCCCGCAGCCATGATTGGCGCCAGTAATTTCTTTGAATTAGCTGTGGCTGTGGCGATTGTACTCTTCGGATTAGATTCTGGCGCTTCTTTAACTACAGTTGTAGGTGTACTCATTGAGGTACCCGTGATGCTTTCTTTGGTTAAATTTGCAAACCGACGAGTTTATTAGTTATATTTAATAGCTAATAACACGTACCAACTACTCTCTGAAAATGCTCAGACAACAACACATTGCTGCACAGTACCTTTCTGCTTTTGCCAACAATTACCTTCCAGGGAAAGATGATGATTCGCACACGAATCTCAGCTGGAATCCAATTACAGCTCAATTAACAACACGCGAAACCGAAGATGGCGTATATATGTGCCTGGATTACAACACATTTAGTTTATTCTGGAGAAAAAAAAATCGCTTGATATCAAAATTAGATCTTCACGGTTCCAAACACAAGGATGTCATGCGTTGGTTCAAGATTATCACACTTGACAACAATTTACCCGAGCTCAAATATGAGTTCAAGTATGAATTACCGTACGAACCCATAACTGATGAATTTCGTTTTGAATTGATCTCCCAAGAAGATTTAAATAAGAACATCAACATCTTAAATTCTGCACAGCAAGTATTCGAGCAATTCCTGACTGAAAACAACTTGTCGTCTGAGATTCGCGTTTGGCCGCATCATTTTGACATGGGTATCTATACCAAAGTCTCAGGTGATCTGCATTTAGGCATAGGTCTGGCTATTCCGGATGATATGGTAGATGGTTTTTATTATTACGTTTTTGGTTGGAAAAATGGGGAGCAAGTTAACACCTCTGATAAAGACATGCTGGAAAATGGCAGATGGATAAGCTCAAAGTGGAACGGAGCAGTGCTTGAATATCATCCGAAGCAGGAAATCAATGAGGTCAAAAAATTCCTGATCACCGCTAAGAACGCGTATCTGAATAATTAAGCTGAGCAATCACAAAGGTCTTCAATCCACAGGTACCATTTCCCTTCTATCATAATGAAATAAAGGTAGGCATAATGCCATTCATTGTGGATTACCAGAGCCATTCGCAAACTGTTTTCTGTTAGATCACCCGGCAGTTCAGGTTTGTATTCCACAAAGTCACCATTATCATCAAAGGTTGCATAAACAGGAATCTTCACAGGATATTCATGTGAATAATAAAATCCATTTTTTACACCTTCGTATCCTTCACAAAAATCGCCTTGTGGCATTTCATCTGAGATGATGTAATCGGTTGAAATGTAGTGCTCGTAGTCCAACATTGGATCACCCAGATGGCAAGCCACACCAGGATTAAACGCAGTTCTGTAAGGTGTGTTTTTTGAAGCAAATTGTGATAAATCGTTAACAGAGGTATCTGTAAATACTTTTGCCACACGCTTTAGAAAATCTTCAAAGGCTTCGGCTTTTTCAAGCACCTCATAGTTCACCAGACGCTTAACTTCGTAAGGCTCATCTCCTTCTCCAGCTTCGTAGGCTGTATCTATCTTCCACTCAATTTTTAAGGTTGAGCCGGACAGCTGGTTTGAAATATCTTCATCCACTACGAATTCTTGCTCTTCACCATCAATGGTCATGTACGCATACCAGTAATCGTAATTTCCATCAAAACGATTAAATATTGCTGTGTCCAGATATTTGTTATTACCGGTTTCTTCACCATCCGAACCGAGTGTATCTGATTGCTCAGTACTTTCTTCTCTGGATTCAGGATCAGCCGTACCAGAATTGCATCCCCATAAAACTGAAGCAGCCAACATACCGACTATAAATTTTAATCTACTCATCACTGAATTATTAATCTCCATAAACTTTTACAACCGGTTTTTCCATTTCATGGGTGGTATATCCACGATACATGCCTTCGGTATTAAACATCATTATAACATTTCCTTTCCCATCTACCCCAATAAAACCTCCATCACCTTTCATCTCCGTCAATTTCTGAAGGGTCTCCTTTCCTGCTTCCTCAAGACTCAGATTCTTGTACTCCATTAATGCAGCAATATCCCTTGCAATGGTTCCCCGAATAAAAAACTCTCCGGTTCCTGTACAGGAGATAGCACAACTCTTATTACTGGCATAGGTTCCTGCGCCAACAATAGGTGAATCACCTATCCTGCCATATTTTTTATTGGTCAATCCGCCTGTGGATGTTGCTGCCGCTAAATTTCCATATTTATCCACCACTACACATCCTACTGTTCCATACTTAAGTGTTCCTTCATCCATATAAGCCGCTCCGCCATCATTTTGTCCGGATTGGTTCTTCTCTCTTTCCAGTACTTTTTGAAGATAATCCCACCTACTTTTTACAAAAAAGTAAGATGAATCAGCATATTCAGCTCCTTTGCTAATACAAAACCCCTCTGCCCGTTTACCACTTAACATTACATGTCGCGTACTATCTTTTACCAGTCGTGCACCTACTATTGGATTCTTCAAGTGGGCAACTCCGGCAACCGCACCTACTGAAAGGTCCTTTCCATCCATGATACACGCATCCATTTCCTGTTTTCCTTCATGGTTAAAAACTGCTCCTTTACCTGCATTAAACAGTGGAGAATCTTCCATCAGCATAACCACTTTTTCCACGACTTCAATGGCCGTTTTACCGTCACTTAACAGTTGTGCGCCTAGCTTCACCGCTTCTTCAAGGGCAGATTTAATCTCCTTTTCTTTCTCGGGTGTGATATTCTTTCGTGTTATGGTACCCGCACCGCCATGTATAACTATTGCATAATCAGCAAATGACCATGAACAAACGAATAAACAACACATTATCAGATATGTTCTCATGGTCTCTAATTTAATTAATCCATTGAGAAACATTGTTGATAAACTTATGTTTTCGCCTTGCTTTATACTTTTCTAAACCTCTATCTTTGTAGGTACACTACAAGAAAAACTATATGAAAGCACTCTTACTATCTGTATTTGTGATGTCGGCCTGTCTATCATTCGGTCAAAAAGACACACTCACATTCATGTCACTCAATGTACTCAATTACCCCAATGGATGTGGAACTAATATCGTAAACCGTGAAGACACATTGCGTAAAATATGTCAGTATGTGCAGCCGGATGTCTTTACTATTTGTGAATTACAGGAAGAATTTGGAGCCGATAGTATCTTAAATAAATCTTTAAATGTATTTGGTGCATCTAACTATCAACGTGCACCTTGGGTTCCTAATGGCAGCAGCAGCAACAACCTTCAAAACATGCTGTTTTATAATTCGGATAAATTGACGTTGCTATCTCAAGATGAAATCACTACTTCTTTGAGAGATATCAATCACTATGTCTTGTATTACAGCAATGATCCATTTTTAAGTGTACACCAGGATACGGTATACCTGGAAGTGTATATGTGTCACCTCAAAGCGGGTACGGGATCTACCAATGAAAATGAACGTGATGCTATGGCTCAACTCATTCGTTCGTTTGTTGACGCACGACCAGCTGGAAGAAACCACATTTTATGCGGAGATTTCAATGTTTATGAAAATCTGGAACCTGCCTATGTTACCTTAACCAGTGGTGGAACGAATCCATTTTACGATCCTATCAATCAGGCAGGAAACTGGCACATCAATGCGACGTATGCAGATATTCACTCTCAATCACCCCGCACCGTTTCATTGGATTGTGGTGCAACAGGTGGAATGGATGACCGGTTTGATCAGATCCTGGTAACACAAAACGTGATGAGTGGGACAGATAGCGTTTCGTATATCCCGGGTAGTTATGAAACTATAGCGCAAGATGGTCAACACTTTGACACGGACTTGTTGTTGCCTCCTACAAATGCACTTTACCCGGACAGCATTGTTAGTGCGGCTTATTACATGTCAGATCATTTACCCATTGTTATGGATATTGAAGTACGAATGTCCTGGGATGATATTGATATTGCGTTCATTTCCAATTCACCTAGCTGTGCTGGATTTAATGACGGAAGTATTGCCGCAACTCCCAGTGGTGGTACTGCGCCGTATTCATTCCAGTGGGATGCGGCCGCCGGCAATGCTACGTCTTCAACTGTCAACAACCTGGGAGCAGGTTCATATTGTGTCACAGTAACCGATAACAATGGTTATCAGGAAACCATGTGTTACACCTTAACTGAACCACCATCATTACAGGTTTCAGTAACATCTAGTACAGATGTACCTTGTAATGGAGATTGCAACGGAACAGCTGATATTCTTGTTACTGGAGGTACTCCCGGATACAACTATTTTTGGTCTGACGGAGCAACCACAGAAGATCGGAATGACCTTTGTGCCGGTATGTTTTCGGTCATTGTGACTGATATGAACGGCTGTGATTATACCGAAGTTGTCACCGTTAATGAACCTACTGCATTAACCGTTACCGCATCTTCAACTGCAGACAACGGAGTGTGTAACGGTACAGCAACCGCCACTGTTACCGGAGGAACTTCACCCTATACCTATCAATGGGATGCGAATGCTTCCAACCAAACGACACAAACAGCTACTTCACTTTGTGCCGGAGATTATTGGTGTTATATTACTGATATAAACGGTTGTACAGATTCAGTAATGGTAAGTGTAGTTGATAGTTCAGGTGCTGCCATAGGTAGTTTAGGAAATTTAGGAGAATTTATTATTTATCCCAATCCAGTTGGAAATGAATTAAGCATTGACCTTTCAGGCGTTCAGGCCAAATCAAAAATTAAGGTAAAATTAATATCGCTGAAAGGAGATGTACTGTTTGAGACTACAGTTTCGCAGAATAAAGTGGAACATCCACTTGTAATTGATTTTTCAGAGTATTCTTCCGGGCAGTATCTGATAGAATTTACAACTTCAAATGAAAGCGCTACCTACCGCGTGATAAAATAAAAAAGAGCAGGCTAACCCCTAACGCCTGCTCTTCCAGGTTTCACACAACATCCACTGCTATTAACAGTGCGTGCATAAAACCCATCTTCTTATTTAACTCAAACCTCGTCTTCCACTGCGAGTAGCATGAGGTTGCGTTAGAAACAATTTAGTAGAAAAAATTATTGTATTCTTCGTTGTATCAAAAGTAAACGCTTGTTTCTTCCAATAATATGACAATAATCAACCCATTAGATGATTTAGTGTTAAAATGCTCCTGATTGTATAGGCTTTGATAGTATAAAATACTAGAGAATATGGTAATCAAACGGCATTTTCGCCAGGTCGACATTACCACCTGAAATAATAATTCCAACTTTCTTTCCAATAAACATTTTCCTGTTTCGGATTACAGCTGCCAGTGCAACTGCAGATGAAGGTTCTACTACAATTTTCATCCGGGTCCAGATGAGTTTAAGTGCATCAATAATCTCTTTTTCTGAAACCAACATTATTCCTTTTACATGCTTTTGAATAATCGGAAAATTTCGATCTCCTAATTGAGTTTTCAGTCCATCTGCAATGGTATCTGTTGAATCATTGCTTTCAATTTGTCCTGAAATTAGAGATCTGTAGGCATCATCTACATTCTCAGGTTCACCGGCATAAACTTCACAATCTGGTGCAAAAAGACTTGCGGCAAGAGCAGTTCCGGCTAACAATCCTCCACCACCTACCGGGGTCACAATAGCGTCCAGTTCCGGATGATCTTCCAGGAGTTCAATGGCTGCAGTTCCCTGGCCGTAGATTACATCATCATTATTAGATGGGTGTATAAACGTTGCTCCGGTGGTCTGAATAACTTTTTCAGCGGCCTCTTCCCTATCTTTTAAGGTTGGTGGGCAGATGATTACTTCTCCGCCATATCCTTTAACTGCTTCTATCTTCACCTCAGGTGCTGAAGACGGCATCACAATATAGGCTTTCACTCCCTGGTTTTTGGCAGCCAATGAAAGTGCCTGCGCAAAGTTACCGGATGAATGCGTGACCACCCCTTTACTTTTTTGTTCTTCCGATAAATTGAGAATCGCATTTGAAGCACCACGCATTTTAAAGGCTCCCATTTTTTGAAAATTCTCACATTTAAAATAGATAGAACATCCCACCGATTTATTAATTAATTGGGATGTTAACACCGGTGTTCGGTGAATATATGGTGAAATTTTTTGGTGAAGTTGCAGGTATTCTTCAGCGGTCATTTGATAAAACTACATAAATTATAATCTTGTGCGCCATCTATCATTTTGCTTCCAACACCTCTACCGATTCAAATTCAGCATCACCATGTCCGGAAATACGCTCTTTAAACTTTCTTCCCACAATATTTCCAGCCCGAATTTCTTCCTCCAGGGTAACCGTCTCCACGCCATCTGAAAAATTGAACATCAGTTTTATTTCACTGACATCAAGGGAGTCGTGTTGATTGAAGAGCTTTCCTTTGATCACCCAATCGTCACCCACAACTGCCTGTCGGGAAATAACTCCCTGCACGGAAATATATTCTTTCAGTTCTTTTCCTTCGGTATTTTCAATGCCTTCGCCTCCCACTTCATTCATAATATCATTGCGGGTTTTAGCCGGTAACATCATATAGGTTACTAAAAGTGCAAGCAGCACTAACATAAAACCAAGCAAAATGCGCTTACCTTTTTTAGATTTTTTATCTGTTGACATGTTTGTGATTTTGTAACATTTCGGTTACTGCTGAGAGTTCATGTATTATTCCGTGAATGTTTATACCTATTCAAGAATGGTACTAGAGTAATTGTTGATCTAACTTGGCACTTTTTTAATCATCCACTCATTGCCTAATTTCTTCACTTCCACTTCGTCGGTACCGTCATCCGTTTTACCATTGAATGAAATTTTGAAATACACCGTTACGTATCTTTCATTGTCATTTTTCAGGCCATTATTCTTATACTCTAAAAATTCCCATTTATCATGAGACTCAACCGAACGTTTCATTTTTGATGACCATTCCTCCTCCGGAGGTAAGACATCCCTCCATTTTTCATCACCTCTAATTCTTGAGGCGAAATAAAAATCTACCATGCTGATAACATCTGACCTACTAAAAGTTTGAAAATCGCCTGCATTATCTTTTGTGATCATCTTTTTCTTTTAAATACTAAATATATAAAAATCAATAGGCAAATCCACGAACATTCATTGCTACTACAGAAGTAAAGATAAAACTGGATACAATTTCTTCCCCAAGACCGCTCGCTTTAAGCGCTATGATCCAGTCAGTTTCACCGCAGAGGACTTTTGCCCGTGCAGAGGTAATATAATCGTCATGACTAATGTCACTCTCTGAAGGATTCATGTCATAAAGCCGAAAATCACTATTGCAATCAGGTTCCTCATTGGTCATGAAATAGGTATTCTCCTCTGCTTCAATGTTGAATTCCCTCGGATCATTAAAATTCTCAAAACTTACCTTGACAATATATCCGTCAAAATTCAACTTCCAGGTATTCTTGCCAAATTGGTTCGTTATGAATTCAACTTGGCCAATTTCTTTGGCGTTTAACAAGATGGACCACGCTTTAAACGTATCATTTGCTTTGAATTCATAAGTATTATCATTCATTTCAAATGAAATGTGATGTGCAAAGTAATTGATCGCATCACTTGGGTACGTTGCTTTTTCACTTTCTGTGTAATCGACCTTAACCTTTATTTTGTTTGCCAGGATTGGAAACGAACACATACTTGCAAGACATAGTATCATGAGCTTTTTCATAATGTTATATTTTGTTCACTTCGAAATATACAAATAGTCTGGTTTAATCCCACTAGGTGATTATACGGATATTGTCAGAGTAAGGGATTTACCTTAGGAAAAAACTGCGTATAATTTGTTTTTTTGTGAAGAATTGAAATGTTTTGAATTATGAAGGTGTACTTAATTATTATCGTATTAGTGTTAAACACATTAAGTTTGGCACAAAGCACTTTCCCAATTACTGAAAAAGATGGTAAATATGGTTACTCCGTACAATATGGCTGGGAGTCTTCCACAACATTTCAAATACCTCCAATATATGATACGCTATATAATGCAGGAGCTTACGGTAGTCATTCCTTTGTCGTTGGACTAAAAGGTACTCAGCCATCTCTATTTTGTGTCTCAGAATCTGGCAACTCATATATAGTAACAACCATTGACACCCTTGACATCACACATTTGCAGCTTGTTTACCCTAGCCGTGGTGCACCGGAAACTGTGGCAACAAATGAAAAAGGTGAAGCTTTTGTTTATACGTACATGGGGCATTTTGAACCCCTCAAACCCAACCTAACAGTTGTTGTTCGAAAAAACAATGGTAAGTATCAATTAATGAAAAATGGAAAGCTCATTTCAAAAGATGAATTTGACTATCTGGATACACAACCAAATTATTTTATTGGGACAAAAGGAAAAGAAATATATTTCCTAAATGATAAAGGCAAGTTATTATATGACGAGCCTGTTACCGCGTATCTAGACCACTGGACACTTGGAAACTACATTATTGTTAAAAACGGAAACAAGAAAGGGTACTTCAAACTGGATGGTTCTGAATCCCTACCACTTATTCAAAGCACAACTCCTGACAGGTTTTGGAAGCCAGATGATTATTATGGCGGTCAATGGAAATACTTCTTCAATACCTTTTATGCAGTAGGGGCTCCTGGAAAAATGGGACTTTGTGATAAATCTGGAAAAGAGATTTGGCCCAAAATTTATAATACTGTGATTGTAGGAATAGCAAGAGATCAAAATTACGTCTTGAAAAAAGCGAAAAAGAAGTGGGAGTTGTTCGACAAGGATCTGAATCTAATTGGAAAGCCGGTTTTTGATGAGTTTGTAGGTTCTAATGAACATACAGCTTATGTGCGCTACAAAAAAACACTTTTTGAACTTGATCCTTTAACCGGGGAAAAGGTTGCTCTCACTTCAGAAATAATAGACGGTAACTACAAGGTTATCCTTTCTGATCGTGATCAGGTAGGTGTCATCAGTTCAAACGGTACCTTACTGATTCCATGCGAGTTTAAGAATATCCGGGACCATCACGAAGACATTCTTCATGTGCAAACCGACAGTGGCTACATTGCTATAGACAAAGACGGTAAAATTGCGAGTCCAATCGCTTTTGATATGTGCTGGAAAATAGAAGGCACGGATAGCGTTTACGTTTATCAAGTAGGAGACAAATGGGGAGTCTTTACGCTAAATGATATACAAGGTTTTGGCCCTATAGAACTATGGAATCCTTATCGCCAGTTTAATATTGATGTCGAAGCACATACAAATCTATCCAACTATTATGTATTTCTTGAAAATGCCAAATGTGGGATAATGACCAATACAGGGAAAGTAATATTACCGGCACAATACGACAAAATATACAAACCGCATTATTCTAGATATGAGGTGTATATAGGTACAAAAGGAGATGCACTCTTTATCATCAAGCCGGAATCACATTTAGAAAAAGAAACATCCGCTCAATATTTTATTGAATATTCGGACGATTTAGGATACATTTTTGCACAAAAAAATAAACTGCTCTGCCTTGATCCCGTAACGCTTGAAGAAAACAATTATGTTAATCATAAATACGGAGGATTTCATGAATTAAGACCAAATGAGATCCTTCATTCTACAGAACTCAAAGGAGTAAATGATTATCAAGGCAACATCATCTTACCCATTCAATATTATTCCATAAGACGTGTTGTTCAAGATACTAACCCCTATATCATTGCTATGGACACGAACTTCAATAAATCTTTTTTCACTACAGACGGAGAAGCCATACTAAAGGACTACTGGCTCATCTCTAATTTTTGCACTAAGTATTCAAACCTGCTCTTTATTTGCCAGGAAAAGAAAGGAAGTGGATATTTAGCGACGTGGAATGCAACAACCAAAAAACTTAGCTCCATAAGTAGCGCCAACGTGAAAGATGTTACATGTCGGGTTAGGAAAAAGCTTGAATACATAGCAGAGATTGAGTTTGTGGATGGAAGTAAGGGTTTTCTTTATGAGGATTTACGGATTGAGGTGGAGAAATAAATGGTATTGATTGGCCTAATTCTCATTTCCACAACATGTTGATCTCGACTCCGCTCGATCAACGTTATAGACTCCGCTCGATCAACGTTATAGACTCCGCTCGATCAACGTTATAG
>JABURP010000126.1 GCA_014762645.1 Crocinitomicaceae bacterium
TTTTTTTTATACTTTCATATAGCCAATGTACAGGTTATGAATTGCTTATAAACTCCAACAATCCAACTTGTCATAATTACAGTGATGGGGCAATTAATCTTGCTACAATAGGTGGAAATGGGGGTGATTATTTTGTAATCAAAGATTCTGGAGGCACAGTAATTTCTTCAGGATTTAGCTCCATGAATAATTTAACTGGGGGGTGGTACTTTTGCGAAGTATCTGATGATAGTTCTTGTTTTGCGCTTGACTCTGTTTATTTAGTAAACCCCCCAGAAATACAGGCCCAAATAATTCACACCAATCCAACACACCTGGATTCATGTAATGGTGTTGCAGAGGTTGACACCGTCTTGTTTTATCAAGGCAACTTTTCAAATATTGCCTATTTCTGGAATCCAGGTGGGCCAAGTGGAATTGGAGAAACCATAAAAGATGATTTGTGCAATGATTTTTATTCATTAACAATTAGTGATGAATTAGGCTGTAATGTTGTCATTAATTTTGCAGTTGGGTCAGCATTTATATCTGATACTGAACACCAAGACTTATTTACGCTATTTCCCAATCCGTCAAGAGATAAGCAATACCTAAATTTTACATCTGATGAGGTTAGGTCAATTATTATTGATATAGTAGATATTAATGGGCGTGTAGTTAAGCAAATTCTTGATGGCCATTCAACGGTTGGAAGTAACACTATTGAAATAGATATTCGTAATTTACCTCCCGGCATTTATGCCATAAGGATATCTTTTGGCAGTAGAACTTATTCAGTGAAAACGGTTAAAGTTCATTAATATTTAATTTGTGGAAATTGCATATGAGTTTGTGTTCAACTATCAGACTCCCAGGAAAGCCCGGAACACAAGTATTTGTGTTCTTTAAGAATATGAATTTTTAGACTGAACATATTTTTAGAATAGACCTTAAAATGCTTGAATGTTTACTTTCAGATTGAATTTACGAGGTAAGGAAAGTCTAGGGAATGTAGAAAATGTTACCGATATAGTCGAGTACCCGGAATTGGATATTCCGGCATGTATTGAGAATTAATTGACCCAATTGATTCGTATTTGTTCGTATTGGTTCGTTCTGAACCCTTCTTATTCGTTCTAAAATATTTCCAGAGCGTAAAAAAATTATGTACTCATTCTTTATCCTTGTCAGGATAAACTAAAAACGTTAGGAAAAAACACCTTAAATTATAGTGGGTTTATAAAGTCTAATAGGTACCTTCATGGACTATTAAAAAATTAAAAATGAACCGCATTAAGGAAGTCCTTCAGGAGAAGGGAATAAAGCAAGTTTGGCTTGCTGAGAAGATAGGTAAGAGCTTTAATATGGTAAACGAATACGTCAACAATAGAAGGCAGCCTAGTGTGGAGATTTTGTATAAAATATCCGAAATTTTAGAGGTTCCAGTATCAGAGCTATTGATCACTAAGAAAAAAGATGCTGAATAATATTATCGAACATAAAAAAAAGGAATGGCTTCAATCTAACGATTGCCCTGTAAAAGACCTTGTTCTTTACATGAAAGAAAAGGGCAACTTGAGAGATACCCAAATTGAAGCCATTGAAACCTATTTGTTCTTAAAAATCGAAGGACAAAACAAACCACTTTGGAAATTATTCTCAGAAGGTTTCTTTACAAACGGATCGGATTTATCAAAACTGAATATCAATCAAAAGGCAAGAGATTTCCTTTCAAAAAATAAAGCTGCACATGCGCTTTATGATTTTTCAAGACAAAAGAATGGAGACGCTACGCTGCTGCCAGAGCTTGAAAAACTTATCGTTGACAAACCGACCGAATTAGATTACAGGCAAATCATCAAGAACATTTTTTACAATGTGGATTATGCTGATTATCTAATGAGTTTGCCAATGGGTGCAGGAAAGACCTATTTGATGGCTGCATTCATTTACATTGACTTGTATTTTGCTAATAACGGACCAGAGAACAAAACCTTTGCTCATAATTTCTTGGTGTTAATTCCTTCAGGATTAAAATCTTCAATTGTTCCTAGTTTAAGAACGATTGAGAATTTTGACCCGACTTGGGTAATTCCTGACCCAGCCGCAAGCGAACTGAAACGCATGTTGAAGTTTGAAATTTTGGATGAGTCACGTTCAACCAAGAAAAGTAATCGTGTTGTAAATCCGAATGCAGGAAAGGTTAACGCTTGTTTACCAAATCCCTTTGGGCGTGTATTTGTAGTAAATGCTGAGAAAGTAATTCTTGACCGATTGGAAGTAACCAACCAGTTAGAAGTATTTGAAAGAACAGAAGACGAGGAAGATAAACGAGCAAATGAACTTAGAAATCTAATCGGGAAAATACCAAACCTTTCCATTCTTATTGATGAAGTACACCATGCAGCAACTGACGACATTAAACTTCGACAAGTAGTAAACAAATGGCAAGCAAAAGGGAATATTACCACTGTTTTAGGATTTTCAGGAACGCCATATTTGGCAAAGGCGGATAAAATTCAAGTCAACGAAGAGACTTTTTTCAAGTTCTCTCAAATCACCAATACGGTTTATTATTATCCGCTAGTAACAGCCATCAAGAGTTTTCTAAAAACGCCAAAAGTGAAAATCGGTAAAAACCTTGACCGCTTTCAAATAATCCGAAAAGGTGTTGAAGATTTCCAAGCTACTTACGGAGATAAAAAATACAAGAACGGCACTATTGCCAAGATTGCCATTTATTGCACCAACATTGAAGTTTTAGAGGCAGAAGTTTATCCATTCTTAACAGGTGAATTAAAAATCAACCCTGCGGAGATTCTGAAATTCCATAAAGGAAACAAGGACTATCCACAACCCGAAGGAAGTGAATTAGAGTTTCGCTCATTGGACTTGCCTATTTCAAAAAAACGATACATTCTACTTGTGCAAGTTGGGAAAGAAGGTTGGGATTGCCCAAGTTTAACAAGCGTAATACTTTCTCAAAAAGGAGATAGCCCAAAAAATATGGTGCTACAAACTAGTTGCCGTTGCTTAAGGCAGGTTGACCCTGAACAAGATGAAACTGCTTTAATTTGGCTAAATGACTACAATGCCAAAACGCTAAACGACCAACTCAAAAAAGAGCAACAAACGTCCATTGAGGAAATCAATAAAATTAAGAAAGACAGTAAAGTTGAATGGGTTGAGCGTTTTTCGAGAATGGAACTTTTGGACTTGCCTTTGGTAGATTTTTACCAACTCAGGGTAAAATACCAATCCATTGATGAAGAAACTGAAACGCATACCAAAACCAAACTTCAAGAATTAGTCAAAAACATAGACCAGTACAAAGCAGCTGCATTGGTTACAACTGCTGAAATAAGCAATTTGGATGAAGGCGACTTAGCCATTATGAAACAAACAGGTTTTGATGCTGCCAATTTCAATTTATGGGTGCATGAAATCTCAAAAGAAAGTTATGGCCTAATTAAAACAACAGAATTTCATGCCCACGATACCGAATTGCAAAGCATTTTCAAAAAGGTAACGTATGAAGAAAACAACATCCTTTTTTGGAATGAATTGTATGACCTATACACCATCAATAGCAAAATAAGATTGGCTTTCAGTATTAAGAGAGACTTAAAAACCGAAAGTGAAGTAATCCCTGAAAACGCCAATTTACTGTTGGTTGACAAGCTTGGTTCGGTAGAGAAGAATGATAAACTCTACCCTGAAAAAGCGGATATAGATAAAATTTTAGAGGTTGATAAATCAGGTGAGGACATAGAGATTGACTTGACCAAGGCAAGAGCAGATTATGACAAAGCCTTGAAAACTTTGGAAGATGCAGGCATGGGTCACATGATGTCATCTTGGGAAGATTTCCAAAAGAAGTACGACCATTCTCTTGCTGTACGTTCCAAAGACAAAACCTTCCATTATTTGCCGTACAACTTTGTGCAAAGTGGATTTGAGAAAGACATTTTGCAAAAAACCTTGCAGCTCGACAGTTTCAAGGAAAATGGCTTGGAGGTTTACTACAATGGCGAAAGAGGTTTGACGGAGTTTGTGATTAACTGCTTTGCCAAAAACGGAAAGAATTGGAAAAACATAGGTCGCTACACTACCGACTTTCTCATTATCCAGCGCAAGGATAAAGCCATACACAAAGCCCTTTTGGTGGAAACCAAAGGCGAAGGTTTTAAAAACGACCCTGCGTTTCTTCAAAAGAAAAACTTTGTGGAAACCGAGTTTTTAAAGCAAAACAATGACAAGTTTGGTTATCAGCGTTTTGACTTCCTGTATTTGGAAGACGGAACTGATATAGCCGACAACATTGTAACGATAAACAACAAGATTGACGAATTTTTCAAAGAATAAGATATGCCAATAAAATATATACCATACGTACCCAACACCGTAGAAGGTCAGGCAGTACTTGACAACATTAGCCGTACCCAACGAGTATTGCGTTACCGTGATAACGAAAAAGTGATTTCTAAAATCATGCGTGGGATGCCTTACTACGAAGTGGAAAAGCAGGAACAAGTAGGCGAAGAAAGTGAAAACTTGGTCATCCGTGGCGAGTGCCTATCTGCTTGCGCATATCTTAAAGAACAAGGCATTAAAGTGGATTTGGTTTACATAGACCCGCCTTTTGCCAGCGGTGCAGATTACGCCAAAAAAGTACACATCCGAAGAAATCCAAAGTTGGCTGAAAAAATCAGGAAAGCCGAAGAAGAATTAGAAATAGACGGACTAAAAGCCTTTGAGGAAACCATGTATGGCGATATTTGGCAAAAAGAAGATTACCTAAATTGGATGTATGAAAATTTAATGGCGATAAAAACCATTATGAGTGAATCAGCAAGTATATATGTTCATTTAGATTCCAAAGTCGGTCATTATGTGAAAATATTGCTTGATGAAGTTTTTGGTGAAAACTGTTTTAAAAACAACATTGTTTGGTGTTATTTTGGATTTAAGCGCAGAACGACTAAGAAATTCCCTCAAAAACATGATGATATATTCTATTATGTCAAAGAAGATGACGATTATGTTTGGAATCTTCAAACTAGACCACATTCTCAAGAATATATTGACCGTTTTAAAACAGATGAAAAAGGTAGAAAGTATAGAGATGATGTAAACCCTACAGGAGGCGGTAGTAGAATAATATATTTGGACGAGTCAGATGGAGATATTATAGAATCTTTTTGGAATGATATTCCTCCTGTAAATCCAGTAGCAAACGAAAGACAGGATTACGCAACACAGAAACCAGAAGCACTTTTAAAGAGAATAATCAGTGCTAGTTCCAATGAAGAAATGACTGTTGTTGATTTCTTTGGTGGAAGTGGTGTAACCGCTAAAGTTGCAAATGATTTAGGTAGGAAGTTTATACATGTTGATGTAGGTATTAATAGTATTCAAACCACCAGAGACCGATTGGTGGAAGCAGGAGCCAGTTTTCAGATTTTAGAAATAAAAGATGGTGTGAGCCTGTTTCGCAATCCACAGCAAACTATGGATAAGTTGGCTAAACTCATTCCAGGCTTGCAACAAAAAGTACCAGGCGTTGGTAAATTTTGGTTTGGTGCTTTGCAAGACAGTAAGTTGGGAACAGTTCCCGTTTACGTTCCTAATTTAATTGATGGCTCTGAAAAGGTTTTGGATATTCCTGCCGTAAACAGAATCATCAATGAAGAACTTCAAAAATTAGAAATTAATGCTCAAAAAGCCATTATTTATTATGTAGATATAGATGACCGCAAGGAGTTAGAAAAATTCATCAAAGACAACAATGCTACGCAAACCACTATAGAATTGAGGGATTTAAAAGAAATCTTGCACGCCATAGTAGTAGAAGACGACGTAGAGACCAAAACCACCAAAATCAAAGAAGGCTTTGAAGTTGAAATTATCAAATTCGTGAGCGACCGTCTCAATCAGAAAATCAATGATTTTAACGAGAAAGGAAACCTTCAAGCCATTAACAAAGGCAAGAAGTTCTCGCCTATCACTATCAGCGAGGAAGGTTTGGAATTGATAGAATACCTTTCACTTGATTGTGAAAATGCAGACGGTGATTGGGCAAGCAGTTCAGAAATTAAGATTGACAAACTTGGCTACATTTCAGTCAACGGCCAAAAAACGAAAGACTTTTGGGACGGCAAAATTTCAGCAGATAAAAAACCGCTAAGACTGAAAATTAGAAATATTAGTGGAGATGAGACTATCATAGGAATAAATTGATTCTTGAGCGACGCAAACACTTTAAATGACCTTTAATATATGATTAATATGCCTGATGAAAAAAATGTTATAAGTAGAACCTTTGAAGAAATGTTTGAGTTTCCAGTAAGAAATGGAGTTAACTGATGCAAAATATTAAAAATGAACTATAAGAAGCTCAAGTATTTGAACACATGACAAATGAAGTAACTATATATTTTGATAGTCCAATGGCTTTTGAAGAAGAGAATATTAGACCACTAAATGGTATCGCAGGACTTTACTTCATTTTTACTCAATCAATAGATATTCAGTACCCATTTGATAAATCAAAACTGCTTTATATCGGAATGAGTGAAAGGAAAACCAATAGTATCGGCAGTCGCTTGTTAGTGCATTTTGATGGTAAATCAAAAAATCTCGGATTAACCAATTACAGAAAAGTAGAACCTTTACTGTTTACCTATATCAATTTTGAAATGCTCAAAAATATTTGGCAATTCCGTATCGAAGATTTGGAAAGTTATTTCATTTTGGATTTTGTGGAACAATTTGGGGTTTACCCTATTTGTAATAACAAATCGGGTTTTGAAATTCAAAATAAAACACTCACTTCCAGTTTTAAAATTGATTGGAAATACTTTAAATAATACAGTATGGTGGAAAATGTAAAATCTGGAAAAGAAATATTGGATGATTTTTTCTATGGAATTGAGAAAATTGAAAATATTGATACGGACATTGCTAAAATGCTGGAAAGACTTTATCAAGAAGATAAGTTGACAGATACCAATGTTAAAAATGAACTTCAAAAACTACGAGATGGCGATAAAGACTAAAATTAACAGTATTACCATCAAAGGTATTAGAGGGGCAAAAAACAGCTTAGAACTACCTCTAAATGGTAAATCAATTGTCCTTTATGGCGATAACGGTACTGGAAAAAGTAGTATTTCAGATGCTCTTGAGTGGTTTTATACAAATCGTGTATCGCATTTATCCAGTAACAGTGAAATAGACTTAAAAGATGCTTTAAGAAATTCAACTCTTGATAAAGATGAAGTTTCGGAAATTAAGATGTCATTCGTTAAAGAAACCAGTCTTGATTGCTCTAAAACCCTCTTCAATAAAAGAGATAATCTAACCACCGATTTTTCCAACACAACTGATGATTTTAAAAAATATTTAGAACTATCAAAGGAAGAAAACCTTATGTTGCGTTACCAATTCCTTACTGACTTTATTGACAACACAAAAAGTGACAAACTAAAGTACTTATCAGATATAATTGGCTTCTCGGAGGTAACTAAGAAAAAGGAAGTTCTCAAAAAAAGTTACAATTCCATAAAAACGGAAATCAAAAATCAAAATTTTGAAGCTCAAACAAGAATTCAAAAGGAAACTCTTATTGAGAAGCTAGGTGCTGCGATCAGCCAAGAAGAAAATTTATTTGAAAAGATAAATGAAAAAATCAAACCCTTGAAAACAGGAATTGAGGTTAAGAAATTGGAGGATGTTGATAAAGTTCTAATACACTTAAAAAACGCAACAAATAACAAACTTAATAAGGAATTAGCTTTTTTAGAGAAAGCAAACACCGTCTTGGAGACGCTTAAATCAGAGATTGAATTTATTGATTCGGAATACACTACATATTTTGATGAATTTGAACTAATTGCAAATGATGTTGAAAGCATCATGCAAACCTTTTTAAGTGAATTATTAATAGCTGGTGATACCGTTTTAGCAAAAAAGTATCACAAGAATGATAGTTGTCCACTTTGCTTACAACCCAAAAGCATTGAAGAACTTCGTGTAGAAATTGCAAGTAGATTAAAAGAAGTTGAAGAATCTTCCAAGAAAAAGGCATCATTTGACAAAGCAAAAGAATTATTGAAATCAATAACCATTGAGCGAATAAAACGTCTGGAAACAATTCTTTCAGAACCACAAATTGAAGTTGTTGAAAGTAAACTGATCAAGAAAGGGGTTGCGGCTTTGAAAGAAAGAATCAATGAATATCAAAAAGCTAGTATAGAGCGAGTAACTTCAGGCAACAAAATTCCGAAATCGGAAGCACTTAAACTTTTGGATTCGGATTTTGAATTTCAAACTGGACTAACTTCAAGAATAAAGCAAATACAGGACATTTTTAAAAAAGATAATTCCGCAGTTCTATACTCAAATATCTCAGCCTCAAAAGATGCTTTTCTAAAGATAAAACTGTTTGAAAAGCAAAAGGCAAAACTGGAAAAGCAGCGTAAGACTTTAGAAATTATCTATAATGAATTTGTTAAAGTTCAAAAAGAAGGACTTGAAAATTTCATTACCAATTTCTCAGACAAAATCAACGAATATTATCAATACATGAATCCTGACGAGCCTTTTCAGGAAATAAAAATTGTAACCATTGGTGATGAGGATGAATTAAGCGGAATTACCATTGAGTACAAGTACAACGGAAATTGGGTTTCACCGCCACAAAAGTATTTTAGTGAATCTCATTTGAACTGTTTTGGGTTGTCTTTCTTTTTAGCATCTGTGAACGCCTTTAATAATAAGAATGAGTTTATTGTTTTGGATGATGTTATTTCAAGTTTTGATTCCAATCACAGGAAAAAATTTGCTGAATTGATTTTTGAGAAATTTTCAAAATATCAGGTTCTACTACTTACGCACGAAGAAGATTGGTTCACAAATTTTGTAAGTCCTCTAGCAAAAAATAAAGGATGGCTCATAAATGAGATTAAGTGGACAGAGGATAAAGGAACTCATTTTGATGAAGAACCGCATGAACTCAAGGAAAGAATTGAAATGAACCTTGCTGCTAGTAAGATTGATGATTTAGGTAATCCAATTCGTAAATATTTAGAACATTCACTGAAAGCAATAGCTTTCCACATAGAAGCAAAATTGACTTTTCAGTATAACAATACCAACGAACATAGGATGCCTTACGAATTGCTAACTCGGATTAAATCTGAGATTAAAGAACATAGTCCTGAATTAAAAAGTCAGTTTCCATTAATAGACAAAATTCTTGTTTCTCCAATCTTAAATAATTTATCTCACGCAAGCACATTTAATTCCAAAATTGGTGACTTAAAGGCTTTTTGGTCTGATATAAAGGAATTAGAAAAAATATTTATTTGCCATCATGTAGGCTGTAAAAAGCCAGATGTTTCTTTGAAGAATTATGATAATGTAGCTAAGAAAATAAGGTGTGGTGGTTGTGGTGAAACAAAGTATGAATGGAGGAAATAGTCAATTTGGATAAATCATCCTCCGCTGAATGCATTTACTATTAAGTAATGTGAGGTTAAGAAGTGATAATGGAAAAGGCGCAGAATTTAGGAAGAATAGAGGGTAAAAACGGTCATCATGAAATATAAGAAATTTGTTATAAAGAACTACAAAGGGATTACAGACGAAATAGTTATAAACCTTGAAAAGAATTCTCTAATCCCAATAATTGGAATTAATGAGAGTGGTAAAACAACAATTCTTCAAGCAATTTTTGCTTTTGATAAAGTAAACGACCACTTAAATAACGGGTCGC
The DNA here is from genome assembly GCA_014762645.1 of Crocinitomicaceae bacterium. Lineage (GTDB taxonomy): Bacteria > Bacteroidota > Bacteroidia > Flavobacteriales_D > Crocinitomicaceae > Paracrocinitomix. Next base: position 9,758 of record JABURP010000126.1, read on the forward strand.
ACTTAAGGGATACAAAGAACTTATACTCTGTTAAAGGTAAAGCCCCCAAGGTGACTGCAATTATCCATATTGTACAAGAAGAATATGACAAGATTCTGAAATCAATGATTTCTAATCAGCACTTTTCAGAACACAAATTTCACCTGGAAAAGTATAAAGACTTTCAAATTGAAAACAAGACCTTGGAAATAACCCGAAACTTCCACACTTCTGGTTATGAGATTTTGGACGAATTCTTTAATGACAGAAGATTAAACAACATCTTGAGTTATCAGATCGTCAAAAAGATGCCTTATATATTCTATTTTGATGACTTCAGAGATTCAATTGATGATACTATCAAAATTGAAAAAACAGAAGATGGTACAGTGCCAAGTTGGTTATCGATTATTGAAGAATTATTTAAGCAAACTGATGATGGATATTCAGTCTTTGACTTAAAAAATCATGAGGACAGAGCAAAAAGAACTGTACTCTCAAAAGTAAAGAAGAAATTAAACAAAACCCTTACTAAAGAATGGCAAAACTTTCGTTTGGACGAGGTTGATGCACTTAATATTGATATTCGCCACATAGAAGAAGGAGGAAATGAATACATCAAGCTTGAGGTTATAGAGACGGATAGTAATGATGATGAACATTTTTTCTATATAAGAGACAGGAGTAAGGGCTTTTACTGGTTCTTTAATTTTGTAATGAAATTAGAATTCAACCCTAAAAGTATCGGTCCAGAAGAGAACAATTCGATCTATTTGTTGGACGAACCTGGTTCTTATCTTCATGCTTCTGCACAAAGTAAACTTGCAAAAAAATTGAGACAATTATCAAAGGCTAATAAAGTAATTTACTGTACTCATTCTCATTACTTACTAAACCCTGATATTATACCTATTTCGAGTATTCGGATCGCAGAAAAAAACAAAGATGGTCAAGTAAGACTATTATCTATTAATGATTATAAAGGAGATATTAGAGATAGGAAATCTGCATTTCAACCCATCCTTGATTCGCTTCAAATTAACCCAATGATTATTGATTTATCTGAAGATCAAATTTTGATAACCGAGGGTATATATGATTACTATTGTTTTGAATTATTCAAAGGCAATAATACTTTCAAAGTATTACCCGGCGTAGGAGCAGATTCGTTAAGGTTTTATATTTCATTTATGATACTTGGTCAAAAGGATTACCGTGTTCTATGGGATAATGATGATGAAGGTAGAAAAGCAAAGAAAAAAGCAACTGATTTTTTTGGTGAACTCGAAGCTGAAAATTTTTCTTTACTGAGTAAAAATAAAGGAAATACAATTCTTCAAGACATGTTTGACGGAGGAGAATTAAAAATGCTTAAAGATGAATTAGGGATTACAACCAAAACATCCTTTGAAAAAGTAATTCTTGCTTTATACTTCTATGAAAAGAAAGATGAGATCATCAGTAAAATGCCTAAGTCACAATTGAACTTTGAAGAAATTTTTAAAGAATTGGATTTTTCCGAAAAGTAATAAAATTCCGGGTAACAAATTCAGGTAACAAAATGCTCACTTTTGTTACCCAAATGTCAAAATTTGATTTTTCAAACCCTTGCAAACATTGGTTTTACGTTTCGACCTTCAGGCTCATAACCCGAAGGTCGTTGGTTCGAATCCAGCCCCCGCTACAAAGAAAACCTCAGGTCAATGACCTGAGGTTTTTTATTTTAGACAAGACGAATTAAGCTTGCTTGAATGAGGATTGGATGAAATAAAAAACTGAACGCAGTGAGGTTTTCTTTGTAAAACACCCCCCATTACTGGACCATTGCCCGAACGCAGTGAGCGGCAATGAATCCAGCCCCCGTTACAAAGAAAACCTATGTTGGTGTTACATCCGATCTTATTGACCGGTTCAATTCTCGCAATAGATTGCTCAAAAGTAAACACTGGCACAGCCGCCACACCATTCATGATGCAAAATAAGTTGTCGCAACCGATTTAAAACATCTGTTAAAAAAACTATATAAATCAGATGTTTTAGCTAGAAATACCCGAATTCAGGGATATTATGCCGACCTTTGTAAGTGCTGCCCCACTGTAGTATGCTATTGACACCTGATCAATCATTGAATATCACCGACTTAATCGTGTAGGATATTGGGTCAACAACTAAGTTATACAGCGATAATCTAGGGAGAGCTACAATCAAATCAAGGAATTTTTTTAGTCTGTCGGGATTATCCCATCATTATTAGAATCATTTTATGAAAAAAATCTTGTTTAGAGGAGATGACCCCAGCGAATTGGAATTTTCCAGAGTGCTGAAGAAGCGCGTGCACAATTATTTTAAAGAAAATAACATTGGATTACAGGGAAATATACGGATGTATGTAAAAACATTTATCCTCATGGGACTTTATATAGTTCCTTTTGTCTTGTTATTAACACTCTCAATGAATACCTGGATGAATCTGGGACTGATCATGTTGATGGGCGTAGGAGCAGCCGGTGTTGGAATGTCTATCATGCATGACGCAGCTCACGGTGCGTACTCTTCAAAATCTGTCGTAAATAAAATTCTGTCCTCTTCTATTTTTTTGCTGGGAAGCAATAAGTTTAACTGGCACATACAGCACAATATCAATCATCACACTTTTACCAATATTTACGAACGAGATCCGGATATTTCAACAAAAGCGGTCATTAGATTATGCGTTCACGCACCGATCAAAAAATATCATAAATTCCAGCAATACTATGCCTTTTTGCTTTACGGACTTATGACATTGGCCCGGTTGTTTGATGACATCCCTGTATTGCTTAAACACAATAAAGAAGGTATGACCAAAATGCTAAATCACAACCCCAAAAAAGAATTTCTGAAGTTGATCGCTATCAAGATTCTATATTTCTCAACCTTCATAGCGCTGCCATTGTGGCTCACTAATTTTACAATATGGGAAGTATTAATTGGATTTACTATTATGCATTTAACCGCCGGCATAATCATGAGTACTGTTTTTCAAATGGCACACGTTGTTGAAGGTTCAAGTCAGTCTTTGCCGGATAAAGAAAATACAATCAGAGAAAATTGGGTAATTCACCAATTCCGTTCAACCGCCGATTTCGGAAGAAAAAAGAGTTTTTTAAGTTGGTACATTGGCGGCCTTGACTTTCAGATTGAACATCATTTATTTCCATATATCTGCCATGTACATTATTCAGCTATTGCTCCCTTAGTGAAACAAACAGCCGAAGAGTATGGATTTAAATACAACTCCAAATTAAACTTCCCAAGTGCATTAAAATCCCACTTTATTAGTTTGAAAAAACTGGGTTCCAATACTCAGTAATCTGAAAAGTCAGCAAAAAATCAGCTGATCCTTTCAGGTACTCAATAGCTGAATTTAATAGAAAGGTATTTGCCATTCACTGATTAAATCATCTTCAAAAAACAGTATCTCTTTTTGTGTATTGTCCTTTTCTATAGCGCAGCTACAACATTTACCTGAGTAACTTACAACGGTCATTTTTTGGTGTGTATTATCTTTCGAAAAAACTTCTTCACCTATTGAGAACTTTCTAAGTCCTTCATCCTCTAATTTTCTAACTCTTCTCATAATTATGCTTGTTTGTGCTGGGTTCAAATCATTCAGTACTTTCCTGTTCGAGACGACCAATCATGGCAGTAATCTCTTTTTTCGGAGCATTTGCCAGAGACAATAGATAGTACTTCAAATCAAGACGGCAATAACAGTCTTTAAAATTCAAACGGTTTGACGCTTTGCCTATGTATTTACTGCAACGATATTTGCCACCTGTTTCATGAACAGAAATTGTCATATCCGGGTAGTTTAACCATCCTTTTAATTTCATATTTGACCCGTTTTTTTATTCAGAATTATAGCGGGCGAAACAGAAATAACACATTTTTTCAGCGTTGAACGATTCAGGTTTAAAATGGCATTTAATGCTTGTAGTTCGTTCTCCATTTCTACATAACCAAAGTTTCCTGTAAGACCAGGTTTGGTGGCCGCCGCAAGAACTACTGAGCTTACCTCTCCGAATTTTTTAAAGATTCTAACCAGTTTTCGCTCTGATATCCCGGGGTGTATGTTTGTAATGTATATGGTCATAAAAATAATGTGCTTCACTGTTGATACCCATACTTGCAATGTATATGCAACTAATGGGTATTTAACTCCACTTTTATCTCGCTTTATTTCAGAAAATGAAAACTGAAAATCTCAGATTTGATGTGATCCAGGTCTGAATTGACCCATTTTCAAGAAATTGAATTCTTTATTAGAAAAAGTAGCTGTACTACTTATCTCAAATCTAGTCGTCGAAGTTACAACATACGCTTGCATAAAACAAAGAATACGGTTGAAATGATTGCTGGATGATCTTTAAGAATGGATTAATACGAATGACATTTAGGGAAGTAAAATTTTGATCTCAATTCAAGCTCTCCAGCTTAACGTATATTAGTTCATCTTATTTAATAAATCGGATAAAGTCAAAGTTGAAGATAGAGAAATGTTAAAAGATATTGATCTGTTTAAAAGGTACGAGGAGCGAAGGCCGTCTATCAAAATTTCTGGAAAGTTACTCGGAAATAAATTGATTTGCCCTTGTGCATGGCTCTAGTGGCCACGAGCAGACAATAAATGAATTTACATTTTAAGTCTAAAATTTAATCTGCTTTGATTATAATATCACGGGCTCTCCATTCCTCTAGTTAAGTTGATAATCAAGTCAACCCTTCCTAAACGTCCTTTCTTCTCCTGAAAAAACCAAATGAATAGAATCCCTGTAAACACCTGAAATAAAAACTCCCGCTTGTTCGTCTCCTTCAGACACCTTGAACATATTTTCGTTGATTCGGATGAGACAAAGTGCATCCTCGTTGCTATGGTTCTTTACAAACCCTAAATACTTTATACTTGGCCATGATACAGTTTGTGGGACTTCCTTTTTGGATTCTTTTCGTTGAATTTTTTTGACTTTTAGATTGTTGCTCTTATTGTTAGATGTATTATGTGTTCCTGAATACTTACTACCTTTTTTAAGAAATGGATCCACATCAGGAAGGACTAATTCAAAAGAATCTTTATTGAACATTACTGGGGAATAAGATAAATCACTGTACACCTGATTGTTCTCCTCCAAATCCTTTTCTGTTTGATAGTTAGAATATATCCTAAAGAGATTGTATCCCCATATCCCGGCGACAAGGAGCAAGATTAATCGTGTTTTTAATTTTTTACTCATCAGGGAATAATTACAGAATACTCAGAACTATAAAATACACTTTGGTTTCCAGCTTCATCAATGGCATAAACCCTCCAATAATAAGTCCCGGTGGATAAAATAAGTTGTAGCGAATCTACGGTAGTGGTGTATTCAGAAAATGAGCTAAACGCCGGGTCATTATCCAACTCAAGTTTGTAACTCAACGGAGAATTAATTGTTCCGGGATCAACTCCAGACGACCAATAAAAAACCACAGTATCACTTGAACTGGTTGATGCATCCGCAGGAGCAGTTAACGATACATCATTCGGTACAGTCTTATCGATATATATAGTTCTGGAAGAAAAAGATGATTGACTGCTCTGATTAACTGCTTTAACTCCCCATGAATATTCTCCTTCGTTTGTAAATACGCTTCCGGTGGTGGTTACAGAAGTTCCGGTAAGACCTGTAGCTGTAAACAGTATTGTCGCAGATGAATTAAAATCCGCACCGGATCTCACCTGTACTTCGTAAGTCTCTGCGGCATAAATACTTTGCCAGCTTAGCGGTAAATCCGACAGGTTTGAGTAATAGTTGTTAGCCGGTGCTAAAAGTGGAATCAATTGACCCGTTAAATCAGAAACACTATCTACTGTGAATGGGATCGGACCTGTATAACCTGTTTCATAGGCTGAATTTTCGGCACGGATCATGAATTCATAATCTCCAGGATCCAGTACATAGTAGAATTCGGTATTCGCTACTGACGAATCTAAAATGTAGGTATTAATACTAGAAAAAGAGGGTTCCACAACCCGTAAACGATAGCTATCTGCTCCTTTGAGTTTTTCCCACTTAAAATGTACATTATTCGTCGTTAGCGTAGCATTTGACTGTGGTATAATCACCTGAACAGTTTCATTTGAAATATCTTCCTCAATGATATCCGAACATGCTGTTACTATCAAACTGGTAAGAAACAGAAGTGATATTTTAATTTTGTCGATAATGCTGAAATAATAATTTTCCATAAAGTTTTTCTTTCTTTTTTTGCAGCTCCTTTTCTTTATACACATCAACATTGGTAAGTCGTGCATACTGAAAATGATTTTCCATGTGATAGATGAGCGAAAGGATTCCATTAAAAGATCCTTCTACCATTATTAAGTTGGAATAAATTGTAAAATCAACAGTTTTAAATGCGTGCGTTTCTTCGAGCTTCTCAAGATTGACATCATTTTTATCTGAAAATTCCGAAATCTCCCCTAATATTTCCTGATGTACCAAATCTGGTTGAATATCCGATTTACCAATATTTTTATTGAGTTGTGCAATTTGTATCCGAAGTGTTTCAATGTCTTCATTGACATGTTTGGTGGACTCCAATTGCTGCGCTTGATTATCAAGTTCGTTAAAGGCGTTAAATGTAAGAGAGAGGGAACGCTTATAACTGACCATTGCTAACAAAATGAACACCACTAACAGTCCATAGTTCTTTTGCTTATATGTAAATCGATCAAACATTATCTCAATACAATTTCCAATTCAAAGTTCCCAATGTTCTTTTTATAGGTATAATCAAGAATATCAACAGTTGCCAGCCATTCTTTCTCTTTCAAATCATTAATCCAGTGATCCAAAATATTGGCGGATTTGGATTTGCCGGTAAGCACTACAAGGCGTTCGTTGAATTCAATTTTGTGTCTGCTTTTTATCTCATCTACCAATGGCCTCAGTGAAACCTGATCCAGTGTGACATCACCAGGAACAGAATTTGATATTTCCATGAGGTAGTAAGAAAGAAAATAACGGTTCAATAAACCTGAGCCTTCTAGTAATTTCTCTTTTCTGCCTTTTTCATCTGACAACGTGTTGAGTTCTGCCAGTTGATCTTCAAATTCTGCCAGAACCTGATAATTTTCCTCAATTTTTGAGTTCAAATGATCCAGATAGATGTAATTGGCGCAGAGTAGCAGCAAGAAGAAAATCACCATTCCATAGGCAAATCGATAAAAGACATTCTTTTGTTTGGCTTCCTTGAAATTGATTTCATAAACATCTGGCTCTTCTGGCAACACAATACTTTCGGAAGGGTAAAAATGATTGACGGCGAGTGCAATGGCACCAACTGTGTCGTGAGAAAATTGATCTTCCCCAATAAACGTAGCTGTGCGATATTCATCCGATCTATCAAATGAAATTATCCGGCCATCTTCTTGTTGAATCAGGGTCGAATCAACGGTAATGGCATCCTTTCCCGTAAATTCAAATAACGGAACGGCAACGAAAGGTCCTGTACCAAATGAAACAACTTCTACATTTTGATCCTTAAACAATTCAAGCACTTCCCGAACCGTATCTTTCCTTATCACGGATGAATAAACTGTTTCATTGTCTATATAATCGGTAAAATAAAAATCTTCCAGCCTGGCATTCATCAATAGCGCGTGGCGGTAATTTTCCTGATAGTTAACCTTTCTATTTAAAATTCCTTTACCATGAATGTGCAGTACAACTGGTATTTTCTTGGAAATTTTTTTTATCAACGTTCTGATATCCGGAACCAGTTTTTCACTTTTAATAGGGAAAATCTCACCTTTCTTCAATTTCAGGATGTGATAATGAAAAGTATACCCATCACTTTCCATTTTAACTGAAACGGCAACAAGTTTATTGATATGTCCCAGGTCAAATTTCACTAGTAGGTCACAGTTGGTTTAATAAAAACATGGAGCTTTGATTTCTCTTTTGCCTTTTCTCGACTGCTGAAAAACCATTTTAACACAGGAACTCTTGATAAGAACGGTGTTCCTGATCCTGAATTAGAACTCGATTTGCGCTCCAACCCTCCCATAAGAATCATCTCCCCGTTTTTTACACGAATCAAGGAGTTAAAGGATTGCGTTTGCTTATTGGGTGGAGCCGTGGGGTCTTCTTTTCCAGCAAAATCGTTTTGTTCCACCTTAATATCCAAGGTGACATATTCATCTGCCGAAACAAATGGAGTAACTGTTATGGATAAGTTAGCATCTGTTGCCGTCCATTGTCGATTTGAAATTACGCTTCCTCCACTAATATTAGGGGTAACATTTACTGTTTCCTGTTGGTAATAATTGGTTTCACCTACCGTAAATGTTGCTTCGTGACTATTCAGTGTCGCAATCTGGGGTGTAGATTCAATATCAATCACACTATTGCTCTCCAGGGCTTTTAAAGACAAATAAAAATTTGGTGTAACGGCACCAAGATTTATTATTCCAAAACCGTTAAACGCCTGAAGCAAACCATTGATTGTCTCAGAATTTAAAGTCATATCTACAGCAGGAAAAATATCGCCGTTTGTTGTTACGGGGTCCTGAGATATCCCAGCCTTCATCCCTGTGGACACAGTAGAGGTTTTCTTGGACTGCACAATGATAATATCTATTTGTACCATTGGAACTACCTGATCCAGTGACTTCATAAACTCCTTTAGTTCTGCTATTCGCAAATAAGAACCGGAAACGATTAATCCGTTCAACTCTAAAAAGGGTTTGTATTCAATTCCTTTCAAAAGCTCTGAAGGGATCATACTTTCAACCGTTTCAATTGTCCTATTTTCGAGTTGAATCATTTCAGTAGCTCGTAGTCCTTCCCCACTCCTGTCACCGATTAAGTAATATTTATCCGCTTTTTTAAATGTATACTCTGTACCATTCATGATGTGGGCCAAAAGTTCATCAAATGTTACATCTTTTACCTTTAGAGTAGAATTTCCTTCCGGAATGTCATACATAAAGTAATGCTCACCTAGTTGAGTAGATGCCATTTCAATAATGTCCTTGATTGGTGCATTTGTTGCAATAACATTGATCTTTCTGTTATCACTGGTACTAGGTTCAATATAAATGTCCGGATTGTTGCCATTCGGTCGGTTAACATTGTTTTGATTATTTCCCTGGTTATTTTTGACCGGCTTATCGGCGAGTTCCAAATAATAAAACCCGTTTTCATCTGATGTCACTTTTAATCCATTCGACTTGGCTATCATTTCAATAGTCTGGTCAAAAGGTCTGTTCTCAATATATACCGAAACAAGTTTGTCTTTAATATCCGGCGCCAGTATCACATTTTTGTCTGATTTTCGGGTAATCTCTTCCGCAACGCGGTAAAGGGAATCGCGTTTAAGATCAACACTCAAAAATTGATTTTCAGGCTTATATTCTACCTTTATTTTTTTGGGAACATAGACTATGGATTCTTCTTTTATTGGAGGTTTTTCAGAAAATGAGATAATTGAACCGATAATCTCTACCTGCAAGTCATATTTCTTTACCAAAAAGACGAATACATCTTTTACACGTGCATCATAGAAATTGTTGACCACAACCTTCTTAAGTTCATCATCCACGCTTACATTCAGGTTGTTCTCCAAGGCTATCGCATTGATAAAATCTGCCAGGGTAATACCTGTTACGTTCACCTGTACCTGAGCATTCAACCCGGGTTGGGTTTGCGATAGTTGCTCCAACTCTTTTTCAAAGTCAGTTTGTCCAAATGCCGAAGCTGAAATGAACATTACTACCATTATTCTAATTATTGTTTTCATCATTAGATATTCGTTAGTAAAGCGTATACTTCTTCCAGAGATGTTACTCCATTGGACAGGAGGTTATAAGCCTTTTCGTTTAATTTTTTTATTCCCTTTTCCTGAAGCAACTCGTCCACTTTGAGTTGCTGTTCCTTTATTCGATCAGAAAGGTCATGATCGATATTGATTACTTCGTAAACTGCTTTTCTTCCTTTGTACCCCGTGAAATGGCAACTTTCACATCCTACAGGGACATGATGTGTATTCAGCCCTTTATTCCGGTAATCTTTTGGTAATTCTGTTTGCACCAATTCTATTTCTTCCTTACAATCATTGCACAATACCCTCACCAGACGCTGGGCAACCGAAGTATTGATAGTAGAAGCTAGTAAGTACGACGGCACTCCCATATCTATCATTCTACCTATGGTTCCCCAGGCAGAGTTTGTATGGATAGTTGATAAGACCAAATGTCCGGTCAGTGCAGCTCTAATTGCCATTTGTGCCGTTTCCCCATCTCTAATCTCCCCTAACATTATAATATCCGGATCCTGTCTTAAAAAAGATCTCAATGCTGATGAAAATGTCAGGCCAATATTCTCTTTGAGCTGAACCTGGTTAATCCCTTTAAGGGTATATTCAATAGGATCCTCAACCGTAACGATATTGCGCTTTTCTTCATTCAAAATTTTAAGTGTGGCGTAGAGTGTTGTTGTTTTCCCTGATCCCGTAGGTCCTGAGATCAATACAATTCCGTTTGGTTTCTTTATCCCTTCCAGATATTCTGTTTTTTCATGATCATCAAAGCCCAGAAAATTCAGATCAACTTGTGAGGCATCTCTCGCCAGGATCCTCAATACAATTTTTTCTCCGTGAAGGGTGGGAAGAACAGAAACACGCAGATCAAACTCGGGAAAGTTAATCCGACCATCCTGTGGTAACCGCTTTTCTGAGATATCTAAATTGGATTTTATCTTAACCTTATTCACAATTTCAGGATACTCATCTCTGTCTACACGGTACTTTTCAACAAGATGACCATCAATCCGAATTCTAACGCGTGCCTCTTCTTCATAAATTTCAATGTGTATATCACTACTGCCTAGAGATTGTGCTTCATGCACTATTCTCAACAAAAAATCGTCTTTATCGCCTAAATTTTGATTGTTTTTATTGTTCACGGCACTACCTGATCTGCGATAGATTTTTCCTAAGCTTCTCCGCAGCACAGAAGATTCTACAGGAATGAGTTTTATGTTTTCACCGGTCAATATCTCCAGATCTTCCTTAACAGTATCGTTAAGTGCTGTCTCATCTATATAGAAACTCAGGCAATCTGCATTTTGCTCTGCTGGGATCACACTGTAATTCCATGCCATATCTGCAGAAATTAGCTGCTGCAGATCGACGGATATGGATATGTCAGTTATTTGTTCCATCAGATGAGATCGTTATAAAAAACATTCATATTCGTACAGATACCGACAACTTTAAGAGCAATGAGGTAAATTGCGAGATAACCAGCTAATGGTACCGTCTCTCCGGTGCGTTTTAGTTGACTCATTAAAACATGCGTGCAACCAGAGAAGACGATACCAGTTATGAAAAAGAGGATAAAATTCCTGTTGGAAAATAATGGGGTAATGGCCAAAAGAAATACAAGATCTCCAAGCCCAAAATGTGTTTTAAAAATATTAACTAATCGGCCTTCTTTTAATGAAAGGTACAGCACCAACAAGACCAGAACAGTTATAGTGAACAAGGCATTAAGCAATACAATATTCCAGGAGAATGTGGTTTGGGCAAACAACAAAATATTTACAGCACCAAGCGCAATAAGTAGGAGCAGGTGAATGCTCCTCCCCTTATTGTCCTGAAAAAAGGCCAGTCCCAATAGAATTATTAATGCTATGTTCAACATTATCTCCATTAATCCTTTGTGATTTCAGTAAGATTTTTGTCCTGATCAATTTGCCAGACGTTCATGGAACCATCTGCATCAAAGTCTACCACTGCGGTGGCCTGTGCTAAAAAGCCAGAGTTTGACGCCTCCAGTATTTCAATTCTGTAATTCGCATTTCCTCCTTCTGTGGCAAGGCGTTCTTGCTCAAAGCCAATTTCTTCCAGACTCATGGAGTATTTTGAATACATGTAAAAATGATTCTTCTCCAGTGAGTGTACCTGATTGAGCATGGATTTTGCTTCAATAGATTTTGCCATAGCAATAGATCCCGCCTGGTTAGGAATAACCAGCATAACCAGGATGCCTATAATGGCCAGAACGATTAGTACTTCTGCCAGTGTAAATGCTTTTAAATGATGTTTGTTTTGCTCTTTCATTGTACCATAACATTACTAAGGTTGAACATAGGTAAATACATTGCGACCAGGATGACGCCTACGATTGCGCCAATGATCAATATGATAATGGGCTCCATGAGTTTCCCAATAATTTTAGTTTGATGTTTTAAATCGTCCCTGTACTGATCCGATAATTTATCAAGGATCATCTCCAGCTGATTGACTTCTTCTCCAACTTTGACCAGTGATAACATACGTTGCGGAAAAATTCCAAATTGGGACATGCCTTCATGCAGGGTTTTACCTTTCTTAATGTCTTCTACCATTTGGTTTAAAGCCACTTGAATGGGATAAAATTTGATCATCTGGGATGTCAACTCCAGGGACCTGACCAAGGGTGTTTTAGAAGACAACAATAACTGCATGGATTGCGTGAAGCGTGACAGGTAAACCAACCTAACTAATTGCCCTACTTTGGGAATTCGCAAAATTACTGTTGACATTGATTTTCGAAACCATTCTTGTTGCCTTTGTGTGTATATGACAACAACAATTCCGGTAACCACCACTGCAAAAATCGTGGCATAGGTAGGAAAGTGATCGGAGATATAAACGATCTTTTTGGTAAGCGGTGGTAACTGTGCTCCGAATTGTCTAAAAACATCCGAAAACATTGGTACCACAGATGTCATCATAAAATAGACTAGACCCAGGGTAATAGCAAATACAAATATCGGATAAGTTAAAACCGACATAATCTGTTTTTTCAGTTCGGCCTGATCAGCATAATACTTCATCAGCTCATCCAAAACATCATTTAACCGGTTGGTTTCTTCCCCAATCTTAATACTGAAGTATTCATATTCGGAAAATTTTCCAGTTGCCTTTAATGATTCTGCTAATGACTTTCCCTTCAAGATATCAGCATGTATCTTTTCAAAAAGCACCTTCTCCTTATCTTTTTGTTGCTCTTCTATGATAATCTCTATAGCAGATTTCAAATCAACCCCTGCCACTAAGAGAACTTTCATATCCATATAAAAGCGCTCTTTTTTCTTATCACCAAAATTGTTAAATATGGAAATATCCTTATTCCAGAATTTTTCCTTTTTTCCTTTAGATTCAGAAACAGACACTTCTTTATGCATCTCAGTTTTAGCGGCGATATGTTGCTCCAGTTTAAAACTCATGCAGCAATGTTTTGTTGATAATATCTGCCCGGCTGTATTCTTTATTAAAAGAAGCCAGTAATTCAATATCCCTGAAATTGGTAACTACAGTAATTCCTGTCACTAATGGTTGATGCATATTTAAACGCTCCACTTTATCAAGCGTAATTTTGGAAACTTCCGGGTGAAGTACATCAGTTGAGGCTTCTGTTTGTCTGATCAAAGCACCTTTGGAAATCAGATATTTGATTACCTTTCCTTCGCGCTCAAGTACAAATCCTGACGGAATTTCATATATCGATTCACACAAATCCACTTGCCTGGAAAGATCGGATTCCATGAGTTCAAAATCATTAAGCTCAATCCGCATTTTCTGAAAATCATGCGTTTGCCTGTTTACCATGTTAAATGCGCCGAAAACCATGGTAACCACAATGCTCATAATTACCATCCCGGCAAGCACGTCTACCAAAGTAAAAGCGGAAAGTTTCCCGTGTTCCCCCATTGCGATTACTCTATAAGTAAATCGCTCAGAACACGGGTTATCCGCTGTTTTGGGCTCCCTATTCGTATACCTTGCTCTATTTTTAATTTCCTTTTTCCTCATATTGAGTATTCGCCACCAGGTGACTTTCTTTCCATAATTCCTTACCAGCAGAAACCACTTTATAATCCACCTGATATAAGCGTTTATTCCCTTTGTAGAAATCTACTTTTTGCTCAACATCATAAGCCTCAAAAGAGAAGTTCTTGCTAAAAAAAGACCCTGAAATTTTGGTTTCAAAAAAGATCTGATCTACTTTTTGCCTGGCCTGATAAAATGCCACAGGTCTTTCCGAATCCAGGATATTGGAGTAAATCAATGTAGACATCCCCAAAACAATGGTAATCAATGTGACTGCCACTGTAGATTCGAACAATGTGAATGCCTTTAACTTCATAACAGCCAATCAATTTTGGTTAATGGATTCTCCTTTTTTAAAAGAGGGATATACACGAAATCTTCTGGTAATTGATTCAGGATCTTTGCGTTTAACAGGTGGTTTTCGTAGCGGGAAGCCGCAGTTTCCAAATAAAACTTATCCGTATACAAACTGCCATTTACCGTGCCTTTGAGCTGGGTTCTCCCTTGTGAATACACCAAGCCATGTACTTCGGCATCTTTTTCTATGGAGATTTGCACCGGTAGCCTAAAGTTGGGTTTATCGCTTAAGGCAAACACCGATCCCAGCACCTGACTTTTTTCGCCAATAAAAATTTGTGCATTTTCTTTCTCCGGAAAACGCTCTTCCATTATCCCCAAAACTGAGGGGTATGTTAATTGAACTCCATCTTCCAGTATGATTCGATCTGTTGCATACAGCTGTACATTTCCTTTGAAACCTCTTTGAACATAAATAACCCGACTTTTTAATATTACTTGATCCAAATCTGCAGTAGCACTTACAAAGATGGAATCCCTGGCCTCAAGAAATACTTGCCCTCTGATCACGGTGTTGTTGAGGCTCACAATACCATCATCTATAAATTTTACCGGTTCGTTCGCAAAAGAATTGGTCACCGAATCAGAATTCTCCCAGGGTTTGATCTCTCCTGAAATACTCAGCATCTCCTTTAAAAATACACGGTTGACAGGTGGCATGGAACGACCAGCTGTGCTTTCAGAGCCATAAATCATGTGTTTTCCAGTATAATTCTGGCCTTCTATATAAGCTCGCTCTACTCCTGCCACCGGGATGAAACACCTTCCTTCCAGGCGAGTATCCCCACATATAGAAAAAGACCGACCGTGATCTGGCAAATAGAGATTCGGAGCATTGGCATCACGCTCTCCGGCCATGACAATTTTATCGTAATATTTTCGTCCGTGATGCGCGTGACTTTTAATGACTACATAAGCACCCCAGGGTCGTCTCTGAATTGTTGTTGAATCCAGTGCTGACCCAAACAAAGAGTAATCTTGTGGCTCAGAGGAGAGTTCCTGATGATTTGCCAGGCCGTACTCTATCCCGGAGTACGCATTGTCCATCAACCGGTGTTGAATTTCCAGATGTGATTCCAGTTTTTTGTTGACTCCTGAAAACAGGATCATGCCACCAAGGAACAAACCAATGATCACACATAAAAACAGTGCATAATATATGGATGAAGCTTTCAGTCTCATCAGTCCTTCTTCTTTTTGTTTTTCTCTTTCTTCTTAATGCCCATTTTATTGAACAAACGCTTGAAAAACCAGCCTTCTCGCTCTTTTCGTTCTTTCCTTTGCTTTTTCTTTTTTTCGCGTTTTTGTTTTCGTTCTTCTGTGCGTTTGTCTTTTTCTGACTCAGGCTTCAGTGCTTTTTTGATCTTCTTTCGCCGTTGCCACCAGCTTTCTTTTTCCTGGTCCACATCTTTCTCCCCTTTCCTTATTTTACCGGACTCGCGGATGTCTCCATTTTCGTTGTAAAGGGCATAATCTCCGGAAAGTTCTCCTTCCCTGTAGTTATAAATGGACATTAAATTTCCTGACTCATACCATTGTTTCCATTGCCCATCTTTTAGCCCTTTATCAAACCGTCCTTGCTCAGCCAGCTGACCTGAATGGTAAAATTTTGTGAATGAACCATGTAATAAGTACCCTTCGGAACTCCCCTGTGTAACGTGAATCTTCTGTGCTTTAAACCAGTAATAATGCAGGGTATCTTCATACTTTACTTTCTTTTCAGAAAATGTGACATAGAAATCACATTTGTAATTTGAGGTGGTGGTGTGGCGCAGATTTTTGAGTTCCTGTGCGGAGCCAATTTGCACCATCAATATTCCTATGAGAATGATGATAACGCGCATGTTACTGAGTTAAATGAGTCAATTGTAAAGTTACGGAAACACTGATGTACAAAGGGAATTGAGTGTATAGAGATTACTCACAACTTATCATTACGTGTTACCACGAATTATTCAGTGGTAGTACTGAATTTTCAAAGAAAATGCTTAGAATATGTAACCAACGTTTACAAAAAAATGTAGAACTGAACCAAGGTTGAACCCAGAACAACTGAATTCATGTCACATTTCAAGACTACTAATTATAACATATACTTTGAAGATTTTGACCGTTTGGTAAAGTACAAAGGATATGTCACTGGTGGTGGACGAATGTACCATCAAGCTGTAGCCGAATTCCTGGACTTTCTTGAGAAGAAAGACAAATTTGCCCTGGAGACTGATATTAATCGTGAAACTATGGTGGCTTATTATGAGCACCTTATTACACGTCCTGGGAAAAAAGGGAATACACTGGCACAAAACACTATTAAACATCACATGTTTGGTCTGCGCCTTTTCTTTGATATGCTGCTTGAAATGGAAGTACTGGACTCCGTACCCTATATTCCAAAGTTTACCAGAGGACACACAACAGAGCCCGATATTCTAGACCAAAATGAGATACGAGAACTCTATCAGCTTTGTAAAAATGCCCGTGAACGTGCCTTCTTATCTGCAGTGTATGGTTGTGCCTTAAGACGTAGTGAAGTTTCGTCATTAAACCTGGAAGATTTAAGGTACCATGACTCATATCTTATTGTACGAAAAGGAAAAGGTTCAAAAAGGAGAGAGGTTCCATTATCTAAAAAAGTGAAAACGGATCTGTACAATTATATCAAATACAGCCGGCCTAAAATACTACGGAAAACGAATTCAAATACAAGAAGCCTATTTGTCAATGACGAGGGGCACAGAATGAATGGTCAGGCACACTACCGTGTATTAAACCGAATTATAAAGCGTTCTGAAAATGAAGAACTACTGGAAAAAAATATCACCTTGCACAGTTTACGAAGGAGTATAGCCACGCATTTGGTAGACAACGGTGCCGACATCTATTTTGTTAAATCATTTCTTGGGCATGTAGAGATCAACACATCTCAACTTTACGCCATCAGAAGAAGAAAGAAAATGAGGTTATGACCTTTGAGGAATACTTGCGACAATTTTATGCGGATGAGACAATTCGTTCTTACATGTATATTATTGACACATTTAGAAAAAACTGTAGAAATGCAGACAACCTAGGGTATAAAGGAATCCTAAATTATATCTCAAAACACAACTTACGAAGTTATGCACAACTATCTGCACTGAAAAAATATTTTGATTACTTAATTGATATACACGTTAGGGAAGATCATCCATGTGCCAGTATTGTTGTAAAGCACCCCTCACAAGTTGTCCAGTTTCAGGATCTTTTTTCGATAGAAGAACTTGAATTGTTACTCAAAATTGACTTCCGATACAAGCAAATCAAAAGAAGAAACAAAAGTATTTTGTCCCTGCTCATTTACCAGGGACTTACCCCGACAAACATTGCTAACATTAGGCTTCGTGACCTTATCCTTGAAGAAGGTAGTCTTTACATTCGTCAGACACCAAAAGTTAGAAAGAGACTACTAATGCTACACGAAAAACAATTGGATTTTTTGCAGTTATACCTGAAGAAGGAACGGAATAAACTTGTAAAAGACCAGACGGACAAACTATTCTTAACACAAAATGCCAATGATTTTTCTCCAGAGGCACTTAACCGACTTTTGAGACCATTAAAAGCCTTGTACCCAAGCAAAAACCTCACCGCATTGGCTATACGCCAGTCAGTTATCTCTAATTGGATCAATGGCCAGCACCTTTCCATTGAACAAGTTCAAACGCTAAGTGGTCAAAAATGGTTATCTACTACTGAAAAGTACAAGCGTAAAAACATGCATGAGCGAGTAAAAACTATCAATACCTATTTTCCGGATATTGCATGATTTTTCTGAAAAAACCGTAAAAGTACGGTAGACTTAAATTGCTATTATACTTAACTTATAGGCCATAAAAGTATATCAAAAATTGGATTGTTCAATTTAGCCTAATGTCTTTGAACCATACATACAACAAGGGATACCAGCGTTTTAGCAATGATTTTGGTGAATACCGCTACTCCTTCCAGGGGCAGGAGAAGGATGATGAGATTAAAGGAGAAGGGAATAGCATTAATTATAAGTACCGCATGCACGACCCTAGATTGGGGAGGTTTTTTGTTAGAGACCCTTTAAGTCCTAAGTATCCTCATAATAGCCCATATGCATTTAGTGAAAATCGTCTTATTGATGGCGTTGAGTTAGAAGGTTTGGAATTTTCAAAAAGACCTATTATGTTTGGTCACGGACCAGCATTAAAGGTGGGAGTTCATAATGTATACCTTCTTTCGAAGCCAATGTACTACCATAACTTGGAAGTTTGGACGGAGGAACTAAGGCTTTACAATGATGATAATTCAGATATAGTTTTAGAAGCTCTTGAACGAAAGGGATTTATGAGGAACGCACACACCTATTTTCTTGATATTTATGAAAAGACTAACACTAAATATGGAATGCGCGTAACTCAACGCAAAGGAAGAATTACGTTACCACTGGCAAAAACTGGGGGGTTAAAAGGAGCGGCCTGGCTGGCAATTGGTGTTGAAGTCTATAATATTGTGGACGCATTATATATGTCGCCTGAAGAAAGGTCGGTGAGTATTATTACACAGGATGCCACTGCTTTTGATAGAGCATCTAATCTTACCAACAATTCAAGGGATTTGCTTCCAACTCTTTTGAAATCAAACAAGTTTTTTATGGCAGATCTGGCAAATTATCTCGCGGACGGTACTTTACCGAAAATCCATTCAGATCCATTATCTATATTTGACTTTAATTATAGAACAATGGTGCGTACATTTGGTGATGCAATTTTTTCTAACCGTAGTATGATCAATGATCCAAGATCTTATTTTGCATTACCTCTTTACTATCCGGATGATATGACTATGAATGTAAAAGTACCCTCAGGCATTGATCCCACTACATTTGAGCCAATTTATATTAATCAGATAGTACCTCATCCAAAGGCTGGACAACTAACACCTTTAGGTGAAGTGTTTTTCAACTGGAAGGAATCATCTGGTGTTAAAGAAAATCCGAATGGAACTTGGAAGCCCAATGAATACTATCGATCAAAATAATAAAGATTAATGATGAGATTCAATGCGAAACATATCATATTAGTTACTTTCAATTCTATACTCATGTGTTCCTGTTCGAGTGAAGAAGCTAATGATTATGGTAGAGAGAGTATTAATCTAGGCAATCAAGAAATTAAATCCGATACGATTAGTCACAATGAAAATTGTGTTGATTCAACTTACCTCTATTGGTTTAAGAATGGGGAATTTGACAAGATAATATCTGATTTTGAGAACAAAATGGCCGCAACTGATTTTCAGGTAGGTATTTATAATTTGTCCTTGTTCGAATCATCTAGACAACTTGATTTTGCGAAAGTTCTTTCTAAATTTCCCAAAAAAGGTCACTGGCATTACTCGGCGCAAACTGGTAAATTTTATTACGGCAAAACTCTTCTTTCCAAATTAGGGTCTATGGAGACTTTTAGCCTCATTTGCTATGATTTTATGAACTCAAAAGATTTTGACTCACGAATTATGAGTTTAATCGAAAACTTCTACTTTAAAAGTTGTGATACTCCAGAAGAGAATCTGTTTTTTCAACTTCATGAGAATACTAGGTACCATCCTTTTAATCCTAAAACAAATAGTTATTTGGATTCATTAAAATCAATTTTTCCACATTGGACTTATTTAGATTCGCTGAAGAAGTATTATGATTCATCTTATAAGCTGAACAAAGCTAGAGATCAAAAGATTTGGTTATCCCCACAAGCCGAGAAGATTTGATGAAAATAAGGATTTAGCCCCCGCTGCCGCGCGATCAATGTCATTAAGTTAAGGATAAACTCATAGCAAACCACGTCTGTTTTTAAACTGTTTCGGTTTAGTTCTTCTTCGGTATTTATCTACATCACGTTTATTTTTTCTACCTGGTCTTATTGGCACAACATTTTCAATAAAAAGTTCTTTTAATTCTTCCAATACTGTTTCTGAATCATGCTCACTTGTATAAATTTCAATTAACCGTTCCCTTATAAAACCTAATGCTAAAGAGCGGTTAACTTTGTATTCATATTTTCTTTTCTTGTATTTTTCTTCGACCTGATCTTCGGCATCCTGGGTAAGAATACTTTGCATGTTGCTCATGTAAAGAGCGCAATTAAATTCCTGTTGGATAAATTGATGACTAGTTCCGGAAAATTGCTCCACACCTATAATATTTTTAAAATGATCATAAAAAGTCTCAACTCCCCAACGTTTGAAGTAGAGATCTTTAAAGATTTTATGGGGAAATTCCTTCTTATCAAGTAAAGATGTCATCAGTATCTCTGCTTCTCCAGAATCAAGTTCAATACGCAACATCCTTACTTTTAAATAACTGGTTCTATCATAAGGTAGGTTTTTGAATGACTTTTTTCGCTTTGCCTGTATATGGATAATTTCATCCCTTTTGCCTGATTCGTAAAACTCCTTGACCTTATTTGAAAAGCCTGTCTGGCATCTAAATAAAAAATCAATTCCTTGTTGCTGCATGTGCCATGCGAGATTAAAACTCGGATAATTTCTATCCATAATGATTAAATCCCCTTTTTGGGCATATTGAATATGTTCCATGGCAATGGTGTTCTCACCTTGCGAGAAAGGCCGAAGATATCCGTCCAAAACCATATTATTTAATACATCATATAATACCGATACACGACCCAGATCTACATCCTCTGTTTTGTTCTGGTTGTTATAAGTACTGTAATGTTTGAGTATATCTTTACTAAAAGGTAAACCAAGGGTTGAACCATCTATCGAAAGCACCCGCATTCCTTTATATAGTTTTACGTTTTCATCATTATCCGTGTAATACTCTTTTAGAATTACTTGATTCAGATCATAAAACAAATCAGGTTTTAGCTTCTTGCGGCTTTGCACAAAAGCACTGGAGGTCATTTTGTTGGTAGAAGATTCACTCTTATTAAAGAAAGAACGCAATTCCAGAACTAAACTTTTCCGCAGCAATTTAAGCATACACAAAACTAACTGTTCAAATGGTAATTTCCTGTTTCTGGTGAAATCAGTCATTTTTACTCGATACTTTTCTTTTGTCGACGGAGCATTGATAAAGCTTTTACTCGAAGTTATAAAAGCACTAACTGCCTTTTTTGCCATGGTTTTTCATAGAAAAAAAGACTTCAGACTGAGGCTTTCAATAAAAAAGAACTATTTTTCTCAAAATCAAAATGTTAACTGCTTAACTTAATGACATTGGCCGCGCGATTGTACCACAAATCCGCAGGTCTGCCATCAACGATATTGAAATTCATAATATTCACTTCATTTTTATGTTCGAATATAAAAAAAAGGCCTGTTTCACTTCAGTTTTGTTGGTCTATGTGCATACTTCTCCTGTTATTCTTTTGCTCAAAATCAGAAAACAAGTCATGAATGAAAGAACGGTTTTGTTTTTTTTCTAAGTTTTAAACGCAATTTCACCATATATTTTGAGGTACGTTTGTCTTGAATGTTTAACCCATTTTGCCGGAATTGTGATAAATCTGAAGATGAATTTCTTAAGCCTGAAGGTTGGTTTTAGGTTTGGTACTTTTTTAGAAAAAAACTGGATTAAGTAATGATAAATATTCTTACATATTGCGGTTATAAGCAAATAGGTATTGTTTTGAGACAACTTTGAAAAAGGAAGTTTGTTCCATCCAAAATCATACTTAAGGACCTCGAACTCTCTTTCAGTTGCTCCTCTTTCATTATAAAAACAGACTACTTCATCCATGGTTTTTTCCATATCATTTGTCATAATTGAGGAATATAAAAATGCTTCAGAGGTAAATAAGTTTACTTGTCCATCCCTTCTTTTTTCTTTTGTGACTATCAAACGATATTTTTTCAGTCTCTCTGTTGTTTTCACCCCTCTTGCTGCTCTGGTAAAAGGGATAAAAGTAGTTTCACCTCGATAGATCTGATTTTCAGGATTACCCACAGATTGCCAATTTTTTATTTTGGAAATTGCTTTGTCAAGAGTTTGACTCATTCTTGCTCTCACATAAAAAGTATCTGAGTATTTATCAATTATTTGAATAGTTTTCCAATTGTACGAAGCGCTATCAGCTCTAAATTTTGATACTTTAATGTCATTTTTAAGTAACAACTCAAACATTCTTTTCAGTGTTTCTTCTTGTAAAACATGAGCTGTACTGTTTCCATTTCTGTTTTCAACAAAAACAACTTTTGAGCCTATAAATGCCACTCCTGGTTGATAACCGGTAACACTTTTGTACGTTTTTAAAGCATCTTCTTTTCCAGTGAAGCAAATCGTATTATCATAATCCAGTATATTTTCTCCGCTAAATTTTGAAGGGAATAGACGTTTGAGCAATTTCAAATTGAGATTGTTCAACCTGGGATCTATACTGAATTCATGTGAAAATTTTGCTCGATTCGGTTTGAAAAACTTAGAGTCAACGGCTATTTGTTTCAATCTATTCAGTATCCTGTCAGGGCTAGGTACAGAAAAATAAGGAACTTGTGATAAGGAGGGTTTAAAATTGTCTGAAATGTCTTCAGCGCAATCTCCACCGCAAAAAAACACAGACCAGTAACTATAAAGTATATCACGCCAATTATACTGACTTTGCTTACTCAAAGTAGGAAGATCCTCGTTCAAAAGGTCACCTATTTTTAATCGATCTAATTCCTCAATTACAAAATTTAAACCTCCGAAAGAGTTTATTCTGGATGATTGTTGTATTTTCATGATAGTGTTTGTTAAAGCATCACCAATTTAGGTGAAAACACTACTGCTGTAAGACTTTCGCTCAGAAAGTTTTACAGTTTTTTTTCTATAATAACCTGCGGATTTGAGGTTGTATCGCGTGGTAATTGCTCATTGTGTTTAAAGCGCCTCATTTCCCAACAACCACAATATCTTCTAACAGTCCAATATCTCCACTATAATT
>JABURP010000046.1 GCA_014762645.1 Crocinitomicaceae bacterium
TTTTTTTCATTGCTTTTTATTGTACTGAACTCTTTTCTATTGATCTTTTTCTAAATTGATTGCGTGCTATTTTCTTTATGTATGTCACTGTGTTATCTAGTGTGTGTTTTAGCCTGTTAAATATTCTATGTGCCTTTCTGTCTCCCTGTTCTTCTTGATCATGTAATGGCCATCCTGCGTCTTTGTGAAATCGTTTGGTTTTATGTTTCGCAATGTCATGCAGAATAGCTGCCCAACGCAACCATAAATCATCTGTCGCTTCAGAAATATTGTCCAAAACTTCCAGGGTATGATAGAAATTGTCTTTGTGGGATTTACCATCTATTTTATCTACCCCTTGTAGCGCCACCATTTCAGGAAAAAATTGGTGTAGCAGCTGCGTATTGAAAAGTAGTTTAATTCCAATAGACGGTTTATCTGCCAGAACAATCTTATTGAATTCGGTCATTATTCGCTCTATGGATACAATTTCCAGGCGTTTTGCATTTTTTGTGATTGCCGTAAAAGATTCTTCTTCTATTTTGAAATTTAATTGTGTGGCAAATCGAATAGCTCGCATCATCCGCAGCGGATCGTCCGAATATGTTTGATCCGGATCCAATGGTGTTTTTAGCAATCTTTCCTGCAAATGAGCAATTCCATTGAACGGATCGAGAACTTCTCCGAAACTGCTTTTGTTCAAACTAATGGCCAGCGCATTTATGGTAAAATCCCTGCGGTTCTGATCATCCTGTAAAGTGCCATTCTCAACAATTGGTTTCCGTGAATTTCGATTGTATGACTCCTTCCTGGCTCCAACAAACTC
Source organism: Crocinitomicaceae bacterium (assembly GCA_014762645.1). Classification (GTDB taxonomy): domain Bacteria; phylum Bacteroidota; class Bacteroidia; order Flavobacteriales_D; family Crocinitomicaceae; genus Paracrocinitomix. Next base: position 806 of record JABURP010000046.1, read on the forward strand.
TATATCTAACCCGTCATACACAAAAGCTGCCGTCCCAAAATTTTTATAATAGGCCACCTTTTTAACTTCAAGTTTTTCAGCCACCAGACCAGCTATTTCAAGTCCGTTCCCTAATACCACAAAATCAATGTCTTTGGATGGCCGTTTCAAAAGCAGGTCACGAACATATCCGCCAATTACAAAAGTAGAAGTGCCCGTTTCGGCAGCAACGTCTGAAATGACATGGAATATTTTATGTTCAAGTTTGTCTTTGAGATTCACTATTTGCGAATTATTTCAACTTCAGAGTTGGCTTTAATCTTGATGATTTGTGAAGGTGTTCCGGTACCTTTTCTATCCGGTAAATTTACAATATAATCCACATTGTTTTTGATCTCTTCTGAAATGTCGTGAAAGGCAACTGGTGGAGGGTTACCAGAAATATTTGCTGAAGTTGAAACAATTCCGGTTTTAAGTTTTTGCATCAACTTCCTGCAAAACTCGTCTTTTGTTAAGCGGATGGCAATTGAATTGTCCTTGGCCGTAAGCTTTTCGGACAAGTGTTGAGCATCCGGATATACAATAGTAAGTGGTCTATCCGCAAAGTCAATCAGATCGTAACATACTTCAGGGATATTTTTTACATAGCGCTGTAAAATTGCCTCGGATGGAACCAGAATGATAAGACTCTTATTTTCAGGACGTTTTTTAATTTCAAGGATACGATCTATAGCAGTGTCATTCGTGGGATCACAACCTAATCCCCATACTGTTTCTGTAGGGTAGAGGATGACCCCCCCGTTCTTAATAACCTCTGTAGCTTTATTAATTTCTTCTAGCAAGACCTGGAATTTTCATGCAAAGTTAGGACAAAAAAAATCCCTTCGAAAAGCTCCGAAGGGATTTCATTGAAATTTATTTTGATTATCTGATGATCAATTTTCTAGTCTTTGTAGCATTTCCTTTTTTAACCTGGATAAAATAGATACCCGTTTCAAACTTAGAAACATCTACTTGTTCTATTGATTGAGGTTTGGTAATAGTTTGGATTACTTGACCTACCGCATTCATTATAACAAGTTCATCTGCCATATCTGAAGTGATAGACACTACATCAGTAGCAGGGTTTGGATACACTTCAAGTGTTTCAATTGCTTCATCACCAATTCCTGCATTTAACGGAGGAAGTTGTACTGAAGAATACACAGCAGTATAACCTCCATTAAACAAACTACTTGCTACGTCAATCGTTGCATGAATAAATACAGGTAATTTCTGGTTTGCAAGGTCGTAGTAAGAATAAACTGTTCGCGTCACTGTTCCAGATACTGTATTAATTGGTGGAGGAAGTGTCACTGTCGTTTCAATTGTCTCCACTAACTTAATTCGGATAACATTTGTAAAAGTTGTTGCCCCAAGGTTAAGTGTTCCTGTACCATCAGCAATTACGTTAGCATCACCCGCAGTTGTTGCAGCTGAACCATATACGTCAGCATTTCCATAAGTTGAATCAGTGAATGAATCATTCAAGTTCATTGGAAGATTCATCAGTTTCAAAGGATCTACGTCATGCATGATCTTGACAGTATTACCATCAATGGTAAAAACGTAACCATAACACATCACTGAGTCTACATAGTTGGTAAAGTAAACTGATGCTCCGTCGCTAAGGTCATCATGGAAAATAGCATCAGGATAATCTCCGTAATCCGGGCTATCTACAGCATTTTTTACGGTGTCAGGGTTGGATATTCCGTCATAACCTTGCAGTGTGCTGTAATCCCAGGTGACTCCTGCACCGTTTACGGCATCCATATTTACAGCATTACTGTCTGCCGTCCAATACAATTGTGACTGCCCGGCGGACAGTGTGTCGTTAACTGTATATGTCTGAGCCATAAGGCTAAAAGCAGACAGACTAAATAACCCAAGTATAATTTTTTTCATATTTAATTGGTTTTATAGATTGAATTCGCGTCTAAATGTACAAATTTGTTGACGAAAATTCATCTTAAGAGGTTGGGAGATCTAAAGAAAATAGCAATAATCACTCTGATTTGTGTATTGGTACTGAGTGGATTATTTGCAGTCAAAGCACTACAGGTAGGTTGGGATTATAACTTTGAAGCCTTCTTTTCAAAGCACGATCCGGAGACAGAATTCTTTGAGAAACACAGGCGTCGTTTCACCACAGATAACGATTTTGTATTCATATCGCTGGGACATGAACCCAGTATTTTTGATCATGATTTTCTGGTACGTGTTCGTGGTTTTGTGGAAGAACTAGAACAGGACAGTCTGGTGGAAAGTGTTCAGAGTATCACACATATGAAAGAATATGTGAAGACACCGTTTTCTGCGGCAGTGTTATCCAGACCATATCTAAATATTGATGAGCCAGAAAATTATGAAAAGGACTCCGCACGTATTTTCGCTCATCCGGAAATAGCCAGTGCTTTTGTTAGTAAAGATGCTACAGCACTCTTGGTCAACGTAAGACACCGTCAATATTTATCGAAGTCAAAATGTGACCTATTGGTAGAAAGCATTGATAAGCTACTGGCCAAATATGAGTTTCAGGATCATAAATATGCAGGACGCAGTATTGGGATGGGCTATTACGTAGATCAGATGTTTGATGAAACACTGCTTTTTATTGGCCTCTCCATGGTACTGGTTTTAATTTTTCTGGCATTAACTTTTCGTTCGGTATGGGGCGTTTGGGTACCGCTTATTATTGTCGGAATGTCCATGCTATGGATAGTAGGATTAATGGGGCTGGTGAATCAACCGATCAACCTGATTTTAACAACGCTTCCATCCATCATATTTGTTGTGGCAATGTCTGATGTCATGCATCTGGTATCAAAGTATCTGGAAGAGCTACGTGCCGGAAAAAGTAAGTATGATGCAGTTAAAGTGGCATACCGTGAAGTAGGAAGGGCCACATTACTTACTTCTTTGACTACCGCCGTCGGTTTTTCAACTTTGCTGATGATTGATATGGAGCCGGTTAAAGATTTTGGTATGTACACGGCCATTGGTGTAATGTTAGCTTTTATACTTGCCTATACCTTACTCCCTTCACTTCTGGTTCTTACTAAAGCACCTAAAATCAGTCAAAAATCAAATACGAAAACAATTTGGTACCGGGTTCTCCATCCTTCTTTCAGGTGGCTGTTAAAAAACCGAAAATCCGTCATGGTTGGATTTATCTTACTGATGCTACTCAGTATTTTTGGTTCAACTCAGGTAGTGGCGGATTATTATTTGCTGGAAGATCTTAAAAAGGGGAACGAATTAAGAAAGACGTATGAGTATTTCGATAAGGAGTTTATGGGATTACGTCCATTTGAAATGGCGGTTGAAGTTAAACAGGAAGGAAAAACGATATATGATTATGAAGTGCTGAAGGAAATGAATAAGGTTGATCAATATTTGCAGGAGCATTATGACATTGAAAACGTCTTTTCAATTATTTCAATCCTGAAAGTTGCAAACCGTACAAATCATGGAGGACAACGCAAATACTATAAATTCCCAACTGAAAAGGAGGCTGAACAGTATATTGAGCGAATTCAAAAGTTTGATAGAAGCGGACAACTTGAGGCATTTGTAGACTCTACAGGTAAACACGCCCGAATAACAAGCACAATAGGGGATAGGGGAATGATCAAAATAAATAAACTGAATGAAGATTTGTTTGAATTCCTTGATAAGGAAGTGAATACTGACCTGGTTTCATTCAAACTTACCGGAACGGGTCATTTATTGGATAGAAACATGAGCAGTCTATCCAGAAACCTGTTTATGGGGTTAGGTTTGGCAGTGGGAATTGTCTCTCTTTTAATGGGATTGTTATTTAGATCTTTGAAAATGGTCTTGATTGCCTTGATACCGAATGTACTTCCATTAGTAATGCTTGGTGCTATTTTAGGATTTTCAGGTGTTGAACTGAAAGTATCAACGGCACTTGTGTTTACCATATCGTTTGGTATTGCGGTTGATGATACGATTCACTTTATGAGTAAATTAAAGTTGGAGTTGAATAAAGGGAAGAGCTTGATGTATGCTATGCGCCGTACTTTTTTATCAACGGGCAGAGCCATAGTTTTAACAACTCTTATACTAATTGGTGGATTTTTAATGTTGCTTTTCTCAGATTTTCTTGGAACATTCTATATCGGGTTATTGATTAGTTGTACGCTTATTTTTGCTTTGATTGCAGATATGTTCTTTCTACCTGTGTTGTTAATTGCCTTTTACAAGCCCAAAGAATTTCTTAAAAAGGGAAAGCGTAAAACTACCAACCAATCAGAGTAGAAGCTTCTTTTAATTGATCACTTTCAAACGTATCCATATATCTGCAGACAGGATATAAGTTATGTGTTCGTTCGTAGTTGTCGGATCTTTTATAGATAAAATATAATTGTGCCCAGGAGCTATTGGCAAACTCCTCATCCGACTCTTTCTTTTCCATAAATTCTTTGCGTAACTCTTCGTTTTCTTTAAGAATCTCTATTGCAGTGTCTTCAAAAACGTACGGAGAAAACCATTCTTTTTGTTGAAGGATTGCGTCAAAAAAGTTCCATGCAAAATAGCTGTCCGGTGCATGAGGTTCAAGTGTTTGGACAATGAACTGTGCGTTGGCGTTGCGGGTTGGAATCACAAAATCTCCCTTGTAAAAGGTGGTTTGCTTCACTTCTTTGGACACTTTCATATCCCGGTGTAAATAATGTCCTTCATAAGGATTTGTTCCCGTTTGATAATCATCAATATAGTAGGCTTCCACATCTATTACAACATCATCTGTTAGTTTATAGATTTCAACATAATTCAATTGTAACAGGGCTATTACTTCTTTCCATGCTTGCGGGACAATGTAATATTCAGGTCGTTTGACACTGTCTGAGACCCTGTAATGATTAAAGTACCTGATTTCACCCTTCCAGGGTTTGTCGTGGTTGTACAAAAGACGATCTACACCTGTGACCTCACTTTTAACGTATTCTGCCTCATACCCGTTGAAATCAATCATGTTATACGTTGCTGTGTCTAATTGCCAGTTAATAGGGAAATAATCCATAATCTTGGTGTGTTCATCTGCTTTACGCTTGAGTTCCACAATGTCTTTATAATTTTCATCCATGTAACCGATTAGGAGATCGAGAAAGGTGTAGGTAGATTCTACGCGTTCTTCAAATGTTTTGAGCATGTGCGTTTCTGTCACGAACCCTATGGTATTAAAAAGATTAGTGTAACCCGTAGAATAGCGGGGTGTTTCAAGGTAATCTTTTATACCGTCGTTTGGAGTTGATTTGATGGAGTGCACGTACGGAACCATATCGTAATTGCTATTTTTCATGGCTTGAAACAAATATGGATTTAGCTTTTCAAGTGTGTAAGCTCTCAAATACGGATGCATCTTATCGGTTTGACTCGTAATGAGTGTCATGATATACTGGTAATCTGCTCCGTTACTTGTATGGGTATCTACAAAAATATTGGGTTTTAAAAAGTGATAAATGGAATAAAATGTACGCGTGTTTTTTGAATCACTTTTGATAAAATCCCGGTTGAGGTCAAGGTTTTTTGCATTACCTCTGAAACCGTATTCTTCCGGACCATTTTGATTGGCTCTGCTACAGCAATTTCTGTTATGACCACCACCTACATTATACATAGGAATAATACCAATTACGACATTATCCGGTAGTTGTTCGGTATTGTTTAATAAATCACCAGCTAATTTGAGAGAAGCGTCTACACCACAAGGTTCACCTGGGTGAATTGCGTTGTTGATCAAAAGTCGTGACTTCCCTTCGAATCCTGAAGGTTGAAAGTTTCCATCTTTATTGATGATGAACAGCGATATGTTTTTACCATAATCACTTTGGCCAAATTGTATCAGTTTACAGTGTTTTGGATGTGTTTTCTGTAGTTTTTCGTAGGCCGATTGCGCTTCGTCGTAAGTGTGGGTTTTGTTTTGCTTGTAAAGTTCTTGTCCATTTAATATTACCGAACTGGTCAAGATAAGGTATACTAATAAGTATTTCATAGGGTATTAATTAGCCTGACAAAATTAATAAGAAAAGCCATCCCCGTCAAGGTTGACGAAGATGGCAGCAAACAAAACAAATAGAATGAAAAGCGATTATTCGTTTATGCGCTTTTTTGATCGGGTTATATTGAATCCTACACTAAGTCCAATTAAGCCGCCTCCTTTGGTGGAGGAGTAGTAAAGGTTTACAGGGATATTTAAAGCACCAGACCTGAAGGTTCTACCGAAAGCAGTCACCCATCTGGTACTAAATTTTAAATCACCCCGGTTGTCCAGATGCTCTTCTACAAAGTATCCTTCAGCCTCTATTTCTTCTGCGGTTCCATTACCAATATCTCCTTGTCTGTAATAAATTCCTGGATCTCCATATACTCCTTCTGTATCAAAAAAACCGAAGGTGGTTCGTTTAACTCCGAACGTCGGACCGAAGGCAAATTCCCATCCTGCCTGTCCAAATCTGAATCCGTTCAAAATACTTACTGACGGCAGGAATTTTCCTTGTTCTAATCCATTTAAGCTTGGAATAAACTCAAAGAGTGCAGAAAAGTTTTGTGTTCCCACATATTGTGCTTCAAACTGATAACCCAGATTAGACATTAGTGGAAACATATCCAGACCACCTTGATCTTCTGGTCGGGTCATAAACTCTTCAATTTTTCCGTGTGCCAGAGAAAGCCCCATCCTAGGACCAGAGTTGTTAACTCGGCCAAAATTGGCTGAATTGACGGGCTCATTTTTAAAGGATAAACGCTTGTATAATTCCTGGTCAAATTGCATTTCCAATAATTTGTGCACCATAATCTGAATCATACGTTGTAGTTCATGTTCCTGATCGTCAAACTCATCATTTACAGTTTTTAGCATTGTACCAGAATGGATATCAATCATTTTTAATGAAATAATGATCTTCGCACTGATTTTGTCAATACTACCGGATATGGCATAGTCTGTATTTAATTTCTTTCCAAATTCTATTAAACAGGATTTGGAATAGCAACTGTCATATTCGGAATTTTGGTTGACTTCATCCATGTCATATTCATCTAATACCTGATACTTTTCTGTTTTGATGACTTCCATACGAACCATCTTTGATGCCGTTGCAGAGTTTGCCTTTGTTTTGTAAGTGTTTATGGGTCCTACAAACAAGGTCTGTGCTTGAACATTTATTCCTATTAAGAATACTGTTATAAGTGTGATTATAGTTTTCATAATATTTTGTTTTGTAGTTAAACTTTTTTAGAAGTTTTGGTTGATGGATTGCTCGCTTTTTACAATATTGAAACCTACACTGGCTCCTAGAACACCACCATATTTATTTCCTGAGTAATAAACATTGACAGGAATATTAAGTGAACCAGCTCTGAAGGTTCGGCCAAATGCCATCAACCAATTGGTGTTAAATTCAAGATCACCTCTAGTGTCTAATCTCTTTGACCAGGAAGGACTTGGTTTTTCGTAGGGTTGTATAGCATAACCCAGGCTATCAAAGTTACTTGGGTCACCTAACCAGGTGTTGTAGTGGTTGTCCAAATATTCAGGTTTGGTTTGAAATTCACCATCAATTTCAAGGCCTTCTATCATTCTTCTTGCACCAAAACTAGGTCCAAATGCAAATTCCCAGCCTGATCGTCCAAATCTGAACCCATTCAGGAAGCTAATTGTCGCGAAAAATTGACCTTGCTCCAATCCTGCAACATTTGGAATTACTTCAAATAGTGCCGAAAAATTTTCGGTTCCGACGTACTGCCCTTCAAACTGGTATCCCATATTACTCATCAGGGGAATAGCGTCCAATCCGCCATTTCTCTTATCTCTGGTAACAAATTCGGCCATATCCCCAAAAGCAACGTAAGAAACACCAAAACGAGGTCCTGCATTACTTACTTTACCAACATTTGTAGAGGTAATTAGGTCGTGATTGTATTCTAACCTTTTTCTGAGCTCTTCGTTGACTTCCAAGCCTAGTAATTCATTCAACGTGATTTGAATCATACGTTGGATTTCATCCGGATGATCTCCGTATTCTTTTGTATTGGTAAGATGCAGAGACTTTCCTTTTACATCTACCATTTTGATTGTAATGACAAACTTTGGTCCGAGTTTGTCAATGCTACCTGAAAATATATAATCTACATTGAGAAGTTCACCCATAGTGATTAGACAATTTTTTCCATAACAATTTTCAAAACTGCCATTACCCTCTAGAGCAGCATCCATATCAAACTTATCCAGAACTTTATATTTTTCCGTCTTAATTAATTCAATACGCATTAATTTTCCAGCAATCTCAGGACTAAGACTAAGTCCTGTTGTGCTGAGGTCGGCCACTGCTACTGTTTGTGCCTGAGCTGTGACTGTCAAACTAAGTGCGATTATTATTATTCCAATGAGTTTCGCTTTCATGACTTTTAGTTTTTAATTCTATAGCAAACTTACGGTGGTAACTTGCAGTTTCAGAATTGAAAAACGCGAACCAAAGGAATGATTTGCGATTATCGCAAATACAGAAAGATTAGTTTTAATACGTAATAGGTACTGAAAAGAAGATGTGCCTTACAGTGCGTCAATCACCAAAATAAGCGGGGTATTGATTTAAGTTATCCTTGATGGCGATTGTATTTGCTCCATCTTTTTTAACCGTGTAGTTATTTTCCTGAAGATGGGCGATACAGGTTTGATAATCACCTTCTGATAAATGACTATGCTCAAAGATGATCATGCCTGGTTCGTTTGCATTAATATCAATCATTTTAATGATCTCAAAGTCAAATCCCTCTGTATCTATCATTAAGAGATCTATTTTATCAAGATTGTATTCGGAAATTAAATGTTCAGCTGAGACGATTTGAACGGGTTCTTCTACGATATGAATGGAAGTATCAGAGGGAATTTCAATACCTTCTTTTGCACATTTTCTTGCGACATGACCAGATTCAAATGCCTTCTCAAGTGTTTTACGATCAAATGTTGTGAGTCCGGTTGCCCATCTTGAAGTTGAAAATCCGATTTTATAAATGGAAGAGGTTCCATTTTTATATCCCATAGCAGCATTTAGTACCGTAATATTGGGATGTTTACGATAGATCTTAGAAAGAAATTTTTCGAAGACATAGTACTGGGGTTCAAGTAATACACCGCTCCACTTATCACGTTTAATAAATTTGTGAATTGGATCGTGTGTAATACCATCATTGGCACCAACCTGAATAACATTGAACGAAGGGCCTATATTCTTTGAATAATCACTTAAAAGTCCTTCCAGAGTATCTTTTTTAGGACGATAAAAATACTTGTAATAGCCTAAAAAGATAAAATTATTGGAAGCACTCAGGTTGAACCTGAGACGAAAAAGGAAAGACTTAATGGCGTTTTTCATTGCCGCCAAAATTAGTTAGATTTCTGTAAAAATAATCTGCTGAAAAAAATAAAACCCCCGGGCGATTGCCAGGGGGTTTTTCATTAATGAATTAGATTAATGATTATTTCAGTACGGTAACGTGACCTCTGAATTCGTATTTTTTATCGGTATTCATTTCACGGCATTCAATGACCCATACATAGGTGCCATCCTGAACAACTCCGCCTCCGGCATAATTTCCACGCCATTCTGCGGTCTGATTATAAGATTCCCATACAATTTCTCCCCAACGATTGAACAATGTCAAGTGGAAATTGTAAATATCAATTCCGTCAATATATACACGCCAGGTTTCATTTGCTTCATCTCCATCCGGAGTGAAAATATTAGGAGCGTATAGAATAACTTCAGAAACAATCTCTACAACCGAAGTAACAGAATCTTCACAACCCCATTCATTTGTTGCAATGAGCGTAACCGGATATTCACCCATGATACCTTCCGGATAGAATACAGTTGGATTTTCCACAGATGAAGTTGTTGGATTCCCGCCTGGTATTAACCATTCATATGTGTTATTAAGTCCAGGCGTCACATTGTTCATATTTACTTCTGTGTTAAACATTGTAGTTGGGTTTGGATTTGCATAGAACATTGGATCCGGCACGTCATATATTGTGATGTACTCTTGCGCTGTTATAGCGTCGTGACAACCCTGATCCGAATAAACTTCCATCCAGACGTCATATGTACCAACATCTGTAAAGTCTATAACAACTGTATCTGGGTTTAAGTAATAGTTTCCGTTTATTAAGAAGGTTACCGAGTCCGTTACAACGTTATTGGTTGTGTTCCAAAATTTTATCTCAGTTGGATTGCACCCCCAGGTTAAATCTGATGAGAACATTGGTACAGGAACGTCATTCATAATTACGTCCGAACAGATAGCTTCTGGAGTAGTTTCACAACCATCATCTACAGTAACACAATAAGTTGTAGTTATGTTTGGATTGACATTAATTGTATTTGAAGTGTTAGCCATGGCAATACCATTTGCACTCCATGAATAACTATAATCAGGATTACCATTCAAATATCCTCCACTGGCCGTAACAGTATGTGTAGCGTCATCTCCTGGACATATCGAAACAGTAGGTGTAATCGAAAGGGAGATAGGTGGATGATGATCAATGTTCAATGTTAATGTATCCGAATAACAGCCCAAATCACTCTGCGCAAAAACTGTTGAAGAAAAGTTTGTGCCAGGAGGTGATGGCGTTATCGTTGTAGAGGCTGTATTGTCCGGTGAAGCCGACCAGTAATAGGTGTATGTACCTCCAGCTGGAGCACCAGATGCCGAAGCGGCAAGTGTTGCTGAGCCATTGATGCAAATAGTTGTATCAGATGAAACCAGACTCATCACAATTGGTGGTGGATCGGTTAATGTAACCTGTGATGTTGATTGACAACCAATATAATCCTCTGTTATAATGTTGTATGTTCCAGCTGTTAATCCAGTAAAGTTTCCATTTGCCTGGAATGTGGTACCGTTATCTATAGAATATTGCGTAGCGCCAAGGTTTCCTGAGCTTGCTGTATTATCTGAAGTAATAGTGATTGATCCATCAGAAGCTCCATTACAAAGTGGATCAACAAAAGTTGAAGTATGTGCTTCTTCAGAATAATAGATCATTACAGTATCTGTTCCATCCGGACAGACACCTGCAGTATCTGATTCATGAATAACAAAGGTGTATTCTCCCGCTAAGTTTACATATGCGGCAGGTGAAATAATGTTATTAGAAGGTGTAAATGTAGTAGTACCTGCCCCACCACTAAATGTGTTGGCATTAGCCATCTCCCAGGTAATATTACCATTATTCCAAGGTGTTCCATTTAAGTTATAAGCATTGGTAGGAGAGAAGCAAAGAGAATCATTCAGACCTGCGTCCGGTTGTATCATTTGAACAACGTGGACTGGCCACTGAATAGTAACCGGAGAACCAGCAACAGTTGCGGTAACATCATAAATTATCGAGTCGGTTGGATGTAATCCAATATTCGGATCACCAGGAATAGGTTGATATACTCCTATAGCAGGTGAAACTGTGTAGTTTGTGGCACCAGCAGGAAATTGGGTTGAAAAATCAATCATTGCTGTATCACCTGAACAAATAGTAGTTTCACAATTCGGAACAACGAATGTAACATCAGCAGGACCACTGTTACCGCCATCTATACAACCAATTCCAGCAGGTATAAGGCTTGATCCGCCGCCACCGCCGCCGCCTCCATTGGCACCGGTACAGCATCCGTCGTTTCCACCACCGCCGCCACCAAAGTAGCCGGCACCACCACCGCCGCCGGAAGCAGTTTGCCAATATCCTCCGTTTCCACCACTCGTTCCAACGCCTGGTGATCCACCAGGAGGGGTACCTGCCCAGGGAGTTCCACCAGCACCGGGTCCGGTTTGAGTTCCTGGTTGTCCGCCTTGGCCAAAAGTGTTACCACCAGCTTGACCAGTGATACAACCACCATCTCCACCATAATTAGATGAAGCGCAGTTAACTGATCCACCGCCAGAGCCACCACCAGCTCCCACAATAGCGTAAACAACACCATTAATACTTATTTGTGTTAAACTACCACCACTGCATGAGTTATAGTTAACGTTCCCATTAGATGATGCCCATCCTTGTCCAGCTCCTGGTGGAACCGGATTAGGACATCCTCCAGATTGACCTACAATAATATCAATCACGTCACCCGGGCCAACAGGAATTGTTCCTGTAAGTAAAGCACCGTTACCTCCGCAAGGTCCACCGCCCGGCGCACCACCCATAGTAAGCTCAATTCCAGCTCCACCACATGGCGGAACCACATAAGAAGTTGATGATCCCGGAGGAAATGCAATTGTGTCTTGCCCAAAAGAATTACCTAATGACAGGAAAATTGAACCAAGTAAAAGGACCAACTGTTTCCTGATTGTGATAAGTCTACTTTTTTCCATTTTAATGTTAATTATTTATATATTCAGGTTGCTGGGTTCAGGTATTATATAATTCAAAATTTAATTTCTTACTTACATGAAACGATTTTAATCAAATTGAGTTGCTTCATGCTTCTTTAAAACCTTATATTAAAAGGTTTAATAACACTTTTTACTACTAATTGTTAATTTCTTCACAGTTCTTCAAGTCATGTGGAGGTATCATACCTCCATCTCCCTGAATACCTTTATTAAAGCACTTTATTTCGTACCCCATCTTATTAAACCAATTTTCAAATTCTTTGAAGTCATATCCCATATCACCGGAAAGAATACAAAAGTAGGTGCTCGTAATGTGATCCGTATGAGTGGAAATAATCCCTTTTTTATGTTTCATTTTCTTGTCAATATGACTCGCTTGATCGGCATCAGAAATTGATACAATTTTAAATTGAACGTAATAGGGCGGTCTACCTTGTCCGAATGAGGTGTGACTCAATAAGCAGGTGAGTAAAATGCTATAAAACAGTGTGGTTTTCAGTGCAAATAATTTTAAATCAACGAAGTATGTGAATTGAGCACACTACAAATAAACGCAATTTCCCGACAATACTCAAATCAAATATTAACGTAGATGTTAAATTCCTAATCGTTTGTTTTTTCAGTGGATTGTTTGCCAAAACGGTCCAGAATGACAATGATTCCAATTCCTGTTATCATTAAAATTATGGCTGGGATGAGTTGACTTTCTTCACCATAAAGCTCTGTATACTTAGCTGGCAGTATGTTGTTTTGTACCACGGGTATTTCTTCACCTTTAGAATTGGTTGTTGTTTCCAGGGTTTGTTTCCACGGCCAAATTTTATTTAAAGATCCGATTAGAAATCCGGTTAATATTGAAATGATAAAATCTTTATTCTTTTTATAAAGCAGGTTCAAAAGTTTCGAGAAAGTAATTAATCCAAAAAGACAACCTAGCATAAAAACCCCCATAAGTATACTTCGGTCTAATAGGATAGTCCAGTCTTTTCCTTTTAGAGCATCTAATATATCGCTTACTGCTCCAAGGATAGTCGTATAGGCACCAAGTAAAAGTAAAATGAAACTACCACTGATACCTGGAAGTATCATGGCGCATATTGCCAAGGTTCCGCATAGAAAGATGTAGAGTAGGTTTTCACTACCGGCAGTTGGCGTAATAATCGTCACATAAAAAGCTATTGCAGTTCCTGCGACAAGGCCAACGACATTTAAAACACTCCATTTTGAAACAGTTTTACCTACAAGCCAAACGGACGCCATGATTAGGCCGAAAAAGAATGACCACAGTAATACTTCATGATGTTCAAGAAGGTACTTTAATAACTTACTTAATGTGATTATTGAAATACCAATTCCCAAAAAAACGGCGAGTAAGAAATTGCCATTCATTTGGGTCCACATAGCTTTAAACCCTTCTTTTTTCCAAATTTTAAGTAGTGCAGGTTTTAAGTTGCTAATTGTTTCAAGAAATTCTTCGTAGATTCCAGTAATAAATGCGATTGTACCACCAGATACACCGGGAACTACATCTGCAGCTCCCATGCCAATTCCCCGTAGAGCGAGGCCGATAAAACTTTTCTTATTCGTCGGCATTTGCCTCTTCTTCTTGCTGTTGTTTCAGGGTCTTCTCAATCTTTTCTGGTAAAAATTCAAAGAAAGTATCTCCTCTTAAGCCTAACCGGAGACATTCGAGAGGAATAACTTCATTTGGTGCAATATTACCAAGGTTTACATTAGCTTCAAACAGCCGGATAAACCAAACTTGTTGCGTTTTTTTAGGCGCTTCCCAAAGTATTCTGTTGGGATCAATTTTTGCAATTATTTTATTAATAAGATAAGTGTGAGCGGTTCCATTTGGTCTGAAAACACCAACGGTTCCACTTTCCCTTCCTTCCGCAATTACTTTCCACGAACCTGCTTCCAGTTCTGTACTCATCATTTTGATCCATTTATTTGGAGAAATAATGATACCGGCATCTTTAGAACCAACTTCAGACATCACCGTTCTATCCTTGGAGAGTTTTTGAATGTAGTCAAGTTTTTTATCATGTGGTATAATGATCGAACCATCAGATACTTCGCAAAGGTCCAAATCGTATTTATCCAGTAATTTGCGAAAATCGTTGAACTTTTTACGCGCTATGAACAACTCGAAGAGGGTACCGCCAAAATATGGTCGTATACCTGCACTTTTGTATAGTTTAATTTTTTCTTCAAGGTTTTTGACTACATAAGCTGTTCCAAATCCAAACTTAGCAATATCAAAGTAGTCACCAGATGAGTCAATCAGGTCTTCTACTTCTCGCAAGCTCAAGCCTTTGTCCATAACCATGGTTACACCAGATTCTCTTGGTTTTTCCGGACGATTAGGTATGTACGTTAAATTGAAGTTTTTATTCTTCATTGTTCAGATCAAGTATTTGAAGGAATTCGGGTATTTCCTGCGCTTCAGGAAAGTGCAAAAATAGTGTTTTTGCCGAATTAGCATCAATCAGATACTCTTTCTTAAAAATGAGCAAAGAATCGGTTTTCTGTCCATTTTGCCATAACAGAACAGCATAAAAGATCCGTACATCTGCACTAAGTTTATCCAGGTATTCTAGAGATGCAATGAAATCTATGGCATCATCAAGGCTAAATTCGGCTTTAATTCTGGCCAATAGAATAATTGCTTCTGCATATTTGGGATCGATTTGCAACGCAGTTTCCAATTGTGCTTCTGCTTCAATATATCGATCTGCTTTGAACAGTGCTTCTGCCAGAACTAATCTGTAGTTTGCATTTTCTGGTTGTATTTCTGAAGCCCTTTGCAGATATTGAATAGCTTCTTTAGAAAAGCCTTGTAGTTCTTTTATGATCCCAATACCTAACCAGGGCTCGGCAATATCCGGATTGACTTTTTTACTTTGTTCGTAGTATTCCAGTGCTTCGTCATATCGCTCCAGGCGCTCATAAGCTTCAGCAAGGTAACTTAATGTCAAAGCATCATCACCATCAATTTCCAGGCACTTGGAATATGAGACGAGTGCTTTTTGGTATTCTCCTATCTGCATATAGGTATTCCCCATATTGAAATGTGCAGATGAAAAATCTTCATTGATAATTATTGAATAATCATACGCCCATAGCGCTTTTTCAATGTTGTTTTTGAGAAAGTAAATGTTACCCAGATTGTACCATGCCGTGAATGAATACGGGTTATTTTCAATATACATGGTGTAATACTCAATGCATTTATCAAAATCACCTATGCGTTCGTAGCAATAGGCAATTTCGTATATGGCAGATTCATTTTCCGGAGATGTTTGAAGCAGTTTCTTTAATTCTTTGATGGCACTGTTGTAATCATGAATACTTTCGTATTCCAAAGCCAGGTCAAAACGAATATCTTCCACTTCCCACTCTTCGTCTCTATCCGCTGCAGAATCAATAGCTTTTTCAAAGTATTTGATTGCATTTTCGTGGTCGCGTAATTGACTAAAAACACTTGCTTTAGTAACAAATACTTCTGTATTATACGGTTCTGATTTTTCCAGATCTTGAAGAATAAGTAAACTCTCCTTCAATTTACCTGTGGTAGAGTAGATCTGCGCTTTTCTCAATTCAAAGGTATTGTTGGTTGGATGCTGCTGTTGAGCAAATTCAATAGCCGTCAATCCCTTTTTCAATTGATTTTTAATAATAAAATGATCGACAATTTGCTCTAAAATTTCAGAATCGAAATAATACGCTTCTTTATTTTCGATCATTTTTTCGAATCGTTCTAATTCGGAGTTGAATTGAGAATCGAATCCTTCATCTTCTTCATCATCAAACATAGAACTTCCTTTTTATATGTCCTGTGAAAGGACTCACTTCTAACAAAAATAAAAGTTAGAGTATGCGTTTTTCAACAGTAATTTCAATGTTATTAACAATGTTTTCAACAACTTACATAAAGCCCGTTCGTTCACGGGTATTCCCTAACTTTCAACTTCTACTGACTTTCCAAACCGTTTTCTATCCGTTTCTTTCAACAAAATCTTTCTGATTCGGATAGATTCAGGTGTCAGTTCTACATATTCATCTTTTTGTATGTATTCCAAAGCCTCTTCAAGTGAAAACTCTTTTGGAGGAGCGATCTTCATTTTTTCATCTGTATTAGAAGTTCGCATATTGGTCAATTTTTTCGTTTTTGTCACATTAATGACAAGATCACCAGCTTTAGAGTTTTCACCGATAACTTGCCCTTCATATATATTGACGTTTGGATGAATGAAAAATTTCCCTCTCTCTTGCAAGTTATGCAGTGAATAAGGGATGCTTGTTCCATTTTCCATTGATATTAATGAACCGTTTTGTCTTCCCGGAATTTCACCTTTAAATGGCTGGTATTCAATAAACCGGTGGGTCACAATAGCTTCACCAGCAGTTTGAGTAAGCAAGTAACTTCTTAAGCCAATTAACCCTCTGGATGGAATTCGGAATTTACAGATCATTCGTGCTCCTTTTGGTTCCATGCTTAGCATTTCACCTTTTCTTTTAGTTACGGCGTCAATTGCCGTGCCAGAATGTTCTTCAGGAAGATCAATAGTTAAATCTTCAATAGGCTCGCATTTTTCACCATCAATTTCTTTGATGATTACTTGAGGTTGCCCCACTTGTAGTTCGTATCCTTCTCTCCGCATAGTTTCCAACAACACCGAAAGGTGCATTACTCCTCTTCCAAAAACGTTCCATTTGTCCGCAGCGTTGGTTTGCTCTACGCGTAAAGCCAGATTTTTTTCTAATTCTTTCTCCAATCGTTCATGTACATGTCTGGATGTCACGAATTTACCTTCTTTCCCAAAAAATGGTGAATCATTAATTGTGAAGAGCATAGACATGGTTGGTTCATCAATAGAAATAGATGCTAGGGGCTCAGGATTTTCAAAATCACAAATGGTATCTCCGATTTC
This sequence comes from Crocinitomicaceae bacterium, assembly GCA_014762645.1. Lineage (GTDB taxonomy): Bacteria > Bacteroidota > Bacteroidia > Flavobacteriales_D > Crocinitomicaceae > Paracrocinitomix. Next base: position 18,175 of record JABURP010000046.1, read on the forward strand.
AAAACCTTCAACTCCGGTTACAGCACAAATATCACCCACCTGAACTTCTTCTACTTTTCTCTTCTCAAGGCCATCAAAAACAAAGACCTCTTTGATTTTTGATTTCACTTGTGTCCCATCTCGTTTTGAAAGGATAACAGGCATGTTTGGCGTCAATTCACCTCGGGTGAGTCTTCCTATAGCTATACGTCCCACAAAAGAAGAATAATCCAAAGAAGTGATTAGCAATTGCGTATTTCCTTCATTAAATTTTCTTGGTGGAAAGTAATCTAATATTGTATCTAATATTGTATCTATTGAATCTGTAGGTTTTTTCCAGTCTTTGGAAATCCAACCTTGTTTGGCTGATCCGTATACAGTTTCAAAATCGAGCTGTTCTTCATTAGCATCCAATTCAAACATCAATTCAAACACTTTCTCATGAACTTCATCCGGTGTACAGTTTTCCTTATCCACCTTATTGATCACCAAAAGAGGCTTTAGTCCTAATTCCAATGCTTTTTGAAGAACAAATCTCGTTTGTGGCATTGGACCTTCAAATGCGTCAACCAAAAGGCAAACTCCATCCGCCATATTTAGAACACGCTCAACTTCACCGCCAAAATCGCTGTGACCAGGAGTGTCTATAATATTGATCTTTGTGTCATTATAAAAAACAGATACATTTTTAGAAGTAATGGTAATTCCCCTTTCTTTTTCAAGTGGGTTATTATCCATGATTAATTCACCATCACTTTTAATGGGATTTTTACCTGCTTCGATCATACGGTCAACAAGGGTTGTTTTACCGTGATCAACGTGTGCAATAATTGCTATGTTTCTAATTTCCATTCTTATTGGATTAACTTCTTTGGAATAATTTTATCGTCTTCTTCTTCTTTCTCTGGAGGTTTGTTTCTTTCTTCCTTTACGAGCGCCTCCGGATTCTTTTTTGGTTTGCTCAACATTCATTTTCTTTCCTTCAAAATCAATATTTTGCATCTTTTTCACCAGCATTGCGGTTTCTGTTTTATCCGCATCAAAGAAAGAGAAGTTGTCAAGGATGTCTATTTTACCAATAGCACCATTTTTCAATCCTGTAGTATCGCAGATCAAACGCAGTAATGCTCCCTGATTAAGACCGTCTCGTTTACCAAGATTCACAAAGAACCTGTCCTTGTTACTGTCGTTTATTCTTCCTTTTCTACCTGATTCACGTGACGAAGATTGGCTCGCATCAAGGTCTCTCGAGTTTGCATAATAGTTCAGAAATTTGTTGAACTCAACAGAAACAAATTTCTTGACCAGTTCTTCTTTATCAAATTCGCCGAGTTTTTTCATGACTTCCGGCATATACTCATATATGGCCTCATCATCTACTTTAGCTTCTGAAACTTCGTCGATCATGTGAAACAACTGTCTTGCGATTATCTTTTTTGGGTCTGGAAGTTTTTTCTGTTCAAACTTCGTTTTGATGATTTTTTCAATGCTATTGACTTTTCTACCTTCTTTTGTATTGATCAAAGCGATTGAGATACCTTCTTTCCCAGCTCGAGCCGTTCGACCCGATCGGTGCGTGTAGTTTTCTACATCTTCCGGAAGGTTATAGTGGATGACATGTGTAATGTCATCTACGTCAATTCCTCTTGCTGCTACATCTGTGGCAACAAGAATTTGAAGGTGTTTATCTCTAAACTTATTCATTACCCTGTCACGTTGAGCCTGTGACAAATCACCATGTAAAGGTTCAGCAGAATAGCCGTCAGACATTAATTTATCGGCCACTTCAGCAGTTTGTCTACGTGTACGGCAGAATATCAGCCCATAGATATCCGGGTTAAAGTCGATCAGGCGCTTTAACGCTGCATAACGATCTCTTTCCTTAACAGTATATGCATGGTGATGTATGTTCTTATTCGACTCGTTTCGACCACCAACAGTAATCTCGAACGGTTCAACCATATAGTTTTTAGCAATTTCTGCTACTTCTCTAGGCATTGTTGCAGAGAACAACCATACGCATTTGTCATCTGGAGTTTGTTTAAGGATGGCATCAATGTCTTCTTTAAAGCCCATGTTCAGCATTTCATCCGCTTCATCTAAAATGACAGTATCTACTTCGTTAAGTTTAACCTTTTTCCGATTGATCAGGTCCACCAATCTGCCCGGTGTGGCCACAATGACATGAGCACCTTTAGCAATTTGACGGATTTGTTTATTAATATCCGTTCCGCCATAAACAGAAACCACATTTAGTCCTTTGATGTTTTTAGAGTAGTTATCCAGGTCATTGCTGATCTGAATACATAACTCACGTGTAGGACAAATTATTAGCCCCTGTGTTGCTTTCAGTGTGGTATCCACGTAGTTTAACAAAGGCAAGCCAAAAGATGCTGTTTTACCAGTTCCGGTTGATGCAAGCCCAATAAGATCTGAAGGATCTGTTAAAAGGTGAGGAATAGCCTGTTGTTGTATTGGAGTAGGTTCAACAAAACCTATGTCGGCGATAGCATTGAGAATCTCAGTGCTCAGCCCCATTTCTTTAAATTCCATAAATGTATTTAGTACTTCCCTTGCCTCATCTCAATTCTTTTCATCCCAACTAAATACGACTGAACCGAAATGTGGCGCGCAAAAATTTGTGCAAAGATACGCTATCTTTCTTGAATAACAGCGTTTTTTGTACTGATATGCATAATTATGCACAGACTTGACAGGTAAATAGTGAGTAGGTAGAGCGGGTTTCAACGGTATGACACTGGTTATGAATGGTATAAAACAGTGGAGTTAATAACTGTTAATTGTTGGCAAGATATAGGGGGCTTATTTACTGTTTATTAGAAAATCGGTATTTTTGCCACGAACCATGAAATTGAGGGGTATGAAGAAACTGGTTTCAATATTCGCTTTTTCCGTAATAGGAATAGCATCTTTTGCACAGCCTGGAATTCCAATAGACACCATTGACACACCTGAGGGCAGGATGTTCATATATGCAAACCGTACCTGGGAATATGAACATGACAGAGAATTTGATGGGGTGTTATGCCCAGACCTGGATGAAATGGTTGCCAATGACTCAACCATGGGATTTAAATCCTATTGGCGAACAGATGCGACAATCACATGTACAACGAATGAAGTAGAGAACATGGGGGATACTTTATGGTTATGTACAATTGATACAGTTCATAATGGCTATGCAATACCATTTAAAGGGAGAATCACTTCAAGATTTGGATACCGTCGGGGTAGAAATCACAACGGAATCGATATTGATCTTGTAACCGGTGACACAATTGTATCTGCATTTGATGGGAAAGTACGGTATGCTCAACTACATGACGGCGGATTTGGAAACCTGGTGATTATAAGACATTACAACGGTTTAGAAACCTATTATGCGCATTGTGAGAAAATACTGGTTGCTCCAAATCAGGAGGTTAAAGCCGGTGAACCAATTGCACTAGGTGGAAATACCGGAAGATCAACAGGTGATCACCTGCACTTTGAAGTGCGATTTTATGATAATCCTATAAACCCTGAGCATTTATTTAACTTTGAAGAACATTACGTTGATGAAAATCTACTTGTACATTCCGGAATATTTCGCCCAGGTTCTTCCAAGTACAATACAAGTTCGTCTGGACATTCTACGGGAGGAAGTACTTCTTATAGCGTAGATAAATCTGCCAGAACGCACAAAGTTCGCAGTGGTGATTCGCTTTATGGAATTGCACTGAAATATGGCACTACAGTGAGCAAACTGTGCCAGTTAAATGGAATGAAAGAAACTGATATTCTTCAAATAGGTCAGGTTCTCAGGGTAAAACCTTAATGTAACATTTTCTGTTGGGTCTTTGTTGTACAATAAAGACCCAAATGAAATACTTCTACCTAATAATTGTAGTACTGATACCCCAATTTTCAAGTGGACAAAACCTAACGTATAGTGGTAATCCCTGGATATGTTCCGGAGATGAATTGTTGCTATTCGTATATAGAGATACAGCATATAATTGGGTAAATACTGATGAGCCAGATTCCATATTGTCCACCAGTAATTACCTTTCAGCTTACCCTGAAAATAACACAACTTATCTGGTATACTCAAGTACGGATTCACTTTATATAGATGTAAAAGTTGGTGGTTATATGTGTTATTGCAATTATTACATCCCAAATATTTTTACTCCGGATGGTGACGATTTTAATGATGTATTTAAACCTATAATCGCTTGCGACCACTGGGGCGCACACCTAACTATATACAACCGCATGCAAAAGGTTGTTTATGACACCCATAACCAGGAACCAGAGTGGGACGGAACCTATCAAAAAACAGGTGATCCTGTTGAAAGCGATATGTTTATCTGGCAATTGAGTTTTATTACCGGAGAAGGAGAAACAATTCGATTAACGGGATTTGTTTTCCTGATGCGTTAACTACACCTGTACTCCCATCAAGCAGAATTTAATTTTGTGTACCTATTGAGGCAATCCCGAGGCGCATTGCATTTGCTCGGGATTGATGATGTCATCCTTTCTGGTTCGCACAGGTTACACCTGTACTCCCATCAAGCAGAATTTAATTTTGTGTACCTATTGAGGCAATCCCGAGGCGCATTGCATTTGCTCGGGATTGATGATGTCATCCTTTCTGGTTCGCACAGGTTACACCTGTACTCCCATCAAGCAGACATCATCAACTTGCTCTATATCTTGCTTCCAGTCTAAAAATGCACTGCGGTAAACATCTTTTTGTTCAGCCATAGATTTTTGCTGAGAACCTAGAATAAGTTGTTTTAGGGTTTTGTATTTGAATTTCTTCCCTTTCTTTCCGCCAAACTGATCTGCAAAACCATCTGTGAAAAGATAGATGCGGTCACCGGGTTTTAAGAATCCTTCGGCACGGTGGAATGGTTTTCCACCTTCAAAATAACCAATAGGTTGTTTGTCTCCTTTAATTTCAAAGAGTTTATAGCCGTTTTCTACCAAATTGGGCAGAATTTTACTTCCGTTAATTTCGAGATCTTCTTCGGTTTCTTTGCGAATGATCCAAGCGGGGTTTTGAGCTCCAGCAAATTGGAACTTCACCTGTTTTTCATTTGAATAATCAAGTGAGCACAGTGCTAAGTCCATTCCGTCCTTGATAATTTCACCGGATTGGGCATCAGTAAAGGCTTCAACGACAATTTTATTGGTGCTGTCAAGAATTTCATTAGTGTTGATTAATCCAGCTTCGTTTATTGATGCCGTTAAAGCTCGCGTTCCAATGAGTGATACCATAGCGCCAGGTACTCCATGTCCAGTACAATCTACTGCTGCAAAGAATTTAATTTTTGGATTTTTTCTACTCACCTCTGCCCAGTAAAAATCACCAGAGACTATATCTTTTGGTTTGTAAAAAACAAAGTGATCCCTGAGATGTCGTTTGAGTTTTTCTTTTCCGGGGAGAATAGAACCTTGAATTCGCTTCGAATATAGAATTGAATCCGTTACTTCTTTGTTTTTTAGTTGTAATTCATCTGCCTGCGATTGAATTTCTTTCGTTCGTTCCTTGATGATTTTTTCCAGGGCTCTTTGCTTGCGGATTAATTGTCTCGTGCGTATTCTGGTAATCAACCATATAAGTAGGCCTGCGAATACTCCTGCTGTTATTCTGAAGCCCCAGGTTGACCAAAAAGGTTTTTCAATAGTAAAGCTGTAGGAGATTGGTTCCCCTTTAATAATGCCATGCTCATCTGACGACTTTAATCGAAATGTATAATCTCCCGGTTCCAGATTAGTATAAGCCGCATAATTTTTACTTGTTGGAGCGCACCATTGTTCATCAAATCCATCCAATTTCCAACTGTATTTAATCTTGTTGGGATGTACAAAGTTCAATCCGATAAAATCAAAAGAGATATTGTTTTTATTATAGGGTAATTCCAGGTTTGAGGGGAGGTTATACTGACCTTTTACGCCTTTACACCATTCTGATTCTGACCAGTTTATTTTTTCTCCGCCAATTTTTATATTACTGATGTAGTTAATGGATGGAACACCGCTGGTAAATTGTTTTATCTCTCTACTTTTTAAACAAAAAAGACCATTTACAGTTCCGAACCAGAGGTTGCCATTTGAATCCTGATAAGAAGCGTTCAGGTTATTTTGCATACCGAAAAATCCACTTTCAGGTCCAAATGATCGTACGCTATAGACGCTGTCCGATTCCCACGTGACGAGGTCAATTCCATTTTCGTGGCCGGCCCAAATCTCGTCATTCACAATGAGAAGGGAGTAAATAGAATTAGATACCAATCCATCTGTTTTTGATATATTTTTTAGATTCAATTGGTGAGATGAAGGGGCATGATTACCGTAAAACAAACCGTTTCCATTGGTGCCGATCCAAATTCTACCTTTGCTATCTACTGCTAGTGAGAGTACTTCGTCCAGGGATTTAGGAACGACAGGATTTACGATTTTGTCATCATGAAAAACAGATAGTTTGCCATCTACAAAAGCCACCCAGACATCCCCCGATCCATCTTGAACGATATGGCTTACTTCTCTACCAGCAAGCCCATCCTCATACCGGATAAACTTTACTTGAAAGTGTTCGTAATCCTCTGTTTCTTCAATAATCCCCAACCCATTATAGGTGCCAACCCAATATTTCCCGTTATATTTTTTGATCGTGTTGACCTCCGTGTTTATCAATCCATCCTCTTCGTTGATTTGTGTTATACTATCTCCTCCAATAATTGTAATACCCAGGTTGGTTCCGTACCAGTATTTTCCGTGTTCATCCTTTAATACAGATCTCACCGAATTTGAGTAGAGACCATTCTCAAGATTAACTGTTCTTGATCCAACAAGCTGATCGTTCTCAATTTGAAGTTTAGAAACACCGTCGTATGTTCCGACTATGATATCTCCCTTTTCATCTTCGTTAATTGATAAAATTTGATTCGACACCAACCCCTCTGAAGGAGTATAAGAAATAAAATCCTGATGATTAAATTTCATGATACCACCAAAAAAAGTACCTATCCAGATGTTATCAAAAGAGTCATGAGTAATGCAACGAATTCTTTCATTTGATAGTCCGTTTTGCTCTGAAAGAGGAATAAACTCTTCACCGGTAAAAATACTTATCCCACCGGAAGTTCCAATCCACATTTGACCATACATATCTTCTGTTATAGATCTGACCCGATTGTGAACTAGTCCATCCAGTAATGTCCAACTTTCAATAGAATCACCTTCATGTGTGATTTTATTCAGCCCCTCCTGTGTACCTACCCATAAGTTCCCTTTTTTATCTTCATACAAATTGAGAATTAGATCATTACTAAGTCCGTGCGCTTCAGTGATGATGGATATTTTGTTGTTTTCAAACTTGCAAAGCCCTCTGTCTGTTCCTATCCAGACTCTTTTACCCTGTGCGTGTATAGAACGTACCTTCATGTGGGGAAGGCTGAAATTAAAATTCAGTTTTCCGGAGACCCCTTTCTCATCCGGGTCAATGATTGAAATTCCTTTGTTTGTACCAATCCAGATATTACCCTCATGGTCCTGTGTAATGGACCGAACAAAATTATCAGCCAGCCCATCTTCTGTGGTAAGACTTACAAATTTTTTTCCGTTAAAATAAGAGAGTCCATTCGCCGTACCAAACCAAAGAATGTTTCTGTCATCCTGAAAAATAACGCGTACGTTTTCAGACGCTAATCCATTGTGACGGGTATAATTGGTGAAAGTTTTTCCATCAAACTTACAAACACCGCCGCCCTCAGTTCCTACCCATAGAAATCCTGCATTATCCTGAAGAATGTAGTACACACCTGAACGTGAAAGACCTTCTTCCAGTGAATACTTCTTAAAGTGAAATTGTTGAGCAATTCCATTGACAGAAATAAGTAGTATTGACAAGAGTACAACTCTAAGCATGATACAAATTTATAAGTATTAGTTTACCAATTATGTGTTTAGTGTATCTCTGTTGATGATTTTTATCAGGCAATAAAATCGATTTAGTAAGCATATCTAGTTCATTAATTAGGAAAATAAAAGCTTGGAATAGAAAGATTTGCTATCTTGTCTCTTCCAAAAATTGAACTACATATGTCTTTATTTAAAAAACTATTCGGTGCCGAAGAAGGTGCAGCTTCAGGATCTACCGCTGCGACTACATCACCAGCTTCAGCTAGTCAGTTAGTAGAATTCGGACGATACACCGACATCAACAAGAACAAAGCGCAATTAGAAGGTTGGCGCAAATCCAATGATTTTTTCAAGGAGAAAAAGTACGTTGATTCTTTTGAACAGTTCCTGATCTACCTCAGGGATGATTCAGTGGACAACGTTAAAATCAATCGAAATGGAGAGACCGTTGACTTTGAGATCGTTCAGGGATCTAAAGTAATTAGAGGTAGTGGAGACAACAATAAGTTTTCGGCCGAAGCTTCTATTGTCATCATGGAAGAAAAGAGTATTCCTGTGATGAGAAAACTTATGTCAATTAACTATGCACTCCGATATTCAAAATTTGCTTTAAAGGATGATACGGTATTGTGCATGAAATTTAGCTCACATGCCATAGACGCATCACCTGGAAAATTATATGATGCTTTGAAAGAGTTAGCAAGAAAAGCGGATCAACAGGACGATTTGCTGGTACAGGAATTTTCTTCATTAAAAGAAATTGATACGGATAGTATTATTGAACTTCCACCAGAGATAAAGGAAGCGAAGTTTGAGTATTTGCTGGGAATGATCAAGACGACGAAAGATGAAATTGCAAAATTCGAAGATCCGGTTTACATGTCTGGGGGGATTGCATTTTTATTGCTTAATCTAACTTATAGAATTGATTATCTAATCACACCGCAGGGTGAATTAACGGATGCGTTGGAGCGTATTCAGCAGATGTTCTTTGCCAAGAATAATAAGTCTACACAAGAGCGCAACGCAGACATCCTTGCCGAGTATGAGAGAATACTCACTTTGCCAAAGGAAAAAGTATTGGAGGGTATTTATGAAGTAAATGCAACTTTTGCGATCGCTAATCCTGCCTCACACAAATCAGTGATGGATATGATGTTTAAAGAGCGAGAGAAAGTTGGATGGTACAGGGATAACAACTATCCGCAAATTGTAGAAGCCATTTACGGGTATATGATCTCGTATGCTTTCTTTAATTACGGAATGGTATTTCCTGTTTCGCGAATCTTGAATATTGCAATGTGTGTCATGAATCAGGATTATTACGAAAAGTGTGGTTCAGCACCTCGCCTGATCAATAACGGACAACTTGATAATCAAAAAATCATTACCGAGATCAATGCAATAATTCAGGAGGCTAAACAAACGTATCCGCATATAGCATTTAATACAAATACATTGAATTTTACTTCAATTCCGTTATTTGTTGATTCATTAATTCTAGAACTCGATAGGATTAACCTGTCAAAATAATTACGACAATGGAAGAAATAATTGAAAATTATAAAGATATAATCGTACAGATTCACACGCCAGGAGGATCGGGATCTGGATTTATTGTTAAAGACAAGAACCTCATAGTAACCAACCGTCATGTCATAGCCGGCAGTGAAGAAGTGGTTGTAAGAGGAGAAAATTTTAAGAAAACCTTGACTCAGGTAGTGTACACGGACCCATTGAATGATATTGCATTTCTGCGAATACCTGATGGGTATGATGAGTCAGGACATATTAATATTTCAAATGACTTGGTAAATGCAGGTGAGCAGATTATTGCCATTGGACATCCACTTGGTTTGCGTTTTACGGCTACTCAAGGAATTGTTTCTAAGTCAGAAAGAAAGTTCAACAACGTCGACTACATACAGGTAGATGCGGCAATTAACCCGGGAAACAGTGGTGGTCCGTTGATTAACACAAAAGGGGAAGTTGTTGGTGTAAATACTTTTATTTTCAGAAATGGAGAGAGTCTTGGCTTTGCTTTGCCTTCAGTGACACTTAACAACATTCTAAGAGAGTATGATGAGCATTTCCAGAATGAACGTGCATCCAAGTGCCCATCCTGTACAAATTTAATTACTCAAAATAGCTTGCAAGATGGATACTGTCCACATTGCGGAAACAAGTTTGATCTTTCTGAGTTTGATTCGGCACCTTATGTACCTGAAGGAGTTTCGAAAACCATGGAATCCATCTTAACTGCTATTGGCAAAGATGTGCGTTTGGCACGTGTCGGTAAAACAGCCTGGGATATAGAGGAGGGAAGTGCGTTGATAAAGATCACGCACAATACTCAAAACAGGTTTATTTACTGTGATGCCGTACTTGGTTCATTACCAAAACAAAATATTGGTGATATGTACGAGTATATGCTGAAGGAAAATTATGATTTAGAATCACTTAGTTTTTCTGTTGATAGACAGAATGTTGTACTAAGTACGATTATTTATGATGCCGACTTAAATGAAGAGACCGGCAAAGAGATTCTGAGCGAATTGTTTCAAAAGGCAGATGATTATGACAATCACTTAGCCGACACCTTTGGTATGGAAATGGCCGACAACGCCTAAGTTTTTTAAATATTTAATGAGGAAGCGTGTTGCCTGATTGGCGGCACGCTTTTTATATAGAAAAACTTTAAAGGAGTATAGAAGATTAGTCGTTGAGCATCAATTGCCAGAACCCTGTGGACCACCACTTGCCAAACTTATATCCTACTTCATTGAACTCTGCTACTTTTTTGAACCCAAAATGCTCATGAAGTTTAACACTGGCAGGATTTGGTAAGGTTAATCCTCCTATAGCGGTATGGAAGCCTCTTTCTTTCAGAACTGGAATAAGTTGACCGTACAGGGCCTTTCCAATTCCTTTTCCGTAATGATCCTTGTGAACGTACACCGATACTTCCGTTGAATGACGATATGCAACCCGCGTGCGGAAAAGTGTTGCATAGGCATATCCTATGATTTTACCTTCTTCTTCATACACCAAATAAGGGTAATCCTTTAAGATAGTTTGTACACGATCTGTAAATTCATTCAAAGTCGGAACAACTTCTTCAAAGGTAACCTCACTGTTCCTGACATAGTGTTCATATATCGCCAGAACCTGCTTGATGTCCGTTGGTTCAATCTCTCGTATCATTAATTGCGTTCTCGTAAAAATCAATTAACTGTTGCCGAATTGTCTCCGCACCGAATTTTGCCTGAATTTCTTCTGACAGCTTTTGGGCGTCATAATTTTTATATAAATCTGCCATTCTCAGGATAGCATTGCTCAGTGCGTCTCCATCATTTTTATCAATAAGTAATCCGTTGTTGTCAGTCACAAATTCTTCAGGACCACCACAACGTGTGCAAACAACCGGTTTTCCGGCAGAAATTGCTTCTGCTACTGCCATTCCGAACGTTTCAAAGTTCGAATTACACACATAAAAATCGCAGTTCTCATAGGCCGGAAGTACCTCTTCATGATTGAGTCTGCCTCTTAAAATGACCTCTTCATTAAGGTTGAGTTGAGCAATGAGGTCTCGAATGAGATTTTCATTTGGTCCACCGCCAATAATGCTTAAACGAAGGTCATTCCGTTCTTGTAATGCGGTGTGGAACGCTCGAATCAAGCCGGAGATGTTTTTTGTCTTATCAGTAAGGTCCGCAACGGTTAGAATGTCAATTTTTTCAGAATCTATTCGCGCTTCTGGTTGTTGTTTTTGGATTAGATTAGGAATGACGACAGAATCAAACCCAGTATTTTCCTTGAATTTTTGCTGTAGTAACCGACTCACCGTTGCAATACCTGATGCTTTAGCTAAGATGGATTTCAGCAACCTTTTGTCTGCACTGTTTTTTTGTTCGTATTCTCCGGTTATATGTCCGGACCAATGTTCCGTAACCACGAACGGAGTTCCCTGTTTCTTCAATTTCAGAGCAAGAAAAGCAGATCGGTAAGGAACATGGATATGACAGACAGCAGGATGATAAGGATCAAGAACGAACGCCAGTTGCTGTGCTTTTTTGTATCTTCTTGCATTGATAATCTTTTTGAATGGTCCCTTTGCCTGTCTGAAATACACAATGTGTTCTTCAATACCATTTTCATTGGTAGATTCTATGTCAAACGTTTGTCCCTGGTTAGGAATAGCATGAGCATAAATAACGTGAATGTGGTAATCTTCTTTTAAAAGGACGGCTTGTTGTTGTATAAAACTCCCGAGTTGGACATCCGTTTTATTCGGATACCATCTCGGGAGAATAAGTATGTGTTTTTTAGTTGTCAATTATTATAATGTCGTTATCGTCATAGACCCTTCTCTCTTTGCATTCTATGCATCTGAATCCACCATCATCCACGGTCCAAACTGTATTCGCGTATGATTCACTGTGGTGATAGTAATCATCATCCACTCCAACCATAATGCGGTCTATGTTTGGTCCAAATTTAACCTTTTTGCCTTTTGGAACATGCACGATTACCTTGATCCTTTGATTTCGGAGTTTTTCTTTGGCATCTATAGCAAAATATGGCGACAACAAAAGTTTGTTTTCAGATTGCTCCAGTTCAAACTTGATGTTCTCTGCCTTGTGAATGGCCTCTTTGTGATATTTTCCCTGACTGAGCTTGTACAATGTAACTTCAAAATCACCGGAATCAGCTTGCTCGACAATACTTAATTCAGGATATCCCAAAAAGATTTGTTCATCTGAAACACGAATCAGCTCACTAAAATTCCAAACCTGTCGGTACTCAATGTAGTTTGAGAAAATATCGTCTTCAGCAACGTCAATGGTGAGTACATTGGATGAGTCTATCTGAACAGGAACGTCATAATCAATTTCTGCCTTATTTTGGAAGTTCACACCCAGTTCAATTCCAGTAAGCACCAGTGTAATAATTGCCAGACACCACAATACGGATGCAACAATACTGTATTCCTTTAGTCGATAATTAATGGTTAGTAACATCTTCATACCGATTACAATTCCTGAAATGATAGGAATAAGTGTGGCCATAGCAATGGCAATAAATACAAGTAGGCTTCTACCGTTTGGATAGAGTATATCCAAAAGCGTATTGAGGTTTTCAACCTGATCTGATCCTACTAACGGAAGCAACCCTGTGTTACCGAAAAGAATAATGACCAGTAAAAAAAGCGCACAGATTCCACCAACAACGAATATTCCACCAATGACTTTGCTTAGCGTTTCCGCCAGAGGAGAGACCATGCGACCGCTCCTGTCAACTGCTTTTTTTACCCTTTTTCCGGCCTTATTAACCCGTTTCCCAGCTTTTTTGGTGCTTTCATTGACATTGTCTTTCATTCCCTTGACATGGTCCTTTATAGACCCCAGATTAATAGGTTCACCCTGCATTTCCAGAATTTCTGCTGTTGTGCGAGCTTGTGGAACAACGATCCATAATATGATATAGACGAGTATGCCGGAGCCACCTAAAATTGTAAGAAGGATAAAACCTAGTCTGATCAGTGTTGGATCAATACCAAAAAACCAACCTAATCCCTGGCATACACCTCCAATATGACCATTTGTTTCATCACGGAACAGTCGTTTTGAATTTGGTCGACTCCGGTGTTCCTCGTCTGAATTCACTTCTTCAGCTTCAACGTATTCTGCATCTTCTTTATCTTCGTTATGGTTAAAATTATCTGCCGTTTCTTCTGAAACATAATCTTCCGGTTTTCCCATCACACCGATCACTTCTTCCACATCTTCATCCAGAATAACCTCTTTTCGGTCCGATAAATTATCCTGGAATAACTCTGCAATTCGTGCTTCGATATCTGCCATGATCTCATCACAATCAGGCTCGTTTTTGAAGTTGTTCTTAATCGAATCCAGATATCTACTTAGCTTTTCATAGGCTTGTTCTTCAATATTGAAGACAAATCCTGCTATGTTGATTGAAATTGTTTTGTTCATTGTTCTGCTTATTTTGAAATGAGTTGAACTGCGTTGTACAGCTCATTCCAGGTTTTTTTTAATTCATTTAAAAATTGAAGTCCTTCTTCAGTTAAGGAGTAATACTTTCGGGGTGGTCCAGAAGATGATTCTACCCAGTTGTATTGCAGCAGCCCGGCATTTTTTAACCGGGTGAGCAGCGGATAGAGTGTACCCTCCACCACAATCAGTTTGGCTTCTTTCAACTCCTGAATAATATCAGAAGGATAGGCCTCCCTTTTTGAGAGCACAGTGAGAATGCAGTATTCTAAAATACCTTTCCGCATTTGTGCTTTGGTGTTTTCTACTTTCATAAGTAATCAAATTTTGTGTTCCACGAAACGCGTCTGAAGTGCACACCCGTAACGTGTTAATTCGTTTAAAAATTTTGCGATCATAATAGCTGGGTACAAATTTATATAAAAAATATAGTACTATGCAATACAAGGTAGTATATTTATTTTTAGAAAACACCTGAATATCACGTTATATCACGCTTTTCGAAGTGTATAAAAAAATCAAAACAAAACGAGAATGAATTAAATCAGCATGTTTGAGTTGATTTTTGACTGTAATATAGGAACCATTGAAGCATGGTTTTTTGTTATGTTTTTCTTATGTATTGTTTTAATTTTTTTTTTTTTTTTTTT
>JABURP010000070.1 GCA_014762645.1 Crocinitomicaceae bacterium
ATCTATTGGAGTAGTTGAGGGGAAGATTTTGTTGAATCAGCCTATCAAAATGGGATCAGAAAAAACTGGTTTTACTAATGCCGCTGCTTTCGGTTTTTCTCCTGATGCTTCAGGAATTGAAAATACAAAAGCTTTACAGATGGCTGTAGATGAGGCAGGAACTGTTGTGGTTAGTAGGCCTGGAGTTTACAAAATAGCTGGAACCGTATACCTCGGAAGTAATACCTCTCTGGTTTTTGGAAACGATGTTTATCTGAAAAAAGTGGACGAGAGAGGTCTTTTTACTCATGTTTTACTCAATAAAGGCGCACTGACAAAGACATATGATCACAACATTGTCGTTGAAGGGTTACACGTGGTAGTAAATGGTATAGATAAAAATTTTACGGAAGTCTATGGACTACGCGGACAAATTGCATTTTTTTATGTGAAGGATTTGAAGATTGAGCGTTTCCGTTGTTTAGATTTGTCGAAAGGGCAATTTGGTGTTCATGTTTGTACATTTGAAGACCTGATAATCAATGATGTCATTATCAAAGGTTATAAAGATGGAATACACTTAGGGCGGGGCAAAAGATTTATAATTAGCAATGGGGTATTTCAAACTTATGACGATGCTATTGCCTTAAATGCTCATGATTATGCCACATCTAATCCTGAATTGGGCTGGATCGAAGATGGAATAATAAAAAACTGTCATGATCTGATACAGGAAAGTACTACGGGTTATTTTTGCAGAATATTAGCGGGTGCTTGGATTAATTGGAAAGCTGGCATGGAAGTGCAACAATCGGATGCAGTAGTTTCAAACGGACGTATTTATCGTGTTCAGGCTAATCCTGATGGCACTAAGTATATTTCAAAAACGCAGCCGACTCATACAAGTGGAAGTCAGGTTTTGGATGGTATCAACTGGGGGGTAGTCCAGACAGATGTGACATACACCGCAGGAGTACGTAATCTGGTTTTTCGTGATATTTTTCTTGAAAAGCCGAGGATTGGATTTTCGATACATTTTGATAATGATCGATATAGCCGTTCCTATTACCCCGGAGCTATTGTTCCCAAGCAAGAACAACTTTTATTCGATAATATCAGGGTTTTGTACGATGAGCCCAAAGGTTTTCTTTCTGTCAATACGCCGTTGGATGTTGTAACAATTACTAATTCAAGTTTCAGAACAGGTGGTGTCAGTTTTCATGGTAATAAAGCAATGGCTGATTACCAGGAAACAAAAATCAATTTGGTGGGCTGCATCTTTAATCATAAAGGGGAAATGATTCTGCTGGAAAACAGCGTAGCCAATAAGCAAATTCTGCTGAAAACATCTTCCAGTATTGAACGTTTTGATGAATTCTCGGCCAAGCTTGTTCCTGGAGAAGGTAAAATTGTGGTTGAGTCGGATTTAACGGGATTTAAACAATAAGATTACAAAATGCCCTATCCTTATTGTTAGGTGCAGGAACGTCTGGAAAAGTAAAGAGAATTTAATTGCAGTCGATTGTGGAATGATTGTAATTGTTTATAATGAGTTTTTTCCGAAAATAGCTGCCTAAGAAATTCAAAAAAAGTTGATAAAATAGTTGATATATCCGGCACGTATTATACTTTGTTATCTCAGGATGCATTATTGAGGAGGGGTTTAGTAATAAGTAGATATCTAGTTATTACTGGATCATTGCGACAGCATAAGTCATATTGAAGATAAGCCGAAATTTTATATGTGAAGTTTAGAATATGCTGAACGTGTTGTCACCAGAATAATTATTTCTTTGCCAATCCTCCCTCAGGCTGGCAAGGAGTGAACCGGGAGGCGAACATTTCCAGCATACGTTCTATGATTCTGGCCTGAGTTGTAAAGCCTCAGCGAAGTTTGAGGTATTTTTTCACGCTGCAATTTCCACCTGATTTCCGTCTGGATCAAGCACAGTGCTTTCGTAAACCCATCACCGGTAGTGCGGGGTTCAGTCATTATTTTGAATCTGTCATTGCGAATCAGTTTGGTCAGCTGGTTCACTTCGGTTTTTGTCCCCACTTTTATAGAAAAATGGGCCAGGCTGGGGTAGTGTGTCATCAGGACGTTTTTCGATTTGAAAAGTTTGGGCATCTCCATAATTTCCAGGTTGCAATCACTATCAAACAGCAAAAAGTATTGAAGGGCCGTATCATGAAAGCTGTATTTGTGCATAGCAAACAATATATTGTTCAAAAAAATACAGCGGCAGGCCGGAAGGAAAAAAAAATAAAATATAATATTGTACTTTATTTTGAAATGATCTGGTCAAAAAAGAGATTTTTTTCAACCGATCATGGTGGCATCAATGAAAATATGTAAATCAAAAGTTTTAATACTATGACTGAAAGAAAAGCAGTGGCCGGAAGGAAAACTAAATATTGCAGTTGTAGGGCTTGACATGGGGTATAGCAACATGAAAAATTGTATGGAAGAGAATATCGTTGCACTCTTTGATGTGGGTGAGCGGAGAATAAAAGGCCGGTTGGATGAGTTTAACAATTAATGAAATTATTGCTCAGAAATACATATTTTTTTATCAGTATCAGCCGTTAGAGGCATATAACGATTTACGGAGAACTGAGGTAATTCCTGTAACCGATCCTACAGGAAGGCCAAATCGTTCTGTATATCCGGAGTCAGAAAGAACCAGAAATTCCAATACTCCCCTTAATATCGATCGTTATTCGGCGTTTGAACCATCAACCAAACTTTTTTGGGCAAAGTAATTAAGATGACTTATTAAATTACAGGGAATCGGATGTTAAAGGATTCCCTGTAAAAACAAAAATTGAAGAAATATAAAATTAGGAAATATGACTGATAGAAGGAACTTTCTAAAGCTAGGAACAGGTATCACATTAACTGCGATGAGTGGTTTTCCCATCTTTACAACGGCCGCTGAACAGGTAAAAAATAAAGAGAATAGGTTGGTTGAACCTACACGCAAACTTCCAATAGTACATGAATGCGATGTAATTGTGTGTGGAGGAGGGCCGGCAGGAATTGCGGCAGCAATTTCAGCAGCCCGCCAGGGAGCGAGTACAACACTTATAGAAATGTACGGTTGTCTTGGAGGGGTTTGGACCACAGGTTTACTAAGTAATATTATCGATTACAGAGACAAGCCGGGTATTATGAAAGAATTAGTATTCAGGCTCGAAACGAATGATGCCCAATATTCTGCTAAAGTTTATGATGCTGAACTTATGAAATATACACTTGATGATATGTGTGTGGAATCCGGAGTCAATATTAGGTTGCATACACGAATTGTAGCAGCTTACAAGAACTCAGAAAATAAACTAGAGCATATTGTCACTGAAAGCTTTTCGGGAAGAGAAGCATGGAAAGCAAAAGTATTTATTGACACTACAGGAAATGGTGATCTATCCGCCTATGCCGGTTGTGGATTCGACTATGGACACTTTAAATCGGGACAGACTCAACCGATGTCACTTATGGCAATACTTACTGGCCTGGAAGAAGAAGAGTTGGTTGCTCAGGGATTTATGGCATCTAAAGGTGCAACCACTGAAATATCAAAGCGAAAGTTTTATAATGAAATTCAAAAGGGAGGAGTTAGTGCCAGTTACACGATGCCAACTATGTTTGCTATCCGTCCGGGTATGATTGCCATGATGGCAAATCATCAGTATGAAGTTTCAGCTTTAAGTGCGGAACAAATTTCACGCGCAACAATAGAAGCCCGAAAAGAGGTAACACAGATTGTAAATGGCTTACGCTCATTGGGTGGAGTATGGAAAGATGTTCGTATTGTAACAACTGGTGCACAAATTGGTATCAGGGAAGGACGAAGAATTCGGGGGCACTATACTTTAACAAGTGAAGATTTGATAAAAGGAGCTAGGTTTAGCGATGCTGTTTGTAGGGTTAATTTTACTGTCGATGTGCATTCATTAAAAAAGAATGCAGGAGGAGGTTATGGAAGTCATGGGATTAAAGCAAAACCTTATGATATTCCGATTCGCTCGTTGATTGCCAAAGATGTGAATGGTCTTATGATGGCAGGTCGTTGTATAAGTGGTGATTTCTTTGCTCATGCTAGTTATCGTGTTACA
>JABURP010000122.1 GCA_014762645.1 Crocinitomicaceae bacterium
GTATAAGAAAAAGAAATGCTACAGATGATAAAAAAGTTGTAGTTTCTGTGTTTGGAAAAGTTGACCTAGATTCAATTAACCAAAAAACACGGCCTGATAAAAAGGCTAAGGTCCAAGAAGAGAAAGCCAAGAAGGAGAAGGAAGAGGAAGAAAAAAAGAAAGCTGCTGAAGCTAAAAAGGAAGAAGTAGAAGCGGCAAAGAAGAAAGCTGAAGCTGAAGAAGCAGAAAAGAAGGAAACCGAGAGTAAAGAGAAAAGCGAATCGGTTGAAACGATTAAAGCGGAGTCGGATAAACTTTCAGGCCCTAAAGTAGTAGGTAAAATTGACCTTCCAGTTGAGAAGGATAAAAGTGATAGCGCCGACCGCAAAAAACGCAAGCGAATCAAAAAGGTTAACGTTGAGAAGCAAGCGCAAAAAAATAAAGGCGGAAAAGGCAAATCGAAAAGAAAAGAAAAACCTCAGGTTACTGAAGAGGAAATTCAAAAAGAAATCAAAGAAACCTTGGCGAGATTGCAAGGTGGAGGTAAAAGTAAAGGTTCTAAGTTTAGACGTGAGAAGAGACAGTCTATTGCTGAAAAAAGAGAGCAAGAACTTGAACAGGAAGAGCTTGAAAAAGGAATTTTAAAGTTAACGGAATTCGTTACTGTTTCTGAGCTAGCAAGCATGATGAGCGTATCACCAACTGAGGTAATCGGTTCGTGTATGTCCTTGGGGATTTTTGCTTCAATTAACCAAAGATTGGATGCAGAAACAATTCAACTCGTCGCTTCTGAATATGGATTTGAAACGGAGTTTATTTCAGCTGAAGTTCAGGAGTCTATAGAAATTGAAGAGGATGATGAGAAAGACCTTAAACCAAGACCACCGATTGTAACGGTTATGGGTCACGTTGACCATGGTAAAACGTCATTACTTGATTATGTGCGTAAGGCAAATGTAATTGAAGGTGAGGCCGGAGGAATTACACAGCATATCGGTGCCTATTCTGTAAAAACGGAAGATGGTAAGAAAATCACGTTCCTGGATACACCAGGTCACGAAGCATTTACCGCTATGCGTGCTCGTGGTGCTCAGGTGACAGATGTAGCCATTATTATTGTTGCTGCAGATGATGACGTGATGCCTCAAACGAAAGAGGCAATCTCCCACGCGCAGGCGGCTGGTGTTCCTATGATATTTGCCATCAACAAGATTGACAAACCTGGTGCAAACCCGGACAAAATCAAAGAGCAATTGTCAGGTATGAATATCCTGGTTGAAGACTGGGGAGGAAAGTATCAATGTGCTGAAATATCTGCAAAAAAAGGAACCAACATTGATGAATTACTTGAAAAAGTATTGCTTGAGGCAGAATTGTTAGAGCTTACTGCAAATCCGAATAAAAATGCGGTAGGAACTGTCGTGGAAGCTACCCTTGATAAAGGAAGAGGTTATGTAACCACTGTACTCGTTTCCGCAGGGACCTTGAGAGTTGGTGATTTTATTATTGCCGGACAGCATTATGGTAAAGTAAAAGCTATGCACAATGAGCATGGTAAAGCCGTAGAAGAAGCAGGACCTTCAACTCCGGTTTCTATTCTCGGATTTAATGGTGCGCCAAGTGCCGGTGATCGATTCAACGTATTAACAGATGAACGGGAAGCCAAACAAATTGCATCTAAACGAGAACAGTTGCATAGAGAGCAAGGTTTGAGAACTCAAAAACATATTACACTTGATGAGATCGGTAGACGTATTGCTATTGGAGACTTCCAGGAATTAAACATCATTGTGAAAGGTGATGTGGATGGTTCAATTGAAGCACTTTCCGATTCATTGTTAAAATTATCTACTGAAAAAATTCAGGTTAACATTATCCATAAAGGAGTAGGAGCAATCTCTGAAACAGACGTAACACTGGCCTCGGCTTCTGACGCTATTATTGTTGGATTCCAGGTAAGACCTTCTGCACAAGCTAGAAAACTGGCAGAACAGGAAGAGATTGACATTAGACTTTACTCGGTAATTTACAAAGCTATCGAGGAGATTAGAGATGCCATGGAAGGAATGCTTGCACCTGAGTTTAAAGAAGAAATTCTTGGTACAGCAGAAATCCGTGAAACCTTTAAGATTACCAAAATTGGAACAATTGCAGGTTGTTACGTAACTGACGGCAAAATTTTAAGAAATGCCAACGTGCGAGTGATTCGTGACGGTATTGTAATTTATACGGGTGAACTAGGGTCGCTTAAACGTTTCAAAGACGACGTAAAAGAAGTAAAAAGCGGTTATGAATGTGGGTTGAATATTGATAAGTTCAACGACATTAAAGAAGGTGATGTTGTAGAATGCTGGCACGAGGTAGAAGTCGCATCCAAGCTGTAAATCTTACCGTCTAACTTATTGATTTTCGGACGCCTCTGAAGAAGTCGTTCCAAGCTCAGGTAGTTGAATCCTATCTTCTACTACAATAGCCGTTGGGAATATCGCGAGTAGTTCCTGCTTTAATTTTTCTGCTTCAAGCCTTGTCCTGAAATTACCGACACGTACACGATAATTTGGCGCGACATAATCCACATAAGCTTTGTACTCATCATTGTATATTGATAAAAATTGTGCTTTTTGTTGCTCAGATTTGTTTCGGTCCTGATCAAAATATATCATTACGCGATACCCATCAATTAAAACACCGTCTATACTTTCTTCACCAGAACGCACAAATTTTGCCAGTTCGTCCAAGCGTTCATCTTTATGAATGTTGAGCGTCCCATCTTCCACCTCATAATTAAGTTGGGCAATGTGTGCTGCAGAATCCTGCTTAGACACCAATGTATCACTGCGTTTGGTTGAAAATGACAACCAACCATCCTTCTGAGAAAATCCACAAAAAGTTATTGTTGAAAGAACAGTAAGAACAAATATTTTTTTCATAATCAACACGAATTAAAGCAAATGTAAAAAAATCCTCAGTTTCTACCGATTTAACCAATCCAAATAAAGCCTTCAATTTATTAAGGAATGGCTTGAACTAATTATTACCGAAGACTTTGCGATTATTTGCTTATTTAGAATGATTTTAAATTAATACAATCGGGTCTAAAAAAGCTATACCCATCTAATGAAAAATCGACTTTCTGCTAAATTTGTCGGTGATTAAGTGTCTTGTGCAGACAAGCAAAAAGTCTAAAATTTTGCAAATGAAAATATATAGTTCATTTATCTCTCAGAGGTTCAGACTGTTAACTTTAACAGTATTCTCAATCCTGTCATTTTCATACAACATTCATGCCCAGGATGGGGATGCGGCAGCAGGGGAACAATTGTTCCAGGCAAACTGTTCGTCTTGTCACCTCCCTCATATGGATGCCACTGGTCCTGCACTAAAAGGTGCCAGAGAAAGATGGATCGAAAATTCCTCAGAGGAAAACTTTTATGCCTGGATCAAAAACTCTAAAAAGTTGATCGACGCAGGTGAGCCTTATGCAAACTCGATCTATAAAGAGTGGAATAAAACGGCTATGACGCCGCAGGCACTTACCAATGAACAAATTGATGACATTTTCGCGTATGTCGAAGAATATCAACCACCCGTTTCTGAAACTGCTTCTACTGACGCAGTTGGTGTGGGTGGAGAAGAAGAAGGCTCTGATGCGATCTGGTGGATAATCGGTGTGTTGCTAATTGTCGTGGTTGGTGCCGCAGGTACTGTGCGTGGACAACTTAGTAAAATTGCAAAAGTACAGGCAGGTGAACCAATTGATGAATCAGAAACAGTTGTTCAGGGAGCAAGAAGATGGGCCTGGAATAACAGAGGTTGGTTTGGAGTTGTCGTGCTCGTTGTTGTGGTTGCATTGTTGACAGCAGGTATGATGGATCTAATGAAAATTGGTGTGTTTGAAGATTATCAACCAGAACAACCAATTGAATATTCACACAAGTTACACGCTGGTGACCTGGCTATTGATTGTAAGTATTGCCATAACGCAGTTACAAAATCAAAACACGCAACTATTCCAACTGTGAATGTTTGTATGAACTGTCACAAACAAGTTGCTGAAGGTACAAATACCGGAACTGCAGAAATAGATAAGATATATGCTGCTGCTGGTTGGGATAAAGCAACAAAAACATATTCAGGGAAAACTCAACCGATACAATGGGTGAAAGTTCACAACCTGCCGGATCACGTTTATTTCAATCACTCACAACACGTCGAGGTAGGTGGAATTGATTGTGCGCAGTGCCATGGTGATATGAAAAGAGAAACTGTAGCACGAGTGATGTCTACAGAAGATCTTAATAATGTAGGTGTAAATAATCCAGATCAGGAAGAGAATCCAATCAAGTTTACAAGACCAACCTTAACAATGGGATGGTGTATAGAATGTCACCAACTGTCTAATGTGGATGTGGCAGGAAGCCATATTCCTGGGGCAGATGAGAGTGAAGATTCATACTACGGAGTAATCCATCAAAGATTATTAAAAGACAAAGAAACTTACCAGAAGTATCTGGAAGATGACGCAGTATCAGTTGCGGAACTTGGGGGATGGGAATGTGCTAAGTGTCATTATTAATAAAGAATTAAGAGGCTTAATATAGATATGGGAACAAATAAGAAATACTGGAAAGGTTTTGATGAGTTGGAACAAACACCTGAGTTTGTTGAAAACGCTCAAAATGAATTTCCACAAGAACTTAGCGTTGAAGAATTCCTTTCTGATAACAATGTTGCAGAGTCTTCAACGGGACGAAGAGATTTCTTGAAATTCTTAGGGTTTAGCGTTGCAGCAGCTACACTCGCCGCGTGTGAAGCACCGGTGATCAAAGCTGTTCCTTACGCAGTAAAACCTGAAGACGTAACACCAGGTGTTGCCAATTGGTATGCTTCTTCCTATTACGACGGAGCACACTTCGCAAACATCCTTGTGAAATCAAGAGAGGGACGTCCAATCCATATTAAAGGGAATAGAGACTTTGGTATAACGAAAGGAGCTATTAACCCGCAAATCGGAGCCTCTGTCCTTTCATTGTATAACCAGGAGAGATTGCAGGCACCAACTGTTGATGGACAGGCCACAACCTGGACAGATATTGACGCTCAAATTACAAAAGCACTAAATGGTGTAGGAAGTAAAAAGATTGTACTTCTTTCGGGAACTGAAATTTCCCCATCTACTAAAGATATAATTGAGCGATTTAAAGCTAAATACGGTGGGTATGAGTATCAACCAATGCCTGTGCCGAATTTAGATATGATGGCAGGTGACATGAGTGCTCAAACTACGGGTATACATCCTGTTGAGGAAGATGGCGGAGAAATGTCTGCCATGATGCCTACTGAAGACGGAAAAGTAACCCACATCCAATATGATGCGGTTTCTTACAATGGAATCAGAGAAGCAAATCTTGAATCATTTGGTGAAAGAGTAATTCCTGATTATGACTTCTCCAAAGCAAAAGTGATTGTTTCAGTTTCATGTGACTTCTTGAATTCTTGGGTATTACCTACTCAGTTTACAGGTCAATACGCGTGCGGAAGGAACCCGGACGGAGAGTGGATGTCTCAGCACTATCAGTTTGAAACTAATATGTCACAAACAGGTGCCAATGCTGATTACAGAGGTTTGATTAAACCTTCTCAGCAAGGAGCTGCTTTGGCTTATTTGCACAAAGCCGTAACAGGTACAGGAATTAGTGGTGTAGATACATCAACTCTGGATGAAGACACGGTAGCTAAATTGGATTTAGCTGCAGAAGCACTAAAAAGTGCTAAAGGAAAGTCGCTTGTTGTGGCTGGATCAAATAGAAAATCAATTCAGGTGATTGTTAATTCAATAAACAGCCACCTGGGTAACTATAGCTCAACTATTAATTTGAACAACCCAATTACGCTACATCAGTCAGAAGATGATAAAGTAGCTCAGTTGATCAAAGAT
Source organism: Crocinitomicaceae bacterium (assembly GCA_014762645.1). Classification (GTDB taxonomy): domain Bacteria; phylum Bacteroidota; class Bacteroidia; order Flavobacteriales_D; family Crocinitomicaceae; genus Paracrocinitomix. The sequence goes on from JABURP010000122.1 coordinate 5,918, forward strand.
ATGGGAGCAGGAAATGTTGGTGCGGTAATTATGTGGAATACGAATCCGGTATACAGCCTGGGTGATTCCTTTAAAACTGCACTGGGTAATGTTGGAACTACAGTTGCTATTTCGCAGTATGCAGATGAAACAGCTGCTCTATGTAAATATGTCGCTGCTGAAAATCATGCACTAGAGTCATGGAATGATTATGCTCCTAAAAAATGGAGCTATGCAATGGCACAACCAACGATCAGACCTTTACACGATACGCGTTCTGCAGCAGAATCGTTAATGATCTGGGCCGGTGAAGCAACCCATGTTGGAAAAGATTCAACGAATTATCACGATCATATTAAAATGCTTTGGGAGAAATATGGATTCCCAATGCAAACAACATATTCAACGTTCTTTGATTACTGGAATGCAGTAGTTCATCAAGGGTCTGACCTGGATGAAATGACTGCTCCGGCATCAGCAAGAGCGTTTTCAGGAAATTTAAATGCCGCAGGTAAAGACCTTGGAGGAATTACCGGTGGTTCATTTGAAATATCAACGTACCAAAAAGCTTCTATTGGTAATGGTTATCAGGCAGGCAACCCATGGTTGCAGGAGATGCCGGATACAATTACAAAAGTGAGCTGGGACAACTACGCAACAATGTCCTACAGTGACTGTGAGAAATTAGGTTGCAACATGGGATTGGGACAAGAGTCTCCATCTACTGTTGTTACCATCAAGGTGGGCGAAACTTCTTTCACACTACCTGTTTATCCACAGCCGGGACAAGCGCCAGGTACAATTGGTATCGCATTAGGGTATGGTAGAGGTGAGAACGGAGAAAAAATTGGTTCTGCAGCATATCAAACCGGTGAATATGGAGACTTCCTGGAAGGACCAAATGGTGGTAGAGTAATGATCGGTCAAAATGCTTTCAAATTTGTAAGCAACGGTGACTTTGATGTATATGATGCTGCTGTATCTAAAACGGATGAAGAATATATCCTGGCTTGTACACAAACACACAGTACAGTAATGGCCAGAAACTCAATTGTTAAAGAAACGACACTTGAGATCTATAAATCAAAATCAAAGGGTGCATATAACCATCAGCATACCTTGCACATGGGATGGAATCATGATGAAAAACCAGTAAGTGAGTTTGATTTGTGGCCAGAACATCCTGTTGAGCATGTTGGACATAGATGGGGTATGACTATTGACCTGAGCTCATGTATCGGATGCGGTTCTTGTTTGATTGCTTGTCAATCTGAAAACAACGTACCAGTAGTTGGTAAAGATGAAGTGAGAAGAGGTCGTGAGATGCATTGGTTGAGATTGGATAGATATTATGCTTCCGATATTGAACCAACAGTAGGAACAAGAGATCCGGAAGGTTTTAACGAAGGTGGATACGGTGCGTTGAAAAAGCCGGCTGATAACCCTAAAGTGGTGATGATGCCAATGCTTTGTCACCATTGTAACCATGCACCTTGTGAAACGGTTTGTCCGGTTGCTGCTACAACGCATTCCAATGAAGGATTAAACCAAATGGCCTATAACAGGTGTATTGGAACAAGATATTGTGGAAACAACTGTCCTTACAAAGTAAGACGCTTTAACTGGTTTAATTATCCATCTTACAGAAAGTTCACGGAAGTAAATCCTTCGCAGGATGATCTTGGAAGAATGGTATTGAACCCGGATGTAGTGGTTAGAACGCGTGGAGTAATGGAAAAATGCTCAATGTGTGTTCAACGAATTCAGTCTGGTAAACTGGTAGCTAAGAAAGAAGATAGAATGGTGAAAGATGGGGATGTGACAACAGCTTGTGCTGAAGTATGTCCTACAAATGCAATCATCATGGGTGACTGGAATGATGAAACATCAGCAGTAAGAAAATCTTCTGGAGAAGATAGAGCTTATCAGGCACTCGAAGAAATTGGTGTAAGACCAAATGTTTGGTACAAAGTGAAGGTGAGAAATGAGCACAACGAAGAGTTAGATGCTATTCAGGTGGATCACGGACATCATAGTGATGGTGATCATGGTGATGGAGAACACCACGAGGAAGACGGAACGCATCATGATGAAGCAAACCACAATGGTGGTCACTAAAATTGAGAATTGAGAATATTTAGATAAAACTAAACTGAGCGATAATGCATAAGGAATCTGCGATTAGAGAACCATTGATTTTAGGTCACAAAACCTACAGTGACATTACTGAGGATGTGTGTGCTCCTATTGAAGGAAAAGCTCCAAGAGCGTGGTATATCATGTTCGGTGTTTCCCTGTTGGTGGGGTTATACGGCATTGGTTGTATCATTTACCTGCTGGGAACCGGTATTGGAACCTGGGGGTTAAATAAAACCGTTGAATGGGCCTGGGACATTACTAACTTTGTTTGGTGGGTAGGTATTGGTCACGCAGGAACCCTTATTTCTGCAGTACTTTTATTGTTCAGACAAAGATGGCGAATGGCGATCAACCGATCAGCTGAAGCCATGACGATTTTCGCAGTATTTATGGCTGGATTGTTCCCATTGATTCACATGGGACGTCTTTGGGTTGGATACTGGGTTTTACCTATTCCAAATGAGTTTGGATCACTTTGGGTAAACTTCAACTCACCATTATTATGGGATGTATTCGCGATCTCAACTTATTTAACCGTTTCAGTTGTGTTCTGGTATATTGGATTAATTCCTGACTTTGCAACTATTCGTGACAGAGCAAAAGGAGCCGTATCCAAAAAGATGTATGGAATACTTTCATTTGGGTGGTCAGGAAGAGCTAAACACTGGAACAGATTTGAAATTGTATCACTTGTCTTGGCCGGATTAGCAACACCACTTGTATTCTCCGTTCACTCTATTGTATCATTTGACTTTGCCACTTCAGTTATTCCTGGATGGCACACCACCATCTTCCCTCCTTACTTTGTTGCGGGTGCAGTATTTTCTGGATTCGCAATGGTACAAACGCTATTGTTGATCCTGAGAAAAGGTATGAAGCTCGAAGCGTATATTCATACCAAACACGTAGAATATATGAACATTGTAATCATGGTTACAGGTTCAATCGTTGGTGTAGCTTACTTAACTGAGCTTTTCATCTCGTGGTATTCAGGTGTAGAATATGAATCGTATGCATTCATTAACAGAGCAACCGGTCCTTATTGGTGGGCCTATGCATCCATGATGACATGTAACGTAATCTCTCCACAGTTAATGTGGTTTAAAAAATTAAGAACAAGTCTTTTATTCACATTCTTTATTTCTATTGTGGTAAACATAGGAATGTGGTTTGAGCGATTTGTAATTATTGTAACCTCTATTCACCAGGATTACCTGCCTTCATCATGGAGCATGTTCTATCCAACCTGGGTGGATATTGGTGTGTTCATTGGAACAATAGGAATTTTCTTTGCATTCTACCTAGCTTTTGCCAGATACTTCCCTGTATTGGCGATTGCGGAGTTGAAGACAATTGTGAAGATTTCAGGTCAATCCTATAAAGACGGTACTGCTCCAGGTTATGATGATCACGGTGGAGGAAGCGACTCTGCTGTACCATATGGAGAAGTTTCGCCGGAAGTAGATACGGATACACCACCTGATGATTCGATAAAGAACGAAACAGAAGATAATAACGAAAATACAGATGATAGCTCTGGTTCTAACGAATAAGAGTAGTCACAAATAATTAAACAGAAGAAAGATGTCAGATAGAGTAATATACGCTACTTATGATGATGATCACACCCTACTTGAAGGTGCCAAGAAACTGGTAGCTGATGGTGTGCACATCACTGATGTGTTCTCACCTTTCCCAATTCACGGAATCGATCCTGTTATTGGTGTTAAGCATACGAGAATGGGAATTGTGGCAATGATGTTTGCCGTAACTGGTCTTATGTTGGCAGTAATTGGTTTTCAGTATTTTATGATTGCTGATTGGCCAATGAATATAGGTGGGAAACCTAGTTTTACACTCTTGCAGAACTTTCCATCTTTCGTTCCAATCGCTTTTGAGTTTACTGTTTTATTTGCTGCTCACGGTATGGCTCTGGTTTATTTCCTACGTAATAAAACATTACCGGGAATGCCAGCAGATAATCCATATCCAAGAAACACAGATGACAGATTTACTATGGAAATCAGATTATCGGATAACCACGATATGTCTTCAGAAGATCTGCATGCTAAAATAAAACAGACAGGAATTGTTGAGATTGAAGAAAAAGATTACGTAGTGATCAAATAAGTATCATGACTATGGAAGTTAAGAACATAAAGAAATTAGGAATCGTTGCTTTAATGGCTGGTGCTATGTTGTCATGTAAAGGTGACGAACAATCTCCGGGAATGGAGTATATGCCTGACATGTATCGTTCACCGGCAGTGGAAGGATACTGGGATTATGCTGAAATTCAGGGTAAATACAGTGAAGATGCTTACAACAAGCTATTTGAAAAGTATTCCTTTGCTCCACCAGCAGGTACAATTCCTTACGCGGGACCACACGCTGGAAAAGAAGATATGCCTTACGAACACGGAGCACCAATTGGAGCTGACAAAACGCATGGTCTTTACGGTGTGAGACAAGATTCTGCTGGAATTTTAAATGCAAAATGGGATAAAAATCCAATTGCATTTTCTGATGAAGCACTAAAAGATGGTCAGGTACTGTATGAAAGATTTTGTAGCCATTGTCACGGAATGGAAGGTGCCGGAGACGGAGCTATTCCGGGTACAGGTAAATTCCCTGCACCAGGGGCTTTTAGTGGTCCGTTAAAAGATAAAACTGGAGGAGAGATTTTCTACACAATTACCTATGGTAAAGGTGCTATGGGATCACATGCTTCTCAGTTGAACAAAGAAGAGAGATGGAAAGTGGTTTATTATGTTCAAAAACTTCAGGGAAATGATCCTGGAGCAGAAACTACATCAGATACAGTGGCAGTTGATCAACCTGCAGTTCAGGATGATGCGCCTATAGTGCCTGAAGAGAATGCACATAATACCCATTAAGAACTAATTAGATTTTTAAAGAAAAGACAATTTCATGGAATATCAAATTTCATCAAAAGCGAAGAGAACGATAATAGCAACCGTAGTGCTTGGGTTGATCTTGTTTATCGTTGGTGCCATTTTGGACAGTGATTCCGAGCAGTTCCAAACACGTCTCTTATCTAACTTCCTAATAGACGGATTTTTCTTCTTTGCTATAGCATTGGGAGCACTCTTTTTCCTGGCTTTGCAGTATGCAACTGAAACCGGTTGGTATGTAGCAATTAAGCGAGTTATTGAAGGTGTTGCATCCTGGGTGGTAGTCGGTATAGGAATACTATTAGTATTATTCCTTGCGCTAACGTTCATGGATGGTGGATACGTTACTAACGCTCATGGTCATCACGTAGGACACATTTATCAATGGATGGATCCTCAAATTGTTGAACATGATGCTATGATTGCCGGAAAAGCACCGTTTCTAACAAAACCATTTTTCTGGGTTGTTACTGTATTGTATTTCACTGTATATTTTCTTTTCTACAGAGGATTTAGAAAAAGATCGCTACAGGAAGATATTGAAGGAGGAACAAAAATCCATTATAAGAACTATGTTAAAGGAGCACTTTTCCTTGTCTTGTTTGGATACTTTTCTTCTACGTCTTCGTGGCACTGGATCATGTCTATTGATGCGCATTGGTTCTCTACCTTATTTGGATGGTACACATTCGGTGGTATGTGGTGTACATCAATGACAGTAATAATGCTATTGATTATCTATTTGAAAAGAAACGGATACCTGGAGCAAGTAAATGACAGTCATATTCATGATGTTGGTAAATGGATTTTTGCCACGTCATTCTTGTGGTCGTATCTTTTCTTCTCTCAGTACATGCTTTATTGGTACGCAGATATCCCTGAAGAGGTAATTTACTACGTACAACGTATTGATCAATATCCAGTAATCTACTGGGGTATGTTTATAATCAACTTTACTATTCCTATGCTGATCCTAATGTCGCGTGAAGCAAAGCGAAACCCTGGAATTTTGATGTTTGTATGTTTTATTATCATTATTGGACACTGGGGAGATGTTTACATGTTGATCACACCAGGGTCAATGGGTGAGCACGGTAGTATCGGATTGATTGAAGTAGGATTATTTATGACGTTTGCAGGTGTATTTACCTATTATATTTTAAATACCCTTACCAAGGCACCACTTATGCCGAAGAACCATCCTTACCTGGATGAAAGTAAACATCATGAAATTTAATTGACATTTTAGCGAAAAAAGAATTTAGAAATGGGAATAAAATTAATTGTATTAGTCGTAATCGTACTTGCAGTCATTGCTGTTGCACAGATAATGCGCGTATACGAGCTTTCTTCTAAATTAAAAGGACATAGAGAAGAAGACGTTGACCTAAAAGCCAATAATTTGAACGCCGGATTGTTTCTGGTATTTTTGGCCGTGTTCTTTGGATCCTTTTTCTGGATGCTGGCTGTCTATGGTAACGGATTAAATCCTCCAGCTGCTTCGGAACACGGACAAGATGTGGACTGGTTATTCAATATTAACTGGGCTATAGTATTCACTGTATTTTTAAGCACGAACTTCCTTTTGTTCTTTTTCGCCTATAAATACTCCTATAACCCGGATAGAAAAGCATTCTATTTCCCACATGATAATAAACTAGAGATGATTTGGACAATCATCCCGGCTGCTGCGCTTGCAGTAATTATTATTCTGGGGTTGATGACCTGGAATTCAATTACGGGTAAACCGTCAGATGATGCAGTTATTGTAGAGATTTACGCAAAACAGTTTGACTTTACTGCGCGTTATTCTGGAGATGATAACAAGCTAGGTTACGCCGATTATAAATTAGTAAACGGAACGAACCCGTTAGGTGTTATCACAGAAGAAAACATTGAAACCAGATTAGCAGAGATCGACGAGACCATTGAGAATAATCAAACAAAATTGGACGCTTTCCACTCGGATACAGGAGAAGTTACTATGTCTGCCGTGACAGAGTTGAAGCTGCAACGAGAAATTGAGAAGATGGGTAGGATCAGAATGCGTATTGAAAAAATGCAAAGATCTTTCACAGAAGATTCAGTTAACATTTTCGATTATGCGAATGATGACTTCATGACCAAGATTACCCTCTTCATGGTTAAAGATCAGGAATACCAATTTGTTTTCCGTTCTCAGGATGTTATCCACTCAGCTTATTTCCCACACTTTAGAGCACAAATGAACTGTGTTCCGGGAATGAGAACAACCTTGAAATTCAAACCTATTTTTACTACACAGGAGATGAAAGAAATGACCGGGAATCCGGATTTCGAATACATCTTATTGTGTAATAAAATTTGTGGGGCTTCTCACTATAACATGAATATGCCAGTTTATGTTGGGACACAGGAGGAATTTGATGCTTGGGTTGACGGCGAAAATAACGTAACTCCAATTATTGCTCCTGCAACAGAAGAAACGACAAACAATAGTGTAGAGGAAGGAAATGAAGAAGCAGGAGCAGATGAGTCGGAAAGTAATACTGATGATTCTGAAAACGGACCAGAAGCGTAAATAATATTGATTAAAAGATTAGATAAAACTAAAGTATAGAATATGGCAGCTACAGCAGCGCACGGACATCACCACAAGGAAAGTTTTATAACCAAGTATATCTTTTCTCAGGATCATAAAATGATCGGGAAACAGTTTTTGGTTACGGCAATTATTATGGCCGTGGTGGCAGTTATCCTTTCAGTACTGTTTAGAATTCAGTTGGGTTGGCCAGGTGAAAGTAACAGTGCATTATCATTTTTCCTTGGAGACAAATGGGCACCGGGAGGAGTTTTAGATCGCGGAATGTATCTCGGACTGGTCACCATTCACGGTACCATCATGGTATTCTTCGTGTTAACAGGTGGACTATCAGGTACCTTCTCTAATATTCTAATTCCATTACAATGTGGTGCTCGTGATATGGCATCCGGGCTACTGAATATGATCTCTTATTGGTTGTTCTTTATTTCATCTTGTTTGATGTTGTATGGATTGTTCGTAGAAACTGGTCCTGCAGGTGGTGGATGGACAGTTTATCCGCCATTATCAATCTATGAAGAAGCTACGCCAAGTTCAGGAACAGGGATGACCATTTGGTTACTCTCTATGACAATATTTGTTGCCTCTTCATTACTTGGTTCATTGAACTATATTGTTACGGTACTAAACATGCGTACAAAAGGAATGAAAATGACCAGATTGCCTTTGACAATTTGGGCGTTCTTCATTACTGCAGTAATTGGGGTACTTTCATTCCCTGTATTGGTTTCCTGTGTTGTATTAATGTTGATGGATCGAACATTAGGAACATCCTTCTACATTAATGATGCGATTGAAGGTGGAGAAATTTTAGAGCAATCAGGTGGATCACCATTATTATTTGAACACTTATTCTGGTTCCTGGGTCACCCTGAGGTATATATCGTACTTCTACCGGCACTAGGTCTTACATCTGAGATTGTATCAACCAACTCAAGAAAACCAATTTTTGGATACCGAGCAATGATTGGGTCTATCCTTGCTATTGCTTTCTTATCATTTATCGTATGGGGACACCACATGTTTATTACTGGGATGAATCCATTCCTGGGTGGGGTATTCGTATTTACAACCTTATTGATTGCAATTCCTTCAGCAGTGAAGGCATTTAACTACATCACAACGTTGTGGAAAGGTAATATCAAGTACACACCAGCTATGTTATTCTCAGTTGGTCTGGTATCATCATTTATTACAGGTGGTGTAACAGGGATTATCCTTGCGGATTCTGCTTTGGACATTGCAGTGCATGATACATACTTCGTGGTGGCACACTTCCACGTAGTAATGGGACTATCAGCTATCTTCGGTATGTTTGCCGGTGTATACCACTGGTTCCCTAAAATGTACGGTAGAATGATGAATTCCAGAATGGGAATGGTTCACTTCTGGTTAACACTGGTGTCCGCTTATGGTGTGTTTTTCCCAATGCACTTTGTTGGAATCGGAGGAGCACCAAGAAGATATTATGATTACTCGGTTTATGAGACATTTGACGTAAACCAATTCGAAATGATAATGGATTTGAACGTTGTCATCTCAATATTTGCAATCATTGGAGCCATAGCACAGGCAATTTTCATATTTAACTTCTTCTACAGCGCAAGAAGAGGTCCTATAGCCGTACAAAACCCATGGAAAGGTAACACGCTTGAATGGACAGCACCAGTGGAACATATTCACGGAAACTGGCCTGGAGAAGTACCTGAAGTATTCAGATGGCCTTATGACTATTCGAAGCCTGGTATGGAAGAAGACTTCTGTCCTCAAACCGTGCCTTTAATGGAAGGAGAAGAGGAACATTAACAAATTGAATAAACGCAATATTAAACCCAGCTTTTGATTAAACAGAAGCTGGGTTTTTTAATGCTGATTATAATCAAAGGGTTATATGGGTTTAAGTCATTGATTCTCGTAGTAACTTTTTGGATATTTGTAGGCATAAATCACAGATTATGAAGAAGATTATTGTCCCTACTGACTTTTCAGCTTACGCAGATACTGCAGCAGATTTTGCTATAAAAATTGCCAAAGAAATGGAGGCTGAGGTCCATTTTTTACACATTTTCAGTGCGCCGGTGAATTGGAAAGAACTGCGTCCTGAACAAGAAGACTTATACCCGGAAATCAAAAAGAACTTTCACAATGCGAATTCATCTTTGGATCACTTAACTAAAAAGGCCAATGAAGTCGGTGTCAAAGCGGAAAGAACAATGCTTTTTAATGAAGGCAGAAATGCCATTGACCAGCACATCAATGAAGGGATATACGAACTAGTTGTAATTGGTTCACACGGAACCTCCGGTATTGCTGACGTAATGGGGTCTAATGCGCAAATGGTTATTAGAAATAGTCAGGCACCTGTCTTGGTGGTAAAAAACGGCAATAAATTCGAAGATATTGGGAAGATGGTGTATGCTTCAGATTTTGAAACAGAATCATTTAAAGCATTTCCTGTGGTTTATGACCTATGGCAATTGCTCGGCACAAATCAACTGGAGCTTTTGTACGTTAATACACCGGGAAATTTTCTTGAAACTGCTGAAATTGAAGATCTGGTGGGTGAGTTCAAAAAAGAGTTTCCATCTGTAGAAATGAATGTAAAACACTATGATTCGCTGGATGTTGAACGTGGAATTGTCCAATACGCCGAGCATAATAAAAGTTCATTAATAGCCCTCGTTACACATGGACGACGTGGTGTAAACAGATGGTTTACCCCTAGTGTTGCTGAAAATGTTGTCAACCACGCAACAGTACCTGTGCTGAGTATTAAAGTTTAACTTTTGTAATACAAGAAAGCGAAATCAGTAGCTTCCAGCTTTTGACAATCAATGATTGTGGCCGCTAATTGCTGGTTTTGACGAAGATGTTTTAGGTTTTTCTACCTTGTAATTTTCGTCAATTCTTGTTTTTACTTCGCCACATGTCAACATCTTATCACCAAAGTAAGGGTTTCTAATCTCTTTTTCTTCGCTTAACCAGTATGCCCCTTCTTTGTTATTTGCCATTGGGCAAAACTGTATGAAGAACACCCGATCTTTAACACCAAATACTTTGGTTGATTTAATAATTGCATCTGAGAGATCTACAAAGTACATTCTTTGCTCTTTTATATCCTGTTCATTCAATATGTGTTCGGTCATCACCTTTATGGTTTTACGTTGATCCATCCAGTATTGATGCCTTTCGCCGTCCAGCAAACTCATATCAACATTTTCAAGGTGCTCAAGTATTTGAGTTGCACTGGAATGGATACTTTCTTTACTTGCAGTTACAAATGCGTCCTTCAATTCGATATAGGATTGATTTAATAGCCCCAGTTGATTTTTAAATTCTTTGGGGACAGCTTCACTATAGTCGGGCAATACTTCTTCGTCTACCGCACCGGGAACCATCCTGTTCATCATACTAGCCCGATTATTTAGTTGGGCTGAGGCATCAATAACAAATGCTCCGTTGGTCACAACTTCCTCACCTACTTCAAGCCCTTCTATAACCTGGTATTCATCTCCAAGCTTTTCTCCCAGTAATACTTCCCTGAATTCGTATGAGGGGATATTTACTTCAGGTACCTGAACATAAACAACAGATCGTTGCCCGGTCCACAGAACAGCGGTTTCCGGAACAGTAATTTTCATTTCACTATCGTAGGTTCCAATTAGCTCTCCTGAAATAAACATCTCTGGTTTTAACAAGTTCCCTCTGTTTCTAACCTCTACTCTTACTTTGGCAGTTCTGGTTTGAGGGTCAATTACCGGATCGATAAAACTTACACGACCTTCAAATTTTTCACCAGGTACTGAAGGGGTTGTGAAAGTAATACGATCCTTCATATCCACTTTTGGTAAATCCTTCTCATAGACATCAAAAACGGCCCATAATGAATTGAGGTTCTGAATATCAAACAGCACACCACCTTGATTTAAATGATCTCCCACAGATACCCTTCTCTTTTGCACTACACCTGAGTGTTCTGCATAAATGTGAAAGTTCTCATTGACTTCACCTGAAGTGATTATATCTTCAATTTGTTCATCCGTAATTTTCCAATACAACAATTTATTTTTGGAGGCTTCAAATAATTTAGGTTGCTGATCTTTCATTTTGTAGGCCTCTAACAACTCTTTTTGTGCCGTAATTAACAGAGGGGAATAAATTGTCGCAATCTTTTGTCCCCGGTAAACTTTCTCGCCGGTAAAACTCACGTATAGCTTTTCTATTCTACCCGGAATATGAGACACTAAGCTTGCAGATGTAGTTTCATTTGCCTCCATTTTACCCGATAATTTAACGTTGGTAGAAATATCTGAGTTCGTTCCAATTATTGTAGTCTGTATTTGCGCCAACTTAACAGCTTCAGGAGACATTTCCAATACGAGAGGATTAGAACTGGTATTTGATTCTAAGGGGATCAACTCCATTCCGCAGATGGGACAATCACCCGGCTCATTCTGTCTAATCTGAGGATGCATGGAACAGGTCCAAATTTGGTCAGATGCTGCCTGCACTTCCTGCTGATCGTCCTTGGCACTGCCAACCATACTAAAAATGACATATCCAAGAAGTATTCCAACTACTCCAGTCAGGATGGGTACTATGATCTTTAAATTTTTCATCATCAACTTTTTATTGAAATTGTGCGTAAACGCAACGCGTTAGTAATAACTGACACAGAACTGAAACTCATAGCCAATGCTGCAATCATAGGGGATAATAATAGATCGAATGGAATAAATAATGCTCCAGCTGCGATCGGCACTCCCAGCACATTGTAAGCTAAGGCAAAAAACAAGTTCTGTTTGATGTTTCGCATTACTTTATGGCTAAGCTTCCGTGCTTTTACAATCCCTTTGAGGTCTCCTTTAACCAGTGTTATAGAAGAGCTTTCAATCGCCACATCTGTTCCGGTTCCCATGGCAATACCAATATCTGCAAGTGCAAGTGCCGGAGCATCATTGATACCGTCACCTGCCATGGCCACCTGTTTGCCTTGTTCCTTTAGTTCTTCCACGCGTTTTAACTTATCTTCAGGGAGACAATCAGCAACGTATTCATCAATTCCAACTTCATCCGAAACGGCTTTGGCGGTATTGGCGTTGTCTCCTGTCATCATAATGACATTTATTCCGTCATTTTGAAGTTCGTGAATAGCATCCTTGCTACTCTCTTTAATGGCGTCTGAAATAATGATGCAACCAACCATTTTACCATCTACAGATACAAATGGAACGGTTTTCCCTTTTTCTTGTGCCGCTTTAGCATTACTCAATACCGTTTCATCCTTTGTAACTCCGGCATCATTCATCATTTTATCATTTCCAATTTGAACCATTTTTCCATTTACATTTCCCTTTACACCCTTACCGGTTACAGATTCAAAATCGGTAACCTTTTCAAGGGAAATATTATGATCCGCTGCAAATTTAACCGTGGCTTCTGCCAGTGGGTGTTCACTTTGCTGGTTTACGGAAGCAATTAGACGGATCAATTCGTCCTTGTTTGATTCGTCTGTGGGAATAATGTCTTCAACCGAAGGTCTCCCTTCAGTAACGGTACCTGTTTTATCAATAATAAGAGTATCAATCTTATTCATTTTTTCCAGGGATTTTGCGTCTTTGATCAGGACACCCAGTTGCGCTCCTTTACCAACCCCTACCATTACAGACATTGGTGTTGCCAGCCCTAGTGCACACGGGCAGGCAATGATCAACACGGCAATACCATTGACGAATCCATAAACAAGTTTGGGATCCGGACCCCATATCGCCCAAATGGCAAAAGTGACCAGTGCTATTCCTATTACAATAGGAACAAAGTAACCCGAAATGGTATCTGCAAGTTTTTGAATAGGAGCCCGGCTTCTGCTAGCCTCATTTACCATGTGGATGATCTGAGAAAGGAGGGTATCTGATCCAACTTTTTCAGCTTCCATCACAAATGATTTTTTGCCGTTAATCGTTCCAGAACTTACCTGATCACCAGTTGATTTATCAACCGGAACCGGTTCTCCGGTAATCATAGATTCGTCAATAGAGCTTTCCCCCTCCGTAATTTTACCATCCACAGGAATTTTATCACCGGGTTTTACGCGCAACAAGTCACCAACCTTAATTTCATCAATGGAGATTTCTTTTTCTTCTCCGTCCACAATTTTTATGGCCTTATTCGGAGCAAGCTTCAACAATTCTTTTACGGCATTGTTAGTTTTACTATGAGCTCTTGCTTCTAATACCTGTCCTAACAACACCAGGGTTAGAATTACTGAAGCAGCTTCATAATAAACGTGAACATTTCCGGCCTCTGTTCTAAATTGAGCAGGGAATACATCCGGAATCAGCATACCCGTCAAACTGAATAACCATGCAACACCTGATCCAATTCCAATCAACGTGAACATATTTAAACTCCGTCTTACAATGGAAGAATAGGCTCTTTTAAAGAACATCCACGTGGCATAAAAGACTACCGGGATGGATAAGGCGAATTGTACCCACTGCCAGGCCCTTTCATTCATGATTTTCATTAATGGATTATTATCCAACATATCCATCATGGCAATAATGAAAATGGGAACCGTAAAGACGAGTGCAATCCAAAACTTTTTTAATAAAGACAGGTATGTCTTCATTTCTTCGGATTCATTTGCATCAACAGGAACGAGATCCATACCACATTTTGGGCAAGATCCCGGTTCATCTCTCACTATTTCGGGATGCATTGGGCAGGTGAATTTTCCCGCGCTTTTCTTAAGGCTGGGTTGTTCAACCAGATCCATTCCGCAAACGGGGCAATCACCTGGTTCCTCATAAGTTTTATCTCCTTCACAATGCATTGGACAGTAATAAATACCACTGCCACTTTTTTGGGGAGCCTTTTTAGTTTCCGCTTTATGTTGATGATCCGAATGATTGTGCTCTCCTGGCAACTCAATAGAGTACGTACTATTTTCAAGGGCTTTTTGTAAAGTTGTAAGTTCAACGTGTTCTGTCATTTCTATCTCGGCAGAACCATTTTCAAGGTCAACTTCTACTGCACTTACTCCTTCCACTTCAGAAAGTGCTTCCTTAACATGGTTTGCACAACCATTACAACTCATTCCATTTATTCTATATGTATGTTTCATTTTTCTCTGTAATCAAATTTTAATAATCAGTATGTGTTCAAATCATAAAATATATTTCATGCTGATTCCTATTAAAAGCCACAAGTAACAGGCAAGAGATATCTTACCAAGAATTGACTCCAGTAATTTGCTTTTTGGAGCCATTTCCTTGTGATGTTTAACATCTTTTCTCTTAAAGAATCCCAGATATACCAGGTATCCACTTAAAAGGATGAATGCAAGATTCATAAACAGTGTATAATCCACTTGAAAGTAGCTCTTCTCCGCAGTTACCATATTTTGAGGATCTGGAAGTATTCCGATCCAGTCAAAACTGTAGTGCAGTGCAATAGAAGCAACAATCAATGCTGTAAAGAGCATAAATAGGATAAACAAAGACATCTTCCATCCATAATATTTAGCATTAATTCTCAGTACCGGGAATACAACAAGGTCACTAAAAATGAAAGCCATTACACCTGCGAAACTCACCCCTTTACCAAAGAGTAATCCTGCCAATGGTATATTACCCATGGAGCCTATAAAAGTCATGAAGGCAGCCAAAGGCCCCACCAAAACATGTTCTAAAACTGTCCCGAAACTGGCCTCATTTGTTGGGTTACCGGTATTAATAAATAGGCTTTGAAAAAAACTATCGGGTACAAATGCGGCTATGATTCCGGCAATTGTAAAACCAAGCGTAATATCTTTCCACACCATTTTCCACTCCATTCCAAATTGTTTTGAAACCTTGGCCCATTTTTCCTCAGATTGAAGTTTTGTAAGGATTTCTTGTTGTGCTTGTTCCTGATCATCTTGTTCTTTGGACAAGTTTTCCCGTGCTTTTTGAATCAACTTTTTTGGACGGATAATGAGTACAATGATCCAGCTAACGGCAATTAACAATATCCCTCCAAAATACTCTGCAACCACAAATTGCCATCCAAGAAATATAGAGATTACGATTCCCAGTTCAATTACCAGGTTAGTACTGGCTAATAAAAAAGCAACAGAGGCGATAAAACTGGCCCCTTTTTTGAACAGAGATTTTGTGGTAGCCAGAGCCGAAAAACTACAAGAGCTACTTAAGAATCCAAAAACTGTCCCCAAAAGAACACTTCTGAAATTTTTTCCGCCCATGTTTTGTTGCATTTGTTGACGAGAAATAAACACCTGTATAAAACTGGACAAAAAATAGCCCAGGATGAACGCCCAGAGTGCCATCCAGAAAAAGCCTAAACTTGTGTAGGCTGCATCAGACCATTTCACTAAAAATGCTTTCATCTAAAAATCAGTTAGTCGTTCAATATTGGCTATTGCAATCCGCATATCCAGTTTGCCCTTTATGAGCCCTATTTCATGCTTTAGGAGTTGGTTTTGTAGTTGTAACAGCTCATCAAATCCTTTACCGGATGAACTATAGTTGACCAGTAATACTTCAATCGCCATATTGGTTGTTTCTATTTGTTTTTCGTGCAATTCAAATTCTAATAATGCATTATCATAATCCACCTTATACTCGATCAGCTGACGCATGATCATATCTGTAAATACTTCTTTTCTGTATTCAATTGATTCCTGTGTGTAGTACTCTTCCTGCTCTTTTGCCTTGTATGACTTTCTGTAAATAGGAACATTGAACATGATTTTTGGAACTAGAATATCTCTTCCATTTCCCAATGGGTTTGCATCTGTTCTTGGTGCAACAACGTTGTAATCTACTCCAACGCCAAATTTCACACTGTTCATTTTTTTATTGGCGATCAACCGGTTATCAGAAGCTTCTAACTGGTAGTTCATATTCATGATCATAGGGTGATGATCTCTCACCTTTTGTCCCAGTGCAGTCGTATCAAATTGAAATGCGGTGATCGTATTTAGTTCTGAAACAATGTTCACTTTTTCACCCGGATCTCTATTGGTGTATTGATTGATAATGGCTTCAAACTTAATTTTAGTGTTGTCGATTACACGCAGTTTTTGATCAATATCCTGAATAACCAGTTGGATTCTGAGCACATCTGACGTCAATGCCTGGCCGCTTTCAACTTTAGCAAGTGCAATACTTTCAAGTGATTGATATAGATTCTTACTTTTCAAGAGCACCTCTGCCTTCAGGGTTAAAAAATCAAGCATGTAGTAAGCAACTTTGATTTTATAAAAAAGATCAAGTTTTGTTGCACTGATCATTTCAAATTTGGCCTTTGACATGCTCACGACTGCGTCTTCTTTTGCTTGCAATGTTCCAAACCATGGGAACATTTGACTGGCACTGACCATGAGTACTTGCGGACCTAATCGGGTTTCAGGTTGCAATACCGGCACACCTGTTCCAATTGTCGGGTCAGGTAGTTGACTTACCTGATCACCTCTACTCAAGATCGCTTCGTACTCCGCATGAATCGCTTTTAATTCGGGATTGTTGTTTGTGGCGAGTTCAAGTAGACTATCTAAAGGTTGTGCCAGAGATATAAAGGATACTCCTTGAAGAATAATCACGAACAATGCTATTTTCTTAAATACAATCATTGGTTTTCATTTTTAGTGAAGACCGATTTTAGATTCAGGTTGGTCTCTTTCCATAAACAGTACAATACCGGCACTGTAAACATGGTAATGACATTTAATACCATTCCGCCAAAGGATGGAATTGCCATTGGGAGCATAATATCTGCTCCTCTACCTGTTGAGGTTAACACCGGCAAAAGGGCCAGAATAGTTGTTGCAGTAGTCATCATTGCAGGTTTAACTCTTCTTTTACCTCCTTCAACTACTGCATCCCGTATCTCTTTCTTGGTTTTCGGGTCGTTCTTTTTAAAACTATCTTTCAGGAATGTGGCAACCAGGACACCGTCATCCGTTGCAATTCCAAACAGTGCCAGAAAACCTACCCATACCGCAACACTCAAGTTGACCGTTCGCATTTGAAACAGGTCTCGCATATTTGTACCGAAAAGGTCGAAATTCATGAACCAATCCTGGCCATAGAGCCAAATCATGATAAATCCGCCCGAAAATGCTACAAAAACACCTGTAAACACGAAGATAGAGGTCATTAGTGATTTGAATTGGAAGTACAAGATCAACAGAATTAGCGCCAAAGCAATTGGAATGACAATGCCCAGTCGCTTGTTGGCTCGTACCTGTTGCTCATAATTTCCGGCAAATCGATAAGTAACCCCTTCGGGAACTTCCAGTTTACCTGATTTAATCAACTTATCCAAATGCTCTTCTGCGTTATTTACTACTTCTACTTCCGAATAGTTCTTTAGCCGGTCAAACAATACATAACCGAGTAAAAATCCATCTTCACTTTTTATGGATTGCGGACCTTGTTCATACTTGACATCTACTAAATCTCCCAGAGGTATTTGATTTCCTGATCGGGTACTGATAAGAATATTTTTCAATTTTTCCGGGTCATCTCGTAATTCCAAAGGGTATCGAATGCGAATGTTGTACCGTTCCCTGCCTTCAACGGTTGAGCTCATAATCATTCCACCAACCGCCGTTTGTATTTGATTTTGAACCTGAATAACGGACAGTCCGTGCCTGCTGATCTCATCCCGTTTTATGTCAAGCATGATATAGGGTTTACCTACGATTCGGTCAGCAAAAACAGCTTCAACTTTTACGCCCTCTACTTCTTTCAGATGTTTTTCTAGCTTAAGTCCGAATTCCTCTATTGTCTTTAAGTCAGGTCCCTGAACTTTTATACCCATTGGTGCACGCATTCCTGTTTGCAGCATCACAAGACGCGTTTCTATAGGTTGAAGTTTTGGAGCAGAAGTAAGTCCGGGTAAATTCGTGGCTTTTACAATTTCATTCCAGATATCATCCGGTGATTTGATGTGATCCCTCCACTGTCGGTAATACATACCGTCATCATCTGGTATAAGATTTCCTTTTTCGTCCAGGATGTAGTTCCCGTCAGAATCCACTTTAAATCTAATCCGGCGTCCGTTTTCATCTGTTTTGTATTCCGATTTATACATGATGATGTTTTCATACATAGACATTGGAGCAGGGTCAAGGGAACTTTCAACACGACCTGCTTTTCCGACCACGGTCTCTACCTCAGGGATAGCCGTTACCGACATGTCCAACATTCTCAAGTTCGCTTCATTTATTTCCATACCTGAATGCGGCATAGATGTGGGCATCAGCAAAAATGAACCTTCATTTAGGGCTGGCATGAACTCTTCACCGGTTATTTTATAAACTCTGTAGCCCGTAAACATGAGGAGAACCAACAGGCCGATAAAAATGTATTTGATCTTCAACAGAAAGCGAAGTATTTTTTCGTAATAGTAAATGACGAGGTAAAATGCACCAATAAGTAACCCAATAACTAATGAGATAAAGGTGAAATTGCTCAGTTCACTTTTGGCAGGTCCAAGAGGCATCCAGATGACAGCGAGCACCCATATAACAATGAGTGCATATAAGATGTTTTTACAGTAATTGAAAACATTCATCCAGGATTCAGAGCGTCGTTCTTTTAGTTCGGCTGTGAGTATTCCCGAAATAGCAACAACTAACCCAAACAGCCCAAAAAATTCGTAATCAGAAAACAAGAGCAACAAAGACAAAGCACCTAATACTCCGTTCGTTATAAATGAAGTCAATTTACCTTTTGATTTGAGCTTGAATAGTTGTTCAGCCAAAGGAGGAATAATGGTTATAGCTAGCAGGATAGAAGCAAGTAAGGCGAAGGTTTTGGTAAATGCCAATGGCCTAAACAGTTTTCCTTCTGCTGCCTGCATAGTAAACACCGGTAAAAAACTCACAATAGTTGTTGCAACAGCAGTTACAACCGCTGAAGCGACTTCTGTTGTGGCCAGATAAATGGTTGTTTTGAGCTGTTGGGCTTTCGGAGCAATGCGCATTTGCATCACCATACTTTCTGTGAGGACAATCCCCATATCTACCATGGTTCCAACAGCAATAGCAATACCGGATAAGGCGACAATATTGGCGTCCACCCCAAAATACCTCATGGCAATGAAACACATCAAAACAGCAACCGGAAGTGAAGCCGAGATCAATAAAGAGGACTTCAAATGCATCAGCATTAGTATTACCACAATTATGGTAATTAATACTTCCAGTGTTAGTGCTTCTTCGAGCGTTCCTATCGTTTCTTTGATCAACTCTGTACGGTCGTAAAAAGGAACAATGGTGAGTTTTGAAACGGTACCGTCATCCAGTGTCTTGGAAGGCAGTCCGGCACTGATTTTTTCAATCTTCTCTTTTACGTTATTGATAACCTGTAAAGGATTGGAGCCATACCGAGCAACGACAACTCCACCAACTACCGGAGCACCGGCCTTATCCAATATCCCCCTTCGGGTTGCGGGTCCTAAATGTACATTGGCTACATCCTTTATCCGGATAGGAACGTTATCGGCAACCTTTACAACACTAGATTCAATATCTTCAATCGACTTAACATAGCCTAATCCGCGAACAAAGTATTCAGCCATGTTAATTTCCATGGTTTGCGCCCCAATGTCCAGGTTGCTGCCTTTTGCGGCGGACATTACCTGTTCGAGATTAACATTGTAAATACGCATCTTTTCTGGATCAACGTCTATCTGATATTCCTGAACGTACCCGCCCACTGACGCAACTTCAGATACCCCTTCAGCTGATTGTAAGGCGTATTTCACGTAAAAATCCTGTATTGAACGTATTTCATGCTGGTCCCAACCACCTGTAGGATTTCCATCTTTATCCCTACCTTCAAGCGTATACCAATAGATTTGACCTAACGCCGTGGCATCAGGACCCAATGTGGGCTGTACACCTGGCGGCAATAAATTAGCGGGAAGTGAATTTAACTTCTCAAGAATTCGGCTTCGGCTCCAGTAAAACTCAATATCTTCTTCAAAAATGAGATAGATGCTGGAAAACCCAAACATAGAGTTACTGCGCACGCTCTTTACACCTGGAATTCCCAGTAATGCAGATGTTAAAGGATAAGTAATTTGATCTTCAACATCTTGCGGTGAGCGACCCATCCAACGGGTAAAAACAATTTGTTGATTTTCACCAATATCAGGAATAGCATCCACAGGAACAGGATCACTGGGAAGGATTTCTGTATCAAGATCAAACGGTGCGGTTATAATTCCCCAACCTATAAAGAGAACCAGCAGTAGCCACGCTACGAGTTTGTTATCAAGAAAAAATTTTATGATTTTATTTAACATATTTCATTTTTTAATGGATAGAAGCCAATAGCTCAACCTTAACCCTAAGATTGAACCAAAATGAAATTGTAATCAAATACGAAAAACCTGGTATAACACCCTGATATTGCGCTTATATCTCGGTGGGCCGGTATTCTTTACCAGACGATAACGGGTAGGTGTTAAAATGATTTCAGGAGCGTTATCGACTGATGAAACAGCAGTTAAACTGGAATTATCCAAAAGGCAAACAGAACTATTCAAATTGATGTCATCATCCAGTTCCAGATGAATCATTTGATTGTAACAGCAATGCTTGCGAATGCTGGTTTTATGATCTTCAGAGGAGGATTGCATTTTTCGTTTACAACAAGACCTTACTTTAGTCTTTCGGGACTGTGACTTCATCATATCACACGCCTCTGCTTTTCCAAAGAGTGAATAACTCTGAATCTCACCCTGACAATAATGGACATCCATAGAAAATCCAATTGTCTGAATAAAGAAAGTAAGTGCAAGCAGCACACTAAAAAATCGATATGTTATTCCGGTATTCATGTATTAAACGCAATTAAAGTTAAGGCAAATTAGGAACTCTGCAAAAGCGCTTAACTGATTTTTAACAGGTTCAATCCAAATTGTTGTCATGGGATTAGAAGTATATAATGACGTTATTTGATTGTAGTACAGCTTTTTCGTATATTATAGTAACTATGAAAACAACAAACAAATATGGTCTTTTACTTGTCGTCTTGATCAACTGGATGTCTTTTGCGAATGTGATGTATTCACAGAAATTGGAGGATATGACGAATGGCACCTTTAACTTAACCACGGTTGTCAATAATAAAATTGTCCATTACCAGAGTACTGATTTGGTGGTAGAGTTAGACCTCCAAACAGCTCAGTTCACTATGATCCTTGATCCTCAAAACATTAAAACAGGGATAGATTCTCTCGATAAAATAATCCGTACGCGGAAAGAGGTGTTTCGCATGGTGGGAGAATTAGGAATAAAACATATACCAATAGAGAAACATCCACCGCTAGAATTTGAGGTTAGTGCGAGAGTTCAGGATGAAACCATTGGTTATCTGGAGGGGGAAGGCGAATTGACATATGTATTCAACGGTATGTATTCCAGTATTTTAACTATAGTTTTTAATACGGATTTAAAAACACTTGGATTAAATGACTTTATTCCGGCACAATTTCAAAATGTTGAGTTATTTATTAAATGCCCAATACCAAACATGAGTTAGAATAGGCTTTTTGAAATTCCAACTTGAGGGGTTATTTGGTTTTAATGCTTGATTAATAAGGGGTATCTTTGATCAATCACTTATAAAACCTCAAGTAATGAAGAAAATCTTAATGATATCAGCTTTGCTTATCATAAGCGGGCAAGTATACAGTCAATGTGGCGTTGGAGAAGGAGAAGTTACCCTCGTCGTACAAACTGATGATTACGGCTACGAAGGCTACTGGCAAATTGTTCCAAGTGGTAATGCGTGTGGAACCGGAACTATTGATGAAGGTGGAAACCTCACCGTTGGATGTAGTGGCGCAGGAGCACAGCAACAAGACCCAGGCGGATATGCGGATAATCAAACGTATAACGAAGGTCCCTGGTGCCTTACACTAGGAAACCAATATGACTTGATTTATACGGATGATTGGGGAGATGGTGGATTTCATTTTGAAATAAGTGTTAATGGATATCAAATTGAGTCCTTTGAAGGGATTGGTTTGGGAGGTACATTTACCTTCACAGTTGAGGAACCGCCTGCCTATGATCTTTCTGTCACGGGATCTAATATCTACAGCTACGTAACTACTGGTAATTACGATATTCATGCACATATATTTAATAGTGGTACCACGACAATAACTTCGTATGATCTCAATTATACGGTGGACAATGGACCGGTGCAAACACATGCTGTTACAGGTTCTTCTTTGGCAAATTATCAATCGGAAGAAATTATGCACAGCATCCCTTTAAGTATACCTGTAGATGGTGTTTACGATATTAAGATTTGGGCAGATAACATCAATGGAGGAAATCCTGATGGCGACAACGGGAATGACACCTTGTTTAAACAAACTGAGGCAGGTCCCGGCATACCGAACTATATTGACGGGTATGTTAGTGCCAACTGGACCAATATTGTTGAAATTGCCAATTCGTCAGACCAAGTAAATACACCAACAGATCTTGATTTTCATCCTGTACTGACTAATTATGAACTTTGGGTCATCAATAAAGAAACAGAAAGTTCAGGAGGTAGTACAGTAACGATTTATAATGCAGGACAACAAAGCCAGTCATCCGTTTATAAACAAGATGGTAATGCATGGCACTTTATGTCTCTTCCTACTGGAATGGCCTTTGGTCTGAATGGAAACTGGGCAAGTTCTCCGGGTGTATATGATGCTAACCACAATGGAGGAAGTGCATTTACAGGACCATCACTTTGGTCATCCGATATGTCAATTTACGCTCAACCTTCAGGAGGTAATGGAAGTCACCTGGACATGTTGCATTTAAGCCCTTACTCGCAGGGAATTGCCTCGGAAGTTGATAACGTTTATTGGGTGTTTGATGGATATACCAACGATATTGTCCGTTACGATTTCGCAGAAGACCATGGACCCGGGAATTCATTTCACGGAGATGCTATTGTTTGGAGATACTCAGATGATGCAGTCCAAAAAGATCCGAATGATCAAATTGTAAGTCATTTGGTATTGGATGAAAATAAGCAGTGGTTGTATGTTGTTGATCATGGAAATAACAGGGTAATAAGAATTGATATAACTACAGGTTCAGATATGGGAGGAACACCAAATTATCCTATGAACGAACCTATTGCCGAATACAAGGAAATTACAGGATATACACAGGAAACTGTCGTTTCGACCGGATTGACAAAACCTGCTGGTATTGATGTTATTGGAGATCGCATGGTGGTGAGCGAATATGAATCAGGAGATATTGTCATTTATGATATTTCAACTATGCCAGCCATTGAACTTGAAAGAATCAATACAGGATTGTCAAGCGTTCAGGGACTTAAAATAGGGCCTGACGGTAGAATTTGGTTTGTAGACTATAATACAAACGGGGTGTATCGGATTGATGCTGAAAATGTAAGTGTTGAAGAAGAAGAAATTTTCCTTAACGTTTATCCAAATCCTAGTAATGGGAACATTCAACTGAGTTCATCCGCTTTAGGTGATGGTGAAATTCAGGTATTTGACCTCCAGGGGAAATTGGTTTACACACAAATGTACACTGGAAATACCACGACCTCTATTAATATGAACGTAGAAAGCGGGATGTACATTTTGAAGCTCCAGCTCAACAATGGTCAAAGTGTAACTAAAAAAATCACTATTCAATAAATAAGATAAGCGTCTCCAATCTGGAGACGCTTTTTTTTCCTGTATTAATTCTTGCGCCAGCTTATTTTGTCTGTGTGGAAAGCTGTATATTTGGGTTATAAACAGCAAGCCATTGGATTCATTTGATTACAGAGACGACGAGTCATTTTCACAAGAAGAAGATTTAGATAAGGTTTTACGCCCCAAGAAGTTTAGTGATTTTGCAGGGCAAAAGAAAGTTATCGATAATCTCGAAGTGTTTGTAGAAGCAGCCAAACAGAGAGGGGAGTCATTGGATCACGTGTTGCTACATGGCCCCCCAGGGCTGGGTAAAACTACGTTAGCAAATATTTTGGCCAATGAGTTGGGTGTTGGGATCAAAATCACATCCGGGCCTGTTTTGGATAAACCTGGCGATCTTGCCGGATTATTGACTAACCTGGAAGAAGGAGATGTATTGTTTATTGATGAGATTCACAGGTTGACCCCGGTAATCGAAGAGTATCTTTACTCTGCAATGGAAGATTATACCATTGATATTATGATCGATTCGGGTCCTTCAGCTCGAACAGTTCAAATTACATTAAATCCATTTACGTTAATTGGAGCAACAACTCGATCTGGTTTGCTGACATCACCCTTAAGAGCACGATTTGGGATCAACAGTCGGTTGGAATATTACGATACAGAAGTTTTATCCGGTATTGTTGATCGTGCTGCTGGGATTTTGGATGTTGAAATCAAAGATGACGCCGCTATTGAAATTGCCCGCAGAAGTCGTGGGACACCTAGAATAGCTAACGCCTTGTTGAGAAGGGTAAGAGATTTTGCACAGATAAAAGGAGATGGTGTTATTAATCTGAAGATTGCCAACATAGCATTGGAAGCACTTAATGTTGATCAAAATGGGTTGGATGAAATGGATAATAAGATTTTGTCTGTAATTATTGACAAATTTAGCGGCGGACCTGTTGGTTTAACTACAGTTGCAACAGCTGTTGGTGAAAATGCCGGAACTATCGAAGAGGTGTACGAACCATTTTTAATCAAAGAAGGCTATATAATGCGAACCCCTCGTGGGCGTAAGATCACAGAGAAGGCATTGAAACATCTGGGCAAAGATTTAGGGTTTTTTCAAAACGACTTATTCAATGAATAAATCGGCGATAAGCCGGCGAATTAAACAGAAAGCTGATGCATTGGGCTTTCTTTCATGTGGTATTTCCAAAGTTGAATTTTTAGAAGAAGAAGCCAGGTATTTGGAAAACTGGCTAAACAATAATTACAACGGTAAAATGGCCTATATGGCCAATCATTTTGACAAAAGATTGGATCCTTCTCTTTTGGTTGACGGTGCAAAAAGCGTCATTTCTGTTTTGGTTAATTATTATCCGGAAAAAGATTTATTTGAAGGGAAAGACTTCAAGATTTCAAAATACGCTTACGGGAAGGATTACCACAAGGTGATTCGTAAAAAACTGAATGAATTGATCGATTTCATCCAGGAGGAAGTAGGGGAGATTAATGCACGGTGTTTTACAGATTCGGCCCCTGTCCTGGACAAAGCCTGGGCTGAACGGGCAGGTTTGGGATGGATTGGTAAAAATGCCAACTTACTGTCTACACAAAAAGGGTCATTCTTTTTTATTGGAGAGATCATTCTGGACCTGGAGTTAGAATACGACCAACCAGCTACTGATCATTGTGGGACATGTACAAAATGTATTGATGCCTGTCCAACAGAAGCTATAATTCAACCGCAATTAGTTGATGGTTCCAAATGCATCTCGTATCTAACCATTGAATTAAAAGATGAAATTATTCCAAAAGAGTTTTCAGGGAAAATGGAAAACTGGATTTTTGGTTGTGACATTTGCCAGGATGTTTGCCCCTGGAACCGTTTCTCCAAACCAAACAAAATGGAGGAGTTTGAGCCGAACCCTGATTTAGCGGATACCGATTTTTCAGAACTCACTGAAGCTGTTTTCAAGG
>JABURP010000073.1 GCA_014762645.1 Crocinitomicaceae bacterium
TGTGTATGTATGAATCTTCATTAAAAGAAATTAATGTATTTTGGTCTGGATTGTGAGAAAATTACTCCTCATACTGCTGGTTGTTAGCTGCGCTAAAAGTTTTGGGCAGCACCGGAGTGGAACAGTACTGTCTGATTCACTGTGGCTGTACCAGGAAGGTGATAACCCGACCTATGCCCTCCCCGATTTTGATGATCGTCAATGGGATGCTATTGTTACCTATTTGGAGCCTGAGGCTAAAATGCCTTCTATGGAAGGAATTGTTTGGTTCAGAAAACGGTTTACGGTTCCGGACGCCTACAAAAACGAGGTGATTGGTTGTGTTGTTAACCAGGCCGGTGGTTCAGAAATTTTTCTGGATGGCAAGCTGGTAAAGCGTTATGGAATGCCATCTGACAACCCGGAGGAGGAAGTGGTGTACAACCCAAACATGGGACCTTTTCCTATTTTTCTGGACAGTGCGGACGAACACGTTATTGCCGTACGCTTTTCCAACTCACAGTATAAAGATTTTCAAGAAGGCAATGACGGCGCGGGTTTTGCGCTATTTCTGGGTAACTTTGAGGACCTCAAGGCAGAGTTTGTCATGGGACGGCTTATTGCAACGGGAGTTTTGGTTTTTCTGGGCACCTTTTTTCTCACGCTTGGCATTTTACACCTGATTATTTATCTCTTTTACCGCAAAAAGCGCAACAACCTCTTTTACTCCCTTTTCATGTTCTGTTCGGCGAGCTTTTGTTACATCCCCGAGTTTGCCATGAACAGTACCAACCCGGCGTATGCTACCTTTCTAATTGCCTTTTTACGGTATGTCGTTCCCATCTTTATGATGAGCTTTTTGTCGCTCCTCTATACCTTGTTCTATACAAAACTTCCGAAGGTATTTTGGGTATTCTTGTCAATCGTAACACTGACAATAATTTTACTTTTCTCTAAGTCCGCTTTCGGCTACATGTTATCCGCGCTTTTCTCACTGGCTGTTTTTATAGAATCGTTCCGGGTGAGTTTGGTTGCCATTATTCGAAAAAAACGCGGTGCCTGGATTGTTGGCGGCGGTGTTATATTTTTACTACTCACGATACTTGGGATTTTTATTGCTGGCCTGTCTATGCCGGATAACAACATTAGTATTAGCGGCAACAGTTTAGCGGCAATTGCACTTATTGGATTTCTGGTTCTTGCTGTTTTGAGTCTCCCCATTTCTATGTCTATATACCTGGCCTGGGATATTTCACAAACCAGTTCAGAATTGGAGAAAAAACTGGTAGAGGTACAGGAACTCTCAGAAAAAACCATTCAGCAGGAGAAAGAAAAGAAGAAGATTCTGGAAGAGCAAAATGTGGTTTTGGAGAAAGAAGTACAGGAGCGCACGCGTGAAATCAGAGAACAAAAGGAAAAAATTGAAGAGGTTCATCAGGAGATCACGGACAGTATTTCTTACGCCAAGCGTATTCAATCGGCCATTTTACCACCACAAAAGCTCGTGAGGAAGTATTTGCCTGAGTCTTTTATTCTTTATAAACCCAAGGACATTGTGGCCGGTGACTTTTACTGGATGGAGACCACGGATGATGCCGTGCTTTTTGCTGCAGCTGATTGTACGGGGCATGGCGTTCCGGGAGCTATGGTGAGTGTGGTTTGCAACAACGGGTTAAACCGAAGTGTACGTGAATACGGACTGACGGATCCGGGTAAGATTTTGGACAAGACCCGTGAAATTGTCATCCAGGAATTTGCAAAAAGTGAAGAAGAAGTGAAGGACGGGATGGATATCGCACTGTGTAGTCTTCGACTCCGCTCAGACTACAACGAGCAATTAGAACAAAATAACGAGGAGTCCGACCGCGGACTGAGCGGAATCGAACCCCATCATGAACAAGATGACGATATGCCTAGCCGTGGACTGAGTGGAGTCGAAGTCCACTTCGCAGGTGCCCACAACCCGTTATGGATCATCAGAAAAGGAGCGACTGAGGTGGAAGAAGTCAAGGGTAACAAACAACCTATTGGAAAATTTGATAAATCGGTGGACTTTGAAACCCATGTAATTGAACTGGCCAAAGGAGATACCATTTATCTGTTCTCGGATGGCTTTTCTGATCAGTTTGGTGGAGAGAAAGGAAAAAAATTCAAAGCCAAAAACTTTAAAAAGTTGCTGCTTTCGGTTTGTGATAAACCTATGGACGATCAACAAAGGATCATTGATGAATCATTTGAAGAGTGGAGAGGAACGCTGGAGCAATTGGATGACGTGTGTGTAATCGGGGTGAGAATTTGATCTTAGATCAAAGATCGAACCCCAGATCTAACTGATCCCGCCTTTACGGGGTCTGCGCTATAGGAGTCCCCGCGTGATATCTTCAGTGGTGGAACTATTAATGAATTGTACTGTAAGACAATTCTTATTTGTGTTTTAACTTTACCTTTCCGCTCATTTTATTGAGGAAAATAAGGCAAAATGATACAAGAACTTTATCAAAAAGCATTGAAATATGCCGGCGAAAAACACCGGAAGCAAAAAGTACCGGGTACAGACGCTAATTATTTATTACACCTGTCAAATGTAGCCATGGAAGTCATCATGGCGCATAAAGAACAACCCGATTTTGACCTTGGTTTTGCTGTGCAGATTGCCATTTTACACGATACCATTGAAGATACCAGTGCAACCTGGCAAGAGATTAAAGAACTATTCGGTGAAGGAATTGCAAATGGCATTGAAGCATTAACCAAGAACGAGACACTGTCCTCAAGAGAAGAAAAAATGAAAGACAGTTTGAAACGCATTAAACCATTGGATAAAGAAGTGGGATTGGTAAAACTTGCAGATCGAATTACCAATCTACAACCACCTCCCAAAGACTGGGACAACGATAAAATAAAACGCTATCAAGCAGAAGCCAAACTAATTCTGGAAACCCTTAAGGATAAGAACCACTACCTAAGTAATCGCTTAGAAGCAAAAATTAATGAATACAGTAAGTTTATTCAGTAAAATCAAGCGGTTAAACTAGTGTAACTACCACGTGATTGACTCGGATGGTGCATCACTTGGTTCCTGCCCATTTTCGTATTTCAGTTCTGAACCACTCGTCCGCAGCATCTGTCCAGTTGAAATTTTCCCTAACGTAGGCCATGGTGTTTTTTTCAACATCTGTGTACGTTCCTCCGTCTTTTACGGCTTGAATTAATTGTCCGGCATCATCTACTGACAAGCGTCCATCTCCTTGTCCATCTACCAGTTTTTCTGCCAGCTCAATAATTGCTGCATCATATTTTTCACCATCAATAATTTTATAATAAGTCATAACTTTTCTTTATAAAGTACTGATAATTGCTCAATAACGGGAGTCATATTCCGGCCAAACTGATTTTTTCTGGCCAAACATGAATAAGATACCAATGTGTCCACGTGGTAGGAAACGTTCTCCCAGTAAAGGACCGATAGCATATCCGGCACCAAAATCCATGGCTAATCCAACGCGGTCACTCAGTAAAAAATCAACATTTAAACTCAGTGGAAATATGGTAGACCACCTCGATTCGGATGTAAATACCTCAAAAAGATACGTTGGTGTGATATCCACCCCCAGTGATAAGAACTTAAAATAGAATGGAATATACTTAATTCCGGTTCCTAGAATCATGGTGCTCTTGTCTTCAAAAATTGTTGTTACCGGACTGATGTAGGTGGTTCGCACATTAATTGCCCATTGCATGTGATACCCAAAGAAGTAATTGTACCGTAAGTTAGCGCTAAGTAGAGGTGCTAAAAATGGGTTAAAGGAGATGGTATGCTCACGCATGGTCAGGTCTTCCTTGTAATCTTTATCGGCCGACGGAAAATAATCTATTTCTCTTTGAAAATTGTCTTGTGACAAAGCATTAGAAGTAACTGACAGCAGTAGTATGAAGATTGTTTTTCTAATCATTTCACAGTATTACTTTGGTTAGGTACATTATATCTTTTCCCTAGTCGCATTAAAAAACCTATATGCCCTCTTAAAATAAACGTTGAGTTTTGTTCAGCAAACACATAACCACCACCAAAATCTACCGCAAGTCCAAATTTGTCACCAAAATATAAGTCGAAATCAAAACTGAGCGGCAGCAAAGCTCCCTGACCTTCATTGGTCAAAATAAATGTTGGTGTTATATCCAGTCCAAAACATAATAACCTGCTGTAATAAGGCATAAACCGAATGCCCACCCCGGCCATAAAAATATTACCGCCATCCAAAAGTATTGGACTTATATAGGTCAATCGGGTGTTTATCCCGAAGTCCATATAATTACCAAATTTATAAGTATATCTTGCATTTAAAGAAGCAAGTGGCAAAAGGAACGGACATATTGACAAATCGTGTTCTGCAACCTTCAGGCTGTCAATTTTTACTTTTTCTTCCCCATTTGAATAGTCCAATCTGGAATCATAGGTAACTTTTCCAGATTCATCTACCATGACAAAATATTTCAATTTCTTGGTAGGGGCATCCAGAAACTTCACTTCATCTAGCTTTTTGTTGTGGTATTGATAGTAGACAGTTTTAGTCGTAAACGTATCAATTTCAACTACTTTATTGTAGCCCGTTTTAAATACGATAGTATCATTCATCTGGGCCGTTCCACAGATACATGAAGTCACCAATAGGAATGTTATAAGTAAATTTTTCATAGCTGTTCTACATCACTTACGCAAAAGAAGCATTAATCGTTAATAAAACTGCTCATTTTTTCGTTTGGAAATGTACCAATTAAAGCTAACTTTATCCCGCACAAAATCTCAACAAAAAATGAACTTACACGAATATCAAGGTAAATCAATTTTAGAAAGTTATGGTGTTACGGTACAACGTGGTGTTGTAGTAGATAATGCTGGTGACATCATGACTAAGGCCAAAGAACTTCAGGATCAAACGGGTACTGAAGGAATTGTAATTAAGGCTCAGATCCATGCGGGAGGACGCGGAAAGGGAGAAGTTAAAGAAACCGGATCTCACGGAGTTGTTTTTTGTCCTTCAATTGATAAACTTGAGGAAAAGGTAAAAGGAATTTTAGGTGGACATTTGGTGACGAAACAAACCAATGCAGCCGGTAAAAAAGTAAATAAAGTTTTACTTGCGGAAGATGTATATTATCCTGGCGAGTCAGAACCGTCAGAGATCTATATGTCTGTTTTACTGGATCGTGAAAAAGAGCGCAACATCATCATGTATTCTACAGAAGGTGGAATGGATATTGAAGCAGTTGCAGAAGCTACTCCTCACCTTATTTTTAAAGAAGAAGTTGATCCACGTGTTGGATTACAAGGCTTCCAAGCGCGAAAAGTTGCGTTTAATCTAGGTTTAAGCGGACAAGCTTTTAAAGACATGGTGAAGTTTGTATTTTCACTCTACAAAGCTTACGAAGGAAGTGATGCTTCTATGTTTGAGATTAACCCGGTTCTTAAAACTTCAGATAACAGAATTATTGCGGTAGATGCTAAAGTAACTTTAGATGACAATGCACTTTTCAGACATAAGGATTATGCTGAAATGAGAGATAAAACGGAAGAAGATCCAATGGAAGTGGAAGCTGGAGAAGCAGGACTGAATTATGTAAACCTTGATGGAAATGTAGGTTGTATGGTAAACGGCGCAGGTTTGGCTATGGCTACTATGGACATTATCAAACTGTCCGGCGGTAATCCTGCAAACTTTCTTGATGTTGGAGGTACGGCAGACGCAGAACGCGTTGAAAAGGCTTTCCGAATCATTTTGAAAGATCCTAATGTTGAAGCTATCCTTGTAAATATCTTTGGAGGTATTGTTAGATGTGACAGAGTGGCGCAGGGTGTTGTTGACGCCTACAAAAATATGGGAGAAATTCCGGTTCCTATTATCGTAAGACTTCAGGGAACAAATGCTAAAGAGGCAAAAGAATTGATAGATGCATCTGGTTTGAATGTTCATTCTGCTGTACTTCTGCAAGAAGCTGCAGACCTTGTTAAGACCGTATTGAACTAGAAAGCAGACAAAATTTAATACCTTTGTATTCGAACACTCGAACGCTTCTGACCGGAGCTTGTTCGAGTGTTTTATTTTAAGAACATGATCAAATACAAAACTTCAGAAGAGATAGAATTGATGCGCGAAGCTGCCCTGGTGGTTTCACGAACACTGGGTGAAGTGGCTAAATTAATAGAACCCGGAGTTACTGGCCTGAAACTGGACAAAGTAGCGGAAGAGTGTATCCGTGACCAGGGAGCAATTCCGGCTTTTTTGGGGCAATACGACTTTCCCAATACGCTTTGTATTTCTCCCAATGCGCAGGTTGTTCACGGCATTCCTTCTGATGTACCTTTCAAAAACGGTGATATCGTTTCGGTTGATTGTGGTGCCATACTCAATGGCTACTTTGGCGATCACGCTTATACTTTTCCAGTTGGTGAGGTTAAACCTGAAGTGCTGGAGTTATTGAGGGTCACTAAAGAATCTCTTTACAAAGGAATTGAGGCTACTAATACATCTAACCGCATTGGTGATATCGGTTATACCATTCAACAACATGCTGAAGCGCATAATTATGGCGTGGTGCGTGAATTGGTTGGTCATGGTTTGGGAACGGCCCTTCACGAAGACCCACAAGTGCCAAATTATGGGAAAAGAGGTCGAGGTAAACGCATTCAAAATGGTCTGACCATTGCTATTGAACCTATGATAAATATGGGCACTGAAAAAATCCGCCAGTTACCGGATGGATGGACAATTCTTACCGCTGATGGATTGCCTTCTGCCCACTTTGAACACGACGTGGCGGTGGTTGACGGAAAAGCCGAAATTTTATCCACTTTTGATTATATAGAAGAGGCTATTGGTGTACTCTGATGGGAAGAGAATTTAAAATAGTTAGCTCTATTTTCATGGTCTTTCTCATCTATGGTCTGACATCTTTATTTCAATCAGGATCATTTGTTACCCCCATTTTTCTCAATCAGTTGATATTATTGGCTGTCGCTATTGTTTTTTACGTGATGAACCGCAAAGAAAAGCACAGTGCCATTATTGCTCTGTATATTTTTATTCAGTTTTTAGCCTGCCTGGTTGATGGCTTTACCGTGGCTTTTGTTTCTGAAAAAATTAACTCAGATGTCCTTATAATCGTCAGTGAAACGCTGTGGTTCGGTGCCCTGTTTATTCTATGTTATTTCGGGTATTTCATCTACCTGTCCATCTACAGCTATCAACAGCATCAATCCACTGCAATTCTGATCATTAAGCTTGGACTGATTATGGGTTCATTGACCCTCTTTTTCATACCTGATTTGGCAGTGATAAGGGATGTGGTCTTTTTCATTTTTTTGTTGTTCTTCTTTTTCTCTTATTTGCGAATTCAGACAAAGACGGATCGCGTGACGGGTGTAATGGCCCATCAGTTTTTACTATTGTTTTTTCTGGAGGGTTTGGAATATTTACATTAATTCTATTGGATTCTAAAAGATTTAGTTAAATTAGTAATGCTCGAAAAAACCGTTTTAGATCAATGAAGAAGGCCTCTTTGAAGGATATTGCAGAAAGTTTGGGAGTATCGAAAGCGTTGGTCTCATTAGTTCTTAATGGTAAAGGAGATGAACGGGGTATCAATAAACAAACCCAGGAAAAAGTTCGCCAAAAGGCTAAAGAACTTAATTACATTCCGAATCAATACGCCAGAGGTCTTAGAATAGGACGCACCAATACCATTGGAGTGATTGTTCCTGACATCTCTAACATCTTTTACGGTAAACTGTGTAAAGCTATTGAACAAGAGGCTTACGCTAAAGGTTATAACCTAATAATTTCCAATACCTATGAAGATGTTCAAAAGGAGAAAAAGTTAATCTCTGATTTGATCAACAGAAACATTGACGGTCTCATCCTCGCTTCTTCTTTTGATAATAAAAATGAAATAGAAGGATTACGTGAAGATAAATTTCCACTTGTTTTGGTAGATAGAGTTTTTGATGATTTTGAGGTGGATTCGGTTTCGGTTTCAAATGTTGATGGCGCTAAAAAAGCAGTGAAGTTTTTATATGACAAGGGTATTAAAAGACCTGTTTGTTTTTCGATTTCTCCGGTTTATATATCCTCTATTTCTGAGCGTATTCAGGGGTATATGGGTGCCTTGAAAGATCCGAATGATGCCAAACTTGTCCAGATACCACACGACAATATTGAAGGTGGTGTAAAAACAGCACTGGACGAGCTTCAAAACGAAGAGTATGACGGCGTTTTTTGTGTAAATAACAATATTGCAAAAGCCCTTTTACGTGAATTGGCCATACGTGGTGAAAAACTGGATGAAGTAAAAATTATCTCTTTTGATGATATAGAAATATTTGATATCGTTCATCCAAAAATATCTGCTATCAGCCAGCCTATAGAAGAGATTGGAAAAAATGCCGTCAAGCTATTGCTCAAACGCTTTGATAATGAAAAAGACCACGTAACACAGCATCTTGTTCTAGATACTGTTCTGGTCGAAAGATGATGGTGAAACAACGTATACCTGATCTTTAAGCATACTTCTCTCTTTCTTCTTTTTCTTCTTCTTATGTTTTTTATGTCCGGGATTGTTACTTCTTGGGTGATGAGGATTTTTCGGATTCTTATACCATCCCTTGTGTTTTCCACGATCATGACGAATATGAACATGACATGACGCACTCGTCGATAAGATAAATAACAACCCTAAGCATACAGTTAATAGTCTTTTGATTAAAGCTTTCATAAACCTGGCATTTGTGGTTGATTAACTTAGTTCAAACGCTATTCCTATTTTGATTGTACGCTACTCGATCCTCATGTAGCGCCGACAATGTCTACCATCACAGAAAAATCAACTATTTGTTCAAAATAGATTATTGCTTCCAAAATGAAAAAGCATTTTCAAATTGACAAGCATGGGAACGACTTACCTTTTCCTATTGAAGCCTTCCTGATCGGGCAGTTAGATATGGACAACAGGGGTATCCTTACTCCGTTTTCTCAGGCATAAGGATAAAAACAGTCATGTTATCTGCAATATATTGCTTTGCTGCGTTTTGAACATCTTCAGCAGTTAAAGCATCAATCTGTTCCTCCTTATTAAGGATGTTCTCAAGGTCTTCTCCGTAATAGATAAGCGAATAAAGTTCCCTTAGCCAATAGTCGTTCTTTTTCATGTTTTCCTTGAGTTCCAGTTTTTGAGCCTCCTTAATTTTATTCAGCTCTTTATCATCCGGACCATTCTTAATTAATTTTGAAAGCTCCTCTAAAGCTGCTTTTTTCAATTTTTCAACATTCTCAGGTCCACATGGAAATGAAATCGTAAAGTGATATTCTTCCGGATATTTTTGTGTGTAAGCCCTCGCTCCTACTCCATATACTCCACTTTGCCTTCCCTTAGGTTTTCAATCAATTTTATGCTAAGAATTTCTCCTGCACACTTTAAATAATAGGCTTGTTGTGCATCATACTTGGCATACGTCACATAGGTAATTTCCACACTTGACTTTGGATCTTCTCCTCTGTTAAATATGAATTCATTTTTACCTTTCAAACGCTCATAAGGATGTTCAATGTGCGCTTCTTTTCTTCCTGAAGCAGGCAGTGATGCCAGATACTTCTTAGAAAATTCTTTGATCTGATCTTCCTCAAATGATCCAATGAATATAAATGTAAAATCTCCTGCATCACCGAATCTATCTTTATAGATTTCATAGGCTCTGCTATAGTCTTGTGATCGATAATCTTCTGCAGTTGGAATTGCATTAATAAAGCGCGGATTGTTCTTCTCAACAACTTTTGCTTTCTCGTTCACGAACCAGTATTGTGGCGTGTTCATCAGATTGTCCAGGAATGCAATTTGTTTATTGACAAAGGTGTTATAAGCCTCTTGATCTTTATTTAAGGCTGTGAAGTTCAGGTAGATCAATTGAAAGAGATCCTCCACATCTTTATTTACGGTTCTGCCGGCAAAACCTTCGTAATTATCTGCAATAAAAGGCGAACATGACACTTCTTTACCCGCTTGTATCTTCGTCATATCATTTAATGAGAATCCATTTAGCCCCGCTTCAGTTAATCCGCCAACAGCAAGTTTTACTTTTTTATATTCTTCATCATCTTTAATGAGCGATAATCCACCCGGGCTATACGCACGCATTAACACCTGATTATCACTAAAATCTGTTTTCTTGTAATAAACGGTGGCGCCATTTGATAAAACAAGCTTTGTCATATCAAGGTTGGCCAGTTTTTCTGTAGATGTAATTTCACCAGCAGTAGGCATTTCCGTTAAGAGCGAAGAGGCCACTTCAGCTTCTTCATAAGGTTGAATATCTGCATTTTTAACTTCTTCAAAAATATCCAACACTTGTTTTTGAGAGTATATCGGGATGTTTTTACCCTCCGGACCAGTAAATACCACTACGCGGTTATCATCATGAATAAACTTGTTAATCAAACCGTTTACTTCTTCCAGTTTTATTCCTTCTATTAATGCTTTTGTTGCTTCATATTCCCATTCAATTCCAGGAATAAATTCTCCTTCCAAATAATGACGAACTAATTCTCCTACTAATCTTCGGGACTCCGTTTTATCTTTATTCTTTAAAGAAGATTCAAGGTTAGATAACATAACTTTCTTAGCTCTGTCCAATTCTGTTTGTAAAAATCCATGACGTCTAACACGTTCATTTTCTACTACCAATGTTTCAAATGCTCGTAGTTGATTTTCAGGATCAGTCATAGAAAAAGACTGGTAAGCCATTTTATTCCTGCTCCAACTACCTCCGTAATACGAAAAGCCATAATTGAAAGGAGGGTTTGGATTATTTGCAATTTCATCCAATCGTTCATTGATCATAGTGCTAAATAAATTTTGCATCATATACTGACGGTAATCCCCAACGGTGGTATAGGTTTTTGCATTACCTTTTTCATTATACATAATCTGAACCTGTGTAAAAGACGCTTCTTTATCAGACTCAATTGCAACAAAGGTTTCTTCATGATCCGGAACGTAGTATTCCTTTCGCTCTTTCGCATTTTTAGGGTTCTTGTAAGAAGCAAAGTGATCCTTAATTTTTTTCTCCATTTCATCCACATCAATATCTCCAACTACCACAACCGCCATCAAATCCGGTCGATACCATGATTCATAAAAATCTTTCAACACCTTATGATCAAAGTTCTCGATTACTTCTTTCTTACCAATAGGAAGGCGTTCTGCATAATGCGACTTGTACATTACTACTGGTAGATATCTGTCCAACATCCTTTTATTCGCACCTAAGCCCAGTCGTAGTTCTTCCAGAACAACTCCTCTTTCTTTATCAATTTCTTCAGGCGTTAGCAGATTATTAAAGGCCCAATCTTCCAAAATGTCAAAT
Organism: Crocinitomicaceae bacterium; assembly: GCA_014762645.1. GTDB lineage: Bacteria > Bacteroidota > Bacteroidia > Flavobacteriales_D > Crocinitomicaceae > Paracrocinitomix. The sequence continues at coordinate 11,393 of JABURP010000073.1, forward strand.
CCCTTTTCTAATTTTTCCGGGTCGTCACTTGGAATAGGAAGGATATATACAGTTTCATCAAAACTTGTATAGGCATTGAGGTGTTGCCCAAACTTTACTCCAATACTTTGCAGGTAATCAACTAACTCGTTATGTTCAAAATTCTTGGTTCCATTAAAATTCATGTGTTCCATGAAATGCGCTAAACCAAGTTGTTCATCTGTTTCGAGAATTGATCCGGCATTTACAACCAATCGCAGCTCTACCTTATTTTCAGGTTTCGCGTTTTGTCGAATGTAATAGGTCAATCCATTATCCAGTTTACCAATTTTTACTTGCTTACTCACCGGAATTGGTGCATCCAGGTTAGTGAAATCTTGTGTATAAACAGAGAATCCACTGATAATGAAAATTACCAGTGTACATATTTTCATCATGCTCGTTAGGGTTGATTGGAATTTAAACATACAATTTGCTTATTTAAAAAATGTGTTTAATTATTTGATTTAGAAGTATGTAAATATACTAAACTGTTGTGATGATGACCGTTTCTCCTCATAAAAAGTGAAGCGAATCATGCATCTGACAAATAAGTTTGTGAAAACATGACATCCACACGCTATCTAAATAACCAGAACTTATTGAGGATGTGGAGGGTACACAGTCTTTATTCCTCTGTTTAAAAATTCGGCACATCTTTTGGGAGATGTTGCTTCAAATTGAATTACCGAATTCGAAATTTACTATCTTAGGCTACTTAAATTTAATCCTCATGAAAAAAATATTCTTTCTTTCGACATTATTCATTGCTGCATCATCTTTTGCTCAAAACGCAGTGATATTTGAAGAAAATGGCAAATTCGGATTAAAAACGGATTTTGGAAAGGAGTTGCTTCCTGCAGAGTATGAAAAGATCACAAAATGCAGAACTGACACGCTTGATTTCTACATTGCTGACTATGTAGGATCATCTGAACTTTACTCTTATAACAGTAAGAAAAGAGATATCTATGAGGAAACTGCAGGCAAGAATTTTTCTGTAATCAAGTTTACGTGGAATGTGGACCTTAAATCAGATCAGTTCTATGGTTATACAGATGTGGGTAGGAAATATCATTTTAAAGGCAATACATGGGAACAAATGAAAGTAAAAGGAATGATTGGCTGTAAAGATGAGACTGGAAAATATGCCGTGTGTATGGATGGAAAAGCGCTTACCGATTACACGTATAATGATGTTGACGCCAGACATAAAAACCTGGCTGTTGTTTTGACAGATACAGGGTGGGTTGCTTTGGATGCAAAGATGAAATCTCATTATAACTGGGCATTTGATGAAATCCGTGACTCTGATATTCATCCGGAAGCCTTTGTGATTAAGCGAGAAGATAAATGGGGAATCATGTCACTGGATGGATCAATGAACTTACCTCCGTCGGAAATTAAAAACCCACAGGGAATGTTTGATTTTGATGGGGCTGCTTATGCAGAATTAGAACGCTCTTATGCTGTAAAACGAGGCGGTAAATGGGGTGTTGTAAATGAAAAAAATGAAGTAAACGTACCGTTTAAATACGATAATGCCTATATGATTGATGACTTCGCCATTGAACAACATGATTTGGAAGTACATGCAGTTGTTCAGGATGGTGAAAACTGGAAGTTCATGGGAGAAAAGTGGAAAGAGATTAAATCTGTTCAGTTTGACGAGTGGTTAGGTGTACATGGGAATGTCGCGCTAGTAAAGAAAGGTGATAAGGTTGCTCAACTTGACTTGAAGACCTTTAAAATGACCAACGACTTGTATTTTGGGGAGTATGATGATTTTCAAATCATCAAAACAGAAGACGCTACTTCTGGTGTGGTGGCAAAAAATGGCGATATCATTCTGCCGTTTGAATTCTCCTGGATTGCTATTGAAGGAGATGATGATGACGAATTCTTTGTAGCTGAAAAAGGTGGGAAAGATGGTATTTATTCATTGGATGGAAAAAACCTTGTACCTCACATGTATGAAGGGTTAATCTTCTTAGAAAAGAAATCGGATAAGAATTATTTTTCAGTTGGACGAGCGGGAGAGGCTGCACTTGCTTATTGGGACACCGAAACCAATAAAATGGTATTGTTGACACGAAAAATGTATAAAAACGTCTCTTATCACTTTGGAGATAAAAAGTTCACAGCAGAGACATTTGACGGTGTTTATCACGTACTGGATGATGAAGGCAGGCTGATGATGGACGAATAATCAGTAGTTCAATAAAAACTCAGGAACTTCTCGGGAAATGTCTGCATTGTCAGATAATTGAGCGTACTTGAACCAATCTACCTGACCTTCTGAAAAATGGGCAGAAATAACTTTGTTTTGATGTGCAAACAATAGACAATTATTTGTGTCTACCGCAGGAACGCCATATTGATCCATGACCTCAACACGGCTTTTACCATACCAGTTTAACTTTCTTAATTCCGGATTATCTGTAGCACATTCAACCATGAGTAGTTCTTCATTTTGTTCGTAATAGTTGCCAATTTCATGGCCGTATTTAAATACTGTGATCCGAAATTTGTTTAGCAGATCCCCTTCGCTTAATTTCTTCGGTAAAACATTTCTCAATTTCCAAAACAAGGAGTAACGGTACACCCTGCCAACGGTATCAGGTGTATATAGTCCATTTGGTTTGCTCGCATTACCACTGTTAGATGGACCCCATTCTTTCTTGAACGATACCAGATCAATCGGATTCGCCAATAGATTCTGCAGTGATGTGTTCACTTCTACTTCTTTCACATCCGTGGTATTCGGCTCAACGGGAGTAAGCTCAGTTGTATCTGTTTCTTCCTGAGTCAATTGGCCCTTATCGTCAACAGCCTCTGAACATGCGACCAATACAACTAGAATGGGAATTAATCGTTTCATATCTCCTTAATACACAATTTCTGACAAAGTAACAATTCATTCGTTATGAGTAGATAACATGGGTATTTTAAGCTAAATAAATATTTAACAGTTATTGCCAAGATTGTGAAATTATTTTGATCTAACCCAAATTATCCGTAAATTACAAGGTAACCTACCTTTACACACTTTGTTATAACGATAACAGATTTATTTACGAACCTAATACAAACTATTATGAAATCCCTTAGAATCTTAGTTACCCTATGTCTTATTATGGCCTTTTCTCAGGTATCTTTTTCTCAAAGAGCCGAGCTTAAAGGAAGAATCGACTCCCATTTTACAAAATTTGAAGGAAAAGTGACGCATCACAGTATTGGTGAGCTTATTGCCGGGTTAAAATCCCTTTCTTCAAAAGAAGCAAATATGTGCTTTGTCAGTATTGCTGATTATAACGACTGTATGGACAGAGCAGCAACCGTTTATCAAAATCTTTATACCTATTTGGATGATCTTATGGGAAAAGATATCACCGTAACTCAGGTAAAAGCCCTTAAACCCTGGGAAGATGAAGATTATTACACACTTCAGTACAAACTGTCTTACGTAAATGCTAACCCTGATTATCCTACGGATGTTAACTGGGATACAATTGATCTCGGAATTCAGGACAATTGCATTAAAGATGTAATCCATTCCAGAGAGTGGTTTGGGCTATCTGAATACGTTAAGAATTAATAGACCTTCTGTTTAATATATTGCTGAGACTTTTTTCTGCTTCGTATCTTTGATGCGTGAAGATTTTAAATTCACTCATACTCATTATAGTTTGTAGTGTTGGTTATGCCTACCCTACGGTTAAAGTGGATACCTTAATTGATTTCACAAAAGCGGATTCAGCAGCACTGAAAACCGAATTGCAACTACTGGATAAGATTTTGCAAAATGAACGTTTCTGGGAAGGAATTAAAAATTTCGAATTTCATTGCACCAATTGGCGAAGGCTTCATCATTATCGCAAAAGAAACGCCTTGTATCCAAAACAGAAAAAAGACAAACACAATTATTCCAACGAGGAGATTTACAACCTGTTATGGACCGGAGATGATGAAATTGGAAGTCCCAAAGATTCGGTCATCAACTTAAAACTGCAGGCGAAAGACTATGAACAAAACAAGAAAGGCAGAACACGCCATGGGGGCCTGGATAAGAACACACTGGTAATTTCCAGTAACAGAAAAACCAGAATTCATTCAGGTAATCCGGGGGAATACGCCTGTCATCTTTTGCATGAATACATGCATGTACTGGGGTTTAAGCACAGGAAAGGCAGGCCATCCAGGACGAAGAAGAAGTGCGGTGGAACAGACGTTGCTCTTGGTGTGCAGTTAATTGCAAAAGATGTGCTGAAAAAGGTGTTGAACTAAATCCGATCCAGAGCCTCCTTGTACCAGCCGTTTTGTGGATGATCCAAATCCTTTTGCGTCCACCCTCTGAATTCATATAATCCTTCCTTTAGCAACAAATCATACACAAAATGATCCAAATTCCTGCTACCCTCTATAAAAACAGGACGTTGAATAATATACCCTATATCCAGCTCTGCAACTTTTGCGTTAAAGGGTGGCAGAAACCAATTCAAATTTGCTGTGTTATAGATTCCAGAAGCGTACAAACCGGGGTCTGGCGGATAATAAACCACATTCCCTTGTGCATCAATTGAATCATTAGCAGGGTTTGAAAGAGACATGATAGGAACCCGGTGTTCACTAAACTCCGGAACATAGGCGTTAATAAGAATGTGACCGCGTTCTGTTAATTCCGCGCGGTAGGTCCATCCCGGGTCAGTTTCATTTTTTTTATTGGGCAAAATCTCTTGTTCGACAATTTCCTCTGTGGTTTGAGGTGCAGGTCTGTAAACAATCGAATCATCTATTAGAACTATATTTTCTTTAACCGACAGAATATTATCAACCATAAGTTCAGCAAATCTTAGTTCAATTGACTGATTGATCACAACATCTGCGATAAGCGTATCTATGGTTTCAAATTCTTCCAAACGGGTATAATCAGAAATGAGGATGTCAAATTTATTCTTCCCTTTATACGCCAGGGTGTACTGCCACTTATCCCATGTTGGTGATGTGAAATAATGCATGTTCCCTGACCTTAATATATACTCATACTTTGGTTCAAGTAATTCTTCCACTTCAAACTTACCTTCTGTTTCTGCCCAAAAACGTGTATATCCATTTACCATGGATTTTCCACTTAGAGGGATCTTGTACATCCCGACACCTTTTTTATTTTGGTGATACACGTAAATACTATCGTAGTCGTACCATACATTTTCTCCTTCAAACGGCCATAAATCCAGAGGAAATCCAAAACCCTGATACTTTTCGTGCTGAGTGGGTACTATCCCATTTTTAGTTTTCAAATAAAACGCGTAAACCATCCCTCCATAACTCAATTTATCTTCATTTTTTAAAGTTGGCCAATAATAGCAACCCACTATATCTTCCCATTCATTTGTTCCTTGATATACTGGTGGAATTTCCCATTTGCCGGTCTTTAAATTAAAATAGCCGCTGTTTAGTATGTATTTTTCATCTTTTGGCTCGTAAACAATCTCATTATTAGCATTGATGGAGTCCTCTCCAGTGATAATACTCTTGATAGGTGTATCATAATTATCTAAGGTATGAAGGTGATAAAATTCTAACCGCAAATAATCACCTTCAAAATAATAATTGAAGCGTGACCCTTTATGGTAATGATCTGTATTCCCTGCGCCGGCATCATCTGCTGTAATTAAGTAGCCGTCTTCCACTTCCCCTTCAATCTCTTTTTCAAACTCGGTAACCTTCAACTTTTGTTCCCATTGCTTACCGAGAATATGCCCTAACCAATAGTTTCCGGAATCGTGTTCAGATTCCAGTTCTTGCACCGTACGGTCGTAATAGTGATACACATCCACCTTTTCATCTTTCGGATATACATCCAGTAGTAGTTGTGGCTCTGGTAAGTGAATAATAAATCCCTTATGCGGCTCAATAGTGAACTCGCCCCTGGCATTATTATACAGGCCCACTTTGTTTTTCTGCTTACCAATAACGTAGTGCGAATTGTCTTTGAAATACTCACGTATCCAACCGTCCGGTTGAGCAATACCAACGACAGGAATTAATAGCAAAAGAGTGAAGAATATTCTCATAGGGATATTTATTTGTCCTTTAAAAATAGAATTAATTAAATAGAATTAGTTACAGGTATATCAGAAGATGAATTACTTCTTATTACGTCCCAGGCCTGCTTTTTTCTTATTTCGAACATAGAGCATGGCAAAAACTAATCCAGCTATCACTCCGAAAAAAAAGATCAGGCCAAACAAAACAGGGTTGCTGGTTGCTACCAGTATCAATAGTAAAGCGCCGGTTAATACGACTGAGATTGAAGACAAACCAAGGATTCCGAACAATTTCATACGTTTCTTAGCCTTTTCTTTTTCTTCAGGTGTATACTCTTCCTCCGGTGGATTATTCTGTTCAACTGTATTTGTATTATTGGATGATATTTGGTCACTTGTTTGACCAGTACCCATAGTTCGTCCATCTGCATAATGAATAGAATCTACCGCTTTCCTTTTCAGGGTTTTTTCAACAGAACAATTGCTACAGCATCCTGTATACACAACTTTTCGGCCGTTATAATATTTTACATGACCCGTTTCTATCTCTCCTCCTTTAAGGTAGATTGTATCACATAGTGTTGCCCGTCTAAGAGCAAGTATGCTATCTCTAGGGGATAATTTTGTAGCAGATTTCGGAATGGTCGATACAATCTCATTGGGTGGACATTCGCTAAATTTTATTTCGCTTCCATTATCCGAAATGATAGTGACCAGTTTTATTGCGCCAGATTTAAGCCAAAGCGTATCACAATTCAAACTGTCAGGCGGAAGCGGAGTGCCTGGAGAAGTACCATAAGAAGCTATAGCAGAGCACGTAAACAATAAAATTAGTACTTGTTTCATCACCCGCGAAGATATGATTTTTATATGTTCCGTTGTTAGAAATAGAACCTGGGACCTGCGGTCAGGATCATACTGCTATGTCTTATCCAGACACCTTCATTAACAGTACTGCTCACCATATATCCGAATTGCATCACCAACGAAGTAGACCTGGTAACATAGAAACCTAAACCTCCGTCAACTCTTGCATTCCATCCATAACGAGTTTGATTGAACGAGGGAGAAACAGATGAAGATTTGGTGGATCCCGGCCAGATGCTGGAGCCTCCACTTAACGTGAAATCCAGAAACGTTGGCCCACGCATGTATAACTTGTAGTCAAAACGAAGGTTTTGGTGCATGATCATTCGTAGAGTAGCATCCCCTTTGGGTAGACTCCATAGAAAAACAAGCTCAGGGCTAATGCTCAGGTTTTTGGTGGCTGCAAATTGTAAATACATGGATGCGCCAAAAGTGAGTAAAGATTTTGTACTGGAATCAGAAGATATGAACTGACCAAATGATCCCAAATGTAGGTCAAACCCTAATGTTTTCCCATCCAGAATATTTCCCCGCTCCAATTTTAGATAGAGCTCGGTTGTTTCATTTTCCCGAATTTCAACGTTGACCGTTTTGTTTTTGTACCCCTGTTTTGCTCCTTTGACACTAGTCGTACCCACAGGGATATTTTGCAATGTCAACCCTGATTCATGTCCACCGTATTTGCCTTTGTAACTGCCATTGACGTATATTTTCACATCCTTATCCGCATATATCTGCAGTGTTCCGGTTTGCGAATACGCGAGCCCTGCTATACAGAAAAGTAGTATCGTTATGCGTTGTTTCATGAAGTTTTTCAGTGGGTCTGTAATGCTTAAATATACCCCATAATTCGATAGGCCACATACCCTACCCATTCATGTATCAGGCGGTGCCAATCCACCATGTTGCTGACATTTGGAAGAAATATCTGGTCAAATTTATAACCGCGTTTGCCTTTCCCTGTGTAGTGATCCGTAGTGAAGCAATCGAAATTCTTAAACCCCGCATTTTCAAAGCATCCTTTAGCTCTGGGCATGTGTAAAGCAGAAGTCACCAGCAGGATGGAATTAATCTCAGGATGTTGATCCAAAACCTTTTTTGATTCCACCGCATTTTCAAACGTATTTCGCGAATTGGGTTCAATCAGTATATCTTCTTCCGGTATACCATTTTCTATCAAAACTTCTTTTAATTGTTTGGCTTCCTGTAATTCACTGTCAAAGAGATAACCATTGCTGCCTGAAATCAATATTTTATCCACCTTACCCAAATGATAAAGGTTGATGGTTTGCCAGATGCGATCTCCTCCCCTACGTATACTGAGCCTTTCATTGCTATTATCCCACTCAAACATTCCCCCGAGTACTACCGCACAATCGTAATGACCGACATCTTCAATCTTGGTGCCTTCACTTTCCCATAACCTGGCAAACTCCAGAAAAATTACCGTGTTTGAGAAAAAAAGAATGGCTATAATAGCTCCACGAAACGAATATTTTGCCAATCGGGGGCGCTTTGTTATCCAGGCTACCAACAGTGCAATAAGTATCCACGAAAACGGATACGTTAAAAAGGACAGTATTTTTGACAGTACGAAGAACATTCAGGGTCAAAAATAGGAAAACGATTTTTCCAGACGTCTAAAACGCAATAAGATATCTGCTCTATCCGACAAATCATCTGTATTAATATTCTGACTCTTTGAACACAAATTATTTACTGCGCTTATTATGCGCTCGTTCTCAACCCCCTCATCTCTCATAAAATGAACCAACTTCAATACCAAAAAAGCATCAAACCACACAAAAAATCGTTTTTGAAAGGACGGATAATCCGTTGTATTTTGATGGATCTCTTTCAATCTATTGGCAAAGTCATTATTCGCTAAAAAAAGTTGAAATGCTTCATGTAAATCTTGAATCCCTGAGATATCATGCTCATAAAAGGAAGGAAGCATATCCACAAACTTTTTAACCTCTAGAAAGGATTCAAAGTTATAGGTGTAGAATTCATCTGTACCTTGTTTTACCCAATCACCAATAGCTTTACCGGTTCCGAACGGTACTCGGTCCGAAATCCGTGGAGATGGAAATACTGTAGTCGTTGTCAAATCTGTGAAACCTCCGAGTGCTATGATCTTGTGAATAAAATAAAAATCTTCACCAGCTTTTCGTTTGTTCATACCTCCTTGTTTTTGATAAGCTGAAGAGCGCACAGCCATGGAAGAACCCACCGTATGAAAAGTATACGGCAAACCGCAATACCTCAAGGCCTGATTGTAGTAGCGTAAGTGTAGCTCGTAGTTAATGATCCCCTCGTAAATTTCATCCGCAAACTCGTTGCCATCAATCGGATGCTCAAAATGAATAGAGCAACCCGGAGTTTGGGGGTGCTGTTCAAAATGCTTTTCGATCTCCTGTAAATAATTGGTACTGCATGTAGCATCTGCATCAAAGCAAACGATAATACCATCCTTTTGAAGGGCATCAAATCTGGCTACGGCTTCGTCCATTCCAATCTTTCTTGCCAGACCTACACCTGCACGCTTTTTAGGCAAGTTTGGCTGATAGATGACATGATAGACATACTTCCTTTCGGTGTTCCAGGAATTAAAGGCATTAAGTGTTTGTTGATTTTGCTTTATTACTGATTCACTTTCGGTTTCAGAACTATTAATAACCACAATTACTTCAACTGAAGATTGCGGTGACTCACAGTTTTCAAGACTATCTAAAGTGCTGATCAAATCCGGTTCATTGTAACATGGAATGACCACACAGATACCAAGGTCAGGATTAGGAGCTTCCTCAAGCTGTGGAGGTAAAAAACCGTACTTATTGAGATAGAAATTCACTTAAGGTGCTATACGAGATTTCCGCCACTCTTTACCTTCTTTGATATAACAGAGGCGATCATGCAAACGTCCCAAACGGCCCTGCCAGAATTCAAAATAGTGTGGTTTGATCAGGTACCCACCCCAATGCGGAGGACGTGGCACCACATCCGGGTATTTCTTTTCAAAGTGGATCACTCTTTCCTCCAGGGAAGCCCTACTGTCAATTTCCGAACTTTGCTCTGAAGCCCATGCTCCTATTTGACTTATGCGCGGCCGTTGTGCAAAATATTCATCCGACAATTTACTATCCACCTTTTCTGCTTCACCTTCAACCCGAACCTGCCGTTCACAACAATCCCAATAAAAAAGTGCTGCCACTTTGTGGTTCTTAAGAATCTCAGAACCTTTTCTGGAGAGGTAATTCGTATAGATAATGAATCCTTCTTCAAGGAGATTACGCATATACACTACCCTTGAAGAGGGTTGACCTTTTTCATTCACGGTACTCAACACCAGAGCATGTGGATCAGCACATCCTTGTTCCTGCGCTTCCTGATACCACTTGCTAAAAAAGAGCATTGGATTGTCATATTGAAACGAGTCCAACTTCCCTTTCCCAAAGTCATATCTCTTTTTCTCGGTCATTCTTCTTCGTCACCGGCAGAATATGCAACATTGATATTTGGTGATTCAATATTGTCCTCATCATCTCCTACTACTGCTTCTTCAGCACTAAATTCAGGATCATACGGGAAAATATCAACTATCTGTGTTTTTGCAATGTTGGGAATTTCAAAAGATACCATCAATCCTTTTAGACTATCTTCCAGTCTTTCATACGCCTCTTTCACATTGTGAGCGGAAATGAGGTAATTACTATTGATTTTTTTCTCCTTACCGGTATCAGCATCCTCAGAAACATAACTAAGTTTTGCTTTGTACCAAATTTCAGAGTCATCATAGTCAAAAATATCGGCAAATTCAGTTTTAGAAATAGATGTTACCAGGAATTCTCCTCTCACATATTCTCCTACTTCTTTGTAGATTCTTGCCTCTGCTTCAGTGAATGACATGGAGTTTACCAAATAGGGTTCTGTGACTCTTTTTAAGGTTCCGTCCGTGAATTCTTTTGTAAACTTAACTTTTACTGTATACCAACTGTTCATAAAAAAAATTTGAACTGCTAATATACCCTAAAATTCATAGATTTTGCCATTCCACCACACCCAATATGAAGATGGTCCCATTCGCATTTTTATGGTGTTCCCGTGAACTTCAAACTGTTGCACTTTACTACGGGTAATTTCAATTTCTTTCCCCCGGACAAAAGCATTTACTCCACCCCATTGATTGTAGTAGGCAACGATTCCTCCATCTACCTGATACTCGCCTACTTTTGTATTGTATATCTGATAGATTTCCATTTGATACCATATTTTGGTGATACCGACATCACGGAAAACGACTACAGAATCGTGCACATCTATGTTTTGGAGATCAAAACCCAGCTCCATGGTTTCCTCTTCACGGAATATCTTGTGGGTCTCGGCCGCGTCCATGTAGTAAATGAAGTTATCGCCGCAGTCAAAACGCAAAGCGTGTTGTTGATCCACATCTACAACATAACCGTTATCAAAAGCTGCAAACGTTCCGCTTTGTGGATCATTAAATGCCACAACATCCTGTCCGGCCTTCATTACGGCGTGTCTGTTTGAACTAAAGATAGGGTGAAATTTTCCGTGCCAAAAAACCGATACGTTCCCGGCATTGTCTTTATACACAAAAACATTGCTTCCAACATGATCCTGATACAGGGGATAATCGCCAACGACCATAGCTACTTCCCGAACCTGATCAGCATAATAATATTTGAGGTATCCCCCTATTCTATCCTGCCAAACAACTAAACTATCTCCAACGGCAACACTCATAGCATTTGAAGTAAGGATATGTTTCACTCCCTGATCAAAGGCTCTTAGTACAGTTGCTGTTTGAACAACCAGGAGATTATCTGTATCATAAATATTAGAATGCGTTTGAGCTACCAAGGTTTTTTGACCGTAAAAGTCTACGTAAACATCTCCTTTAGAATCCACGAAGCAGATATATTGATTTTCAATGTGTAATTCTTCTGTGGGTTGATAGTATATCTGCGTAACAACACCTGCGTCAAACTTATACAAACGGTTATTAGCATCTGAAAATGCGGTAAGATTTTGCGCAAGTATAGATGCAGGTGCAATAAGAAAGACAAATAATATGGAATAACGCATAAAACTGTTCATTTGATACAAACTTATAACAAAAAAAATGCCGTGATCGGAATTGATCACGGCATTTTAACGCTAATGCGTTAAGTTTATTTCTTTGCTTCCCATTCCATTGCCATTTCTACGGCATTGTATGCGTTTGCAATTTTACCTGTTTCACAAAGTGCTTTAAACGGCACTTCTTTTTTATCTCCAGGTAGTGGTGTGTCTCTGTCAGAAACATCCTGACCTGATTGAAGAATGATATCTCTAATCTCAAACATTGTGAGTTTAGGGAAGTATGATTTCAACAAGGCAGCTAATCCTGTTACCATAGGTGCGGCCATTGAAGTTCCTTGAGACTCTTCGTATTCACTTTGCGGAACAGTTGAGTAAATCTCAAGTCCAGGCGCATAAATATCAACGTGCTTGTCCGAGTAGTTAGAGAAAGAAGCTGCTAAACGCTTTTTATATCTCGTAGAAGCTCCTACTTCGATCCAATTGCTAAATTCTTCAGACATTGAATCATATTGTGGGCAAGGGAAGTTGTCATTTTCTCCGATATCCTTTCCATCATTTCCGGCGGCGTGAACTAATAAAACTCCGTTCTCTTCAGCATATCGGATAGCTTTGATAACTTCTTCTTTATACGGCGAGTATCCTTTACCAAAGCTCATGTTTACAACCTGAGCACCGTTATCAACCGCATATCTAATTGCCAATGCTATGTCTTTATCTCTTTCATCACCATCAGGAACAGCTCTGATAGACATGATTTTAACATTGTCAGCTACACCGTCATTACCAATACCATTGCCTCTGGTTGCTGCAATAATTCCAGAACAGTGTGTTCCGTGCATGGCGTCAGGTCCTTCAACGTCATTGCTTCCGTAATATTTATCTTCAAAATTTGAAGGATCATCTCCTACAATACTTCTGGCGTCGTAGTTGATGTTATAGTGGTAATCAATTCTACCTTGGAAAATCTCTACGAAATGATCCAACGTCTCCATAGAAAGACCATTTTTCATTAGGCTGTACATGGTTTCTGCGTCACCACCTACTTCGTCATGCTTTTTCAGTTTCTTTACTTCTTTAAGCGTGTATTCATCTTTACCTAATTCTCTTTTGATCGCTTCGTCTGCTTCTTTTGCTTTGTCGTAAAGGTCCTGGATGAACCCCATAGTTTTTTCAGCATCGTTTAATTCTGAATCCACTTTTTCTTTTAGGGTTTTGTACTCATCAAATTCCTTTTTTTCCTCGTCTGAAAGATCAGAATATTCTTTTCCTCCGTACTTTGCTTCAAACTTTGCAAGCAGACGCGTCATTTCAAGTTGCTCATGCTCTACGTTTTCCCCATCCGGATTTCCTAAGAAACTCCATCCATGAACATCATCAATATATCCGTTTTTATCATCATCAATTCCATTGTCGGGAATTTCATCTTCATTTACCCAAATACTTCCCTGAAGATCTTCATGCTCAATATCTACACCTGAATCAATTACGGCAACAACCACTGTTTCAGATTTTCTACCATCCAACAATTTTTTATAAGCGTTGTCCGTGTTCATTCCGTATTTCTTGCCATTATACCAGTTCAGTTTCTTTTTATCATAGTCCTGAGCTGTTGCAGAAAACGCGAAAAACGCAATTGCTACCATTAAAAATTTGATCATTCTTCTCATCTGTTTACAATTTATTTTAAGCTAAAGTATATATTTCTTGTCATTCAACTAATATGTTCTCTATAAAAGGTTAATATTAATGGATAATCGCAGGAATTTCAATGTAGAAAAAGCCTTAATCCAGAACCTGAGACGGTTATGAGCTGTTAAAAATCAATTTGAAATTGAACAAAAACCTTTAAAATCTCGGTTTATTAAATATTATTCTCCTACAAAAGAGACATATAAGGCGTGCATTTTTTTGGACGGATATCCTAAAAAATCCTTTCCCTCTGAATCCAAATTTGTAAACATTGTTTTATCCAAATAATTGGAAAGAACAGTAGACAGATGGCACATCACATCACATATTTTCGGGTTAAAAGTCAATATTACAGTATATTTGACCTAACCTATACGAATATTTATTCGTCATAGACGTACACCATTATTCATGAAGGGGCTAATTTTCTTTTTATCAATTTGTCTAACAGTGATGTCTTTTGCCCAGCGGACTCCTGAACTGGAGAGTATTTCCTTAAAAAAGTACAAAGAGCGATATCCGGAAAAGGTGGTTGATTTTGGTGTTAAGGCTGAATTGGAGCAACTCAGAAAAATCCCAAACCTTCATTATAAATACTCAAATGGCGAGTGGCACTTTATCAGATGCTCTTCCCAGCAATTATCTGAACTTATTAGCCAGGGAATAATCAAACAAGTCTATTTTGTCCCCTCGCGTCCTGCTGTATTATGTGACACCATGCGCATTGTTCAAAATGTGGATTCGGTTCACAATGGTAATGCCCCACTTAATGCTTCATTCACTGGTAAAGACATTGTTATTGGATACATTGATACCGGTATCGACTACAATCATCTGGATTTTAAAAACCCGGACGGAAGCACTCGGATTCTTTATTACTGGGATCAAACATTGGGCTTTGACTCTCTACAAACTCCAGGAAAGTATGGTTACGGACAGGTTTGGGACAGTACCGATATAAACAACCTGAGCATCACCTCAATGGATAACAATGCGCATGGAACAACAGTGACCGGCGCAGGTTCGGGAAATGGTTTGGCCACAGGCACCAATAAAGGCGTAGCTCCGGACTGTGATATCATTATTGTCGAATCTAATTTTAATGCTCCCAACTGGACACTCACCGTAGCTGATGGAATAGATTATGTGTTTTCTATGGCGGATTCATTGGGCAAACCAGCTATAGTAAATACAAGTGTCGGGGATTACCTGGGTTCACATGATGGAACTGACCCCGCCGGACAGATCATTGATAGTTTGTTGAATGATAAAACCGGAAGAATCGTAGTTGCTGCTGCAGGCAATTCGGGAAATAAAGGAAAATATCACGTAAATGGAATTGTCACCTCCGACACCTCTTTTACCTGGTTTGAAGTAAATATGAGCTCTGCATTTGGTTCACCGGCAGTATATTTTGATCTTTGGGCCGACACGGCAGACCTGAATAATGTTCAGTTTGCCTTTGGTGCTGATAATCCGTCACCATCTTTTGATTTTAGAGGAAGAACTCCATTTTATTCCATCCAATCCTTGTTAAATACCACTACTTATGACTCAATAATGGTGAATGGAAACAAGCTTTCTCCGGTAGAATTTTACTGTGAAGAGATAAATGGCGTCTATCACATAGAAGCACTTTTAGAGAATATGGACTCTACGGCATATCTCTACCGATTTGAAACGGTAGGCCCGGGTGAGTATGATCTTTGGTCGGGCGCATGGCTGGGACTATCAAATATCAAGAGTACAGGGCTGCCAACAATTAGTGCTTTCCCTCCTATTGCATATTATCAAATGCCGGATACACTTGTAACAACAGTTAGTTCATGGACCTGTTCACCACAAGTTATAACCGTTGGTAATTTTACCAACAGAAAGCAATATTTGGATTTTAACTCAAACCTATACGTAGGAGCATATCCTCCGGGAATGTTAAGTATAAATTCAAGTAAAGGACCAAACAGGTTAGGCATCACCAAACCGGATGTTTCGGCTTCCGGAGATTTGATCTTAGCTTCATGCCCTTTGTGGTTATCGGCATCACTACAGAGTTCAAATCCCAGCATGCTAGGACAGGGAGGACAGCATGTGAGAAATGGCGGAACCTCAATGGCATCACCAGTAATTGCAGGAATTGCAGCACTCTACCTGGAAAAATGTCCAACTTCTACTTATCAGGACTTTTTGGATGACTTGCATGCGTATGCATATGAAGATAGCTGGACCGGCACCACACCAAATCAAGGTTATGGTTATGGTAAAGTAAATGCCTTTCAGATACTATCAGAAACTAATTTCCCTGTGACATTGGACGGGGACTCACTTATATGTGATGTTCCTCTTACAATAGCCACCGTTGAAAACAACTTTGCTACTTATAACTGGTTTGATGGAGACAGTATTTCATCTGTAGTGATTGATCAGGCAGACACGGTGTTTGTTACCGTCACGAATAACCAGGGCTGTGAGTCACATTCCGATACCATAATTACCATTGAAGGCACTTTGCCAATTTTCCCAGTGATTAATCAAATTGGTGGTGGCTTAATCACATCTCCTGCTGATTCAATACAATGGTATTACGAGGGCACTCCAATTGACAGTGCAAATGCACAATTCATTAATCCAGACACAACCGGAAACTTTACGGTTGAATTATTCGGTCCAGAAGGATGTTCATTCCTTTCAGACCCTTATTGGGTAGATCTCAGTCAGATTCAGGAATTGCAGCAAAATGAATTTATCATATTGCCGAATCCATTTGATGAAGAATTTCACATTCTGAAAAGTGATTATTTTGATGTATCATTTTATCTGACAGATGCTTCAGGAAAGCTGGTTTACGATTATGTAGAAGTTAACTCTTCAGAACTTTTTATTACAATAGATCTTACAGGAAATCAAAGCGGCATGTATTTCATGACTTTGTTCTATGGAGACAATTTTAAAACATTCAAATTGGTGAAAAAATAATTCCTATTTTTGGCCGAAATAAGTGAAAATGGATATAAAAGGAATCATTGCGATCTCAGGTAAACCAGGACTTTACAAGGTTGCTGCGCAGGGAAGGAATAATATTATTGTAGAATCTTTAGATAACGGAAAGAAATTTCCGGCCTTTGCCACAGACAAAATCTCAGCACTGGAAGATATTTGCATCTACACATACGAAGAGGACGTTCCTTTAGGAGACGTCTATGAAAAGTTAGCTGAGAAAGAAAATTATGGTGCCTCCATCAGTCACAAAGAATCTCCGGAAAAGTTACGTGAACACATCACGTCCTTTTTACCTGATTATGATGAAGATCGTGTTTATGATTCAGATCTAAAGAAATTGTATCAGTGGTACAATATCTTGGTGGACAAAGGATTTATTTCCAAGGAAGCTGCTGATAAAGCAAAAGCTAAATCTGAAGAAGAAGAGTAGAATTACTATATTTTTAAGAATATTTAAAGCGTTTTGACCTTATGGCTGAAACGCTTTTTCTAATTTTATCCGGTATGGAAGTAAAAAGAAAACCGCGCATATTTATTGCAGAAGACCTGGTCATCAATGACTGGAATGATATCAAAGATTATTTTGATCAATTGCTCAATGAGGAAATTAATTCTCTGGATGAGTACCGTCTATGGCTAAAAAAGAACAGTGAACTGGAAGCTGTTTTAGAAGAGGACATGGCCTGGAGATATATTAAAATGACCATTAACACTTCAGATAAAGAGGCGGCCGATCGGTATAAGAAATTTGTTACTGAAATCAACCCAAAGATTTCAGAGATGTCTAATAAATTAAATCAAAAACTGGTTGAATCTCCTTTTAAGAATCAGTTAACGGATGAAGCCAATAAGATTTACCTTAAAAAGGTTCAAACGGCCATAGATCTTTTCAGGGAGGAAAACATTCCACTGCAGGCTGAAGCACAGACAAAATCTCAGGAATATAATGGTGTTGTTGGCGCGCAGTTAATTACTTACAAGGGAGAAGAACTAACGGCTCAGCAAGCTTCCAAACATCTCAAAGACCCAGACCGATCAGTGAGAAAAGAAGTGTGGGACTTACTCTACAACCGGCGAATTCAGGATACTGAAAAATTAGAAGACATCTTTGACGACCTCATCAAGATTCGTCATAAAATTGCCACCAATGCCGGTTTTGAGAATTACAGAGATTACAAGTTCAAAGCCATGAATCGCTTTGATTATACGGTTCAGGATTGTTTTGATTTTCATGATTCGGTTGAGAAATTTATTGTTCCCATTTATCGGAAAATCAATGAAGAAAAACTAAAGAAATTTGGTTTTGATAAGTTCAAACCGTATGACTCCAGTGCAGATCCGGAGGGAAAACCACCTTTAAAACCCTTTGAGGGAGGGGATGAATTACTCTTTAAAACCATCAAGATATTTGACAAGATCGATCCTTATTTTTCGGATTGTTTGGGCACCATGAAAAATATGGGGCATCTGGATTTGGAATCAAAGAAAGGTAAAGCACCGGGGGGATACAATTATCCATTGTACGAAATCGGCATCCCTTTTATCTTTATGAATGCTGCAGGCACGGCGCGTGACGTAATAACAATGATTCATGAGGGTGGCCACGCCGTACATTCGTTTCTTACCAAAGATTTGGAATTGACAGCTTACAAAAGTTTTCCGTCCGAAGTGGCTGAATTAGCATCCATGTCTATGGAACTATTGAGCATGAAGTACTGGGAGGAGTTTTACGACAATGATGATGATTTGAAACGGGCTAAAAAGGAACATCTTGAATCTATTATTATGGTGTTACCATGGGTAGCCACCATAGATGCGTTCCAGCATTGGATCTATGAAAATCCTCAACATACCAGGGAAGAGCGTAAATTACAATGGAACATACTAAACAAGCGATTTGGTACCGGATTAACTGATTGGATAGGGTATGAAGAAGCAAGAGACTATGCATGGCATAAACAACTCCACTTATTCGAAGTTCCGTTTTATTACATTGAATACGGATTTTCACAGTTAGGAGCTTTGGGTGTATGGAAAAATTCACTGGAAGATGAAAAGAAAGCCATTGAACAGTACAAAGGTGGACTTTCATTGGGGTACACTAAAGACATCAAAAGTATCTACGACAAGGCTGGTGTTAAATTCGATTTTTCTGCAGCTTATATTGAGGAGATTTCAGATATGATCGTCGCACAATTGGAAAAACATGATCATTGATCTTGGGAATATCAATAGTGTTCAGGAATTACATCTGAAATTCAAAACAGCGTTACATTTTTCAGAAGAGTATCGAATGAATTGGGTGGCATTTTGGGAAGCAATTTCATCTCAGGAAGATATGCCGGAAGAGTTAATCCTCATTAACTGGAAATCACTGGAAATGACGTTACCTTCTGATGCTGAAAAACTCCGACAACTTATTATTGATTTCAATCATTTGGGTAAAGACAGTGAAATAGCAATTGAGCAAGTGTATTAATTCGAACTATCCCTCCTATTTGCGATTGCTCTGAGGACAAAAGGAGTAATCAAAGTAGTTACAATTGTCATTAAAACCACTGCAGAGAAAAGGTTCTGAATAATTATCGAATCTTCAGGTAGTTTGAATAATCCTGAGCGCAACGCCACATCAGCAATAATTAACTCTACAGCTCCACGCGCATTCATAGCACTACCTATGGATAATGAATCCAGTTTTGAGAAGCCTGAAATTCGGGCAGGAATTGCTGCACCCAGTACCTTTGAAACTGTTGCCACAATGATAAGTACAATAACAAAAACAGGTACCTCCATAATGGCTTGAAGGTCAATATGTAAACCTATTGATGCAAAAAATATAGGGGCTAAAAAACCAGATGTTATCGCTTTTATTTTGCGCTCAACATCCTTAAATACCGATTTCCGCATGTTTCGCTTACTGAAAAACAATCCGGCAATGAACGCCCCCAGAATAAAATGCATCCCCAGCAATTCTGCCAGTACTGAGAACAATAAAGCCATGAGAATCAAAAAGCTAGTTTCGGATTCATCAATATTGATTTTGTTATCAACGAATTTGGCAACCCTTGGTAACAGATAGATACCAATGGCAATGGTGGCAACAAAGAAGACAATAATCTTTCCTGTAATGATGAGTATTCCTTCGAACCCCGGTAATTCGCCTGTTTGTAGAAAAGATGTCAACGCCGCCAATAAAATGAGACTGATGACGTCATCAATCACAGCTGCTGAAACTATTGTACGTCCAAGCTTTGAGTCGAGTAATTTAAGGTCCATTAACACCTTAATGGCAACAGGTACTGCTGTAATAGCAAGTGCTACGCCTAAAAAGAATATTTGTGCACTTCGCAATTCAGATTCCGGAAAGTAGTACCAACCCACTGTTACTCCCAGTAACAGTGGCAAAACCATCCCTCCAACGGCCACCCATACCGCAACAGAACTCGCTTTTTTCAATGATTTAAAATTGAGTTCAATTCCAGCATACAGCATTAAAAAGAACATCCCTAATTCAGTAATTGCGTGGAACACCTCATTGTTTTCAAGATCTGATAAAACAGTAAATGTGTCTGAAAACTGGTTGAAAATGAGTCCAAGAAAAATACCTCCAATAATTTCACCAGCCAATGCCGCCACGTTTAAACGCCTGGCAATCTCCCCAAAAATACGGGTAGTGACCAATAAAATGAGAAGAATATAAAGTATCACCATACTAAATTAAG
>JABURP010000016.1 GCA_014762645.1 Crocinitomicaceae bacterium
CTATGAAAATGAAACTACTTATTCGTCCCTTAGCATTGGGATTAGTGGCACTTGGATCATGTAAAAAATATGATAACGGTGGGTCGAAAGCGAAAGCTGAGAAAAACATTAAAAATACCTGGACGATTGGAACGTATTACTTTGATGGTACAGATGCAACTTCACAACTTCTGATAAGCAACTATGAAGAAACTTATGGAGACGACGGAGTTTATACGCGTTCTTATACTGACGGAAACGGTGATGCACAAAGTGAAACGGGTACATGGAGTTTAGTTGATGACAAAGACAGACTGAATATCTCCGGTACCGGAAGTTATGAATTAACGGCACAAACATCTACTGTTTCAACATCTGACTATGACCTTTTGAAATTGACAAAAGATGAGTTGTGGTATGCCTTTGACAATGGTGGAAACAACCACGAATTTCACATGGTACCAAAATAATACCTTATTAATCAATAATTATTGATGGAGGATGCCTATGTTGGGTGTCCTCTTCTTATTTTTGTAGTATTCAGTCAGAATCACGACATATTGCCACACGTTCTGTTGTACTTGGGATATTGACAAATATTCTATTAGCCGGAATAAAATTTACTGCTGGGTTTTTAGGCAATTCGTATGCCTTAATTGCAGATGCAATTGAATCAACAACAGATATTTTTTCGTCATTTCTGGTTTGGCTGGGAATACGCTATTCAACAAAACCGCCGGATAAAAATCATCCTTACGGCCATGGAAGAGCGGAAGCATTAATCACTTTTGTTATCGTCATATTCCTGGTGCTGGCATCACTTACCATTGCCTATCAAAGTATTATTAATATCCAGACCCCTCATGCGGTTCCCAAACCTTACACATTAATCGTTTTGGTAATTGTAGTTGCATTCAAAGAGGTGATGTATCGGGTGACACTGAAGCGGGGTAAAAAGGTTAAAAGTTCAGCATTAAAAGCGGAAGCCTGGCACCACCGTTCTGACGCCATTACTTCGGTTCTGGCATTTTTAGGAATTTCAGTGGCGTTGTTATTTGGAGAAGGGTACGAAATTGCGGATGACATTGCCGCACTATTGGCGTCTGTGTTTATTCTTTATAACGCCTACAGGATCTTCCGGCCTGCGCTCGGTGAGATTATGGATGAGCACACCCATCATGAAATGGAATCAGACATTCGCCAAATTGCAGAAAAGGTGCCGGGAGTAGAAAATACAGAGAAGTTCTTTATTCGCAAGGTTGGGATGGTATTTTACATAGATTTACACGTCAGGGTGGATGCCAATAAAACAGTTGCCGAGGGACATGAAATTGCCCATCAATGTAAAGCTGCTATTAAAGATGAATTCAGTGAGATAGGAGATGTGATGATTCACATTGAACCGGCATCCTGATATTTCTCCGCAATCTTTTCCATACACTTTATTCCGTCAATTGCTGCAGACATGATTCCACCCGCATAGCCTGCTCCTTCTCCACAAGGATACAAACCTTTTACTTCAACATGTTCCATGGAATCATTTTCGCGCGGAATTTGTATCGGTGACGAAGTTCTGGACTCCGGTGCATGTAAAACGGCATTATTGGTGAGGTATCCGCTCATTTTCTTTCCAAATTCAACCAGAGCCACTTTTATCCGCGAAGCAATCATCTCAGGCAAAACAGTATTGAGATCAACAGAAGTTAAACCAGGTTGATAGGAGCTTTCCGGTAAAGTCGAAGACGTTTTCCCTTCAATGAAATCACGCATACGTTGGGCCGGAACCTTTTGTGTCTTTCCCGCAGCCTCCCAGCAAGCTTTCTCCACCATCTTCTGATAGTTAAGGCAGATAAAAGGATCGTCAGCATCCGGATCAATATTCTCAGGTGCTATCTGAACAACAATACCGGAATTGGCATACGGATTATTCCTTTTAGACGGTGACCAACCGTTAGTCACGACTTCATCCTGCTGTGTTGCACACGGCGCTACAATTCCACCCGGGCACATACAAAAGCTGTAAACTCCCATGCCTTTTACCTGCGTCACCAATGAGTAAGAAGCCGGGGGCAGATTTTCTCCCGAATGCTGGCCGTGATATTGAATCTCATCAATTAATTCCTGTGGATGCTCTATTCGCACACCAAGTGCAAAAGGTTTGGCAACCTGTTTTACACCCTTCGCTCTGAGCAGTTCAAAGATATCCCTTGCCGAATGACCAGTTGCCAGAATCAGGTTGTCAAAATCCAGTATTTCTGATCCATTAATCTCAATTCCTGCCACCTGACCATTTTCAATGCTAATATCAGTGAGTTTAGCATCAAACCTCACCTCTCCTCCATTACTTATGATGCAATTGCGCATTTCCTGTATGATCTTTGGCAACTTATTGGTGCCAATATGGGGGTGTGCATCCACCAAAATATCTTTCTCTGCTCCAAAATGAACAAACCATTCCAGGACTTTCTTGACGTTCCCTCGTTTCTTTGAACGCGTATAGAGCTTACCATCTGAAAATGTTCCTGCTCCTCCTTCACCAAAGCAATAGTTGGATTCAGGGTTTACGAGATGATCCTGGTGAATTGCTTTTAAATCTCTTCTTCGTGACCGGACGTCCTTTCCCCTTTCAAACACAATGGGTTTCAAACCCAGTTCCAGTGCTTTGAGGGCCGCAAATAATCCAGCAGGACCTGCACCAATTATCGCAACGCTTTTTTCTTCTGAAACATTTTTAGGGAAAAAGAATTCCTTTTGATCTTCGAAAGGTTCATCCAAATAAACGGCCACTTTAAGATTGTATTTAATGGCACGCTTTCTTGCATCAATTGAGCGTTTTAACACTTCAATATGGTTGATGTCATCTATCCGAACATTCAGCTCACGACATATTTGTTCGTGGATATAATCCTCATTGTGAATGAAGTCAGGAGAAATGCGGAGATGTAGTTCTTTTGGCAAGTTTAATTGATAAGTTTAAATACCCGAAAGCATAAAATCACCCTTCAAAAGTAAGAGAAAACCACCAGACTTTTGATTTTAAAGAGGACAGGGGATCCATAAAAAAGGTATTATCCTGTATAACCAGGTTCTTAATTCCGTTGGATAGCTTCAATTCAAGACCAAACTTGAAATAAGGCAACCAAAAATCAAATCCGCCACCGACCTGATACGCCCAGTCATGTTGTTGGATTTTGACAATTGGATCTCCCAAACTTTGGTCCACATCTTTCTGAGAGGCAAGGTCAAGACTGTATTGAAAACCACCAATGGCATACGCGGCAAAATTGTTAATTCGCTTTGTTCTTAATTTCAGCAATAGCGGAAAATCCAGGTATGTACTTTCAAGCCGATTATCTCTTATTTCATACTCTCCTGAGTACGGGTCCCAAAAAGTGTAAGTAAACAATCTTTCCTGAAAAGAAAGTGATGGAATAAATCTCAGGTGGACCGTTTCGTGAATATCCCATGAACCAATAATCCCCAGGTTAAATCCGGGTTGTTTTTTGATGTTTATATTGGTAATGGAATCCATAAATGCCGTATCCGGATTAAGCTGATAACGGAAGTCGGATGTATTGATTCCCAGACTAAATCCAAAATGTACCTTTTTTCGGTCAAAACTAGGGTAGTTCTTACCAAATCGCTGTCCGAAACCGACTCCACAAGACAACAAGCTCAATAATATTATTAAGATCCTTTTTTTCAAACTTTGCAAATCTAGTAAAACTGTATCAGACGTTGATATTTTATAGTATTGAGTGGGATTTCTACTTAGTAAACGGTAAAATTCATGACTTGTTACTTCTCTCCTACATAAATTGTAGCAATTCCTCCTGAAACTTGCTTAGAGCGTAGATTTTTAAACCCTACTTTATCCATAATATCTATAAATGCCTGTCCTTCCGGAAAAGCCTCAACTGACTCAGGCAGATACGAATAGGCCGCTTTATCTTTGGATATAGACCGCCCAACTTTAGGGATAATATATTTGGAATAAAAATTAAACGATTGTTTTACCGGAAATCTCTTTGGTTTGGAGAACTCAAGTATGATAGCAGGTGCACCTGGTTTAAGAACTCTGCGCATTTCAGATAGACCTTTTTCAAGGTTTTCAAAGTTTCTAACTCCAAAACCGACCGTAATTCCATCAAAATGATCATCCTCATAAGGTAGGTTTTCAGAATCACCCTGCACCATCTCCACTTTATCCTGCAGGCCTTTTTTCTTCATTTTCTTACGGCCCACTTCTAACATGCCTGCAGACAGGTCCAAACCAATTACCTTGGTGGGTTTAATGCGTAAGGCAGATATAGCAAAATCTCCGGTTCCGGTGGCTATGTCAAGGATTAGTTTGGGTTGATACTCCTTCAATATCTTTACCGCCTTTTTACGCCAGATATTATCTATTCCCAGCGATAAAAAATGATTCAAAAAATCGTAGCGTTGAGAAATGTTATCAAACATCTCCGCTACCTCTTCTTTTTTACTTGAATCCTGTTTATTGTATGGCTTTACTTTCGTCCCCACTATAGTACTTCTTTCGCTTCTTTAATCAGGTCATCTTTATTAACAGATACCACTCCCACTTGTTCACAAACCAAACCACCTGCAAGATTAGAAAGTGTTGCCACCGTTTTTGGATCAAGATCACAGGCCAGGCACAATGTCGCCACTGCGATTACCGTGTCTCCTGCTCCTGAAACATCTGCAATTGAACGCGGATGCGCTGGAATGAAGTGATTTTTTTGATCTTCATTAATATATACACCATTTTCACTGAGGGTAACAAAGGTGTATTTGGCCTCCAATTCCTTGTTCATGGCATTTACGGCCGTCAAAAAGGAATCTTTATCGCTCATATTAACCGGAAGGTTGGTTCCTTCAATCAGTTCTTTCAAATTCGGCTTGAACAAAGTCACCCTTTTATATTCAAAGAAGTTTTCTTTTTTCGGATCAACCGTTGTTATTATACCTTTCTCGTTGGCAAACTCAATTGTATTTTTTATCACTTCCGGTGTAAGTACACCTTTATTATAATCCTGAAAAATAATTGCGGCTACCTCCTCTTTCTCACAAAACTCCTTTATAGCTTCAACCAGGGCAAATTCAGCAGATGATGTAATTGGAGCTGCATATTCATGATCTACCCGCACCAGCTGTTGATTGTTGCCAATAACTCTGGTTTTTACTGTCGTCAAGCGATCATCATAGCCTATAATCCCCTTTGCACTAATTTGAGCTTCATTGACCAGTTTCATAAAATGATCAGCTTCCTCATCTTTCCCAATAATGGTACAGATAATAGGATCAGCTCCCAGGGCCTTAAGGTTCAATGCTACGTTTGCTGCGCCACCCAGTCTGCTAAACCGGTTTCTAAATTGCACCACCGGAACAGGGGCTTCAGGTGATATCCGCGTAACTTTACCTTCAATGTAGGTATCGATCATCACGTCACCTACTACGATCACTTTCTTTCCCTGAAAACTCTTAAATATGGTACTTACAGCTGGCATTAACTCAATTTATCTAAAGCAGTTTTAATTCGATTTATAGCTTCTTTCAGGGTTTCTTCATCTGTTGCATAAGACAGTCGAATGCAATTTGGTGCGCCAAAGGCCTCTCCGGTAACCAGGGCTACGAGTGCCTCATCTAACAAATACATAGATAGATCCGTGGCAGAATTGATAGTGTGGTTTCCATAAGATTTACCGAAGTAATTACTGATATTCGGAAATACATAGAAGGCACCTTCCGGTACATTCAATTTCAACCCTTCAATTTCACCCATTTTTTCCAAAACCAGGTCTCGTCTTTTGTGAAAAGCATCCACCATAAATTGAATAGCTGATGGATCTGCCTCAACAGCCGCTTTGGCCGCACGTTGACTAATTGAACTGGTACCAGAAGTAAACTGTCCCTGAATTTTAGAACACGCCTTTGCAATATCTAAAGGAGCGCCAATGAATCCCACACGATAACCCGTCATGGCAAATGCTTTGGATACTCCATTTACCGTTACTACCTGATTATAAATTTTATCAAAAGAGGCCAAACTCACGTTTTTACCTACAAAGTTGATGTACTCGTAAATTTCATCTGAAATTACTACCAGGTCTGGATATTGGGAGATTACTTCAGCCATTGCAGCCAGCTCATCATGTGAATATGCTGATCCGGTTGGATTACAAGGGTTTGAAAAGATCATCAACCGTGTTTTAGGCGTGATGGCTTTGTGAAGTTGTTCAGCCGTGATCTTAAAATCATTTTCAATTCCAGCCTCCACCAGAATCGGATTTCCACCAAACAAGCGTACTTGTTCTACATACGTTACCCAATACGGAACGGGAACAATTACGTCATCACCTTCATTCACAAGGGCCATGACAACGTTTATTATACTTTGTTTTGCTCCGGTAGAAACAACAATTTGATCTGGTGAATAATCCAGATTATTATCTCTTTTGAATTTTTTCGATATCGCTTCTCTCAGGTCTAAATATCCTGGTACTGGCATATACTTCGAAAAATTCTGATCAATTCCTTCTTTTCCAGCTTCTTTTACGAAGTCAGGCACATTAAAATCCGGCTCCCCAAGGCTGAGAGAAATAATGTCTTTTCCTTGCGCGATCAATTCGCGACTTTTTGCTGCCATGGCAATAGTTGCCGACTCAGCAAGGTTTTTTACACGATCAGAAAACTGGGTCATTGCAATGATTTTGGGCAAAAATACATTTTCTTGTCATGTATGACGTTATGAATTGTGTGAATTTCTGATTCGCTTGTTTAAATCTGCATTTAACTCGGCTTATCAAGCTGTAATTTATGAGAAAGGGCGCGTTAAGATTTATTGGTTGTTTCACAGAGTGACACAGAGATGCACATTAATTCCTTAATCAATCCCCGTTAAAAAAATCATTTTTGGTCATCCCACTTTTTTCGTGTGGATAGGCATTAAAAGTACCGGTGGCTATGGCCACTTTTTCACCTGTTTCTTCGTTGATAATCTCTCCCTGAGAAATGATGATTCGTTTTCCCTTGGAAATTACTTTTCCACGTCCTATCAGGACATCTCCTTTTTTTACTGGCTGCAGGTAATTGATTTTAAACTCAACTGTAGAGACAAGATTACCATATTCAGAAGAAACGTATAAGGCAGCGACTCCTAGAATTCCATCCATATATCCTGATATAACACCTCCGTGAGCCGTGGTTGGCGTAGCCAGGTGTTTATCATCAATCACCAGGCGATATTCAATACCATCCTTCTCAAACTTAGTTAACTCTGTACCAATTAGTTTCCCAAATTGGTTGGTCATTTTGTAGACTTGAATCAGCTGCTCTCTAAAATTTTCCATCAGGTTAATAAAAGGGTGAGCCGCGAAGTTAGCATTTCTATGCCTACATAAAAAATTATTCGTCACAAGTTGCGGGGACATTTTCCACTGATCTGACAAAATTTTGCCCGTCGTATTTTGAACTCCCCACACAGCCGTCGGATGAATAAAAACACCTTGCTGATTCTCCTGTTACCAAACAGAACTCGCCTTCAGCAGATACCGTTTCTCCCTTTTCTGATGTCACGTCAACTTTGTACGTATAAATGCCGTGTTTCATCTTTTTATCATAAAAACCCGATTCTTTGTCCTCAAACAAATAGCCGTTCCATCTGATTTCAGGGTCATCAGAAACGAAAAGTGATTTACCGGACTTTTTAAATATTTCAATTCTAAAGCTTGAATACCCTTCTGCCTGTGTGGTAAACTGGTCAAATACAGAATCATTATTCGGAGTAAATATATTTGGGACTGAAACATAACCTCCTTCAAAAGCTACTTCTGTAGGTTCAATGGCACAACATTTATTTTCAAGCATTTTTCGCTTACAGGAAATGGTCGTAAAAGCGACCAGGATAATAACTACATAAGTTTTGGACATAAGGTTTGTTTACTCGTTAATGTCACAGGTTTAACATTGTAACCTTTGCGATTAAAAAAAGTAAAAAAGAGTATATTTGCCTTGTCCGTAACACCAATAAGGACGAGAAAAAATAGTAAGCGGGAGTAGCTTCCCGACAAAAATATTAAGCGGGAGTAGCTCAGTTGGTAGAGCGTCAGCCTTCCAAGCTGAGGGTCGCGAGTTCGAGTCTCGTCTCCCGCTCGAGTAAGCCTGTCCAATTTGGATGGGCTTTTTCTTTGTATAAATCTTAAATGTTCTGACGAGAAGTTTATCCCGACTTAGTGGAGCAGTGACGAAGCCATTCGGAACGTTGCGGAACTTTGTCGGGAAGTCTCGCCTGCCTGCCGAAGCGAAGCGTAGGTAGGTCTCCCGCTCGAGTAAGCCTGTCCAATTTGGATGGGCTTTTTCTTTGTATAAATCTTAAATGTTCTGACGAGAAGTTTATCCCGACTTAGTGGAGCAGTGACGAAGCCATTCGGAACGTTGCGGAACTTTGTCGGGAAGTCTCGCCTGCCTGCCGAAGCGAAGCGTAGGTAGGTCTCCCGCTCGAGTAAGCCTGTCCAATTTGGATGGGCTTTTTCTTTGTATAAATCCTAAATGTTCTGACGAGAAGTTTAACCGGGTGAATTAAAAACGAGCACCAACAGTTACAACAACCTGTGAGTTTTTCACATTAAATGTTGCGTGACTTCCGGGAATAGTCGGATCATAGGCATAATAATCTTCTTTTCTGCTTTGTAGTACATACGCCATATCCAAATACATTATCCCGAAATTATAACCGGCTCCTCCTGTATAAAAGAGAATGGGGTTTTGATTGTTGCCACTGGAAGCTTTATACGGCGATCCATAATAGGCAAATCCGCCCCTAACATATAACTGCTTGGTTATACGACCTTCCACTCCGATTTTAGTATTCACTGTAGGTCGGTAGATATTGTCAATCTGTAAGTTCTCAGCAGCAAAATCATACGGTGCCGAAGTAATTGTTCTCGATTTTAGCTTGGCATTAGTGTAATCCACATATTCAATTTCAGCTCCTACTGATCCGAATTTTTTCAGTACTAAGGCAGCAGACATATTTGCTTTAAAAGGTGTTCTGATTTTATATTCATAGCTTCCGGTAGGCACAAACTGACTTTCAACAAATTTTTCACCTGCATCAGTACCGGCGCGCATGTTATTGGTCCAAAAATCCTTCATTAAATAAGCTGTAGGTGTTTCAACTGCCACACCTATCCTAAATTCGGGAATCGGCATATAAATAGCACCTAAACGAACATTGAGACCATTCCCGGTGATATCTAATTGTCCTGTATACCGTGTCCAGTTTAACCAGTTAGTGGAGTCGTTATAGACTTCAACGTGTTTCATTGTCTCGGAATATGAAGCACGAACGTAATTCAATGAACCTCCTATGAGTAATTTATTTGCGTAATTACCACTCACAGTGATCACATTAAACTCGGTTATTCCTCCGGTCCTCTTAATCCACCGGCTATGCTCAGCATTTCCGTTTTGGAACTGTGTTGTGTATTCACCGTCAGTAGCTCCGGGATCGATTGCGTATACATCATACGCCAAACCTGCCGTAAATGGATGATAATCATAAATAAGTGCCTGTGGCGTTCCATTTGCCTCTCTGATAAAAGAATGTAAGATGGATGAGTCTGAAACACCATTATACGCAAGACTATCCTGAAAACTTCTAATTCTGTTAAATCCAATACCAATTTGTACACTGTACCAGTTATTGAACTTGTTGGGGTCGAGTTGATAGGCTTTTACATACGATAGATTTCCAAAACTGGCCGTTACTCTATTGCTCTTTATCTCGTTTCCATTAAAATCAGAAGTTACTGAAGGAATTTCCAGGTACGGCGTGAACGAGAACTGACTTTTAGTTAATCGTCCCAAACCGGCTGGGTTTTGACCGGCATTTCCGAAATCTCCTCCCATTGCGGACAAAGCCCCGGCACTACTCATGTTTCGAGCTGACCCACCAAAATAAGTCATACTGTACCTCAGTGCATCTTCTTCATTTTGGCCATACGACATACCTGATGACAGAACTGCCAACGCTATGATAACTGCATATTTAGCCATGCTTATTTCCGTCTTGAAGAAGTACCACCTGATGAACCTGATGATCCGGAACGACTAGATGAACTACCGGAACTTGAACTACTTCGGTTTCCACTATACGTCGTGCTTCCACTGCGGTTTGATGAATTGCTGGAACCGTTTCTGTTGTTGTATGTTCCATTATTCGAACCAGAATTATATGTCCTTCTGCTATCCGAATTCGTCTTACCGCCATAGGTAGTTCCCGAATTATTTGGTCGTGTATAGCCGGTATTTCCATTATAATTTCCGTACTTATTTGGGTGCGTATAAGTCGTGTTATTCCCCGATCCTCCACCTCTGGATGAACCACTTGTGTTTGTGGAATAATTTGGTCGGTTACCATCCGAAGAAAATTGATTATTCGCAGGTTTCCCACTTGTCACAACTGTAGTACCCACTGAAGGCTTATCTTTTGAAGCAGTTGTTGCAAAATTCGAGTTCCCCGTGTTTTCAACAGGTTTATTTACCATTGTTGAATTACCCTGGTTTTGAACTGGTTTGGAGCTACCAAATGTTCCTGGTTGCTCGTCGGCAGAATACGTATTTACGTGATCAGGCGTCTCCTTCTGGAATTGGTTCCCATGTATCACAGTACTATTCGTTGGTTTCGAAATATCATTACCACCTTCATTGGCAAGCACGTTTTCTTGATGCGCCGTGTAAGAAGGGAATGGTGTTGATTCGGCCGGCCCTTTCACTGTATGCGTGTAAGTTGTATTGTTTTGAGAATATGATCCTGAATTAGAACCACCTCTGTGTCCGTAATGATGATTCCCATTTGACACTATGTCTTCATTATTATTGCCATTCCAGCCGCTTCCGCCACCGTAGTTAAAGGAATTACCCCAATATGGATATCCGTATGGCATTCCCCATCCATTGTAACCATAAGGACTACCCCAACTGTTTCCGTAGTAATAATTGTTGTAATATCCATTTCCACAGTAATAACCATTTCCGTAATAGCTACCGTAGGTTGATCCCCATCCGTAGGGATTATTTGGATTATAATATCCGTAATAGTATGAACCACCAGGTCCATAAGAACCATTATAGAAATTGTTATTATAGGCGTAAGCTCCACCACCGTAATAATCATAACGGTTCAGGTGCCAGCAATTTCCGGTATTATACCATGTCATGCATGAATACGGACATACGGCCCATGAATTCCATGATCCATAACCATTATTATTATTCCATGATCCGTATCCGGTTCCGTACATATTATTACAGTACAGCCCATTACTATTTGGAGAATAATACTGATTATATCCATTGTAATATCCACTATTATTTCCTCCAAACCCGTGAGGTTCTTGGTGGTTATGCCCGTAAGGATCGTAGTAATCGTTGTTTCCGTAGTAAGAAGGATTGATACCGTCCATTGATTTCTTTTCAGTATCTTCTACTTCTACAGGATATTTGTGTTCTTCGTTTTTGATGTAATCGGCGTAACCTTCTTCTTCATTAACCTTGACAACCTCAGGTGCTTTGGCGTCATTATACGCATCATCAAAAATTTCTGACGATCCTGTGCAGGAAATTAGAAAAGTCAAAGGCGCGATCAATAAAATTGACTTTTTCATAGTGGATTGGTTTTTATTATTATTTCATGCAGAAATAAAATTTCTACATTTGCTTTCACTGCTAAAAGTTACAAAAACTATACCAAAAATGGCTGAAAAAATCACCAAACGTGCAGATGACTACTCAAAATGGTACAATGATATCATTAAAATTGCAGAATTAGCGGAACATTCAGATGTAAGAGGATGTATGGTTATAAAGCCTTATGGCTTTGCTATTTGGGAGAAAATCAAGGATCACCTGGACAAGATGTTTAAGGAAACCGGACACCAAAATGCTTATTTTCCGTTGTTTGTACCTAAGAGTTTATTTGAAGCAGAAGAAAAAAATGCAGAAGGATTTGCTAAAGAATGTGCTGTTGTTACACATTATCGACTTAAAAATGATCCAGACAATGCGGGTAAACTAATTGTGGATCCTGAAGCAAAGCTGGAAGAAGAATTGGTGATTCGCCCAACTTCTGAAGCAGTAATATGGAACACCTATAAAAAGTGGATACAATCTTACCGCGACTTGCCTATTCTCATAAATCAATGGGCCAACGTCGTTCGTTGGGAAATGCGAACACGACTTTTTCTGCGCACCACGGAGTTTTTATGGCAAGAAGGTCATACGGCACATGCTACAAAAGACGAGGCCATTGAAGAAACCGAAAAAATGATCAATGTCTACGCAACGTTTGCTGAAAAGTATATGGCCATGCCCGTTATTCAAGGTCTGAAATCTGAAAGTGAACGATTTGCAGGAGCCGTTGAAACGTATTGTATCGAAGCCATGATGCAAGATAAAAAGGCACTACAGGCAGGAACATCTCACTTTTTGGGTCAGAATTTTGCCAAAGCATTTGATGTGAAGTTTTCAGATAAAGAAGGGAAATTGGACTATGTTTGGGCCACATCATGGGGAGTTTCAACACGACTAATGGGCGCGTTGATCATGACTCACTCAGATGATCAGGGATTAGTACTTCCTCCTGCCCTTGCTCCAATCCAGGTTGCAATCGTACCTATATATAAAGGGGAAGAGCAACTGGAGCAGATTAAAACAAAAATCACACCTGTTATTGAACAACTTCAAGCAAAAGGAATATCCGTTAAATTTGATGATGACGACAACCGTCGTCCGGGATGGAAGTTTGCAGAATATGAAGCTAAAGGCGTTCCTGTAAGGCTGGCTATTGGACCGCGGGACCTGGAAAACGGTCAGATTGAAGTAGCAAGACGCGATACACAGGAAAAAACAACCATTTCTATTGATACGGTTGTAGAACACGTAAATGTTTTAATGGAGGAAATCCAAAACAATTTGTTCAAAAAAGCTGATGAGTTCCGACACGCCAATATTGAAAAAATTGACAGTTACGAGGAATTTAAAATAAAAATTAAAGACGGTGGTTTTTACCTGGCGCACTGGGATGGAACAGCAGAAACGGAAGAACGGGTAAAACAGGAAACTAAAGCAACAATTCGTTGCATTCCATTGGAAGGAGAGAAAGAAGAGGGAAAATGTATGGTAACTGGGAAACCTTCCGACCAACGTGTAATTTTTGCCAAAGCATATTAAATATGAGCACAAAGGAAGAAAGAGATATCTTATTAGGATTATTAAAGAATAAATCCGGACACAAACAAGACGTATTTGAAAATACGAAAGATTGGTTTGATGTGTTGAAGAAAGAAATGGAAGGGTGTATCGGATCATTGCGTACCAAACTCAAGGATGAACGCATCAGATTTCGATTTGAAGACAAAGGCCGGGGAGAAGCGCGGTTATATATTGGATCTGACGTATTGGTTTTTCATATGCATTCCAATGTTTTCAAACTGCCTAGTCATGATTATTCTCACCAAACTTCCTATGTACAAAAAAATCCCATGAACGCTTATTGTGGGATTATCAATGTTTATGATTTTTTGGCCGATTCTTATGAATACAATCGACCCAATGATATAGGTTATCTAATCTGTAGAATTTTCATTAATAAAGATAACCATTTCAAAGTCCAGGGTAAGGGGAAACTAGGGTTGATGTATAAGAATTTTATGCATCAGGAACTTTCAGCGGAAACCTTACAGGAGATTATTCTTCGTATCAGTATCTATGCCTTGGATTTTGACCTACTTACACCTCCATACAAAACAGTGAGTCAGGTTTCGGTTGCAGAACTGGATGAATTGAGTAGCCATCCTAAGCTCAAAACTGGCAAGCGACTGGGATTCAAGTTTAAATCCGACATAGATGTGAAGTCGTGAAAAAAATTTATTTTTTTTCTTGCTAGTAATTTTTTTCCAAGTATATTTGCACTCCTTTTTGGAACGAAAATTAATTTTTTCAACCGGAAATGGCCCATTCGTCTAGTGGTTAGGACGCCAGGTTTTCATCCTGGAAACAGGAGTTCGATTCTCCTATGGGCTACGACGAAGCTAGCAATTGAGTGAGATTGAGTGAGAAGGAAAAGTGAACAATAAAACAAGTTATGGCAAATCATAAATCAGCATTAAAAAGAATTCGTTCTAATAATGCGAAGAGATTAAGAAACAAGTATCAGCATAAAACGACGCGTAATGCGATTGCAATTTTGCGAGAGACTACAAAAAAGAAAGAAGCACAAGAAATGCTTCCTAAAGTTGTAGCTATGTTGGATAAATTGGCAAAGAGAAATGTCATCCACAAAAATAAAGCTGCCAACTTGAAATCAAGCCTTACAAAACACGTAAACAGCTTGAAGTAATTGTTGCTTTGAAAAGTATTTTAAAAGCCTAGTCTGCACATGCGGATTAGGCTTTTTTGATTTAATTCTTTTTAATTTCGATAACCATGGACGTAAACATTGAAGATTCCTGGAAAGATGTTCTAAAGGATGAGTTTGAAAAACCTTACTTTGCCGAATTGGCCGAAAAAGTGAAGCAAGCTTATTCGACAGGGGATGTTTGGCCTAAAGGGAGTCATATTTTCAACGCATTTGATAAGTGTCCCTTTGACAAACTGAAAGTAGTGATTCTCGGACAGGACCCCTTTCCTACTCCCGGTCATGCTCATGGTTTATGTTTTTCTGTTCAGGACCACGTAAAACCCTATCCAAAATCACTAATTAACATCTTTAAAGAGATAGAAAGTGACCTAGGAACTCCCATACCAGATAACGGGAATCTTGAACGCTGGGCAGAACAAGGTGTTTTTTTGTTGAACACCGTATTAACCGTAAATGCTCATCAGCCCAATTCACACAAAGATTTTGGATGGGAAACATTTACAAATGCCGTAATTTCTGCTATTAACAACAATTTGGAAGGCGTGGTGTTCATGTTATGGGGATCACAGGCACAAAAAAAAATAGAATTGATTGACACCAATAAACATCACATATTAAAGACCGTTCATCCATCACCGTTATCTGCTTACAGAGGATTTTTCGGGTCTAAACACTTTAGTAAAGCGAACGAATTGTTAATTTCGCAGTCAATTCAACCTATCAACTGGTAATATGACCACACTTCAGAATGATTTATTATTACGTACTATCAAAGGAGAACAAACCGATAGATTTCCTGTATGGCTCATGCGACAAGCAGGAAGAATTCTACCAGAATATCGTGCAGTACGTGCGAGTTTGAGTGGTTTCAAAGAGTTGGTTGAAACTCCGGAATTAGCGGCGGAAGTTACGATTCAACCAGTTGACATTTTAGGGGTAGACGCAGCAATTATTTTTTCAGACATCCTCGTAATTCCTGATGCCATGGGATTACCTTATCAAATGATCAAAGGCAAAGGACCCTGGTTTGAAAATACGATCCAATCAAAAGAAGATGTTCAAAGGGTTACTGAAAAAATTGATGTAGCAGATAAACTTTCTTACGTATTTGAAGCAATAAAGATCACCAAAAAAGAATTAAATGGTCGGGTGCCATTGATCGGATTCTGTGGTGCCCCCTGGACCATATTTTGTTATATGACGGAAGGTGAAGGGTCAAAAACATTTTCAAAAGCACGCAGAATGCTTTATCAGGATCCGGAACTTTCACATGAATTACTCCACCAAATTACCGAGGTTACAATTGAGTATTTAAGACATCAAATAGCAGCAGGAGCAGACCTTGTACAGGTATTTGATTCCTGGTCAGGGGTACTTGGTCCAGATCAATATTCAGAGTTTGGAATGAAATATGTAAGAAGGATATGTGATGCGATCAATGACGTACCTGTAACTGTTTTTGCAAAAGGTGCGTATTACGCAAGAGAAGAGCTTGCGGGTCTGAATTGTCAGACGATCGGATTAGATTGGAATATGGATGTTGCAGAGAGCAGAAAGCTGATCGGACCTGATAAAACATTACAGGGAAACCTAGATCCATGCGTGCTTTATGCAGATTTTAAAACAATTGAACAGAAAACAAAAAACATGCTAAATTCTTTTGGTAATCAAAGGCATATAGCTAATTTAGGCCACGGAGTTTATCCCGATACGGACCCTGAAAAAGTAAAGTGCTTTATAGAAACTGTTAAAGAATTTGCAAAAAACTAAAAACTGACACAATGAAGAAAATTACGATTTCATTACTGACATTAGCTGTAGGATTTTTCTCGCAAGCGCAAGACGACCAGAATTTGGTTGAAAATGGCGGTTTTGAACAGATCGAAGGAAAGATTAAGCGAGGAGGAGCAATCAATGTAGCAGTTGGATGGATGTCACCTACAAAAGCGTCTGCGGACCTCTTTTCAGAAAAAGTTAAAGGTGATTATGGAACTCCAGATAATATTGTAGGGTTCGAAGATCCGCAAGAAGGTAAAAATTATGCGGGAATTCGTATATTCTCATACAACGACAAAGAGCCCAGACAATATATTTCAACAAAGTTGAAGCTCCCATTGCGGAGAGATGCTATGTATTGTGTTAAGTTTTACGTAAACCTAGCAGAAGGATCTAAATACGCATCTAACAATATTGGTATTAATTTCTCTAAAAAACAATACAATATTGACGAGAATAAGAGTATCATGACAACAACTGATGTAATGCACCGGGATAATCCTGTTGTGAATGCCTACTTCGGTTGGGAAGAAATTTGTGCCACATATATCGCAAAAGGTGGAGAGAAATTCCTTACGATTGGTAACTTTTTCTCAAATGGAGAAACGGAGAGTCAACGTCTTAAAAAGGTAAAGGAGTTTACAGGACAGTCCGTTGTTGCGGCCTACTATTTTATCGACAATATCTCAGTAGTAATGATTGATGATGAAACAGAGTGTGATTGCAAGATCAAAGAGCATGAAGTAAAAACCGAATTTGTTTACGAAGTTGCTCCGGTAAATCCTGAAGGTATGAAAGATGACCTGATCATCCGATATACAGAAATTTACTTTGGATACGGTAAATCAGAATTTACCATATCTGATATGGACCACCTTAAAAATGTAGAAAACGTAATGCTGGGGAATGATGCTCACAAACTAACTATTGTGGCGCACATGGACAAAGAAGAAGCTGAAGATGACGATTTAGCAGGAATTGATATGCAAAGAGCTCAAGCTGTTAAAAAACATTTGGTAGAGAAAGGAGTTTCTGCAGACCGCATCAGTATCAAAACCATGGGGGCTAATGAACCTCAAAGTACCACCGGTGACGAAATAGGTCGTGCTAAAAATAGAAGAGTAACCTTTATACTGAATAAGTAAATAAAAGGTATAACCATATTGAAACCAGTTTCGAAAATTCGGAACTGGTTTTTTTTTACCATATTTGATACGTGATAACCCAAATCAAAAAAGGAGACAAAAAAACCATGCGGGCCTGGGCGTTTTACGATTGGGCAAACTCGGTTTATCCACTTGTAATATCTACTGCAATTTTCCCGGTTTTTTATGAAAGTCAGACGAGTACTAAAAATGAACTGAAAGAAGTTGTTTCTGACCTGGTCATCTTTTTTGGTTATGAGATTAAAAATTCAGTACTGTACTCGTTCGTAGTTGCTGCTTCGTTTTTAGCCGTTATTATCCTTTCACCACTTTTATCTGGAGTAGCAGATTACTCAGGTAGCAAGAAAGGGTTTTTACAGTTCTTTTGCTATCTCGGTGCAGGAGCAACTGCCTCCTTGTATTTCTTTGACCCTGAACACCTGGAATGGAGCATGCTTAGTTTGTTTTTAGCAAGCCTTGGGTTCTGGAACAGTCTTGTTTTTTATAACGCGTATCTTCCGGAAGTTGCCGAAAAGAAAGATCATGATAAATTAAGTGCATTTGGGTTTTCCATGGGATATGCAGGAAGTGTAATTCTATTGGTTACTTGTTTAGTGCTGATTATGACTGAAACGGCAACTGCCCAATTTTGCTTTTTATTGACAGGGGTTTGGTGGGCCGGGTTTGCCCAGATTACTTATAGAAGATTACCCAATAGAAGAGGGCGAAACAAAGTTACACGTAAAATTCTGGCTGATGGTTTCAGAGAACTTCGGAAGGTAGGTCGATTTGCATTCAGAACGGTTAGGTTAAAACGTTATCTCATTGCCTTTTTTATTTTTTCAATGGGAGTACAAACCGTTATGCTTATGGCGGTCTTATTTGCAAAAAAAGAAATTTTTAACCGTCCGGACTCAAATGAAGCAGGGTTGATTATCGCCGTACTACTCATCCAATTTGTGGCCATAGGAGGTGCATTTGTTTTTAGTGCATGCTCCAGAGCTTTTGGAAATATAAAGACGCTTGGTGCTGCATTGGTTATATGGGCTATATGCTGCACAGCGGCCTATCAAATTATTGACACAGAAATGGAGTTCTATGTCCTTGCTGCATTTGTTGGATTTGTTATGGGAGGAACACAAGCCCTTAGCCGATCAACCTATTCAAAATTTCTTCCAAGAACCAGAGACACAGCTTCGTTTTTCAGCTTTTATGACATTACCGAAAAAGCAGGAATCGTATTGGGAATGCTAATTTTTGGTTATGTAGAAGCTACATCTGGTGATATGCGTGCTTCAGTACTTGCATTGATATCCTTCTTTGCCTTAGGATTTATTGCGTTGTTGTTTGTTCCGAAAAATGAAGCTGATCACGTGAACATGAATCCTGAAAACCTTCCGGATGAAATAATAGATGATGATGGCACTAATGAGATTTTAGACGACGGCAGTCTTTTAGAAGGACAGTAATTTACCGCGCACATTTCACACAAAACCTACTTTGTGGCATGAGCATTATACGTTGAACAGGAATCTTACCATTGCACTTGGCACATTGTCCAAATTCCGGTTCATCCACGCGTGACAGTGCAAATTCCAGATTTTTAAGCTTCGTTTCTGCTTTTCGCAATGCCGCCTCATTAATGGTTTTATTGTTAATCGCATCCATTCGTGAAATACGACCAATAGAATTTTCAGGAGCAATTGGCTTTGTAAGTTCTTTGTATTCTTCAATTAACGCCTTGGTCTTCTCGATCTCCTTTTGTAGCAAAGCCCTGACATCCAATTCCTGATCATCCATAACCTGAATTTCGTAATTCCTAATTCGACTAAATCAAAAATACAAATAGATAGCACCCGGCCACTATTTATTATCGATAATTACTTTCAATAGAATTATGCCATAAAAATGATAGCCAGAAGTAAGATTTCAATCGTAGTATATATTATCCTCATATTATCCATAGTTCAATTTTTAAATTGACCAGAGGATTTCAGGCATTTAATACTTTGACTATGAATTAGCTCAAAGGTTTAGTTCTTGTTGATTTGCGCCATTTTCGAATGAGAAATAGAAAGAAGAATCCCAGAACGGAATATCCCACACCATACCAAAAATAGCGGTGTGTCAGCATATTTTTGAAATAAAGAGGTACGAGTCTCCAGTTGAAGGAAGAATCTCCGGAATCACCTTTCCAATATTCTATAGTGTAGCTTTCAAGTGGTTCGACAGGTTCTTTCGTAAGTGTTTTTGTTTCGAACACAACTTCACCATTTACGTCCACATTAACAATTAACATTGCGTCTCTCGGTAATGAGCGAATCGCAGTAGCTATATATGTAACCTCTTTTGTTTCGTGGTAAAAAAATGAAGCCGGTGCAGATCCTAAGGAGCCGGAAAACCAGTATACCTCAGATTGCTCACTGATTTCTTTTAAAATGGGTAACACCTGATCCTCAAAGTTATTTCCGGTCAAGGATTGTGTATTGTCTTTGAAAAGGCCATCCATTTCTTCATAGGCATCTTTCCAGATAGTGCGGTGTGCATAAATGAAAACATTTTCAAATTCTTTATCCAAAGCCTTTCGGAGCATACTAAGTTGATCTTCATTCAAATCACCGTCATTAATTTCTGTATCAACCACAAAATGAATGTCATTTCCCAACTCAAATGAAAAAAAGGTCTCACCAAAGTGTTGCTGGTACACATCACCTGACAAATCGTGATTTCCTACAGCATTTATTAGGGGAAGATCCAGTTTAGAAAACAAAGCCTTTTCATAATTGGGGATATCGTTACCAACATCCATAAAAAGGTCTCCCAAACACACTAACATTTTTGAATCAGATGCATTGATCCAGTCTAAATTGGCCAACAAAGTATTGGCAGGAAACCCCGATTGATTATAACTACTACCGTGAAAATGCCCACTTACAATAAAAGCGTACGCACCCATTGAATCAGTTTTAACCGTATACTGGTTAAAAGGCGAAGTATATTGAGCCCAGTTTGTCCCCTGAAACAAAAGCAGATATGTCAATAAACAAATTACTCTCATCCTTCAAAATTAGTTGTGGTCTTATAAAGGTTATACCCTGACTTCGCAGTTGAATAACTATCCTGATCCACTTCAAATGGCGTTTCTCCAGCTTGTAAGGATCCTCCCAGGGTTTGAAAACTGCTTGCGTTATTTAACACAGCAATACTCCTCACATCTTGAATTGAACTAACCCAAAGCGTCACTGATGATATATGATCTAATTCAAAAGCTTGATCATACGCTTGAATTTCACTCTCTTTAATCTTAATCAGGCTTCCTGCAGATACCATGAAATTCTCTCCTTTATTGGCTGTACTACGGTTAATATTTACAAGACAATTCTCAAAATATCCCCATGAATTCACTGAGCCGCTATGACATTCGTTCAAGACAATTTCACTGTGCCTTGCAGTAATCAGTTTCCCATCCAAATCAGCAAAGACTGCGTGTTGAAAATTTAATTCGGACCTTTTTGATTTAATAAAATCCCCCGTACCCATGATCTGTACATGCTCCATGTTGCATGTCCCATCTACAATATCAATTGCCACCTCATAATGGGGATTATTAAGCTCGATTATTATCGGAGCATCTGCTGTTCCAATGGCTCGAATATTACCAGTACCTCCAATCAATCCATCCCCTGAAAATTTAAAATGCTGACCCGGATACATTACCAGTGTTTTCCCTCTTGGGATGGATAATGATCCCGTGATCTCCACATCTTTTTGATTAAAGAAAAGTTCTCCCTCCCTGATGGTCAACAAACTATCAGTAGACTGGAAATTAGGTATAGATGGATAGAGCAATTCTTCTTTTGTATAGGAAGGTATTTCAAGTACTTCAATTTCATAAATTTCTGATCCACCTGGGATGCGACATTTTAACACTGGATTTTTCACCTTTTCTCCGGCGTATTTAAATTCAATCATGAAATATTTAGCGTAGGTATCTCTTGCCTTTGGAGGTATGGGTTCAGTCCGTGTGCTCGGATACGAGTTACCTTTATCAATTTCAAGGCTTTCAATAATAATAGGAAAGTCACTCACTGGTGACACACTGATGGTTACTATTGAATCATTTTTTTCTTCAACAAAAGCGTGCAGTGGCTTTGCCAGGGATAAATTCTCCTGAATGAGATCAACGTTTCTAAAGTAAGGATCAAAAGAGAACTTTATATAAGGAAACTCATGCGCAAGAATTCCAAGTTTTTTATCGAGATCAGGTTGAATTTTGGCAATAAAACTGTTTAAAAACTCTTCATTGCAGATTTCATAAAGCGCTGAAACATACGCCTCAAAGAAAGCGGGATCAGAAAAAAGTCGATCGTGATAATCGAAACTCAAACCATCATAGTCTTCTGGTTTTCTTTGCCCGGCGAGCACATGAGTTTCACGTACCGAAAAACTTTCGTATCCAACTGGTTCAACCTTTTTAGTCTCTGAATTATAAAAAAACTTCACATCACTCCAATCCAATGAATGATAACCTCCCACTAAATCAATAATTGCATGGAATCTGGCCATTTTTTGCACATCAAAGACTTCTGAAGTAACTTTTTCTCCGCGTCTAAATGCCTCCAGCAATGCTGCTCCCTTTAGGTAGGTATTTACCAGAACAGAATCTTTTCTGACCACTCCTTTATCGTAAGGCTCTACAAAGGATGAAGCGTAGTTTCCGTTTTCATTATCAATGTACTTACCATCTAATTCATTAATGCGCCAGTCCCAGTAAAGTTCAGGATTCCAACGTAAAATTGCACCACGAGGTCTGTTATTATCTTGCGGAATGTGTTGCCCAAAATGCTCTTCAAGTGCATAAATGCCCAAATCATTCTTATTTAATTTTAAATGGATAAAGTCATACTTGAGCGCAATAATCCCCTGTGATTTCAACAATTCATGATAGACCCACTCATACGCATAATTCCTTGTTCCAGGATGTTGTAACGAGAATCGATACATGCCTTTGTATTCTTTTTCATCCTTAGTCTTCACGCGAAACGACCATTTATCTCCTTCAAGGTGGTCCAACATGTGTCCCTTCAACCTGATTTCACCCTCAATAGTTTCATCTCCAGTAATCAACTCACAATCTACGTAGCTATTGCCTTCATTTATCTGGATTCCTCTATCCAGTGCTTCCTGTCGTTTATTTTTAAGAAATTTAAAATCCTTCTTTGATATCTTAATTTTAAGGTGATCCGGTTCTACATCATTTCTTAAATCGAGATTATGCCTGTAAACTGAAATAAAATCACGGAGCCCTTCAAATCCTTTTGACTGGACAAAACGATTGGCAAAATACGCCCCAACACTACCCAGGATCATCAAGACAATAATCGTTCTGAATGTAACTTTTTTCCAGTTAATTTTGCGTGACATAGTTCAGTTTTAAGCTGTTTTTGGTTCTACCTGAGGTGCTTCATCCAGTTGTACTTCTTGGATATCTTCCTCAACTTCAAAATCCTTTCCGGTCAAATTACTTACAAAAATGGTAAGTATAATCAAATACAGGATTGTAAATGGGTTTAAGGAAGCAACTAACCACGATTCATAAGTGATGTTAAAAGCTATGGAAACGACAACGGCCAGCATAATATAATTTTGTGTAAAGCTTTTGAACATTATCCCCAACAAGCCAAGGAAGTATAAAATCACACCTACTATTCCCGAATCAAACCATAGAGAGAGGTATGAATTGTGTACTCCACCTTGATGTCCCTCTCTTGTCAACCAATAATAATTCGGGCGCATAATATGTTCATCATGACCGAACCCACCACCAAACACAAAGTAATCCTGAATTTGTGTCCAGGCGAATGCCCAAGCCACTTTCCTCCCAGACCCCTCCTCAAGTGAATCCAATCTAAAATAATCTTCCAGTCCAAAGAACTTTACCCCTTCTATCAATACCACATTTAACTCATCCAGGTAGACAACAAATGCCATCACCGCTATAATTGCTAGGA
This sequence comes from Crocinitomicaceae bacterium, assembly GCA_014762645.1. GTDB lineage: Bacteria > Bacteroidota > Bacteroidia > Flavobacteriales_D > Crocinitomicaceae > Paracrocinitomix. The sequence goes on from JABURP010000016.1 coordinate 23,337, forward strand.
ACAGATTGATTTTCACCAGTCGAAACACCATATAGAAAAGCAAGATGCTCATAATTCCATTTCGTGTTCCGCTCCAAATCAATGATAAAAATATTACTGTAAGGGCATACCACTTTTCTTTTTTGGTAAATCTTGCAAGCCCCAGTTCCTGAATAATGATCCACAACATAAAAGTGAGGTTCAGAAATATACCCAGTGCGTTAGGGTTACCCAAAACTCCTTTGTATCGCCCTCCTCCTTCTAGCATGGCGATATCAGGAGCAACAAATCGCAATACAATTCCAATGGTAAGCATTCCCAAGATAAAGGTCATCAAGGAATTCCAAAACAACTCTTTTTGCTCCCGGTGCAAATACACTACATAAATTGGAATGCATAAATACATCAATATAAAGGAGATTGTTTTTTGGCTCCCAACTGTGAAGTTAATTGAGTATTGCAAGGCGTACGAAACGGCGATAAAGAAGGGAATAAAGAACAAAAATAACCGCGGAACCGGTTTAAATAAATGCCGAAATAATATAAAAAAAGTAAAGAGGAAGATCGGTAACAATGGTTTCAAATCCTTGGCAAACTGAAGATCATCATAGGTCGCATTTTTTATCGGTACATAGTCTGAAAGGATCAACATCCAGATAGTAAGAATGAACATCTCAAAAAATCGCTTTTTGATCCCAAATAATAGCATTACCAAAGGAAAAACCACATAAATGGTTGGATTAACCCAAACACCAAGTACGTACATGACCGTCATGATCATGATAAACTGAAAGTGTTCTTTGTATGCCTTTACCATTCTATAGTTCCTCTATTTGCTTTAGGTAAATTGATCGTCTTTTTACCAGAAAATCAGTATTCTTCTGACAATTTGCTTCCCATTCTTTAATAGAAGCTATCATTCTCCAACGATTTATTTGGTAGTGAATATCATTCTGATACCGTTGTTTGTGTTTTTCAAACACGCTCAACAGTCGTTGTTCTGAAAGTTCGTGCTCAAGAACTTCTTTCGCCCTGGTTTTAAATCGTTCTAAAAATTCATTGTTTGTACTCAATGCATTGAATAGGACGGCCGTTAATGAAGAAATTCTTTTCATTCTGTGGAACAAGTTTATCTGTAGATGATGTTCTCCCGGGTAAGCCATACTGACATCCATGTCGTTGATCATCCACTTCCATTTTTTATCTCCAGCTTTGTACCATACGGTGTTGTTATGTGACCAATCGTCATTACCAAAAAATGTTTCAAGAATAATGTAGTCGATAAATGAACCCACATTGATAACCTCAGCAAGAGATTTGTAGGTCTTTGCATCAATTTCTTTATTCCTGAGTTCATCTATCATATTTTGGTACTGTTCCTGAACTTCCTCACTGCCGTCCTTTAATTTTGCTTCGTTACCGTCTACTTCACAATAAAGTATGGTTACTTCAGAAGTTTTGACATCTTCTTTTTTTGCAATAGTATAAGCTTCTACCCGTTGCCGCAGGTTATAAATTCCCCAATAATTACCATTAATAAATACCGTAACTGGAACTGCAGCTTGTACGGCCACATTCAATTCTCTAGAGATATCATGAATAAAAGCATCTGCAAACATGGTTTTTTCATTGTCATTTCCAGAATTCCGAAACAACAAGGATTCATGTTTTTTACTCTCATAATCTCCCCAAAACCGGTACTTGAATTTCTTTTTATCATACATCCCCCGCGCGTACAGTCGAAATGATTTTTGAGGAAAATAACGGGAGGCATTTCCGCTTATCCTGAACCCAACATCCTGGTCCAACTCGAGTTTTCCATCTTCAAAATACTGAAAGTTTGCTCTTCTCTCCCAATCTATTCCTCTTTGCACGAAATTGGCTGATCTGTACCACCACATTTTATTAAAGCCTTCATCCTGCTCTGAAGCTTTTCCATAAATCATCAATCCTTTGTTCCAATCAAACAGATCACTTTCCGGAATATTAATAAACGCGACATTTTTGGTGCATTGCTCTGTATCGTAATAGTTGTACACTTTTTGAGAAGAGTATTCTCCTTCTTTTTTGAGCCTGACGCTTAAACTCAATGCTTCAGGAAAATTTCGGCACGGTCCTCTCCAGCGAATAGATGTTGGGTAACGCATAAGATCAGCATTCTGAAGGTGTTCCGCATATAATTTCTGTGTGCCTGAGTGGATGTAGTGATCTCCCCCGTCCAAAGAATATACGATTTCTCTATCTGGATGTAAGCTATAAATATACTTGTCAAGATTGTCTACCTTACCTTCAATGGAAAATCCTTCTGTTGGAATGTCTATTTCAGAATGCGGCTTACCAAACAACATCTGAGGTTCGTCTATAAAAGCGAATGTGAAAACGATTCCACCTACCAAGAAAACGAACAAAGTATTAATATTTCGGAGATATCTCACGACTGTTCCTTAAGTGGTGTCAACAACACAACAAGTGCTATGATAACAACCCCAATAAACGTTTGAACGATACTACCAATACCACAACCAATTGCTATTGCTGCAATAACAACTGTTCCAATTGTTGCAAGCTGACTTTTTTGTTTAAGTCCTAAAACCAATATAACTACAGCTGCCCCGAGTACAGCAAAAGGTAAAGAAAACTTAACAATTGATGCTACCATGCAAATCGTTACCGCAATCAATGGCGCATGAACAAGTACCTGTTCTTTGAACTTTTTATTCACCAAATATTGAATGATGAAAGCAAAGATTCCCGCAGAAAAAAGTTGCAATAAAAAAAACGGAATGAATTTCAAAGAAAATCCATTTAAACTATCCGCTAATAATCCCTGAATAAACTGCATTTTATTTTTACTTCGAAGTTATGTACTTTTCTACGTGAAACAGCCCAAAAAGTTAGGTATTTAGCGGTTCTTTTCTTCAAAGATTATCCTGGTTAAAAAAACAGTTGTAAGATTGAATGAATAGTCAATCTCTGTTATTGTTACTTTAGCAATTGTAAATGAGGTCAAAGAATAGTAATCAGATCACTGTAATTAACAGTTTAAGAGGTATTGCTGCCTTGTCTGTTGTACTCTATCATTTTATATGTACCACAGTTGATTATATCCACAATGAAGTATTATTAGAGACTTTTCATTACGGAGTCAAAGGGGTGCAGCTCTTTTTTGTGATTTCAGGTATTGTGATTCCGTTATCAATGATTAACAATGGCTACACCATTAAAAAATGGTGGAATTTTATTGTTCGTAGGTTTATACGGATAGAGCCACCCTATTTTGCCGCTATTCTTCTTGGTATCATTTACCTGATTGGAAGAAATTACATTCCTGGTACTGCGGAAGTTGATCTAACACCTTCTGTTTCAACTATTTTATTGCATTTAGGTTATTTAATCCCATTCATTGAAGATGTAGACTGGATTAATCCTGTTTTCTGGACTTTAGCGGTGGAATTTCAATATTACCTCGCTATTTCGTTGCTGTTACCACTCGCTCTTTCAAAGAAGATACCGCTCAGATATTTGTTTTATGCCATATTTATTGGCGTAACTTTCCTCCCAATTGCATCAGCATTTTTTCCTTTCTGGGGTGCATATTTCATGGTGGGAATTAGCTACACCTTATTTATCAAGGAATACATCAAATTGCCTGAGTATATAGGTCTTTCTGCTGTATTGGTTGGAGTGATTTGGTGGCATCAGGGAACGGTTGATTTAATTGTGGCAATTTTAGCTATGAGCGCCGTTTTGTTCATCCCCAATCTTAAGACTAAACCTACATTATTTCTCGGAAAGATCTCTTACTCTTTATACCTTGTACACACTATTGTTGGTGCCGCATTTATCAATTATTTATCGCATCAATTCAGAGATCCGTTCGAAAAGTTTCTTGTGATTTCAGGAGGTGTTGTTGTGAGTATAATTGCCGCCTATCTCATGTATAGATTTGTGGAAAAACCTACCCATGAATATGCAAAACGGTTAAAGCACTGATTTACTTGTTGGCCACGATTTTCAACAAATATTTTCCGTATTGGTTTTTTGCGAGTGGTTTGGCCAGTTTCTTTAATTGCGCAGCATCAATATATCCTTTTCTATATGCAATTTCCTCTATACAGGACACTTTTAAGCCTTGCCGTTGTTCAATGGATGCAATAAAATTGGAAGCCTGCATGAGTGATTCATGTGTGCCGGTATCCAACCAGGCATGACCCCTTCCTAAGAGTTCAGTTTGCAAGGTTCCTTCTTCTAAATATTGCTTATTGAGATCTGTTATTTCTAATTCTCCCCGGGCAGAAGGTATTAAACTTTTCGCTTTTTCAACGACTGAATTGTCGTAGAAGTACAATCCGGTTACTGCATAATTGGATTTAGGGTTTTTAGGCTTTTCTTCCAGCCCTATTGCTTTTTGATTTTCATCAAACTCTACTACTCCGTATCGCTGAGGATCATTTACATAGTATCCGAAAACCACTGCCCCCTCTTCAATTTCCGCCGCTCGTTGCAATATTTTTGACAATCCATAGCCATAGAATATATTGTCGCCAAGCACAAGGCATACACTGTCATCCCCTATGAAATCCTCTCCCAAAAGAAAAGCCTGGGCCAATCCATCTGGTGATGGCTGAATTTTATAAGAGATTTTCAAACCAACTTCACTCCCATCCCCCAGTAATTCTTCGAACACCTCTAAATCTCTTGGGGTGGAAATAACCAATATCTCCCGAATTCCTGCAAGCATTAAAACCGATAAAGGGTAATAAATCATAGGTTTATCATAGATCGGTAAAATCTGCTTGGAAACAGCTTTCGTAAGTGGGTATAATCGCGTTCCGGATCCTCCGGCAAGAATAATTCCTTTCATGCAACAAATATCTAAAGTTAGAATTACGAAAAATTCACCAAAGTGTTACTATTTCTAGGTTTTTTGTGATTTTTTAGTAATATTCCCAAGTGACATCAAAAGACGGAACTATTTTTGTTCTTTTAGTGATCCACACCATTAATTATGCAAAAACTTCAAGTTGTCTTACTATTTCTTCTATCCGGACTTACCGTAAATGCCCAGTGCGATTCCGTAGAATACACGCTGGAAGGTACTCTGATTACCAACTCATCAAAAAAAGTACAAATAGATATACATCCCAACTCAGAAATTCCTCAAGTGGGACAAAAAGGTGAACTCACCAAGTATTTCGAATCAGAATTGTTTGGAATGAAATCTACCGGTTGGTTAGGCATTGCTACCGTTACGGTTGAAGCGGTATCAGCCAGGGATAATACAGTGACATTAAATGTCATAAAAGAACAATCTGAAATGACAGTAAATGGTAAGAAGAAAAACCACTTTTCAGCAGGTAATAGGGTGCGATTAACCTGGAAATCTGATCCTAAAATTGAAAATTTTGTTAAGGTTGAATACGGCGACACACTCATTAAAGGAACCCTATTTTGCGGAGAAAGACACGGTTGGTGGGAATACTATTATCCAAGTGGACAATTAATGGAAAAAGACTTCTACTTAAATGGGAAGGTACAGGGAGCGTACAGCAGTTATCATGAAAATGGCCAATTAAAAGAAACGGGGAAATATGAAAACGGTTTGAGACAAGGTGAAGTAAAGATCTACTATCCCACTGGTAAACTCAAGAAGTTTATCAATTATAAAGATGGGATGAAACATGGAGCCTATCAGAAGTTTTACCCCAATGGAAAACCGCAATACGAAGTAAATTATGTCAATGACGAGATGACCGGACCATTTATTAATTTCTATGACACGGGGGTCAAAAAAGAAATCGGAACCATGGAAAAAGGTAAGATTTCTGGAACTTTGGAAGGATTTTATCAAAACGGTAACACCTATTTTATCTCCGGATTTAAGGAAGGTACGAAAAACGGTAAGTTTACCGGTTATTACAAGTCAGGCGAAAAATTCAAGGAAGCTGTATACGTTAAAGATACTTTACATGGTGCTTATACAGAATTCTTTAAAAACGGAAAAACTGCTGTTAAGTGTACCTTTTCGAATGGGAAAATAGATGGCGATTTTGTCGAATTCTATGAAAATGGTACGCTCCGGGCCAAGGGGAAATATGAGAATGGCATAAAAGTTGGATTTTGGGAAACGTATTATGAAAATGGCGAGCCGAAATCAAAAGGATCCTATGATAACAGTGGAAATAAAACAGGCAAATGGATTGAATGGGATACTGATGGCAAAAAGACCAAAACAAAACACTAAAAATTACTAATTTAGCCTGTGCAAAACCATACCAAATGAAAAGAACTCTTACATTTTCTCTATTAATTATTCTTGGATTAAACGCAGAAGCCCAGTGCGATACTGCTAAATATACTGAACAGTTCCGAAATGGATCTTACGTGGTCGGATGGACAGTTTGTGACGAAAAAGACGGCGAGTGGAAGTATTATGATAAAAATGATAAACTCCTAAAAAAAGAATCCTACAAAAACGGACAATTGAACGGTGAACGATCAATTTGGTATCCAAACGGTCAGCAAAAATCAATGGAAACCTGGGACGGAGGTAAACTAAACGGCGTTGCTAAATACTGGGCTGAATCCGGAACACTTATCGAAGAATCAAACTATGAAGACGGAGAGCTTCAGGGAACATCAGAAAAATGGTATGAGAATGGCAAAAAGAAAAGCCTGACAACCTTTATAGATGGTAAGAAATCCGGGGAATTTGAAGAATACTACGACAATGGTAATCTCAAAGAAAAAGGAAAATACCTTGAAGGCGAACCGGATGGTGATGTCAAAACATTTTTCGAAAACGGAAATATCAGCTCTGAAATAGGTTATGAAAATGGTGTTCACCACGGAACCTACAAGACATTTTTTAATGATGGCTCGGTTCATGTCACCGGACAGTATGAAGGCGGTGTACAGGTTGGACTTTGGAAAACATTCCATGTGAGTGGCCAGCTCTTATCTACCGGTTATTATTCCGGAGGTGTGAAAGACGGAGAGTGGGAAGAATGGTATCCAAGTGGGAAATCTAAATCAAAGGGAACCTATAGTAACGGTGAAAAGGTAGATGTTTGGTACGAATGGACTGAGTCTGGAAAAAAGAATAAAACCAAATACTAGCACATTGAATTGAGTAATCTCTTAAAGACATTAGGCCCCGGGATCCTATTTGCCTCAACGGCAATTGGTGTATCACATCTGGTTCAATCCACCCAGGCCGGCGCTAATTTTGGATTTACACTCATATTCGCCGTCATCCTGGCCAACTTATTTAAGTACCCCTTTTTCGAGTTTGGGAGCAGATACGCAAATGCCACTGGTAAGAGTATTATTTCGGGATACCGAAATTTAGGCATTTGGGCACTCGTCATATACTGTGTAATTAACGTTCTCTCCATGTTTTTAGTGACTTATGCAGTTGGGTATGTGACATCAAGCTTTTTGCAAAACTTATTCGGAATATCCAGTGCAATGCTCACCGTAGGAATCGTATTCGTTGTGTGTATCGCCGTATTGATCTCGGATAACTTTAAATTACTAGACGGATTGATCAAAGTAATCGGTATTGTATTATTGGTCTCCACGTTGATTGCCTTTTTTATTGCCCTTGCTAAAGGCCCGCAGGGTTCAGCCCCATTAATGAGTTTTGAGGATATTGATAAAGATGCCTACTTGCTCTTTCTTATTCCTTTAATGGGATGGATGCCTACAGCAGTTGATCTTTCTACCTGGAACAGTTTGTGGACAGTGGAGCGCATCAAACAAACCGGATACCATCCCAAGTTAAAAGAAACATTATTTGACTTTAACCTAGGTTACATCATTTCAGCCTTGCTTGCAATTTGTTTTCTCACGCTCGGTGCCTTTATTATGTTCGGTACAGGAAAAACTTTTTCACCGAGTGGTGCAAAGTTTTCCGGTGAGGTAATTGCGTTGTATACCTCTACATTTGGTAAGTGGGCCTATATAGTTATTGCGGTTTCTGCCTTTTCAATCATGTTTGGAACCTGTGTGGCCGTCTTTGATGGATATTCAAGGGCCATGACTTCAACAATACGATTATTACAGGGAAAAGAAGAACATTCTGCGAAAAATGAGAACAGTGTTCGCATTCAATACCGTTTGGTGCTCATACTAATTTCAATGGGATCTTTTTGTCTCATTTGGATTTTTAATGATGATCCGGATGGGTTCAAATCCCTGGTAAACCTTGCCACGTCTGTTTCTTTTATTATTGCACCAGTTATTGCGATTTTCAATTTTATCCTTGTTGGAAAGAAGCACGTGGGCGAAAAATTTGTACCTCCAATTTGGATTCGCATAACTGCCTGGCTGGGAATCATTTTTCTGTCAGCCTTCACAATCTTCTTCATCTTTAAAG
>JABURP010000042.1 GCA_014762645.1 Crocinitomicaceae bacterium
TTAAAAGTGGATCTGCTGCCGGGACATCTCCAACACACATCACTAAAATATCTGCCGGGGCAGTTCCAGTTGGGGGAGTTATGTCATCTACCGTGATGGTTTGGGCAACATCTGTGAAGTTTCCGCAAGTATCAGTAACTCTATACGTTCTAGTAATGGTTTCTGGACATGTGTTCCCATCTGAAACATCACTTAGGTGGGTCACTATAGGCACAATTGTCACATCATCTGCTTCATCTGTGACAACTGCCGGATTCGGCAATGGTACATCCGCGATACATTCTACCGAAACACCGGCAGGATTGGAAGCAGTAGGAGGCAAAACATCTGTTTGCCCTACAACTACAGGAAGGTTTATTGATCCACAAATTTGACTAGTTATTGTAACGTCATAATTTCCTGGACAAAGACCAGTAATTGAATCACTGGTAGATCCAGTATTCCATAAATAACTATTTACACCATCACCTCCAGAAACACTGGAAACATAAGCACTACCATCACAAGGTGGGTTACAAAGTGAAGGAGTAGAGGCAACTGTACCAACAAGAGGGTCATAAACAGTTACAAAACTTGAATAGACATCAGTACAACCTGCAGCAGATGCGGTAGCGGTAATTGCATACGTTCCTGGCGCATTATAAGTTTGGGAAGGCGGGTTTGAACCAGTATATGTGTTCCCGTTTCCAAAATCATAGGTTGCCGGGCCGATTCCGGTATGTGTAAAATTAACAAACAACGAACCCGTACAGCTAACACTATCACTCATTGTAAAACCTGCTTCAGGTGTAATAACAGCAGTTCCATCCCACACGAAATTAAATCCAACTCCGTTTCCTGAAAAGTTATCAATTTGAATGGCATAAACCTCTCCGGCGGTTACATTTATTGAACCGTTGAATTCACCACCGGCCGTTCCCATACCAAAATCGTCACCACATTCACCTGCATAATTGTAGTTACACTCAACTTCTGACCCTGGACAGCCTCCAGTAATATCCCACAATGCCCAATCATATTCGGCATTTGCATCTGGTGAACCTGTCCATTCAAGTGTGCCACTTTGTAGAATTGTAAATGTTATCCATGTATCCTGTTGAGGTGCTGAAAAGAAACAACTTGGGGTGGTCCCTGATCCGGTAGCACATTCCATTGGAACACTAAACCCATCAGTTTCACAAATAACCGTTGCCTGACTGCAGGTATTACCAGCACCAGGAACTGGTGCTACAGATTCAACACAAAGATCAAACGTTCCTTCAGTTTCTGATGTTGAGCCTACACCTATCCAAGCTTGTTGTCCGGGGGTTAAAGCCCATGAATCTGAAATTGCGTTTGAACCCGTCCCTGATGCACAGGTGTTAAAAGTACCTGAGCCACAGGGTTGATCTGAAATAACCAATAATGGGTCTTGTAATGTGCCAGGCGTTAACGTAAAGTTATTTGTGGCTTCATTCGCTATAAATGTAAACCAAACCATTCCATCAGCATCTCCGCAGGGTGGGTATGTCGTTGTAGTGCCATCTTGGCTATTTGCCGTAGTTCCAGAAATACAGGATAAACATCCGGGCATTGAAATTTGCGTGGCTGTAGTACAATCAACACTTCCGCCGGAACCAGCGTTAAAGGCAGGATCATTACAATTCGGTGTTGTTGACCCACAACTAACATTTCCAGCAGCATTACATCCACCACCTCCAGGCATAGCCTGAGATAAAATTGGAATAAATACGAGTAACGTGCAGAGTAGCGTTTTTTTAATAAATGTCATGGAGTTAAGAGTTTTTTCGATTATGATGGGGAGTTATTCACTGATATAAGTTATCTGTTCTTCCTGTAAGAATTGCTGACCATTATTTACAGCGTCACGTGGTAAAATCACAATTCGTATTATTGAAGTGTATTGAATAGTAACTTGTTCAGAATCCTGCTGATTATTCTTAATGAATTGCAGCATTTCTGTAGATATGGCAGGCTTGGCCCGTGAATTTATCAATTGAATTTGGTAAATCCCATCTAACTCAGTTAGTAGCTGAGAGTGATATTCTTTCGAATTTGTAACCTCTTGAGATAGCACAACTGTGCAACAAAAAAAGGTAAATAACAATAAGAGTTGTTTTAACATGATCGTATAAGCGTGTTATGGAGTGTTAAATATTATAACATTTCACGCCACTAGACGTTAAATAATCAACAGGGTTGCCTTGTTACTAACCTTTTTTAGATAAAAAAGTACATATCTCTGACTATTAGTTTCTTAAGATTGTACTTGTTGGAAACTTTTCTCCAGTGCAGTGCAGCTGGCAGGTATAATTTTTCTATTAAAGGTCTATCATCTGTTAAAATTTCAGCATCTGAAAAATCAATAGTCGATTTGTAGATAAATTTTGACGGCAGATTTTCAATATCCGGAAGGTCATCCAGATGATAATGAGCCTTAGAGAAGTCTGGCAATTCAGGAGCAGCTAAGAAGATTAAATTTCTATCGCCTTCATTTCCAGGAGTAGGCAATATTTCAACTTGAAGGTTTGCTGATTCCAGAGTCTTCACAATTGAACGAGCTGCTCTCCCTTCTTTTCCACTCATAAAGCCGTAAAAATTAATCATAAGCATTCCACCGTCTTTCAATAGCGTTTTAGTTCTTTGAAAACTCTCTAAAGTCAACACGTGTCCAGGAGGCGTTTCATTATGGAACAAGTCCATCATTATTATATCATATTTCTTTTCTGTGATATTAATAAACCTCCTGGCATCATCCACGACAATATTTGTTGTGGGGTCAACATTAAAATATTGGATAGCTACATCAACAATTCTTTGATCTAATTCTACGACATCAGTATTAAAGTCTAATCTATTAAAGTGATGAAGCAATGCTCCGCCACCCAGCCCCAATAGTAGGACATCTGAATTAGGTGGGTATACACTTGCAGCTGTCGGAAAGTAATATGAATAATCCCAAAGATCTCTTGTTGGATTGTCCACATCATGTATAGTCTGAGCTGTATTGTTTACCATAAGCACACGGCCGTTTTTTTCACCTCTGGATATGGTATTGAACTTCATATCATAAACGCGAATTTGCCCCAAGATCCCTTCAGAAGCGTAGATCAACTCAATATTTCCGCGTTCAAATTTAACTGGTTTTGCATTCATAAATGAGAACAAACCCAATGGTAATAGAAATACAGCTGCCTTAAAGACTTTTAATTTTAAGAGCCCTATCAATGGCACAAGAATCATCAATGCACCGAAACCAAAACATGGCCACTTCATTCCAAGTTCAGGTAGCAAGTAAAAACCAGTTAAAAATGTTCCGACTATTCCTCCCAATGTAGAAATTGCGTACACTTTCCCAGCTACTTTCCCTGACTGATCAACATTTTCATTAATCAAGTTAATAATCATAGGTGAGGACATCCCCATGGTAAATAATGGTGGGAATAAGAATAACATGAGTGATAATGTAGATCCTGTTTGTACAGAACTGTCCATAAAATTCTTCATTATGGCAATACTGGTATAAGGCATAACTAAAATCAAAGAACCTCCAAGCATCAAAATCCAAAACAACCACTTAACTTCTTTTTTACGCTCAGATAAATAACCACCGACGTAGTATCCTCCCATTAATGCAAACAGTGTCACCCCTAAAACAGCAGCCCAAACATAAAGTGAACTACCAAAAAATGGGGCAATCATTTTAGCCCCAAACAGCTCGCTTGCCATAACACTGGCTCCTTCAATAAAAGCCAGAAACAACAAAAAATATTTTCCATCTACCTTAAACATGTTGGCAATATAGAAAATTGATTCATTAAAAAAGGGAGATTATTAAATCTCCCTTCTAAAAATTTTATCTGAAACTTACTTCAACACCGTAACGTGTCCACGGACTTTGTGTCTTTTATCTGTAGATGATTCTCCAAATTCAATTTGCC
>JABURP010000062.1 GCA_014762645.1 Crocinitomicaceae bacterium
ATACAAGGTACTATATTTATTTTTAGAAAACACCTGAATCTCACGTTATATCAAGCTTTTCGAAGTGTATAAAAAAATCAAAAAAAATAGAGAATGAATTAAATAAGCTTGTTTGAGATGATTTTTTGCTGTGAGAAAGGAACCAATGAAGAATGGTTTTTCTTGAAGATTGTCGTCCGCAATATCTTAAATATGCTTGGTTGTTTACTCCTATAATTTTGTGAAGAACTAAGACAATTTTTTCACATGTTCTTTGATCTTCTCCGCTACACGGAAAGAATTGGCGTAGATCATAAAGGTGTGCGGAGCAGAACCTCCGGTAGGCATGAATGATCCATCTGTTACATACAGATTGGGTACTTCATGGGCTTTACAATTTTTATCCAGTACGGAGGTCTTTGGATCATTACCAAATCGGCAACCTCCAGCAATAAGGTTTGAAGGAGGGTTTCCGGTAACGGATTTGCTGAGGTGCTTAGCACCCAGTTGTTTCATTACCTCCATAGCGCGATCTGCCAAGTAATTTCCTATTTCCAGGTCATGTTGATGAAAACCGGTGCGAACCTTAGCCACTGGATCTCCCCATTGGTCTTTTTTCTTTTTGTCCAGGCTCACGAAGCAATCATCATTGGGCAGCCAGTCACAGAAAACTTCAAAACGAACGCGCTTTTGGTTCACAAAATAATCGTGGAGTTGTTCTTTCAATTCCGATCCGTAAAGTAAGGTGCCGTTCTGATACTTATTTCTGAATGCTTTAGGCATGGGGTTGGAGTGTTCAATCAGAAAATCGATAGTTCCACCTTTGACCTTGCCTTTTTCAGATTCCCGACACGGAGCAAACTTAGGATCATCAATTTCATAAAAATCCTTTAGGCACTGATTGACGAAAGTATTCTTGTTCTTAAATAGTTTGGCATCTTCTTCGGAAAGGTCTTCGTAGCGAATATACCCTGATCCTCCACCGCCTCCGGCAAAGATCATATTTTTACCTACCTGCCCCGAATTATTGGCCAAGCCTTTTGGAAAGTAATCTGACTTACTCATTAATAACAAACGAGACGTTTCAATGGCCTGACAGGCTACTACAAAGAGTTTTGCTTCCACTTCCATAGAAACGCCGGTTTCGTTGTAGTAATGTGCTTTTGTGATCCTGCCATTTTCATCTGTCTCCAATTTATGAACCTTTGAATTAGGACGAATCTCGCAATTTCCTGTATCTACAGCATCTGGGATTAAAGCTGCTCTTGAACTTCCTTTCGCATTGGATGAACAACCATAGCTACCACAGTAGTTCGAATAATAACATGCTTTTCTGTTATTGAAAGGAGCTGAAATGATACCCCTTGCAGCCGGAATGATCTTATAGCCCAGCTCCTCGCCGGCTTTTTTATACCAATCAGCAACTACATTAGGCGTAAGAGGAGGGAAGGGGAAGTCGGGAGTTGAACGAGGCTCCAGATTTTTGTGTTCTACCACTTTCCCTGAAACGCCAATTACTTGTTCGACTTTGGTGTAGAAAGGTTCGATTTCATCATAAGTAATGGGCCAGTCTGCCACGTTTGCTCCTTTGATTGGTCCGTATTCGGATAACAGTCGAAAATCTTTTGGTTGGAGTCGGTGAAAGTAAGCACTCATAAAGTTAGATGATCCACCTACACAACTTCCGTTTTGAAAGTTGATACCACCTTCATCTGAGCTAGATCGCTTGAATCCTCTGCTGGTTGGCGTTTCTACAACCTGAGGTTCTTTCTCAGCCAGTGGTACATAGGCATCCCTGCGGGTAACAGTTAATTCATCTTTCGTGAAGTCCTTGGTTTTTATCCACGGGCCTTTTTCCAGGACAACCACTTTATAACCAGCTTTAGAAAGCTCGTAGATAACAGGTCCTGCACCTGCACCACTTCCTATAACACACACATCAAGCATCTTGTGGTTTGTATTTGTTTATGAATGCTTCAAATCTAGTTTCTTCTGTGGGTCTCGGTAATCCGGGAACATGGTTTAGCCAGTTCCAGCCGGCTTCATCTACATTTCCTCCATAGATAGGATCGAGAACTGCTGACTCAAGTACATGGGTAACCATTACTGACATCCATGTCTTACCCCAATCCATTTCCACAAATTGCGCCACCAGTGTTTTTTGTTCTTTATCGGTTAGTTCATAGAAGTTATCGCCGTAAATTTCTTTTGCTTTTTTATTGGACCAATCGATACCTTCCACAATAAATTCATTTTCATCCTTTTCACGGTAAGTATCACTGAGTACCCACATGATGTAGCCAAATGAATTAAGATCATCAGCACTTGGGCCATTTCCGTCATTTGGAAAAATGATCATCAGCATATCCTTGAGAATGGTAGACTGTTCAGGTGAAAGATGTTCATTTCCTTTTTCAAGTTCTCTTGAACACGAAGTAAACCAAGCTATTTGAGAAGCTGCACCAGCAATTAAAGCTGCCCTAAGAAAAGATCGACGATTCGTTTCCCATGTTTCAATGTCTTTATAAGCGTCAGGAATATTTGGTTTATTTGGCTTCATGTAATCCATACAAAATTAAGAAATGCCTTGAGAACAACATACATTGTATCGGAATGTTCTTCGCAATAGGGCACAAAAAAAGTCCCCCATATGAGGGACTTTAAAATGTTTTGTGAAAGATGTGTTCTACTTCTTAGTGAGCACCTTCTTCACAAGACTCTTCCATTGCTCCGTCTTCAGTAGCTGTAGAGTCTCCTCCATCACACTGACCACCTTCGCACTGTCCGTCTTCACAAGCACCATCTTCACATGATCCTTCTTCAGCATCAGTACCTTCTTCAGTGTCAGTAGTTTCTTCTGTGTTTTCACCTTCTGTAGTTTCTTCTTCTTCACCACCTCCACAAGAGAAAGCTAGCATTGAAGTAGCAGCTACAAGAACAAATCCCATTTTTCTTAAGTTAAGGAATGTCTTTTTCATAACTTTCGATTTTAATTTAAATTAACAATTGATTAAACGCTTGAATTTCTTAAGTTCCGGGCAAACTTAGTAATATTTTTTGAATTAGTTTTGTTTTTTACCAATTAAATAATCTACGCTAAACTTGCCAGAACCATAGACTAATAGCACAAAAAGCATGATTAAAAAATATAATGGAATTTGAATTCCATTTTCGGAAGCCTTAAATCCGTTGTCCCAATGCACTACAGTAATGGCTACAATCATTGTGATCATAAGGGGTATAGAGATAATTCTTGTACCTAATCCAAGAACCAATAAAATGACACCTAGTCCTTCAGTAATTCCTGCGAGGTAAACGTTTAAGGTTGGAAAAGGAATTCCAGCACTGTCAAAAAACTTCACTACGCTTTCTGTTTTTGTAAGCTTCATCATGGCTGGTTTATAAAATCCATACGCTAAAATGAGACGGATAAACAATAGAGGAAAGTCCTTCAGTTTAGACACTGAAGTGTTAAACTTTGCGATTAGGGTTTTCATATAGATCAAATTTCAAGATAAGTAATTGATTTACTTATTGTTATTTGATGCTTAAGATAAGAAGTTTATCTGAACCGATAAAGCCTTCAAGACGATCACCAATTTCCACAGGACCGACACCCTCAGGAGTTCCCGTAAAAATAAGATCACCCGTTTTTAAGGTGATAAATTGCGATATATATGATATCAATTGATTAAAATCAAAGAGCAGGTCCTTTGTGTTGCCTTTTTGCACCACTTCACCATTTTTTTTAAGGGAAAAGTTGATATGTCCGCGCAAGTTTGATATATCAATAAATTTCTGGGAGATCACTGCTGAATTGTCAAAAGCTTTTGCTTTTTCCCAGGGTAGCCCCTTTTCTTTACATTCTTTTTGAACATCCCGCGCAGTAAAATCAATTCCTAGCCCCACTTTATCATAATAATTGGAAGCGTGTTCCACGGCAATATGTTTTCCGTGTTTACAAATCTTGAGAACAAGTTCAGCTTCGTAATGCAAGTCTTTGGTGAATTCAGGGTAATAGAAGTTATTTTCTTTGAGAAGGGCAGTATCAGGTTTAAGGAAAAATATGGGTTCCTTAGGTATTTCAGATTCCATTTCCCGTGCGTGTTTGGCATAATTTCGGCCAATACAAATAATCTTCATGCAAGTGAATTAAACGTTTTGATTGAATTTATTTTTTAGCTGGTCCAGTTTATTCGACAGTGCTTCTTTGTCTTCTTTAGGAGAAGATTTAGACTGAGGCTTTCCGGATTTTTCTTTTTTCTTTCGATTGGCGGCAATCAACTTGTCGGTTTCTTTTTGTACAATTTGCTTTGTATAGAGAGGAAAATCATTGTCAATGATCCACCGGTGATAACCCGGTTCTTCATCAAACACCTGCTTGATGGTCTTTCCTTTATGCTTTCCAAAATTGTAAATTATTTCCTCATTTTCATTGATTGCGAGACGACCCACAAAGTCAATTTTCCGGTATTTGCCGGTCATGGTAAATTCGTGTAGAAAATCCATGTCATTTTCCACTTCTTTGTAACGATCTATTTGAGCCTTCAATACTTCATAGGTAGCTTTGGCATCCGCCTCGGCTGAATGTGCATCTTTCAATTCCTGATCACAATAAAACCGTAAAGCTGCTTCAAGTGTGCGTTGTTCCATTTTGTGAAAGATGGTTTGAACATCTATAAACTTGCGGCCATCCATTGAAAAATCAATATTGTGTGTAAGAAACTGTTCAATCAACAGAGGGATATCAAACTTATTAGAATTATATCCAGCCAAATCTGCATCACCTATAAAACCGGCAATTTCATGACCTACTTCTGCAAAGGTTGGGCAGTCTTTTACATCTTCGTTTGAAATTCCGTGTATAGCCTGTGATTCTTCAGAAATAGGCATTTCAGGGTTGAGTCGCCTCACATACGAAGTTTCTTTTTGGTCAGGTTCAATTTTGATTATTCCGATCTCAACAATGCGATCGCGGGAGATGTTAAGGCCAGTGGTTTCAAGGTCAAAAAAGACAATTGGCCGTTTAAGATTGAGTTGCATTCTGATAATTTTGACTTATAAAGATAGATATAAGTCAGCCATTTCTGGAATTTCAACCTTGATTTCTACTCTTCGGTTTAACTGACGGTTGGCTTCATTATCTGAACCATCAGGATTTGTATTCGGAACAATAGGTTTAGTTTCACCGAACCATTTATTTTGAATCCTATTAGGGCTAATGCCTTTATCAATTAAATATTTGTGTGCGGATAGTGCTCTTCTTTTGGATAGCACCTCATTATAAGGCTCTGTACCGAACCAATCCGTATGTCCGTCCAGACGAATAGTTACGGTTGGGTTAGCCTTCATAAATGCATATACACTTTCAAGGATGTTTTTACTTTTTTGTCTCAGGAAGAACTTGTCAAAATCAAACAAAATATTTGCGAAGTCCTGACTTGCAACACCTCCAATTGAATCAGGAGGAAGTTCTCTGAGTTCAATAATATCAATATACTCTGTATATGTTAACTCTGTGTTATTAGGGTCAATATGCGTAATGAATGCAGAGTAGGTCACTTCTACATCTGAAAGATCCAGATTATAGGAGATGGTAGTGTTATTGTTGAGGTTTGTGATAGCATTTGCATCTTCAGGAATACTCGTTATTTCAAATTTGCCGTTGGCCCCTGAAACAATAGCATTTGAAATATTACGACTTGTTTTTCCCAGGTAAATCTTCATAGTTCCACGGACATGGTTTTCTTTCCCATCAAATGAATACACTACGCCTTCAATGTTGACATTTGAAACACTTCCCATATTGTCTCCTGACTGACTTACTCTAGCGTCATCTTCGTTAATCATTAAGATAAATGCATGGTCAGGATCGATTTTTTCAAAAGCAAAGTTTCCAAATTCATCTGTTTGCGTCATGCGTACGATCTGATTGTTTTCATTCAACAATAACAGTTCGACGAATTGCGCATTCATGGTTGAATTGTGAGAAATGTGCCCAGATATACCTGTAATTGAAGTTGGGTTTGTACCGGTACTGGAAAGATCAATATTCTCACCATATTCTTTTTTCATCTCACTATCAATATCAAACATGGCGTTTTTAAAGTGAGCACGTTGAGCATAAATACTTCCTGATGTATCTTTCAGATAATCTATGGCAATTTCCTGATAAAGATTAAAATACTCACATTGCTTTGGAATAAAGAACTCTTCTCTGTGCGGACGCAATTCATTGTATTTACTTTGATTCACGGTTAGTTCCAAATAATAAGTCTGTTCAGGTTTTAATACCATGGTATACTTGCCCGTTTTAGGATCAATTTGGTAAGTACCAGCGGCCTCCCCTGTTTCTTTGTTTGTAATCTTAATAACACCATTAACTGGCAAATGATTTTCAGCAAAAATGGCATAACCTTTAATCGTGGTGGTTGGAATGTTTTTACATTCAAAATTTGCTGTATATAGATCGAGGTGCCCGAAAGAACCTGGTCTTTCAGAAGCGTAATACGCTAATGTTCCTTCTGAGTTCTCAACATAATAAATATCGTCACCGGATGAGTTAATGGGTGCTCCAATGTTTACAGGGTCTGACCAAACACCGTTTTCATCCCGAACGGTTTTAAAGATATCATAACCACCCACGGTGTTGTGTCCTGTAGATGCAAAATAGAGTGTTTTTCCATCTGAAGATAAGAAAGGAGCATCCTCATCATACATAGTGTTAACAACAGGCCCAAGGTTTACGGGTCTTTCCCAACCCCCTTCTTCACGTTTTTTGGTGTAATAAATATCTCTACCTCCAATACTTCCGGCAGCACCGCTTGAAACGATAAACATTTCCTTACCATCAGCAGTTATGTGAACAGATGGATTATGTTCACCAATATTTACGTTTTGGTTCATTCTTCTCGGAACGGACCATTTACCATCCTTATCAAGCTCGGATTTCCAAATACTATTCTTTTTGTATATAAATAGAGTTTTACCGTCTGCAGATAAGCTGATTGGAGCCTCATGTTCTTTACCGTCATTGATCTCTTTTTGCAGATAACCAGAAGATTTATCAATTATTTCAGCTTCCTGCCATTCGCTGTCCTGTCCATCTCGTTTCGTGTAAAATATATCTTCATAATAAAGGCCATCAATATTCTTCTTTTTACCCGGAGGTCTTCTTGAGCAAAAGAGAATTAGGTTTTCGTCGTTGGTTACAACAGGGGCATAATCTGGTGCATCTGAGTTAACTTTTTCACCCATATTATTGACCTCGGCAAATCGATCAGTTTGTTGATTTCTGAGATCTACCCCATTATTACAAACTTCAATCTGGCGTAGAACTTCCTGGCGTTGTTGTAACCCTTTTTTATTGTTTTTAACTTTGGTGAGGAATATATTATAATTGTCAATGGCTTCTTCGTATTCACCCACAAAATGGTGCGCTTTGGCTTTGTAATAGAGCAGTTCAGGAATTGTATCACCTTCATCTGTTGCGTACTCCAGTGCTTTTTCAAAGTAAGGCAACGATTTTTCCCGCTCTACTTGTGATTCGTAATAAACGATTCCAGCCTCTAACCAGTACTCTGATTTTGTTGTACTTGACGCCGTGACCTTGTCATAATAGGATTTTGCTTTCCAGTATTCACCTTTATTATAGGCTTTCCTACCCTTTTTGACATATTTCTTGATCTGTTTAGGCGTCTGTCCATAGGCGTTGCTGTTGTCTAATACAATCGTACCAAACAGAAATGCTGCAATCGCTAATATTTTGAACACGCACTTCATACTAAAACTGAATTTCAAATTTTATGTATTGATACCGTTGATACACGTTCTGTTTTTCACGGGCATCATTATTATAATCAGGGCCTTGTACCAATGGCTCTTCTTCTACAAAGTTGATTTTTGAGACATCAATACCTTCAGATTTTAAAACCCGGATTAGCGTCTTTTTACCCGTTTCCAGGCGCTTTTCTGCTAAATCATAGTTGTTTGCATAAGCTCTGGTGGGAACTTTTGAAGCACTGGCAGTAATAATAATTGTGATGTTTTTGTCTGCGTCTATCAACTGTTTTATGCCATCTACATAAATATTGAGCGCTTCATTTTTGGTATTAAATTTTTCCTTGTTATATCCAAAATTATACTGGAATATAGGTGTAGTAAGAATGGAGCTAAATTCCTGAACGGTTTCACCTGTTTCACAAGTTGACTGGAAAGTATAGGTGTCAAGGACATTATTGGCGGTATCTACTAAATTCAATACCAAATCCTCACAAAATTCAAAATCTGCCTCTTCTATGCGGAATAAATGCGACTTGGTAGGATCAAGATTTTTATATGGAAACTGCCCATATTTATTGATAAAATCTTCATAAAGTAAGCTATCGTCTTCAAAGGTCGAGATCTTATATCCTTCAAGTTCTTCCAAATATTCGTTATTCTCAAACTCCCATCTTTGTTCATCAATAGGCATGTTAGACAACTCAGAAGCCTCTAGGTTGACCATGTCTAGTAACAATTCATGTCTAATTTCCTGATAAGAGGAATTACACGGTACGTAAAGCTCTGTATTGTAGAAATCTTCGCCGTCTAACTTGTAATCTACCTGGTAGGTATGACACGGTTTTAGATTTAAAACATACCCCCCATCTCTTCTTCTTGGTCTGTAAATACGTGTAGGTGTTGCATCCGTTAAATCCGTAACGTGAATGGTAATTCCTTTAGGGATTCTGCTGTGATCAGCAGTGAGTATAAAACCGGAAAATATAGCTACATTCTTAATGTACGAATCCTCTGTTTGAACAATGTAGATGTCTTTATCTCCTTGCCCATCAATTTTATCGGATGAATAAAATCCGGTTCTACCGTCCGCAGTTGTCGTGTAAAAAATATCATCATCATAAGAGTTTAATGGATACCCCATATTAACCGGTTCTGACCAGGTCTCAGATTCATCCATCTGACTTATAAAAATGTCAAATCCTCCCATGCTTCCAGGTCCATTCGAACTGAAGTACATGGTTTTACTATCGGCTCCCAAGAATGGAGCATCCTCATCATATTCAGTATTTATAGGAGGCCCTAGATTAAAAGCTTTACTCCATGAACCATCCGGCAATATTTTCAATCGATAAATATCTCTTCCTCCCATTCCGCCTTCACGATCAGACACGAAGTACAGGTATTTACCATCTGGACTAATAGTAGCATGGGTTTCCCAGTCTTTTGAATTTAACTCTTCAGCTGGGAAAGGGACAATACTTTTAAATACCGTATCCTGAATCTCTGAATAATAGATATCCCCATTATTTATATCGACATATACAAAAACAGTTTGACCATCCGGCGCAACAGATATTGATGCGTTATTTTTTCTCGGATCACAAAAGCCAAGATATTTTGGGCTGGACCACGAGCCATCAGCATTACGGTAACTCACGTAGATATCCTCATAATGTTGTCCGCTTGTAATGCTCTTGTATTTGAGGTTAGTACTATCCGGTCGCAGACGTTTTGAAGTAAAGAACAGTGCCGACCCATCAATTGTTATCACAGGTGAGTATTCAGGGTATTCAGTATTTACAGTAGACCCTATATTTCGAATAATGTAAGGTTGTGGATCGGCCATTAACTGTTTCGCAACCTTACACTGAGCTAGCCCTAATTGGCCCAAATCATACTTCTCATGTCTCTTCTTAACATTTTTGAGAAAAAATTCGTATTGATAATACGCTGTATCAATTTTTCCGTTGATATGTGAAGATTTAGCCAGGTAGTAGTATAATTCCGGTGGAGCATTTTTCTCCATTGGAGAAATTGGATTGTAGTTCTTAACTACAGAATATTGAGCTTTTTCAAAATAAGGTAGTGCCTTTGATTCCTGATTAAGATATACATAACACATCCCGATTTTGTAGAGAATATTTGCATTGGTTGGGTGATCTTCCAAAATGAACTCCCAAACAAACAAGGCCTCCGAGTATACTTTATCAAACATTAACGAGTTTGCTACCTCAAATTGGTCATTAAACGAAAGCTTCTCGAGCTCTGCCTTCATGGTCTCTCGATCTAACGGCTGACTTTTGGCAATCGTTCCTAGCAGTAGTGCGGATATGAGAAGAATCGTTCTAATGTAATTCGGCATTTTTCTTTCAAATACCAAAGAAAAAAAGAAAACCCGCTTCAAAATCGAAGCGGGTTCTTAACTTTTTTACTTATAAATGTTTATAACTCCCTCTCAGGATCGAATTGTTCGAGATATTCCGCTACACGTTTTACGAATTGTCCACCTAGTGCTCCGTCTACAACTCGGTGATCGTAAGAATGTGATAAAAACATCTTGTGTCTGATTCCAATAAAATCACCACTTGGTGTTTCAATAACTGCCGGAACTTTTCTAATTGCTCCAAGTGCTAAAATGGCAACTTGCGGTTGATTAATAATTGGAGTTCCCATTACATTTCCAAAGGTTCCCACATTGGTTACGGTATAGGTTCCTCCCTGAATGTCTTCAGACTCTAGTTTGTTAGCACGTGCTCTACCGGCAAGGTCATTTACACGTTTTGTCAAACCAACCAGATTTAAAGTGTCGGCCTGTTTGATTACTGGAACAATCAGATTTCCACTTGGTAAAGCAGTTGCCATACCAATGTTTACATTTTTTCGTTTGATGATATTGCTACCACTTACAGAAACATTAACTCCTGGGAAATCTTTGATTGCTTTTACAACAGCTTCAATAAAAATAGGAGTGAAGGTCATTTTTTCGCCTTCTTTTTCCTGGAAAGATTTCTTGATCTTGTTTCTCCATTGAACAATGTTGGTAACATCAGCTTCCACATAAGAAGTTACATGTGGAGAAGTTTGAACAGACATGACCATGTGGTCAGCAATCAACTTACGCATTCTGTCCATTTCAACGATCTCATCCCCTTCATATACAGGGATTTCAGGTGTATGTATTTCAGCTTTTTGTGCAGGAATACTTTTGGCAGCTGTTTGTGTTTGAACAGGCGCAGCTTTTTTAGTCACCTCTTTTGCCGGAGCAGTAGAAACTTGTCCTCCACCACCTTCAATAAAGGCCAGAATATCTTTTTTTGTTACTCTGTTATTTTCACCAGAACCTGGAATTTGTTCCAACTGTTCCATGCTAATTCCTTCAGTTTTGGCAATGCTTCTTACTAAAGGCGAGTAAAATCGTCCGGATGCTCCGGATTTAGGTATTTCAGTAGTTCCATTAACAGGAGCTTCAACCGCAGCCAGAACTTCTTCCTCCACTTCTTCTTCCATCTGCTTTTCTTCCGCTTGTTGAACTGGTTCACTTCCGGTGTCAGGTGTTGCAGCTGGTGCCTCACCATCCGTTGAAATAATGGCAATAACTTCACCTACCTGAACAACGTCGTCAACTTCATATAGTTTTTTTACCAACACACCTTCAGCTTCAGAAGGTAATTCGTTGTCAACTTTATCAGTAGCTACTTCTACCAAAGGTTCATCCATTTCTACGGAATCTCCTACTTCTTTTAGCCAGTTTGTAATAGTTGCTTCTGTAACACTTTCCCCCATTTTGGGAAGTCTGATCTCGATTTCAGCCATGTGAATTACGTATGATTTTTGATGTACAAATTTACGTAGAAAATTGGAACGATTTGGGAATTACGCTAAAAATTGGAGCGATTTATTAACGGATCAATCAAAGCGTATAGCCTTTATTGGTTGAATTTTAGTGATCAGCATACTCGGAAGTATCAATACTACCATACAAACAACTACTGTCAACACGTTGATTAGTATTATATGCATAATGTCAAGATTCACCGGAACGGCATCAAGGTAATAAACCTGAGGATCCAGGGTCATTATTCCCGAATAATATTGGATCAAAATGAGCCCAACACCAAGAATATTACCCCACAGCAAGCCGCGACTCAACAAAAACATAGAATTGATCAGGAAAATTTTTCTGATTGAACTATTCGGTGCTCCAAGTGCTTTTAGTATTCCAATGAGGTTGGTTTTTTCCAGGATCATGACCAGCAAAGATGTCACCATGTTAATAAGTGAAACCAGCAATATCAAAGAAATTATGATAATAACATTCATGTCCAGCAAATCCAGCCATGAAAAAATATTCGTGTGTCTTTCCGTAATTTTTTCTGTACCTAACGTGACCGGGATGTTGAGGTCAATGATCTCATCCATTTGATCCAAATCTTCCCAATTGTGCAGAAATATTTCAAAACCGCCGGTATACTTGTCGTGCGTTCCATTTCCATTTGTAATCAGAACTTCTCCGAATGGTGTTTCAATGTGTTCTGCTGACTGAAAGTTTATCGGATGATCTTGCAGGATTTCTGGAGTACACTCACAGGGGGTGTTGACAACAACATGTGCTCTTGCGGTATCAGGTATTGAATTTTCATCCGTTTTCAACCCGTAAACTTCGCGATCAAAATCAGAAGAAATAACTTCTATTTTTTCATCAAACTTACCGGCAACTAAAATGTAATCCTTTTCACTGTAGATGTTATCGCCATTCCACTTGTATTTGTAATACCCACTTCCTCCTGTAGTAATAGCTTTCAAGACAAACATATTATTTATACAGGTGTCTTTGCGTAACGAAAGATAGGTTTGCACCCCCCAATTGTTCAGCTTTTGAATGTGATGAATCTGAGTGAATATAAACTGTCGGTCAAAGTCCTCAAACCCTGAATCGTAGATGCCGCAAATTTCAAATTTTCTTTTTTTAGGACCATTATCCATAATAAAATACGAATCAATTTGGTCTCCTACCTCGTACCCCATTATATTGGAGATGTACCGTGAGATCAGAACTTCTCTGTTTAAAGTGTCAAAGTTTATCAAACGTCCTTCCACCAACTTGTTGTTGAGGAAACTCCAGTCGTAATCCTTGTCTACGCCTTTAAACAGTACGCCTAAAATATCTCGTCTTGAGGTGATCGTATCCTTGCCGGATAATTCAAATGCAACAGAATCTCTACTGGCCTGTAAAATGGCTGGCTTGTAAGCAAATATCTGGATTTGTTTAACCTTCGGTTCTGTTTCTTCAATTGATGGGTAAAAATCCTGATGAATGAGGACAGGACTGGACTCCATAGAAGAATTGTCGTAAAAATTTGTGACCTGAATATGCGATCCAAACCCTATCACTTTATCTCTGACTCTTTCTTGAAATCCAGTAACAACCGAAACAGAGATGATCATAATCGAAACACCAATTATTATACTGGCAAGCGAAATAATCACAATGGGTTTTGAAAGCCTGTTATTACCCTTATCTGACTTTATTATTTTACGTGCTATAAAGAATTCGGTATTCAAAATCCCTACATTTACCACAAATGTAAGATTTAATATTATGAGGATTTGGTATTTCTTACTTTCGTTTGTTTATGTAGTAAGTTGCGGTGCATCTAATGAGTCCGAGGTAACGGAATTGACCCAAAATAATGCGGAGGATTCGGTCGTAGTGGAACAACCTCTTTATTGTAATGCGGATGTAACGGTCGGCGCGGAAAGATTTGACGAATATTTGGATGATCTGAAAGGCAAACGTGTAGCTCTTGTTGGAAATCAATCATCACGAATTGGTGAGACACATTTGGTAGATACCTTGTTAGCGCAAGGTGTAAATCTTGTCAAAGTATTTTCACCAGAGCATGGTTTCAGAGGAGACGCAGATGCGGGAGAGAAAGTTAAGGATGGGGTGGATCCTGTTTCTGGATTGCCAGTAATTTCACTTTACGGAAAAAACAAGAAACCGAAAGAAGCACAGTTGGCTGATGTTGATGTGATCCTGTTTGACATACAGGATGTGGGAGCACGCTTTTACACCTACATTTCAACCATGCATTATGTGCTGGAATCAGCAGCTGAAAACAATAAAAAAATAATCATTCTTGATCGGCCTAATCCCAATGGGCATTACGTCGACGGTCCAGTACTGAAAGATGGCTATACCTCTTTTGTGGGGATGCATCCCGGTGTTCCGGTTGTTCACGGAATGACCATTGGTGAATACGCTAAAATGCTTGTGGGAGAAGGATGGTTGAGTGGTGGAGTAAAACCGGATATGAAAGTAGTTGAGATATTGGGCTGGGATCATACAAAGTTTTATGAGTTACCTGTTGCTCCATCTCCGAATTTACCAAATATGAAGGCTGTTTACTGGTATCCGAGCCTGTGTTTTTTTGAAGGGACTGTGGTGAGTATCGGGCGAGGAACGGATTTGCCATTTCAATGTGTCGGGCATCCGGATTATGAAGTGGACGTTTTGGAGGATCTTTATTCATTCACACCGGCTCCAAATGATGGTGCAAAAAACCCAAAATTGAATGGTGAAACCTGCTATGGATACGATTTATCCAGGCCAGATGTAAAAGAAATAAGAGAGAAAAGACAACTGGATCTTTTTTACCTGGTAGATTTTTATAAGGATTTAGGAAGTGAAAAATCTTTTTTCCTTGATACAGATTTTATCAATCTACTAGCAGGTAGTTCTTCACTGAAAAATGCCGTTCTGTCTGGAAAATCACCAGATGAAATTAGAGACTCCTGGCTGGATGATTTGACCACCTTTAAAGAGATTAGAAAAAAATACCTTTTGTATACCGATTTTGAATAATCAGATATTCATTTCATTTACTTTCTGCATTACTTCATCCCGGGCATTGAGTGCTTGCTCCAAATCTGAAGAAGGTATCCTACCGAGACGAATGGTCTTTCCAAATTTGGTTTTCCAATGATTCCAAAAAATGAATGTCAGTGCAGGAACTGTCCAGAAGTAAACAAATGATATTACAAATGCCAACCATCCGTCAACGCCAATGTGCGGATAAATATATTCAGGAAAAAGCCAAAATATTGGAAGATTGTAGAGTAACCAGAATAATCCGCCTAAAACAACTTTAACACCACTCCAAAAAACTCTTCGTTCAAATATTTTCTCTACAATGAGCTTTGTAATATAATAAGGTACTGCATTGTGAATTGTGCCGAGTAAAAACAGTGGAAATGTCAGAATTAGAAAGGCCCATTTGGCCAATAAGCCTTTGCTTCGACCCTTTTGCTGGAATTGATGAACAAATTCATCTTCAATGGACTTTTTTTGTAAGGTGTCAAAGTATGCATTGACGGAACCCTCAAGTTCACTCCATTTTTCTGAATCTCCCTTATACTCAGTATTGATCCGTTTTGCGAGATTCTGCGAATATCTCATACGATCAATAACTGGGTACTTTTTATCAAAATTATTCGGACTCATTCCTTTTCGCGTGAGTACCATTAATCGCTCATGGAAAGGGGCTTTCGTCTTATCTTCAATGTAGGTTATATTTTCCTGGATTTCCTTTTCTACCCGGCGCATTAGTTGCAGAATGGTCTTACTCGGATTTTCCTTGTATAGCTCCTCGTAATCCTTAAGTCTGATAGGATCTCCCCAGGAGATTACGACATCTGACCGAAATACATCCGGGTTGGCATAATTAATTCCAACAGCTTGTATTTTTATATCTAATTCCCAGTTAGTGGCCTCCATGGTTCCAAATCCAATTCGCGGTGGACCTTTTTTCAGCGGTTTTAGGCTACGAATGAATACGTTGTCCGTATAGCCCTCACCAAACATTATCAAATTACCTCTCCTTCTTAGAACTTTCTGAATGTCCTTAAATACTTTTTGGTTTTTGTCATAAGTACCACTTCCATCTTGGTCTGCTCTGTATATTGGTACCATTTGACATGCCCAGGTAACCGGTTTTAACCAGTCTTTAAAAACATCACTCCGTGTCATGAAAAATACAATAGGTCTTCCAACACTTGCTACTATAAGAGGATCTAGAAATGCACTGGGGTGATTTGAGACATAAATCGTCTGAGACTTAAACTTGCCAGGACTATTGACAAGCTTTTTACGTCTGAAAAAAACCGTATAGGCGTAGGGCAATACTAACTTAAGAAAGAAATATAATGGTCGCATATTCGGTCGGCAAAAATACTAATTTCTGTTAAAAAGTGTTAAGGCTGTGACCTCACAGTGCTATGATACGTTATTTTTGAGGACAGTAGACGAAAAAAATTGAGTAAAAACCGGTTTAAAATATTAATAGGATCCATGTCCGTGGCACTTTTTGGCTTATTGTTGCTGCAGTTCTTTTGGATTAGAAATGTTCACCACCTCACGGAAGAACGGTTTCATGATGACGTTACCCAAAGTCTTGAGAAAACTGCTTTGGATATGGAGCACTCTGAAACAATGAACCTTATGGGGCCAGATATCTACAAGCAGGGATTACAGGGGTCCTATACCGATTTCGTTCGCAATGAATTCGGTGAAGTAATGGCGGCTCAAGAGGCAATTAAAGTTCGTGATACCATCATTTTCAAAGATGGCCAGCCCATGCGGTTTTTGGTGGTTATGGGAACTACAATTGACACGGCAACAGGCCTTAGGGCAGAACACCGGGTAATTACTAAAAACCTGGGTGAATTTACGCCAACAGATATTGACAACTCCGTTCTTGGAATTAATGACACCAACGCTTTTGCTATTCAGTTGGATCAATCGTTTGAACGTCAAATCATAAATAAAGCAAATTACCTGAATGATCTTTTTATGAAGATGTTCACCAGTAATTATTTTGATGACCTTTCATTACGGGTAAATCCTAAATTTCTTGATTCAATCCTTTGTAAAAATTTTTCACGTAAGGATATAGATACATTGTTTACCTACAATATTCTGGACAAGAATAGAGAAAGTGTGGAGTTTATGTTTAATAGCCCTCATCTTGACCCCACATTAAAAGAAAGTGAGTATGCAACCTTATTATTCCCGAATGACATTGTTTCTGGTGATTATCAACTTCTTGTGTCATTTCCAAAAGAGGATCTTTACGTGTGGAAGAATATGTCAGGTACCTTAATTGGTTCCGCCTTGTTAGTGATTATTGTAGTTTTTGCCTTCTACTTTGCAGTAGTGACCATCTACAAACAAAAACAACTTTCAGAGATTAAGAATGACTTTATCAGTAACATGACACACGAGCTAAAAACGCCAATTTCAACTATATCGTTGGCGTGTGAAGCTGCTCAGGATCCGGATGTGGGTGCAGATCAAGATAGCATTCGTAGTTTTATCGGAATGATCGATCAGGAAAATAAACGTCTGGGGAAACTGGTTGAAAATGTATTGCAAACGGCATTAATTGATAAAGGAAAACTAAAGCTCAATTTACAAAATCACAGAGTTGACAGATTAGTGAAGGAAGTCGTTGATAATTTCCAGATTCGTTTTAAAAATAAGGGAGGTAGAATTGAGATTGATAGATTAGACGAATTTTCATGGGAAATTGATAAGATTCACTTTGGAAATGTCATTTATAACTTACTGGATAACTCATTAAAATACTGTGATGGCGCCCCAATTGTTAAACTAAGTGTTGTCCACAGTGGAGACGCATTTGAATTGATCGTTTCAGATAATGGAATCGGAATTAAGCAAGAAGATCAAAAAAGAATATTTGAGAAGCTGTACCGGGTACCAACTGGCGATATACATGATGTAAAAGGATTCGGTTTGGGCTTGAGTTACGTTCACGCAATAATTAAATTACATAACGGAGATATCGAGCTGGAAAGCCAGGAAGGAGAAGGATCTACATTTAAAATTACTATTGACCATGAGTGACAATGTTAAAATTCTGTTAGCGGAAGATGATACGAATTTGGGTACCTTGTTAACGAACTATTTAAAGGCCAAACAATTTGACGTCACCCTGTGTGTGGATGGTGAAATTGCCATGAGGCGCTTCAAAGAACAAGTATTTGACTTCGTAATTTTAGATGTAATGATGCCGGTAAAAGATGGCTTCAGCGTTGCTAAAGAGATTCGTGAAGTCGATACGGAGATTCCCATTTTATTCTTGACTGCCAAATCCATGAAAGAGGATAAGTTGGAAGGATTTGATGTCGGAGCTGATGATTATCTCACAAAACCGTTCTCCATGGAAGAACTTCTTGCGCGTATCAATGCAATTCTCAAGCGTTCCTACAAAGAAGGAAAAAAGGAAACGAGTTTTAAGGTTGGTGACATCAAGTACGATTATTTACAGCAAACGCTTGAAATAAATGATGAGGCCAAGAAATTAACCACCAAAGAGAATGAACTATTTTACTTGCTGGTTAAAAAAGGATCAGATGTTTTGGGAAGAAATGAAGCATTGAATCACGTTTGGGGAGATGACAATTACTTTAATGGCAGAAGTATGGACGTTTATATCACAAAACTCCGAAAATACTTGTCTGTATCTGATAAAGTAGAGATTCTAAACGTACATGGTAAAGGATTTCGATTATTGGTTAAGTAAGCACTTTTTCATGCGATTTTAACTTTATCTGCTAGTTTTGCGCTATGCAAACAACAAGGCTTGAGCATATCGCTTTTTTGGCCGAATTCTGTTCAGAAAATCAGGTGTCGGATGTTGTGATATCACCAGGCTCACGTAATGCGCCTATCGTAATCGCTTTTGATGCACATCCTGCAATTCGCACACATTTAATTCATGATGAACGTTCCGCTGCTTTTTACGCGCTGGGAATTGCCGAAGCAACGCAAAAACCTGTTGCACTAACCTGTACTTCAGGTTCGGCACTATTAAATTATGCACCTGCCATTGCAGAAGCCTACTATCGGCGGATACCATTATTGATTTTGTCAGCGGATCGCCCTGCACACCTCATAGATCAGGGTGACGGACAAACCATCCGACAACAAAATGTCTTCGCAAACTTTATCAAGATGTCACTTTCTTATCCAGAATCTGGTGACAATATGCTCGAAAAAGCAGCAATTCAATTAAAGAAGGCATTTACTGCTTTGTTGCACCTGCCGCAGGGTCCGGTACACATTAATGTACCATTGAATGAGCCCTTGTATGAAACAACCAACCGGCAATCGTTTCAAGTAGAAAAAGTAGAAAATCATGACATGTCCTCTTTGGATACTGTCAACATGAATGACGTTAAACAGATCTGGTCTTCGGCAACAAAAAAAATGTTGATCATTGGGCAACACCATCCTGACAAACGGTTGGAAGAAGTAGTAAAGATGTTGGCAGAGGATGCATCTTTAGCTGTACTTGTGGAAAATACATCTAACGTGCAGAGTTTTCCAAGGTTTTGCCACTGTATCGATCGTACCCTGGAAATCATCTCAGATGATGAGCTGGAAAATTATGCTCCTGATTTAATACTATCCGTTGGTGGTGCAGTAATTTCAAAACGCATTAAAGCATATTTCAGAAAGTTTAAGCCAAAGCACAATTGGAGGATAGGTGTATTTCAGGTTGAAGAAGATACATATCAGAGTTTAACAAAGAGTATTTCGGTAGATCCTGTTCATTTTATTGAAGCATTGCTAGAGCAGGAAATTGCCCCGCTTTCAAATTTCGGCGGTATGTGGAAGCAGAAAGATCTTATGGCTAATGAAATGCATAAGCAATTTGTAGAGAGTGCGCCATTTTCAGATCTAAAGGTATTTGACACATTGCTTGATGTCATCCCAGATGATGCAGTTCTGCACATGGCGAATAGTTCTGTAGTGAGATATTGCCAATTGTTCAATCCGGTAAGAGGTATAGATTATAGATCAAACCGGGGTGTGAGTGGTATTGATGGCTCTGCAAGCACGGCAGCTGGTTTTTCAATAGTGAACACCTCAAAATTAAATGTCCTTATCTCTGGAGATACCTCATTCTTCTATGACTCCAATGGATTTTGGAATAAGGAACTGAAAGGGAACTTTAAGGTTTTTGTACTGAATAATGGAGGAGGGGGGATCTTTAAGATTATTCCCGGACCGGCAGAATCTGAGCAATCTGAAATATTTTATGCGCCAACTAATGCTGATGTACAAGGGATTTGTCAGGCATTCAATCTGAATTATTATTTATCGGAGAGTGTGCATGATATCCTGAACCAAATTGAGGACTTTTTTCAGCTTGAAGAAAATAACCGTCCGTCAGTCATGGAAATTAACACCAAAGATGTTGATAATGCTAGGGTTTTAAAGGATTATTTTACAAGTTTGAGGGATGATCTCTAACTGAATACCAACTTTTTTGAATATCTTGCGTTTACCTGTGTATATCTCAATATCCCTGAAAAACTGTTAGTATGAATAGACTATTGCTTTTCCTGGCTTTAATAGGAACAACCCAATCTTTTTCTCAGATGACCATGAATGGTACGGCTGTGCCTTACGGAGTGGGTTGTAATTGTTATCAATTAACCACTGAAACTGCCGGTATTGCTGGTGCTATCTGGAGTCCAAATACAATTGATCTGAATAATGATTTTGATATGACATTCCAGATTTATGTTGGTGATAATGACGTCTGGGGAGCAGATGGAATGGCATTTGTTTTACAACAAAACCCTTCCGGTATTGGAAGTCCAGGTAATGGAATAGGGTATGCATCTCCTTATGGTGCGCCTCCTATTTCTAATAATAATTTTATCATAGAAATTGATGTTTGGGATAATGGAGCAGCGGTACCAACTGACGTACCCGAGGACCACATTGCTATTAGTGAAAACGGATCACAACACCATGACCTACTTGCTCCTACACCTTTCCCTGCTAATCAAGAAGTTTCAGATAATGCCTATCACACGTATAGAGTTTCGTGGGATGCGTCATTACAAATTATAGCTGTTTATTGGGAAGGTAGTGCGATACCATTGGTTGCCCTGAATTACAACATTATTGCAAATACTTTTGGTGGTAGTTCTAATGTTTATTGGGGATGGACCGCAGGAACAGGTGGTGTAGTCAATGAGACGCGCGTTTGTACCAACAGTAGTGCCAGCTTTACTTCAGACTTGACTTCTGTTTGTCCTGGGCTACCGGTTCAGTTTACAGATGGCTCAACTTCAGATCTTAATTTAATAGATTCTTGGAGCTGGGATTTTGGAGATGGTACACCTAATGCCATTTCGCAAAACCCATCACATTCATTCAATGCTCCTGGAACTTACAATGTTGTACTTACTATGACAGATGGTTTTGGTTGCGATTATACAGCCAACACATCAATCACAGTACTCGATTCAGTCGATCTTACAATGGATTCAACCGGAGTTACGTGTTACGGTTATACAGATGGTTCAGGAACCGCCGTACCTACATCAGGTTCCGGACCTTATAATTACACATGGAACGATCCCGGGACGCAAAGTACGCAAACCGCAACTGGGTTAGCACCTGGTGTTTACTCAGTTACTGTTGTTGATGATTTGGGTTGTGTTGGAATAGATTCTATCCAGGTAACAGAACCTCTTGAAATAACATTGAATATGGACTCTACGGATGCCAGTTGTAATGGAGGAACAGACGGTACAGCTTCTGCTACTGTTAATAATGGGGTATCGCCTTTTAGTTATTTGTGGGATGATCCTGGATCTCAGACGACATCTACAGCAACCGGACTCCCTGCAGGAGTTTATACCGTAGTTGTAACGGATTTTAACGGCTGTATGGCCACAGATTCAGTTGAAGTTTTAGAAGCTCCGGGAATTACCCTTTCTATGGATTCTGTTAATGTGACCTGTTTTGGTGGATCGGATGGACTTGCAATAGTTAATGTGACCAGTGGAACAGGACCTTTTACTTATGTTTGGGATGATCCGGGTGCGCAAACATCAGATACTGCTGCAGCTTTACCTGCTGGAATGTATACCGTTACAGTTACAGGCGGAGCTGGATGTGTAGTGTCTGATTCAGTAAGCATTACCGAGCCAGCAGCTATTACAACATCTATAACTTCAGTTGACGTGGATTGTTTTGGTGAATCAACAGGTGAAGCTACAGTTACAGCTTCTAATGGTGTAACTCCTTATACCTATCAATGGGATGATCCGGCTTCACAAACTACGGCTACAGCCACATTACTTTCAGCCGGTGATTATACTGTTATAGTAACAGATAGCAATGGATGTACGGCTTCAAATTCAGTGACGATCACTCAAAATTCTGAAATCACAGGTTCTGTTGTCACGACTGAAGATACTGGTGCAGATGATGGAACAGTGGACCTGACAGTAAATGGAGGAACCACTCCTTACACCTATTCATGGAGTAACGGTTCCACAACAGAAGACCTTACTGGTGTACCGTCAGGAACGTATGATGTAGTGGTTACAGATGCGCTGGGATGTACCTATACCCAATCTTCTGAAGTAGGACTTATTCTGGAACTTGAACTTCCTTCGGCAATGTCACCGAATGGAGATGGACTAAATGATACTTTTTATGTTATCGGTCTCAATGCATATCCTCAAAACAAATTAGTTGTTACAAACAGATGGGGAAATGTAGTGTACGAGACTAATGACTACACCAACAACTGGACAGGTGTCAACATGGACGGTGAAAACCTGCCTGAAGGTGTTTATTTTGTCGTTTTGGAACTAGGAAATGGCGAGCAGGAATCAACTTACCTCGAAATTAGAAGAAAATAATCATGAAGAAGTTACTGGTTTTAATAATACTCATAGCTGCTTCTCAAACGGGATTAGCACAACAAGAATATACGTACACCTTTTTTGGTGACAATAAATCGTTCTACAACCCTGCCGCAGCCGGCACAAACGATTATATGTCGCTCACGGGTATGTTTAGAAAACAATGGGTTGGGTTTGAAGGATCACCGACAAGTGGTGGTGTAACCTTTGATATGCCTATTAAGAACCAAAATATGGGAGTTGGAGGGATGGTTTACCAGGACCATATTGGTGTAACCAATCAAACCAATATTGCTGGAATGTATAGTTATCAACTGAAAATAACGAACGAGCATAAGTTGGCTTTTGGGGTGAATGTAGGAATGGATATTGTCAATACGAAATTCGACCGGTTAACGTATTGGGATGGAGGAGATGCCGTACTGGCTGATGATTATGTCAACGTAATTGTTCCTCATTTTGGATTCGGAGCCTATTACTTCTTTGATGAGTTTTATGCAGGATTCTCTATTCCAAGAATGATAAGTGTAAATAGTGATCAATTTAATTCTATCAATTTTTCTGATGCTCCGTCACTCGTGACACATTATTATTTTACATCCGGATACAAATTCAATCTGAAAAATGATTTTAGTTTGAAACCGTCATTGTTATTGAAGTATACCAATAATGTAATTCCACAGGTAGATGTTTCTGTATCGACATTTTACAAGGATATGATCGGAATTGGTTTGGCCTATAAAAGTCTTGGGTTTTTATCCGCATTTGTGCAGTATAATCTCAAAGATGTAGTTTTGTTTGGGTATGGATTTGATTTTTCCATGAACCCACTACAACAATATTCTAAAGGAAGTCATGAGATTATGATCCAGTACCGATTTGGAACCAATAAGAGCCCTGGAAACGCTAGATTGAATTAAACATAGGCGTAACTGGACCCTTTAATATTCCCGGAATTAAAGTAATTTAGGGCAAATCTTGCTCTATATGTACGTATATTTCATTTCATTATTTATTGCTCTTTCTCCGTTTTTTACAAACGCACAGGAATATGATTTTACCAATTCATGGCAATTTCTTGGTCCGGATCAAAAACCACTCGAAGATCAAAGACGATCAGCAAATGGAATAGGCCCGGTAGAATTTATACGTGCCAGTGAAGTGAAAGAAGGATGGTTATTGGCGGGATCAATCAACGGCGGTTTATTTTACTCTACAGATGGTGGAAAACAATGGTATAATGCCGGTTCAGATGAATGGCCGTATTCTGCCTGTGCCTGGGGTGAATTTCATCCGGAAAATGAAAAAATATGGTTTGCCTATTCAAGTGGTGGAAATGATAATGGTTCACCAGGTGCAATTGGATTAAAAGGCGCAATTTACCGTACCATGGATGCCGGAGTGAACTGGGAAGTTATTGCTGATATGACCTCCTTTATCAATTCGGAGTACATGGCAATTCATGGGTTTCGGTTTCATCCTGAAAAACCAAATGTACTTTATGTTTTTACTGCAGAAGGTCTTTATATGACGGAAAACTGTCTCGCTTCTACAGTAAAATGGGAACGTATTACTGATTTAGGTGGATGGATTTATGATATAAGGTTCACCAAATCACACGTCTTCCTCAGTCACATGCAATTCGGGAAATGGAACGTTTACGTGGCACCCATTGATGATTTTGAAAAGTACAAGAAGATACAGTTCGTTTCGGAAATGACGGATGATATTCTCGCAATTACTCTTGAGCCCTACAAAGAAGAAATACTCATCCTTACCAATTATATTCGGAGAGGAGATGAGTTGCATAAATACTCACCTATCACGGATGAAGAGGAGTTGGTACTAAGAGGACAACGCGTAATTTTTGGAAAAGGAAGGACCATTGCCGTATCTCCACACCGTCCTGAAGAATTGATGATTGGTTATTCTACTAATATTCGCCGGTGGCAAATTGATGAGAAAGCGAATACACCAAAGATTAAAGGAGGATATCACGTCGATATAGAAGATGTACGCTATGATCCGTTTGATTCAATGAAGGTTTACATTGCTACACATGGAGGCGTGTACACAACATTTGACCATGGTGAATCCTGGGTAAGTACCAGTAAAGGCATTGGAATAGCAGAAGTAGAAGGGTGTGCAGTATCTCCCATTGACCCAAATGTAATTGCTATTGGTTGTTATCATGATGGAAGTTCGTTTCGTGCCGACTGGGAAGGCAATGGTATTTATCAATGGAAAAATGTAAATGGGGGAGATGGGCTGATTCCTTTATTACCGGATAATGATATCGGTACGATTTATACGTCAAACCAATATACGGGTGGAGGTATTTATTATTCAATTGATTCGGGAAGAACGAACACAAATATCCACAATAAGAAAAGGCTCACAACTTCAGGTTGGAGAATGACAGCAGTTTTACATCCCAAGAATCAGGAAATGTTATTCTTCAATTACGAGGTTCGTGATAAGGAAGGGAGGGGAAACGTTGATGTA
Source organism: Crocinitomicaceae bacterium (assembly GCA_014762645.1). Taxonomy (GTDB): domain Bacteria; phylum Bacteroidota; class Bacteroidia; order Flavobacteriales_D; family Crocinitomicaceae; genus Paracrocinitomix. Next base: position 25,027 of record JABURP010000062.1, read on the forward strand.
ATAAGAACCACAGCCCCTACAGATCCTGAAGATGTTCACAGAATCACAAATTTTTTATCGAGTCATAAGATTGAAAAGTATTTGGTTTACGGTTTGTATAATTCCCTGGATTATCCTGATGAATTGTACGCTCATGTAATTGAAATGAGCAAAAATGAGGATGGACAAATGGTCAATATTCACCGTTTGTTTAAAACAGATGACTGTACGGCACCAGCTGAGGATGTCATTTCAAGCTGGTATGAATTGGAAATTCCACGAAGTGATTGGATTGCAGATGTAACAGCAAACCCCAAAGGATCGAATCGGGTGTATCTGGCATACGTAGCCGGAATTCCTGAAACGGCAGTAACAGACGAAGAACATGGCTATGTATACAGTTTAAAATACAAACGCAAAAACAATAAGTTGAAACGAGAAAAGGATATTTCTTCAAATATTCCCTACCGAAACTCTGGAAGGTATAACCTTGTTCCGGATGGGCGTGGAGGAATGTTTTTTGGAACCAGGACGGGAGTGTATTATGGTGATAGGAAAACCTTAAAAGGACGCAGGAACTGGGTAAAGATTGGATTTGGTCTCCCGCACTGCAGAGTACACGGTGTTTACTTCAATAAAAAAGAAAACTCCCTTACCGTAGGTCTATACGGTAGGGGAGTTTGGAAATATTATTTGTGATCAGGTTACTGTTTGCCTCGAATCAGAGTAACCGTTCCCTGACCTTCAAAGGTTTCGCCATTTTCAGCGGTACCTGAATAAATATAGAAGTAAACACCATCAGTAACTTCACTTCCATTCATATCTGTTCCATCCCAGGTATCAGTTATGTTGGTAAACTCTCTGATTGTTTTACCCCACCTGTCAACAACGGTACACTGAAACTCTGCTACAGCATCTGCTTTGTAAACAAATGTGAACTCATCATTAGCCCCGTCATTATTTGGTGTAAATATGTTAACCACGTCAAATTGTAGTGGGTCAAAGACGGTTATGTCTTTACAAAGTGTATCTGTACATCCGTTCTTATTAATAGCAACCAAACAAACGGTATAAACTCCACCATCTAGATAAGTTGTATCCATTGTTTCATTGATATCATGAGAGATGATCCACCCTGGAGGATTGTCATAATTCAAGTTCCAATAGAATGTGGTATCCGCATTTGGATTATTTGGATTTGCAAAATATTGCGATTGATTTGTGAGTACTACTGTTACAGGTGCAGTACCTTCCAGGTTTGCATCCAATGAATCAGAGAAAACCGTAAAGTCTGCGATTGGAGAGACTTCATCTATAGTAATAATTTGGGATAAAACACATCCATTATTGTCTTCAACAATGATTTCGTATTGACCAGGGTTTTGTCCACCCCATGTGGTATTACTTGTCAATGAAGAATCCTGTAGATTTATCCACACATAATCGTAGTCTGGTGTACCACCAGTAGCTGAGGCCCAAACAACACCATTTCCGTTTTGGTAGTTGAACACTCTACAATACGCTGGGTCCGAACCTATTTCAGAAAAAACAAGTGGTGGTGGTTCATTAATTGTAAAACTAAAGGTGTTTGAGCATCCATTTCCATCATTAATGGTCAGCACGTAGTTACCCGCTGATATGTTCATGGCAGAATCTGCTCCAATTCCATTCTGTCCAGTTTGTGGGTTCCAAAAGAAAGCCAGGTTGTTATAGTTACCTTGCCAACCGTATACTGTGTCAACTATAGCTGTACCTGTTGCGTCGCCATTACATAATACATCTGACGTAGTTACATTTGGTACGATCTCATCTGGATTCCACAATTCTACAGAATCAGCAACCTGACAACCAAACCCGAGGTCAACATCAATGAAGTACCAGCCACCGTTTAGATTATTGGCAGCATTAGACCCCCCAACATTAAGTTGAGTACCTTGATCATCCGTTATTACGTAAGTTTCACTACCAGTATTGTATAATAGGTTCACTGTAACTGAGCCATCTGAAAAATCATGACACGTAGGATTGTTGAATATAAAAGAAATTGGGTTGTCCACGATATTTACATCTTCTGTATAAGTGTCTGTGGTACCACAAGTTGGGTCGGTAATTGTAAGGGTTATAGTATAGGTACCTGTATTTGCGTACGAATGAGTAAGTGAATCAACTCCTGTATAGGTATTTCCATCACCCATATCCCAGTCGTATTGTAAACCTTGTGATCCCGTGTTCCAGATGTCCAGATTAGTATTTCCGCATTGATAAGCAAAATCAAAATCGGCAACCGGAGTAACAGAGTTTAATACCTCTATCGTTACTGAGGCAGTATCGTAATTTACGCATCCAGCACCAGGCATATAAGCTACAACCATTACCTCATAAGATCCGGTGGTTGGGAATGTATTTTGAAAGTTAGTAGTTGTGGCTTGAGAAACCCCATCTATGAACCATTCAAAACTTTGTCCGTCTCCGGTATTAGTGAAGACTACATCAAATGGAGGGCAGCCACTTAATCCTGGGAAAACAGAAAAGTCAGCTATAGCACCACCACCAGATACTGCAATTAAAATTGAATCTTGCGCCATACAACCAGTTGTACTATCTATTATAGTTGCGGTGTAATAAATACTGTCAGAAGGACAAGAAGTAGTTGTTGGTGAGAATTGATCTACCAACGCAGAATCCGGTGTCCATATGTAATAAATGTTAGCAGTATTATTATTTTGTGGTGGATTATTTAATACCATAGAGATGTCAGTGCATTGTCCACAACTCAAATTCGGATTATTTGCAGAAACCGAAATATTGTAAGGGTCAACAGTTACAGCAACCTGAGTTGTACAAGTGTCATCAATACCATTTGTATAGGTGATGTCATAGGTCATACTGCTTGTAAGCATCAATGTAGTATCTGAGTCACCTACTGAGTTGTTGGTACCATCATCATAAACAACATAATAGTTGTTATTACAATCAATTGGCTGAATGGTTACGTTATCAATGCCCCAGTGGTCCCACCCACTACCACTTCCAAGTTGTTGATACCATCTTAATTTTGTATTGGCAGACCAACCTCCTGGGGGCAGGTCAAAACACCAGTTTTCCCAGCTATAGTAGGGGTGACCAGCTTGACCTGTATTTACTGGTTGAAAATAAAATATATCTATCCAGGTTACTCCATTATCAATGGAGTATTGTAAGTGTACACCCTCATTAGACGCATCTGGGTCCTCACAACTACTACAGCTCCCACAAGGGTCATCCATTGCCATGTCAAAATCAAAGCAAATTTGTGCACCACACTGCAAGTCAAAGCCATTTGTCTCTAACTTTCTAGGTTGTGTGGCAACACTTCCCATCCAGGCAGAAGGTGTTCCGTCTAATGATGGACCACATGGATTAGAATAATCAACAACTTGAGATGAACTCCATCCCGGACCTAATGACATACCATTAAAATCTTCGGACAATACAGGACCACTGGTATAACCAGTTACATATATTGTTACCGAATCTCCACATACCATTGGTGATGTCACAGCAGAAGAGGTGACGTTACATTGCGCGTGAACAATATGTGTTACGCCAATGGCAAGTATTATAGTTAAACTTTTCAGTAAATTACCCATGATTAATCTTATTTAATGACTTTCGTCTGTAAGTTTACTAACTTAAAATTCGTCAGTTTTGTTTCCGTCATACCAGGGTATAACTTTATAAAATTAGAGGCAATACCCAGTCCTCTTTCAACAGTATCACACTGTCCTTCTTTTACTTCTTTCGAATCAAGAATAATTGAAAAAGCATGCTCTTCACTGTCGATATTGTCACAGTTTGTACATTCTCCATCAAAATAATATTCAGTTGACCATGTCACTTCCAATTTCTTCTTTGTAAGGTTAGTAAACCTTAATAATGCGACATTTAAGTTATCATAACCACCATCAACAGTAGTGTGACACTCAGAGAATTTATATTCAATAAGTATTGAACCGTAATCCTTATAAACTGTCCATTCACTGGTTTGAATTATTTCATCATTCAAAGTTTTTCTAACAGAGGTTCTATCCAGGTTGCTTTCGCTTCTACTGGTTTTGTTAATAGCTCTTCCCGTTAGTGAAAATGAAATCACTAAAACGAGCAAGATTAAAGGTTTAACTATTGTTTTCATCATCTTTTATTTGCTTAATACATTACTTAGACTGTACAAAGAACTGAAAAGTTGCACAATACCATCTACATTAATTGTAAAAGTAGGTAAAATTGGGTGATTTCATGAGTAAATAACAGAATAGCACGTGCATGTAAAAAAATAAACAACGCAATAAAATGTATAATTCCACCTCATGGAACTTCAAAAAATGGCCGGAGCATGTTACTTTTACATTAACTTCGAATTTATAAGTTGGATTGATTAACATTGCAAAAAGTACCACGCATGTCAAAAGCAGAAATTTTATTACAATTTGGATTATATGTTGTACCCGCCTTAGCAGTTTTTGGCGCCGTATATTATTTCACCAACAAATGGTTTGAAGTGCAACAAGATCGCATTAAACTTGAATCTGCACAAACTCAAACACAGCTAACGGGACAAGGGCAACCAAAAGAAGATCTCCGTAAGCACTTTATTCCAATGCAAGTAGATGCTTACCAACGTTTGGTACTTTTTTTAGAGCGAATTGCGCCGAATAATCTGGTCATGCGATTAAATAATCCGGGTTTACCAGCAGGTGCTTTTCAGGCAAGATTGCTGGACAGCATCCGTGAAGAGTACGAACACAACCTAGCTCAACAAATATTTGTATCTCCTGAAGCCTGGAGAATTACTCAGCAAAGTAAGGAAGAGGTCTTGAAGATAATCAATATGGCCGCTTCTAAAATGCAGGCTACTTCTATGTCTACCGATTTGGCCAAGAGTATTTTTGAGATTACGGCTCAACTGGAGTTTCAACCGACAGAGCGCGCCATTGCATTGTTAAAAGAAGAGTTAAACAAAAAAGTGTTGGTAGGATAATCATCTCCTTCTTAATAACTGCCTTGTCAGGCGAAGAAAAAGACCAATCAACCCGATAAGTGAGGCAAAGATTAAGGGGTAATACCATTGATGCATTTTAGTAATGTTCCTGAAGAATACGGCTCCTGCCAAAAGCGATACGCCAATAATAAAAAGTAATAACCAAACACCATCCAATAAACTGATGCGCTTTCGGCGATAAGAGATGAATACCACAACGGCATTCATAAAGGCCATTACCAGAATTCCATAAACTCCACTATAGATAAGAATCTCTTCCATGTTCAGGGAACAACGAAGATACTAAAATGCTGGTATTCAATTTTTTTTATTTTACTTATCCCATGGTATGAAACACCTGCTGTACATCATCATCTTCTTCCAGGCGTTCAATTAGTTTGTTCACCTCCTCTTCTTGTTCTGAAGAAAGGGATTTTGTATCCATAGGGATGCGCTCAAGATTGGCTTCTTTGATCTCAATGTTACGTTCGTCCAGCGCGCTTTGAATGTTGCCAAAATCCTCAAACTGTCCGTATATGATAATCTCATTTTCTTCTTCGTCCAGGTCAACTTCTTCTGCTCCGTAGTCGATCATTTCCAGTTCAAACTCTTCGGGGTCAATATCACCTGCTTCTATTTTGAACATGCACTTTCGTTCAAATAAAAACTCTACACTTCCGCTTGTTCCGAGGCTTCCGTCACACTTATTAAAGGCCGCACGGACGTTGGCAACAGTTCGCGTTGGGTTATCTGTCAATGTTTCCACTAAAATGGCAATGCCATGAGGCGCATAACCTTCGTAGACACGCTCGTCCCAATCTTCTGTGTTTTTATCTGTGGCTTTTTTTATGGCACGTTCAATATTGTCCTTCGGCATATTGACGGCCTTTGCGTTTTGAATTAGTACGCGCAGTTTAGAATTTGCATCAGGGTCAGGTCCACCTTCTTTAGCGGCTTTAGTAATTTCTCTCCCAATCTTTGTAAACGTCTTGGACATCTGTCCCCACCGTTTCAATTTTCTGGCTTTCCTAAATTCAAATGCTCTTCCCATGTAAAAAAAATTGTCAACCCATGTTTTTAGGGCCTTATACAAATATAATTAAGTATTGAAATTAAAAATACAATCGAAAGGAGCGTGGGGGAATTTTTTTAGTTATGAGTTGTAAGTGATGAGTTATTAGATTTTGGTGACTTTGAAGGAAGTCCTTAGAATAATTGTTTTTGTTTATGAATATTTTTAGGACGTAAATAGTTTACGGTTTAATACC
>JABURP010000124.1 GCA_014762645.1 Crocinitomicaceae bacterium
TAAAACCATCACTAAACATGACGAAATGAACCCAGCGGCTCCGGTAACAATGATCATTTTTTCCTTTTTTAAGTCATAATGGCAGAAAACACCATTAAATTTGTACTTGGTAAGTTATTTGCGAAAATACCAATATAAATGATTACAAATAACTAATAATTACAAACCAACGAATAAACAATGGGAGATTCAATCTTAAGTATGTACTGGGGTCCAATGCTAATCGGACTCGTATTTATGGCCATTAGTCTTATTGTGAGTAGTGTATTGAAAAGCAAGTTCACCAAGTACTCCAAAACAAGACTTATGAATGGGATGACCGGAAAAGAAATCGCAGAAAAAATGCTTGCGGATAATGGGATACATGATGTTCAGGTAATTCAGGTAAACGGACAATTAACGGATCATTATAATCCAATGAAAAAAACGGTTAACCTGAGTGAAGCGGTATATCATCAGGCCAATGCAGCCGCAGCAGCGGTAGCTGCCCATGAAGTGGGTCATGCTGTTCAACACGCAAATGCCTACAAACCTTTGGAATTCCGGTCAAAACTGGTTCCTGTCCAAAATGCAAGTGGTATGATCATGAATATTATCGTGATGGCGGCAATATTTGGAGGTTATGCCTTGTATTCGATATTCCCAATGGATACAGTAATCTGGATCATTATTGCAGCTCAATCGGTAATTACCTTATTCACCTTAATTACCTTACCGGTGGAATTTGACGCCAGTAAACGAGCACTTGCATGGATTGACCAAAACGGCGTGGTGACACATTCTGAACATGCCATGGCCAAAGATGCCCTAAAATGGGCCGCTATGACTTACGTAGTTGCTGCACTTGGCGCAATAGCAAACCTATTGTTCTGGGTGATGATGCTACTGGGAAGAGAATAATTAAAGCACTAAATAATAGATTTCAAAGCCGGCCTTCGTGTCGGCTTTTTTTGTGTCTGATATTTTAACTGGTTTCAAGGTGGATTATGTGCAACAATCGGATGAGCTACCGCCCTCTTGCTGCTTAGGCGGACAGGGAACCGAACCATACGAACAATACACACAGCAATCGCCTTCTTTTGGCTTTAATATCGCCTTACAGTTTTCACATTCGTAATACCAGGAGCAGGCATCCGTAGGCATTTCTTCTTCTTTCTTGTGCCCGCATTCGGGGCATGTTATAACTGATTTAAGTTCTATATTCATCATTCATTCATGGCGTATTGCCGCAATATTTGTAGCCATAAAGTTAAGAATAACTGTATCAAGTTAAAAGGTGATAAATCAGTGAAAGCATTGTAGTTTCTAATTGGATATGAAACATGATTAATGATTTTTGAGAAGTAGGAAGATGTAGAAGCTGAATGAGCGAGTAAAAACTATCAATACCTATTTTCCGGATATAGCATGATTTTTCTGAAAAAACCGTAAAAGTACGGTAGACTTAAATTGCTATTATACTTAACTTATAGGCCATAAAAGTATATCAAAAATTGGATTGTTCAATTTAGTCTAATGTCTTTGAACCATACATATAACAAGGAATGCCAACGTTTTAGTAATGATTTTGGTGAATACCGTTAACAGTATCCCGTTAAGATTCTTTAAATGTTTCATAAGTATTAGATTTTAGGTTAATTAATAATAATTTTACGAGTTAATATTGCTTGACTACTTTGAACAGATATAATATAAATTCCAGCTGTCAAATGTTCTTTCCTCAATATGTATTTTTCAGTCCCTACTTCTAGTACATCTTGGAATATAATTTCTCCTGAAAGTCCATACACTAAAATGTTAGATTGCTCCTTCAACGGTTTTGAAAATTGAATTGTAGTTTTGACCGTAAATGGATTTGGGTAAACGTTCAATTGATCTGAAGTCTGAACCTCGTTCATTGAAACAACACTTCCGGACTCATTTAATTTAATAACATAAACATAACTTTCACCCGGTTCTGTTTTTTGACCACATACCACGTATCCTCCATCAGTTCCTTTGCAAATGCTCCACCCATTTTCTGTTTCGGGAAGATCCTGTCCAAAGTCAGTTTCCCAAATCAGATTACCAGTAGAATCTGTCTTTACAACATACACTTGGCTCTGATTACTTGGGTCGGATGGATAATACTTAATTCCTGCTGTAACTTGCCCACCATCATCTGTCAAACAAAGACTTTTGAAGCCATCTGTAAGCCCTTCACCAAATGTTTCATAAGATAATAGGTTTCCAGATGCATCTATATATCTGATAATTCCATCAGTGTGGGGTGGTGGTGAATCTTCAAGTGAATACCCTACAGCCACAATAGTTCCATCTGCACGTTCTTCACAATCATAAAAGTATTCATATCCGCCTCCTGAAAATTCTGCTGTCCAAATAATATTTCCATTTAGATCTGTTTTTGCTACAAAACCTTTATAAATCGACGAAGAGTAATTGGTTCCTGATAGAATTAGAGTATTATCAGACGCAAAATCAATAGAATAAAATGATCCAGTGTCTTGATAGACCTTCGTCCAAAGAGTATCTCCTAGTTGATCTGTATTAAAAATAGCCAGATACCCTCCATATCTACCAATGAAGTAGTAACTACTATCAATTGGTGATTGCAGTACGTCTTCAACGGCATCTCCATCAGTACCTCCGAAGGTGTGTTCCCATTCTAGATTTCCATTAAAATCTGTTTTCGCATAATAAAAATCATTACTGCTTGTTGAAAAACTTGCCATACGACCAGCTACCAAATAGCCTCCATCATAAGTTTCAATGGCGACATTTCCATAATCTGAATCAGAATCTCCCAGATTTTTGCAGAAAACAACTTCTCCGAGAGAGTCAATTTTCATCAACAAAACATCTTGCCCAAAAATCGTCTCTGTTGGATTGGAGAATCCACTGAGAATATATCCGTTGTCTGAAGTTGGTTGAATACTGTAGCCTGCATACGCTCCACTATCCTGATATAAATTCTCATATAAAACCTGAGAATTGGAGTTAGTGCAACTTAAAATAAAAATTACCGATAATATTCGCTGAATAGTCTTAATCATAAATTTCAGGGTCTCTCAATTTACAAATTTTTCCGTTTCATCAAAGACAAATTTTGTATTAATTTACTGAACTCTAGGTTAAAACGCTCAATTTCCTAGGTTTTTGGGTAATCACTTTTAGAAGTTTTCTAATTAAAATGCCGTATCCTTATCCTCACTCTTTCTATGCTTGCATTTAAGCAAATTCTACCCAGATAGATTCAGTCCATTTACGGATTTCATCCATATCTCCTTGAATGAACAGTTCTGTAGTTTCTTGTTCACCAATATACTGTCCTGCAAAAGCTTGATCAAGGTATTTTGCTGCTTCAAATATTTAGGGTATTGAATCTAGTAGGCAATTCCGAATTATTCAAATTTATCCCCTTCTCCCCCGCTGCCGCGCGATTGTATCGCGTGGTAATAGCCTTAGCAACTTGAAACCAATTGAAGTTAATACTCAATTAACAAACAATTTTATTCCCCCCGCTGCCGCGCGATTGTATCGCGTGGTATGCTGAATTGTATTCAAGTATTCAAATCAAAAGCGGAAACTAAATTTAATTATCTTGGCTGGTATTAAGGTCAAATAATGAGCAGGAATTACAAGTTCCATAATCCAGAAGGTGCTTACTTTGTAAGTTTTGCTGTGGTAGATTGGTTGGATGTATTTACCAGAAATGAGTATAAAAATATAGTTGTTGACAGTCTTGAGTATTGCCAGAATAATAAAGGAATGGAAATTTATGCCTGGTGCATAATGACTAATCATGTTCATCTGGTGTTCAGAAGTATAGGAGATCTTAAACCTGAACAGATATTAGGAGACTTTAAACGTTATACCAGTAAAGCAATTGTCAAAGCCA
>JABURP010000005.1 GCA_014762645.1 Crocinitomicaceae bacterium
CCTGAATCAAATTGGTTCCCAATGCCATGCCAACACCGCAATTACATACAACGTTTGGGTAAAGCTAGTGATTTGTTGTTTGCGCAGCAAATACAAATTACGTGCGAAGTGAGATGGCCAAACCCCGGATAATGGGAGCGTCCGACCGTGATGGCTGCCCGGTAATGTACACGTGATGGGTGGAAAAAGCGTGGCCAAAGGGTCGGGCGTGAGCTTTACCTATTGTGTTAGCTGTAGTTTTCTACAACATATTTAGTTCACGTCCTTGGAATGAGTCAAAATTTACAGGATCATTGCAAGTTGATGTTTCAGAAAACCCGTACTTATTCAAGAAGTCTTTGATTAGAACCGCTTCAGCCTCATCATAAAATTCCAAGTGCAGAATTCCGTATTTGCAAAGAGATAAGATAGTTTTTGAATTAACAAAACACATGTAAGTTGTGGGCAAACTAGCATTACATCTTGTAATCCAGAACAGATTTGGGATAAATTCGATAAGTTCTTTTCCTTTTAGCTTGAAGCCGCCTGAAAATGACTCTGAAATAATCGTTTCCAGATAATTTAGAGCCTTTGCGACTGGGGGGTAATCATTTTTTTGAGATAACCAAGGAGTGGGATAGTCCCCCATAATTAGTAAAGAATCTTGGCTAAGTTCTATTCGAAGTTTTTCAAGCGATTCAGCAATGTGAATTAAATAGTCTTCAGAGGAATTTGCATCTGATTTATATGTTTTTCCTCCGAAATATTTTAGAGATTGCTGTGAATCAAAAGGTGAGGAATCAATTCCATCAGAAACTTCATAAGCGGCTTCTTGCACTTGGATCAAGAATTCCGTAAAAAGTTGATTTAGTTTTAAGATTTCTTCCCTTTCTAGAGTCATATCGTTAATTACAGCTAACGTTTGGCTAAAGCTAGTGATTTGTTGCTTGCGCAGCAAGTACAAATTACGTGCGAAAGTGTGCAGGCCAAACCCCGGACTCTGGGCGCGTCCTACGTGCTGTGGCCAAACCAAGATATGTACAAGCAAATGGGAGCAAGTGAGCTGGACAAGCGTAGGACGCTTAGCTTTAGCTATTATGTTAGGTTACGTTTTCTACCTAGTATTTTTCAATCATTGGTTTCCTGTTCTGATTGAAAACTTCAAAGAGATTCAGAATGAGCATAGTGGCTGAAATTCCAACAGCTATTGCATAGAATATAGAATCTAAGTGTTTTCCGAAAACGAAAATGAATAACAAGACAACCAGTCCGTAAAGGATGTAGATTGTAAATGGAATTTTGATTTTTTTAATTAAGTAAAATATAGTTTTTCCTACTAACAATAAAAGACAAATTGGTAGAATAATAAGAGGCACAATTATGATAATGGATTTAGACTCTGCCTTAGGTAAATCAAATCCAAAAAAATAGATCAGAAATCCGATAGTTAAAATAAGTCCAGCGGAAAGTAGATTATTTATGACAATTGAAATAATTGATTTTGCTGCCATTATGTAAAACTGTAATGAAACCTAACGTTAGCCTAAAATTAGCAATTTATTGCGACGCGAAGTGTGCAGGCCAAAAACCCCGGATACTGGCTGTCCGACCGTGGGAGGCCGCCCGGTTATGTACACGCTACTGGGCGCTTTTGTGGGTGGAAGAGTGTCGGACCTACCTGCCGGTAGGCAGGCGTGAATTTTAGGTATTATGTTAGCTACAGTTTTCTACTTCCAGAACTGCCACCACTTCTTGTCCTCTGACTTTTCTGGTGGCTCTGAAGTTGCCTTTTCCTGATCAATTTTTATAGTGAATGAACCTTGAGGTTGCACGTCCCAAATTGAGCAATTATCAATCAAAATTCCATTCGATTCAATAAATGAAATAGCCTTGGAGTGAAGTAATTCTTGACTATGAAAAAACCAAAGTTCTTTAGTCCGTTCGCTTCCATTTACTTCAAATTTCCGATTGAATTTAGATTTAATTCCAAGTTTACTGTCTTCAAGGATTTGTTCTACCTCTTCAGTTGAGCTAACCTGCGCAAGAAAATCATCTAACAATTCTATGCGTTCAGCTTCCGTAAGTCTTGGTATGTTAATAATATTAGGGTCTTTTCCCTCAACTTTTCTTATGAACTGCAGAAGTTCTTCTGCTTCTCGATCGCTGTATGTTGATTGGAGTCCATCTGCGAAGTTTAAATCTTCATCCAGCATCATATAGTCCGTAGCGAGTAGCGAAAAGAACAAATTCTTGCTGCTGTCGAAATAAAACATTTCTGTCAAACTATTAGGTGCCTGACAAATTCCTGCTTTCAGCCAATTTAATATTCTATCAGATTCAGATAACTCCAATTGTAGCTAACGTTTGCCTAAAAATAGCAATTTATTGCGGCGTGAGGTGCGCTGGCTAAAAACCCCGGATACTGGCTGTCCGACCGAGTGATGGCACCCCAGGATACTGGACACGCAAATGGGAGAGAGAAGGGCGGCCAAAGGGTGGACATGATTTTTAGGTATTATGTTATGGTTTGTTTTCTACCATGGTTTATCCAGTAATCTCACTGAGGCGTTGATATATTTATCAACAGATAGATTATAGTTCCTTCTAATTTCGAAAGCCAGCCAAAATTCATATTCTTCGAAGTCACAATAATTTGCATTTTCCGACTCAACAATAGGGATTTCATCTTCTGTCAGTATTAGTGCGCTTGAATAGCAAATAGCTTCTTTGTTTTTTAAGTAAATTAGGCCAAAAACTAGAGGGTCATAATATGCTCTGTCAAACAGTTGCCTGTCCATTAATTCTGTACAAAGAATGAATCTTTTATATGCATTTTCTAATGTGTCTTGAGAATTATTATAGCAATTACAGAATAGAGAAGTTTGAAGGTCAATTTGCTTTAAAGTGTCAGGGGATGTACGATTCGAAATTATGGTTGAAAGAAACTCTTTTTCGTTCAGTACATCAGATTTAATAGGACTATTTGTCGAATTATTGCAGGAAGTGATGATTGAAAACACACTACATAAGATTGAAAAGTAGAAAAAATTCTTCACGCTTTTATCGTTAATAAACCATAACGTTTGGGTAAAGTTAGGCATTTATGCCGTCTTGATGTGTGGTGGCCAGAACCCCGGACTCTGGTTTGTCCGACCGAGTGATGGAAGCCCGGATATGTACACGTACTGGGAGGGAAAAGCGTGGCCAGAGAGTCGGACATGAACTTTACCTATTATGTTAGGTAGCGTTTTCTACCCCTGCATCACAAAACTTCATGATTGCTTCTGACAGCAGATAAGTTTGACGAACTATATCAATTTCAAAACACGGTAACATGAAATAAATGTTTACAGTAGTCCTTCCGTTTTTACTCCTGACATAAATTACAGGTTCAAACTCTGAGCTATTTAATGAATTATCATAGTAATCTTCCAGAATAGATAAAGTTTTTAGAAATCGAGAAAATTTCGAGTCTTTGCAGGATATTTTGAATACTGGTTTTCGCTTTCTGTTGAACAAAGAATAAGTGGTTCGTATCGTTGCCTTGTATGATTTTGTTTCATTTTTTGATATGGATTCGAAGGTAAAATTGTGTCGGTCCTTCTCGTCATCTGGGTTCATGAAGTTACTTTTAGAAAAATCAGAAACCCTGTATTCATAACTTAAAATCGCATTGTCAGAAGTTAAGGTTATAATGTGATAGGGGAAATAAGCTCTTCCGTTGTACCAACTCGATTCCTTATGAGTCAATTTTCCGTTTACTTCAGTTTTTAGTTGCTCTAACGGTTCTAATATTTGATCAAGATATTTAGCCAAATCGAATGGTACCTAACGTTTGGCTAAAGCTAGTAATTTGTTGCTTGCGCAGCAAGTACAAATTACG
>JABURP010000069.1 GCA_014762645.1 Crocinitomicaceae bacterium
CTTAATACAAAAACAAGTAATGAAAAAGCCACGATTGTGATTAATGTGAACCAAAGCAATATCTTCAATATATATTTATATGCTATCAGTGGAAAAATGGTGAAAGATATTTATAACGGAAAATTACAAACCGGAAGGCACGAAATTGTAATTGACTTAACTGCATATCAATCAGGTAGCTATTTAATCGTTATAAATTCAAAAACACAAAAAGAATCACTTCGTCTCGAAAAGTTAGAATAATCCCCTATCCTTTTTTAATTTCGCACGTATTAGTAGTTAGAAAATGGCTATTCTATATGCGCTTACCAACTAAGAATTTCCCTAGATGGATCATATTTTTGATGGATTTAGGCATTGCCGTATTGGCTTTGCTTGTTGCGTATATGGTTCGTTTCGACACCGCTAACATCCCCTTTGATCAAGAGTACGACATCTTTATTTCAGGATTGCCTATTTACATTGCCATTCGGGGATCTATGTTTCTTGCGTTTCGAATTCATAGTGGTATGATACGGCACACAGCATCTGCGGATGTTAAGCGTGTAATATTCTCTACTACGCTGGGAACAATGGCCATTATTGCAGTATCCTTTATTAAACACAGGTTTTTTGGTGATTACTTTTTATTCCCTAGCTCAGTTATAATCGTAGAATACTTTGTTTGTATTTCTTTTCTTCTCGTATTTCGGTTTGTAGTTAAGCTGCTTTACATGGAAGGACTAAAAAGGGATAAAGATCAAATTCCAACCGTTATTTATGGTGCTGGAACTTACGGTTTAATTACGAAGCATACCGTAGAAAAAGAGGCAAAGCTAGCCGGTAAGATTGTATGTTTTATTGATGATGACAAAAATAAACTCGGCAAGTCACTTGAAGGTTTAAAAATCTACCATACATCCTCACTTGAAAAAGTGATTGAAACTCATAATGTAAAGCGCCTAATAGTTTCTATCAAAGATCCTGACAAAGGCAACAAAAGGAAGGTGATTGAATCCTGCCTTGCTCATAATGTTGAAATTCTCAACGTTCCTTTACCAACCGAATGGATCAATGGAGAGTTTACAACCGGGCAAATCAAACCTATTAAAATTGAAGATTTATTAGGGCGGGAGTCTATCAAACTGGACTCAGCTAAGCTCTTTAATGAATTTAAAGGAAAGAAAATTTTAGTAACTGGAGCGGCAGGTAGTATTGGAAGTGAGATTGTACGACAGCTTACTGGTTATCAACCTGAAAAAGTAATCATGTTAGATCAGTCTGAGTCGCCGTTATATAACCTTCAGATGGAATTGAAGGAGAAAGGGGTATTTGAACTTACTGAGGCCGTAATTGCGGACATCCGAAATATCCAGCGAGTAGAAAATGTATTTAACACTTTCAGACCAGACATAGTTTTTCATGCGGCCGCTTATAAACATGTTCCATTAATGGAAGACAATCCATCAGAGGCCATTCTTACCAATGTACAGGGCACTAAAAACCTGGTGGATCTTGCAGTGGAATTTAACGTGAATAAATTTGTTCTAATCTCTACAGACAAAGCTGTTAACCCTACAAATGTAATGGGATGCTCCAAGCGAATTGCCGAAATCTATGCTCAATCTGCAAATAAAATAGGTAATACGCGGTTTATCACTACGAGATTTGGAAATGTACTAGGCTCGAACGGATCAGTTATTCCTCTTTTCAAAAGACAAATTGAAACCGGAGGACCTCTAACAGTAACCCATAAGGACATTACGCGATTCTTTATGACAATTCCAGAGGCGGTAGCACTTGTACTTGAAGCAGAAGTTATGGGGAATGGAAGTGAGATTTATGTTTTTGATATGGGAGAATCTGTGAAGATTTATGACCTTGCTAAAAAGATGATCAAACTGAGTGGACTCGAAGAAGGGAAAGATATTGAGATTAAAATAACAGGACTTCGTCCGGGTGAGAAACTTTATGAAGAACTGCTTACAAATGAAGAAAACACAATACCCACACATCACCCACAGATACTCGTAGCCAAAGTAAGAGAATACGATTTTGATGATATCTCCTCTCAAATTTCTGAATTAGCTATGCTCTTTGAATATCAAAACAATGAGGAGATTGTAAAATTCATGAAATCTCTTGTTCCTGAATACAGAAGTAACAATTCCGAATTCGAAAAACTGGACAAATGATAAAAGCTCCGGTTCAGGTAAGATTTGCCGATTGTGACATTGCTGGTCACATTCACAATGCCGTTTATCTTCATTATTTTGAATCTGGTAGGATGTATTTTTTTGTCAGTCAATTAGGTTATGACTGGGACTGGAAAGCGAAAGGTATCATCCTAAAGAAAAATACGATTCTATATCATAGTCCGGGCCTGTTAACCGATCAACTCAGTGTCGAAGTGGAGTGTACACATATCGGAGACAGTAGTTTCACACTTTCTTACAAGGTGAAAAATCAAACAGGTGAAGTAAGGGCTGAAGGGGAATCTATCCTTGTTTGTATGAATTACGCGGAAGGAAAAAAGATTTCAATTCCTCAAGAATTTCTAGAAATTCTGAAAAAACATCTCAATTCGGAGGGACAATAAGGCATAATAATTGCGAGGAATTATTACATTAAAGGACCAATCCTTTAGACCAACTATATGAACAAGACTATTGCCATTTTAATTGTTGCACTAACTACTACACTCTCCTACTCACAAGAGCTAGAGGAAATCAATCCGTCAAAAAAGAAAGAAAAAGACAATATTCTCAAATGCAGAGACCGTCGATTTTTTATGGCGCCGGATTGTAACGGTACGGTATATTTTGACCAGGATCAAAATGCCGTTATGCATTCAAAATCAGGGAAACCTTATACAGGGAGTTGCAAGGTTTGTCACATCAATGGAAATCTTGAAATGTATTTGACGTATCAGGATGGGAAACCATGGGGACAGGATACTATTTGGTATGAAAATGGCGAACCACAGCTGATCCGTTCACATGATGTCGAAGGTATGGGTAAAGAACATGGGACCTGGAAACTGTATCGTGCAGACGGCAGCTTAAAATGGGAGAAAACTTATGTCTACGGTGCTGAAGATGGCGAGTCACGGTATTATTTCCCGGATTCAAGTTTGCAAAAGATTGAAACATGGAAAAATGGGGAACTACACGGCAAAAAACAAGAGTTTTATCCCAATAATACCTTGAAAAAGGAGATTATGTACCAAAATGGTGAATGGGATGGTAAATATATCACCTACTTCAGCAATGGTTTAGTTGAATCGGAGCAGGAGTTTGTCAAGGGTAAGAAAGAAGGATTATCGCGCTATTATTATGAAAACGGTAATTTGTTTTACGAAGAAAATCATGAAAATGGTTGCCGGGAAGGAGAATTCAGAAGGTTTTACCCAAAAGATAACCGACAGTGGACCGTTGAAAATTACAAAGACAATGTCAGGCATGGATTATTCGAAGAGTATTACGACACAGAGAAAAACACTATTAAATACCGGGCCACATACAAAGACGGAATGCTGGTGGAAGAACATTACTTTGATGAGTTTGGAGATGAAACTTCTCCTCCAGAGAAAAAAGATAAGTCATTCATGACTGAACAGGAAAAACAAGAAGCTGAAAATTGGCCGCTTGAACCAACGGAAGAGTTTTTAGAACAACGAAAAATGAACCGTAAACAGTACGACAAAGCCCGTAAAAAATACTTCAAAAACAAACAAAAACAGCAGAAATCAGGCAATGGTCCTGAAGGTATGAAGTGTTAACTTACCTTAACTGACATTTTTTTCTTATCTTTAATGAGTAACATTTTTGGTATGTCCCCAAAACTAATTCTACCTATATTCTTGCTCTTTAGTAGTCAGATTTATTCTCAACTCAATGTTGGTCTTGAAGCACAATTTTATTTTAATAATGGAAATGCTGTTGCAGATGTTGGAGGAATAAATGGTGTAGTGAATAGTGCTAATTTGACTTCAGATCGTTTCGGTTGTGAGAATTCAGCTTATAACTTTGATCCCAATTCATCTTCAAATATTTCTCTTGGGGATAGTTTTGACTCGTTCATTACAGGACCTGATGCTCAGTTTAGCATATCTTTTTGGTTCAATACACGCGGTATAGCTAATGGTAGTGCTCCTATGTTTGTAAAATACGCTCATGCACCCTGCAGTGAAAGCCAAAGAGAATTCGGTGCTGAAATAAATCAATCCGGTTTTTATTCTTTTTATTTTGCGAGTGACTTACAAGGATCCAATTATATGGTAGTTCAAGGTAGTACAATTATTGCAGATTCAAACTGGCATCACATTGTAATTATTTATGACGGTACAATAGACTCAAACAATGGAATTGATAGAGTTCAGATGTTTCTTGATAACCAACCTCAGATAATTACCGAAGAAGCCTCTAATGGGACAACAAGTGAAATTCAAGACGGAACGGCTCACACAGGAATTGGTGGAATACTGTCTTCAACTGGTGCGAACTGTAACGGAGGAATTCCGCATTACAGCGGAGACCTTGATGATTATAGACTATACAGTAAATTATTATCAGTACAGGAAGTTGATTCTCTCTTCAACGAAATTACCGGATGTGCACTCAACTTCAATAACCCAACTGATTTTGAAGTTAATATCTTCCCCAATCCGACCACAAATGTGTTGAATATTCAATTTTCAGGAATTACCCACTACTCTACAGTTTATCATATATATGATATTAGTGGAAAGCTGATAGATTCAGATCAATTTATGGGTACAAGCACGAGCATAGGAATAGAGAATCTCAGTAAGGGAACCTACATATTAGAACTTTGTTCGAGTCAATTTGGCCTTATGGAAAGGAGATTATTCAAAAAGAACTGATATTAGGCTTTAACTATTAAGCACGGCATTTCTATTCCACTCAATCGTTTTTATTAACCCTTCTTTTAGTGGGTATTTAGGTTGATATCCGATCAGTTTTTTTGCTTTTGAAATATCAGCCTGACTGGATTGGATATCACCTAAACGCGGTTCACGGTGTATAGGACTTAATCCACTTTGAATTTCTTCTTCAAGAATGGCATATAAATCATTCAGGGAAAGTTGTTCTCCCATAGCTACGTTTAGTACGCGATCGTCAGGGTTGTCAAAACGAGCATAAGCAGCACAGATATTTGCTTCTACTACATTTTGAACATACGTGAAATCTCTGGAAATATTTCCATCACCATTAATGTAACAAGTTCGTTTGTTCAGTAAATTTTCAATAAAGATTGGAATAACTGCGGCATACGGTCCTTTAACGCTCTGTTTAGGGCCAAAAACATTAAAATATCTCAACCCAACGATATCCATACCGTATATTTCACTGAACACACGGGCATAAAGTTCATTTGCTTTCTTTGTTACAGCATAAGGTGATAATGGATTTCCCGTTAAATGCTCAACTTTCGGTAAATGCTCATCATCCCCGTAAACCGAAGACGAAGATGAATACACCACCTTTTTTACCTTGCACATCCTTGCCGCATTGAGCACATTTAAAAACCCTGTGACGTTAACGGCATTAGTTTTTCCCGGATTATCTATGCTTCTGGGTACGCTTCCCAATGCAGCCATTTGAAATACAATATCTGCACCTTCAAAAGTCTTTGTACAGACTTCATAATCCGTGATACTTCCGGCAACAAATTCAAAATTTTCAAGCTCTTGAAACTCCTTAATATTTTCCTGAAATCCGGTAGAAAGATCGTCCAACACAACAACTTTTCTGGCTTTAAGCTGCAATAATTCCTCCACCAGGTTTGATCCTATAAACCCAGCGCCTCCCGTCACTACACAATGTGCTTGCTCAATAAAAGTTCGTATGTCAGGTGTAATCATTCTTCTCTGATAAATGTGGTAAAAGTACAGAAAATTATTCCCCTTTATCCTCCCGGTTATTTGACTTTGTTAAGTAGGTGTCTTTCATCTTTTTAAGCCATTGATTAATATCCGGTGATAAACCAGTTGCAATGATAATTCCCCAAAAGAGAATGGTGAGCCCGGCTCCATAGATCACAATTTTCTGTACAGCTGACCAATCAAAATCAATAAAATGACACAATAAAATAAATGCAACAGAGAGCAATACCGCAACAAAAAATCGTCTGTTAAAGGGTTGTAATTTAAATGATTTGTAAATGAACAACCATCTCAGAAAGTTGATAAGAATCATTGCTGACATAGAGGCCAAGGCTGCTCCTTCTACATTATACAAGGTTATAAAAATTAGATTAAAGAGGACGACACAAATGGCCAGTGCGAAACCAAAATACGTGTTCCACTTAAATTTGGTAGAAGTTGCAATAATGGAAGTGTTGACACCGGTAGCCATCTCTACAACCAAGCCCAATCCAAGAAAGAAAAATATAAAACTGTGTTCTGCATACCCAATTAAATTAGGTGATAAGGAAAGAACAGGTTCCAGACACGCCCAACCTACTCCAAACATAAATGCTCCAATTAGCAATTGATTTAAACAACTTTTTTCGTAAACGGATTGTATATTATCAATATCCTTGTTATTCCAGGATTCTGCAATAATAACTGTTGAGATTCGATTGATGGCCTTTGCCGGAATTACGAGCAATCTGGCCGCAAAAAACAAAATGCTGTAAACACCTAATGCCTCCATAGAGACCATTTTATTCACCATTAAACTATCTATGTATAAAATGATGGAACCAGACGTCCCCAATAAGATGCCAAAGAGAATGTACTCTCCTATGTTCTTTCTTTCTTCCCGAGCTATCAAATCTTTATGAGGCAACGTTATTTTCTTCGTTTTGAGAAATGCATAAAAAATTATTACCAAACCGGGAATACAGAAGTTCAACACAAAGACATATACCAGTTGATCAAAATCAATCCAACTTAAGAAAAATGCAACCATTCCCATGGCCAGAACCATCTTACTTAAAAAGGACTCCAGAAAGACACCTATAACGGTATTAAAAAGCATTTTGGCATAACCATCCAAATTTCTGAATACAATGCGAAAGAAAATCAATGGAAATACAAGGAATGAAAATGACCTGAAAATCTTATTCGTGCCTTCGTTATCACTTAAAAACAGGTCCTCAAAAAAGAAAAATAATACACTACTCACTAAAATTCCGGTGAGTGATAATAGCACTCCAAACATCAAAAACCCATGATGCCCGTTTTTATCATCCCTAAATCGTGGGAACATTTTAGCCAGTATTTGCTCAAAACCAAAGCTGAATACTATTGAGAAAACTCCGGAAATTGCATCAAGTAAGGTTAAAAGCCCTATCTGTGCCTCCGTTATCAGCAAAGACATTGATATACGGGTAATACTGCCAAAAATTGCTCCAATAAAATTAATAACAGTATTACGTAAAGCTTGCCTTTGAATGATTCCCATCCCTGAATTTTGCCCTAAAATAAATCTTTAAACGAGGTTGTATTTTTAAAACTTAGATTTTTAATCACATAAACAAGTTTAATAATTGATGCTCAAGCTTTAACAAACACACCTTTTAATCCCTAATTTCGTCTACTTTGTACCACAATTGAGATGAAATTCAAAGTTTGCAGTACGTATTTTTCTCTGCTACTCTCCTTTGCTGCTTTAACACAAACTTTTAGCAATGGGGAGCTGGATGGGCCTGTGGGAACCAATAGTGTTCCAACGGGATGGCAAAATGTACCCGATACAGATCCTGCAAGTCAGGCATCCGGTGCTATTAATGCAACTGTTGATATTTTTGATACTATGGGGCCCAATGTTCCGGGCGGTATGAACGGAAATCCTTATTCCTGTGCCACATTTTGTTCAGGTTTACACCTTGACGGTGGTACTTTCTTCAACCACGAGGGCATCATGCAAACCGTAAATGGTTTTACCATTGGTAATTCTTACACGATAACCTTTTACCAAACTGTCGTGAAACAACAAAATGCCATAGATACTTCTGGTTCGTGGAGGGTATATTTTGACAACACCTTGATCGGAACTTCTGCTGTTTCAACGAGTAATTTACCCTTTAACAGTAATAACCTGGTATGGGAGATCCGTTCAGTAACATTTACTGCAACGGCAACCTCGCATATAATAAAATTCCTGCCGTGGGATGATGATGCAAACCAGTTTTTTGATACTGCAGACCCTGCAGGTGCACTGAGAATGGGCATTGATTTGATCAGCTTTGGCAACACATTTGATCCAAGTATTGACCCTGCCGGGCCTTTTTGTTCAAATGCCATGGCTGATACACTTACTGCGGCTTCTCCCGGCGGCATTTGGAGTGGAAATGGTATTATAAATCCCAGCACCGGTGCGTTTGATCCCATTGTTGCCGGAGTCGGAAATCACACCATTGTTTATGAATTGAACAATACTTGTGGAGGGACAATTGCTGACAGTATTATTATTACTGTTACCTCAACTGCGAACGCCAGTTGGACAAATCCCGGCGTTATTTGTGAAGCAGACGGACCGATTGATCTGTCAATACTGATTACTGGTGATCCCGGAGGTGTCTGGTCAGGGACCGGAGTTACAGGAAGTACATTTGACCCTACTGGTCTAAGTGGTCCAGTATCAGTTACCTATTCGGTAGGCAGTCCCCCTTGTAACGACAGCAATACACAGGACATTACTGTCACATCTAATCCTAGTGCGTCCTGGACACCTCCTACCGGACTTTGCACGGCCTCTCCCCTCTTTGATCTCAACACTGCAATTTCTGGAACAACGGGAGGAACCTGGTCAGGAACTGGCATCACCGGAAGTAATTTTGACCCCTCTGTCGGAACTCAGAGTATAACCTATACCGTTGGATCAGGGTCCTGTCAACAGACTTCCACGCAAACCATTACGATTGGAAGTGGCGGTAATCCATCCTGGACAACACTTAGCATGTGCGCCTCAGATGCTCCTATTAACTTAACCGGGCAAATAACTGGTGATACCGGTGGAACCTGGTCAGGAACCGGAGTAACTGGGAGTATTTTTGATCCATTTTTCGGAACACAAGATATCACGTACACAGTTGGATCCCCAGGATGTGAACAATCAAGTACACAAACGATAACCGTTATTGACTTGCAATTGAGTACGTCATCAACCGATATATCCTGTTATGGCCTTTCGGATGGTACAGCTGTTGTAACGGTTGCAGGAGCTACTGGCGGACAAACGTATTCATGGAGTCCGACCGGACAAACTTCTGCGACAGCTTCTGGACTCAGTGCTGGCACATATACTGTTACTGTTACTGATGGCTCATGTGTGGCTACAGGTACAGTTTCAGTATACGAACCCTCGGAAATTACTACCACACTAACTGCAAATCATGGATGTTCGCCAAATCCTGGATCTGCAAGTGTAATGGTTTCAGGTGGTACAGGTAGTTTCACTTATTTTTGGATGCCTTCCGGACAAACAACTGAAATCGTAAACAACCTTGATTCGGCTATGCATTCAGTGACCGTAACAGATGCTAATGGCTGCACACAAACAGATTCGATTTTGGTTCAGATCCTTGTCCCACCAAATGTTATGACCATTCAGGATACCACAATATTATACCCCAATTGTATTACTTTAACCGCAATAGGCGCAGACACATACACCTGGACACCGGATACTGACCTTACCTGTGATAACTGTCAAATCACTGAGGCCTGCCCTATGTATCAAACAGTATATTGTGTTGAAGGTACCGATACCAATGGTTGTAAAAACACGGATTGTGTTATCATTGATGTAGAGATCATCTGTGGAGATGTGTTTGTGCCTTCTGCATTTTCACCGAATAATGACGGAGAAAATGATGTGCTATGCGTTTACAGTGATTGCATGAAGTCCATGGTTTTTACCGTTTACAATCGTTGGGGAGAAAAAGTATTTGAGGTCAACAGCCCTAATATTTGCTGGGATGGAACTTGGAATGGTAAAGCACTTAATGCTGCCGTATTTGTCTATGTTTTAGAAGGAAGTCTCCTAAATGGTGAACAGGTAATTCAAAAAGGAAATATATCGCTCATCAGATAATTTAAAAGACATCTTAATCCTCTCTGGTATTTTGCTAATTTTGGTGGAGATCTTTTATTATGTCAAAACAAAAAGTACTTGTCACCGGTGCAGATGGTTTTATTGGCAGTCATTTGGTTGAAGAACTGGTACACCAGGGACATTCGGTTAAAGCTTTCTGCTACTACAACTCATTCAATTCTTGGGGATGGTTAGACACCTTTCCAAATGATTTATTGGATAAACTCGAAATATTCACCGGAGACATTCGGGATTATCATGGTGTAGAAACGGCTATGCAGGATTGTGATGTTGTGTATCATCTTGCAGCACTAATAGCTATACCTTACTCCTATTATTCGCCCGGATCTTATATTGACACCAATGTCACGGGCACCATGAACGTGGTTCAGGCGGCAAGAAAGCTAAATGTATCCAGAGTATTAGTAACTTCGACATCAGAAGTTTACGGTACAGCTCAATACGTGCCCATCAATGAAGATCACCCGAAACAACCACAATCACCTTATTCAGCTTCAAAAATAGGTGCGGATTGTATAGCGGAATCATTTTATAGATCATTTAATACACCAATTACTATAGTCAGACCTTTTAACACATTCGGTCCAAGACAATCTGCACGAGCTATTATTCCCACTATTATCACACAGTTGGTAAATGGAATGGAAGAAATAAAACTGGGAGATCTCACTCCTACCAGAGATTTGCTTTTTGTAAAGGATACGGCTAAAGCCTTTATCGAAATTGCAAAAGCAGATACACTTATTGGTGAACATTGCAATATTGCCACAAACTCAGAAGTTTCTATGCAGGAAATTGCAGAAACGCTAATTGAAAAGATCAACCCAAGGGCAAAAATTACTCAGGACAAAGATCGGATAAGACCTGAAAAATCTGAAGTTTACAGACTTTTTGGCGATAACAGTAAAATACTTAAACATACCAACTGGAAGGTGGAACACGACCTCGGTTCAGGTTTAGACAAAACCATTGAATGGTTTTCAGATAGTTCGAATGTAAGGCAATATAAAGCTGACATCTATAATGTATAATGAATTAGCGGCATACATCAGGGAAATGTACGATCGTCCGGATGGTTTTATTCCTATGCATGAGCCCCGATTTATTGGTAACGAAAAGAAATATCTGGAACAATGCATTGATACCACTTTTGTATCATCCGTTGGTGAATTTGTAGATCGGTTTGCCAAAATGATGTGTGAGATGACAGGCGCAGCCTATGCAATTCCGGTATCGAATGGTACTGCAGCTCTTCATCTTTCACTTGTTGGTGCTGGGGTAAAACAAGATGACGAAGTGCTCACTCAGTCATTGACATTTATTGCTACCTGTAACGCTATCGTGTATGAAAAAGCCACCCCACATTTCATTGATATAGATGCGGACACCCTTGGAATGTCTCCTGAAAAATTAAAGGATCGACTGGAAGAAATTGCTGAAATGCGCAATGGCGAATGTTTTAACAGAGAAACCGGAAAGCGGATCAAAGCCTGTGTACCCATGCATACATTTGGCTTACCCTTGCGCATTGATGAAATCGCTGAAATCTGTAACGAATACAACATTGTTCTAATCGAAGATGCAGCAGAATCATTAGGTAGCACATACAAGGGGCAACACACAGGTAGATTTGGTAAACTAGGAGCTATAAGCTTTAATGGAAACAAAATAGCAACGTCAGGTGGGGGCGGAGCAATTTTAACAGATGATATCGAATTAGGAAAGCATCTTCATCATTTATCAACACAAGCTAAAATTCCGCATACGTATAATTATGAGCACGATTATATTGGATACAATTACCGTATGCCAAATATCAATGCAGCCTTGATATGTGCTCAACTGGAACAACTACATAGATTTGTTGAAGATAAACGGCAAATCCATGAGGCCTATAAACAATTCTTTCAGGAAATTGACGATATTGATCTCCTAGATGAAATTGGCCAAGCAAATAGCAATTATTGGTTGAATGCTATTCAAGTAGAATCAAAAGAAAAGAAAGTAGAGTTCTTAGAAAATTTGAATGCAGCAGGTATTATGTGCCGGCCCGTTTGGAAGTTATTGCACACCTTACCAATGTTTTCACAATGCCCCAAAGGCAATCTGAGTAATTCAACAGAAGCAGAAGATAAAACCATAAATATTACAAGTAGTTCAAGACTTAATGGCTAAACATAAGATCATATTAATTGGTGGTGGTGGACACTGTGAATCCAGTATTGATGTCATTGAGTCTACGAATGAATACAAAATCGTTGGTATTGTAGATGAGCAGCTTGAAGTAGGAAGTGAAGTGGTGTCGTATCCGGTTATTGGAAAAGACCGTGATCTGGCAACATTAACTGGAAAGGCCGACTACGCTATCGTTACAGTGGGTCAAATTAAATCGCCAGAAATCAGAAAACACCTTTTTCATAGTATTAAAGCCCTGGGGTATAAAATTCCTGCAATTGGTGCTGATCGGTCGTATGTTTCCAAACATGCTTCTGTTGGAATCGGATCAATGATTTTTCATCACGCCATAGTCAATGCAAAAGCGGTGATCGGACAAAACTGCATTATAAATACCAATGCCTTAATTGAGCATCACGCAGTGATTGGATCACACACACATGTCTCTACTTCGGCCGTGGTAAATGGAAAAGTGACTATCGGAGAAGATTGTTTTATTGGTTCGAACTCCGTTATCAACCATGGATTAAGCATTTGTGATCATGTCATAATAGGTGCAGGCGCTGTGATTGTAGAAGATATTACTGAACCCGGCACATATGTTGGAAATCCTGCCAGAAAAAAATGACTAATGTTATTATCATAGCTGAAGCAGGCGTCAACCATAATGGCAGCCTTGATATGGCAAAAAAGCTTGTAGATACTGCTGTAAATGCCGGTGTAGATTACATCAAGTTTCAAACATTCAAAACAGAAAACCTTGTCAGTCCGGATGCGGCACAAGCAAATTATCAAACAGAAAATTCTGGTATTGAGGAATCACAATTTAAGATGCTCAAAAAATTGGAGTTGGACAAAAGAGCACATGAAGAGCTAATCAATTATTGTCGGAATAAGGGCATTAAATTTTTATCTACGGCATTTGACCTAGAAAGTATTGACTTATTAGATGAGTTGGGCATTGAGTTATTTAAAATACCGTCGGGAGAAGTAACCAATGCGCCTTATATTGAGAAAATTGCCAAAAAAAACAAACCGGTCATTATGTCCACTGGCATGTGTAATTTAGAAGAAGTTGAAGCCGCATATCAAATTTTAAAAAAACATCTACCCGCAGATCAAATAACTATTCTTCATTGCAGTACTGATTATCCTACCAAAATGCCGGATGTTAATTTACTGGCTATGCAAACACTAAAGGAAAAATTTGATGTGGCAGTCGGATATTCAGATCATACCCTCGGTACGGAAGTCCCAATAGCAGCTGTAGCCCTGGGGGCGAAGGTTATCGAAAAACACTTTACTTTGGATAAATCACTACCAGGGCCCGACCATAAAGCATCTCTTAATCCGGATGAATTGAAAATAATGGTTGATGCAATTCGCAACATTGAACTCGCCTTGGGTAATGGCAAAAAACAACCAACCGAAGCCGAAAAAAAGAACATGACGGCTGCCAGAAGAAGCATCCATACCAGGGTTGCATTGAAAAAAGGAACGAAAATTACAGATAATGACCTAATCATGCTTCGTCCGGGAGATGGAATTTCCCCAATGAAAATGCAACAAATCCTTGGTAAATCAGTAAAAGAAGACATACCGGCACAGCATAAATTAGATTGGAGTGACATCACAGATTAATACAGCAAAAAAGATTTGTTTCGTTAGCGGAACACGGGCTGATTATGGGTTGTTGTACTGGACCATGAGGAGAATAAAGGATGATGACAAATTTGAATTACAAATCTGCGTTACCGGAACACATTTATCACCCGATTTCGGGATGACGTACAAAACTATTGAACAGGACGGATTTAACATCACTCAGAAAGTAGATATTTCCATTGATTCCAGCTCCCCGGAGAAGATTTTGAACTCCATGAGCATTGCAAACACCAAATTCGGAGAAGCTTTTAAGTCGCTGAGACCTGACGCAGTCTTCATTCTTGGAGATCGTTATGAAATGTTGTCTGTTGCAACGGCCGCTACGCAATTGAATATCCCAATAATCCACGCTCATGGTGGCGAAATTACACTCGGTGCAAATGACGATAAAATTCGACACGCCATAACTAAAATGTCAGCCATTCATTTTACCTCTACTGACACTTACAAAAAAAGAGTTATTCAAATGGGGGCTCAACCCAAATATGTTCATAATGTAGGTGCTTTTGGCTTCGAAAATATCCAAAACCTTGATTTGCCAGACCGAACAGAACTTGAAAAAGAGCTTGGTTTTCAATTTGGAGACCGTAGTGCACTTGTGACGTTTCACCCCGAAACTATGAATCCTGAAAATACGATAGCGCATCTTGATTCTTTACTCAAGGCACTTTCAAACACAGACCTGTATATCATTTTCACTTATCCTAATGCCGATTATCTTGGTATGCAAATGATCAAACGAATTGACAGGTTCGGAAAGGAACATTCAAGCCGGGTTAAAGTCATTGATTCCCTAGGACAAAAAAGGTATTTATCTGCCATAAAACATGTTGATTTGGTGATCGGAAACTCCTCAAGCGGTATCATTGAAGTACCTTCCTTCCGCAAACCTGCAATAAATATTGGAGACCGGCAAAAAGGTAGAATTGCAAGTGATGCTGTTATTCACTGTGATACCACAGAAAAAGGTATACAAGCTGCTATTAAAAAAGCACTATCTACATCCTTCTTAAATTTGTGTAAAGAAGCCAATAACCCTTATGAACAAGAAAACACCTCATTAAAGGTGGTTGACATACTAAGAACTGTTAGTTTCAACGAAGCCAATCGCGCCTCGTTTTACGATTTAGACTTTGAAATAACTGAATGAATTATCAAGATAATATTATCAGCGATTCGCTTTCCACGAAAGAAGCTCTGGGCAAACTTAATGAGTTACAGGTAAAAACACTTTTTATCGTCAATAATAAAGGTAAACTTGTGGGCACGTTAACAGATGGTGATATTAGGCGCGGTTTACTTCAGGATAAAAAGATTACTGATTCTGTTATGGAATTTGCGGAACAGGCCTACACATATCTTCATGAAAACGAAATTTCACCTGAATCACACAAAAAACTCACAGATAAGAAGTTTTATGTCGTTCCAGTTATTAATGACAATAAAGAGATTGTATCCATACTCAACTTAAAAGAATACAAGTCACTTCTTCCGGTAGATGCCGTGGTTATGGCAGGAGGATTGGGAAAAAGGCTCCGCCCACTTACTGAAGATACACCAAAGCCCATGCTCAAGATCGGAGAAAAACCCATCATTGAATACAACCTTGATCTTTTGAAGTCGTATGGAATTAACAATGTGGGAATTTCTGTAAATTACCTCAAAGACAAGATCATCAACCACTATGGTGATGGTGAAAAGAGAAATCAAACGTTTTCATACATTCACGAAAATCAGCCGTTAGGAACTATCGGCGCAGTGGCATTAATGAATGAATTTGTCAATGATTATATTTTGGTGATGAATTCAGATTTGTTAACAACAATCAATCTGGAAGATATGTTCACAGAATTAATTGAGAACAACGCGGAGATGATTGTAGCCACTACGGAATATAAGGTCAATATTCCATACGGAGTTATTGAAACTCATGACGGAAATATAACGGCACTGAAGGAAAAACCTACTTATTCATACTACTCAAATGCTGGAATTTATATTTTTAAGAAAGAACACCTCAATCGCATTCCTAAAAACAAAAGGTACAATGCTACTGACCTTATTCAAAGCTTACTAGATGATAACAAACAGGTTATAAACTATCCAATTAGAGGGTATTGGTTGGATATTGGAAAGATGCGTGATTACGAAAAAGCCCAAAATGATATTGACAAGATTAATTTTTAATGAAACGCAATATCCTCATAACGATTTGTGCCAGGGGAGGATCCAAAGGAGTTCCCAATAAGAACATCCATGATATTAACGGAAAACCACTGATTGGCTACACTATTGAATCTGCTTTTAAGATAGCAGCTAAGATTGATGCTGATGTTTTTCTATCCACAGATTCAGAAGTAATTCAACAAATTGCTTCAGATTTTGCCCTTGAATCTGATTATTTACGCCCTGCTGATTTGGCGTCTGATGCATCAGGTAAAATTGATGTGCTTTATGATGCCATTAGGCACAACGAACAAAAAAATAACATACAGTATGATTACCTCATTGATTTGGATGTAAGTTCACCTTTACGCAGTGTACAAGACGTTGTATCTGCCATGGAAAAACTTGAAAGCAACTCAGACGCACTCAATATTTTTAGCGTGTCAGAAGCAAGAAAGAACCCATATTTCAACATGGTTGAAAAAAATAAAGATGGTTTTTACTCCCTTTCAAAAGATGGAAGAACATTCTATACCCGACAGTCGGCTCATGAAGTGTTTGAGTTAAATGCATCTTTTTACATCTACAAGAAGCGCTTCTTTGAACAAAAATGTACTTCCGCTATTACAAATAAAAGCCTAGTATATAAAATGGATCATATCTGTTTTGATATCGACAATGAAATAGAAATGCACTTCCTTGAATACCTCCTTAAGGAGAATAAACTTAACTTCGAGCTGTGAAAATTCTTTTCGTCGGATTCGGATCTATTGCAAAAAAACATCTTCAGGCACTAAGAGAAATAAGAGATGACCTTGAAGTATATGCCTTAAGGAGCACAAAAACCTCTCCTCCCGTTGATGGTGTTACCAGCTTGTATCAAGTCAGTGAAATTCCAACTGGGTTAGCATTTGCAATTATCTCCAATGCTACTTCAGCTCACGCAGGAACATTGTTAATCGTTTCGCAATTGAGGTGCCCAATTTTCATAGAAAAACCAGTTTTCCATGAATTAAGTAAAGGAAATCAAGTACTTGCACAGCAAATAAAATCTGTTGGAATCAAAACTTATGTAGGTTGCAACTTGCGCTTTCATCCACTAATGAAGGCCTTTAAAGATCTTGTTTTTAACAACAGATCAAAAGTAGAAGAGGTCAATGTCTATGCGGGAAGTTATTTACCTGAATGGAGACCCGGAGTAGATTACAGGAACAGCTATAGTGCTCAGAGAGAGTTAGGAGGAGGAGTTGACCTTGATCTCATACACGAAATAGATTACATAACCTGGTTCTTTGGTTTTCCATACAAAGCATACGCGCTTAAAAACTCACATTCATCTCTTAACATTGATTCACCGGATGCCGCTTATTACATTTTACACTATACTAACTTTGTAGCAACAGTAACTCTGAATTATTTTAGAAAACTACCTAAACGAACATTTGAAGTAGTGTTAAGCGATCATATTTTTGAATTGGACCTTTTTAACAGCAAGATATACAGGGATGGTCAAGAAATAATCAGTGGCCACAAAAATGATATGATGACCTCTTATGTCCATCAAATGAAATACTTTATAGATGGAATAGAGTCTGAAAGCTCATTTGAAAATGATATTGAAAACGGACTTAAAGTCCTGGAAATTTGCCTGGTAGATGAAATTAAATAACAAAATTATTCTCGTAACCGGATCCGAGGGATTAATAGGTAGAGAGATTTGCACTACACTCGAATCTCACGGTGCGAAGGTAATTCGCGTAGATATATCACTACAAATAGATAGGTCTGCTGCTAAATACAACATTGATATCACATCAGAAATAAGTGTAAGGAACGGATTAGAATTGATTTTTACTGATCATCCTAAAATTGATGGACTTGTTAACAACGCTTATCCCAGAACTTCGGATTGGGGTAACAAACTAGAGGACATTGCATATTCATCCTGGAGGAAAAATGTTGACCTTCAAATGAACTCTGTTTTCTTATTGTCTCAACGAATGATTGAACACTTTAAAGAAAATAAATCAGGAAGTATTGTCAATATCGCATCTATTTACGGTACCGTTGGGCCTTCTTTTGAAGTTTACGACAATACAGAAATGACTATGCCTGCTGCTTATTCTGCTATCAAAGGTGGCATCATTAACTTTAGCCGCTATCTTGCTACTTACCTCGGTGGATATGGTATCCGGGTAAATGTTGTTTCTCCTGGAGGGATATACGATCAGCAAAATGAAGCGTTTGTTAAAGCATACGAAAAACTCGTGCCTCTTCAGAGAATGGGGAATCCAGAAGATATTGCTCCAACAGTGGCTTTTTTACTTTCAGATGACGCCGGGTACATAACAGGTCAAAATATTATTGTGGATGGAGGCTGGACCGCCAGATAAGAATTATGCTAAAAAAATTGCTGAATCCTGTTGCCAAGATCTACGTAAAATACGCGCTTAAAAAACGTGGTAACCCATTCGAATTATTTAAAGTTAAAAAAATGGGGGTTGCCTTACCTCCTGCAGAAAAAGGTGTGGTTTTCGTTGGACCGATTCGCATGTCTGCAGAAGCACACTTGTTCGAAGGGATTATAGGATATGCTTACCGTTTGAGAGGCTATAAAGTATATGCTGTTATGTGCGGTCAAAAGTTAGCAGATTGTGAAACCCTACCCCATGACAGTTCATTTACAGCTGTAAAATGTGCCACATGCTTCAACCAGCAAAGGCTGTTTTGTGAAACCTTTGAGATCGAACCACTTTATCTTGGTGATTATATCAATTCACAAGAAGAAAATGCGATTGAAAAATCTTTGCCCGAACTGGAAATTGACAAAATGGAGTTCAACGGAGTGGATATTGAATCACATGTTTCTTCCGGAATTATGCGCGTACTCAAAAAGAGCAGCTTAAGTCCGGACGACCTTCCACTGGTGAGACGTTTTGGCAAAACTACCATGATCACTATGACTGCTGCCCGAAACATGATGAAGGAGTTTCGGCCTGAACATCTTATTATGTCTCATGGCACATACAGCACGTGGGGTGCACTTATTCTGGCTGCCGAGCAGGAAAATGTGCATACTGTGGTTTGGGGACGCGGTTATGTTGGGAAAGGAAATATCCTGGCTACTCATAATGGTTCGTATTTATTCAAAAACATCCTGGAGCCTAAATCTAACTTTGAAAATCTCCAACTCACCGAAGAACAACTCAATAAAACCAGGGCCTATTTTAAAGGCAAACGCAACCCCAAAAAAGGTGTAGACTATATCTCCTATTACTCCGGAAATAAAAATACCGGAGATCAAGTAGATATTTACAAGCAGCTGAATATTCCTAAAGACAAAGTGATTGTAGGGATGTTCCCCAATATACCATGGGATGGTCAGGCTTTTAGTTACAGTCCGGTGTTTCCATCTATTCGTGAATTCGTTCGGACAACAATTGAATGGTTCAAAGGAAAAGATGCTTATCTCATTATTAGGGCGCATCCTGCCGAGATGCATTCACGTTCATCTGGCCAACTAGAAACTTTTCAAGACATTTTAGAACAGTTGTACCCGACACTACCTGAAAATGTCATTTTTTTACCGGCTGATGCAAGCATTACCAGCTATCAGTTAGAATCGTCTATCTCAACTGCCTTGTTATATGCAGGTACAATTGGCTTAGAGTTTGCGGTTAACAATACCTCCGTAATTCAAGCTGGAAAAAATGCCTTTTCAGATAAAGGGTTTATTTTTGAACCGGATAGTTTGAATGATTTTCATCAGCTGCTCACCAAAGCCAGTGAAAAAGAACTGGATATGACGGAAGACATGAAAGAAATGGCCCTCAAATATGCTTATCACTGGATTTTCAGAAGGCACTTTCCGGAGACAATTATCTCCTTTGAAGGTGCACAACAATTTAAAGGATATAACTTTACATCCACCAAAGAAATTTTAGACAACGAAGAATTAAGACAATTCATGGAGTGTATTGACGAGCACAAAGACTTTGTCTATCAACCGAAATTATGAAATTAGGAGTAGTATCATATACCACATTAAATGTCGGAGACGAAATTCAAAGTCTGGCCGTAAAACGATTGTTGCCACATGTCGATTTTGAAGTGGATCGGGAAAAGCTGCATGAGTGGAAATCTCCGGATGGTGAAAAAGCTAAATTTGTTCTTAACGGTTGGTACATGGAAAAACCGGACCATTGGCCACCTTCAGAGGATATTAAACCATTATTTATCTCATTTCACATTTCCCATGAGTTTGGTGCGGCTGAAAAAATGACCACACCGGAGATGATCGAATATTATAAAAAGCACGAACCGATTGGGTGTAGGGATATGCACACCACCAATTTGTTAAAATCAAAAGGTGTGGATGCGTATTTTTCAGGGTGTGCTACCCTAACATTTGAAAATAAATTCAGTGAACGCAATGAGGAGATTATCATGGCTGATCCGCTTTTTAATCTTTGGCCATATAGCTATGGAAAATATTGCGCAGAAAAACTGGTGCCTGAAGACCAAAAGAAAAACATCCGTTGGATTACACACAGACGCCCGAGTAGGAATCGCTCGCACGAAGAACGTGTAAAAGATGCCGAGAAAATTATAGAAGCCTATTCCAAAGCCAAATTGGTGTTTACCTCACGGATTCACGTGGCCCTCCCCTGCTTAGCACTGGGAACACCGGTTATTTTCATTAATGCTGGCTACAATTCAAAGAATTTAAGCAATCGCTTTGAAGGTTTGGTGGGCAATATGCGTACTTTATCGGATGATGATTTCACGTATAGCCGTAAAAACCTGGTTAATCTCTTTGCTCGAACAATTGGCTTACATAAACTATCTGATAAACCCAAAGTTCTAGATATTGATTGGAATAATCCACCAGACAACCCTATTGATATTTCTCCCATTGCAGACGGTATAAGAACGAAAGTGAAGAATTTCGTGAAAGGATAATTAATGTATGTAATTTTACGTAATTAAATTCCGGAGCGGAATATCAACTTTTAACGATCCTTTTCATACCAGATTTATCAAATTTCACCTTATGTGTTTGATCCGCAGGGCACTATTACATTTCAGCTCATTTTAGACTTAAAAGTTCTTTTTGGAGGTATATCTGCTAAAAATATTCGTTTTTTAGACGAATTAGTCGTTTCTGTAGACGAATATTTATTCTGCATGCATAACTAATTTGATATTATAGATAAAGGCATAAATAATGCGCAATCTCAATGTACGCCTGTATCTCCTGATATAACACGGTTTAGAAGGATTTGGTCAAATTTTTAAATATTTTAAGGCAACCCTATATCCTTTACACTGACAACTGACCTTCGTACCTTACGTCTATATAGTGAACCTCAATTTAAATAGTATGAAAACTTTATCCCTTTTAACCAGCCTGATAATATCCTGTTTTATCAGTTTTTCTCAAGAGACAGGTTGGAACTTATACGCAAATTTTAACGGTGTAAATATCTATACAATGGAGATAGATTGTTATGCCAGTAATATTCCGGACCAAAAAGCCATTATCATCAAGATTGAAAACACTACTGATGAATCCCTTCAGCTAGAATGGGACAGGGCAATTTGGTACAATGACAAATTAGTAACTGACAACGTCAAAGATGGTGAGAACCACATGATCGTAAGAGTAAACGGTAATTCCTCCGTTGAAGGATCTTGTGATACGCCAAGAGGCCCACTATACCTATATAAAGATTTTATTACATACCAAACGGATACCAAATTGACAAAATTTGAACTACAGAACATACAGGTAGTCCGTTTATAAACCTTTGAACCATGAAATTATTAATTCACATTTCCCTTATACTCGGAATGTGTCTAACGAGCTACACGCACGCACAGACCATTGCCGTTTCAGCAAATCCGACGAATCTTCCCTGTGGGGGAGGCAACGTAGACTTCACAGCAGTAGGAACTGCTGCAACTCCAGTTTTCGGAGATAACTTCAACAATGGACAGGTAGCACCAGGATGGTCTGCCTCCGCTGCTGCACAATTTAATAATCCTTGTGGTGCGTCAGTAGATGGTTCTACTTACCTATGGATGGGTAGTTCAACTTCTGCACCACGTGAAATGACAACTGCACCGGTAGATGTTTCTTGCGGTGGTACAGTATGTTTTGATTTTAAATTTGTTTGCGAATCGTGTGGTGACACATCTCCATGTGAAGGTGCCGACCTCTATAATGAAGGGGTTTCTTTACAATGTTCTACAGATGGTGGGACAACCTGGACAGATTTTGCCTACTTCGCACCTAATGGTGATTTATTAACAGCATACCCGGGTGGTGTAACATCTCCTTCTGCTACCGGTAACACACCTTTTACTACATGGCAAAACTACTGTTTTACAATTCCTGCGGGATGTGAGACGGCAAATACAATGTTCCAGTTACACCAGTGGGGATCTTCCGGTTCAAACTATGACCACTGGGGTATCGACAATTTCTATATTTATGCAAACCCATGTGCTCCGTATTACTATGACTGGGCTCATATTCCAGGATCACCTGATTCACCTAACTCAACGGTTAACGTGACGCAATCAGGATGGTATACTTGCTGTTATACAGATGGTACTAATTCAGTTTGTGATTCAGTTTATATTAATGTAGCTTCTCTTCCAGATGCTGTTGTAACTTTCACTCAGGCACCAACTTGTTTTGCAGGTTGTGACGGTGAAGTGATTATTGACAACCCGGGAGGTATGGGGCCATATCAGATCACTTTATCAGGTCCAACTAACAATACTTATACCGAGGGTAATGGTGGTCCAGATGACATGAATGCTAATGACCTTTGTGCCGGTACATATACTTATACAACAGTTCAACAAAATGGTAACTGTTCTAATACCGGAACATTCGTAATTCCTGATGGACCTCCTTGTTGTGAGGTTTCCGCAACAGGAACTAACTTAATATGTAATGGCGATAACTCAGGTGCAGCTTCTGCAACACCTGTAGATGGTATCGGACCATTTACTTATCAGTGGGATGACCCATCAGGTCAATCTACACAATCTGCAAGTGGACTACCAGCAGGTACCTACTCGGTTATTCAAACAGATGCAGTTGGTTGCCAGGATACAGCTTTTGTAACGATTACAGAACCTACTGCTGTTGGTGGTACAAATACACCTACCAATCCAAACTGTCTGTTTTCGTGTGACGGTTCTATCTCAGTGTCAGGATCTGGTGGTACACCTGGTTATACGTATAATATAAACGGATCCGCTTTTACGACTAATACAAACTTCCCTAACCTTTGTGCAGGTACTTATAATATTATTGTACAAGATGCATTGGGATGTCAATTTACCATGAGTAGTATTGCTCTTACTGACCCTGCTGATTTAACACTGGCTGAACAATCTACGGTTGTAGCTACATGTGGTGGATCAGACGGATCATTAACGGTAACTGCTGGTGGTGGTACACCTCCATACTCTTACGATATTGGTGGTGCCGGACAATCATCTAACACTTTCTCAAACCTGGCCGCAGGTACTTATAACGTAACTGTAACAGACGCCAATGGTTGTACTGAACAAGTAGCTGTGACAGTCGCTTCGGCGCCAGGTCCGCAACCGTATATTGATGTACAAAACAACGTTTTATGTGCGGGTGCATATACAGGATCAATTACAGTTGGTGTAAACAACGGTACTGCACCGTACACTTTCACCATGTTGACTTCACCTTTTACATCCGGTTCCAGCAACTATATCACTGGTATTCCTGCCGGTCCATTTACAGTTGAAGTAACAGACGCCAATGGATGTGTTGGTCAGGTAAGTGGTACAATTACAGAACCAACTCCATTGATGTTTGACGGTTTTCCTGAGGACGCAACCTGTAATGGTCTTTGTGATGGTAAAATCACTGTAATTGCAGACAACGGAACTCCTCCATATACATATTCGTCAGACAATGGTCTGACATTCCAATCAAACAATCTACTTACCGGACTATGTGCCGGAAACATTGATGTTGTAGTACAGGATGCGAATGGTTGTTTGAAAAATGCTGTAGTTCCAGTTGGAGAACCTGCACCTGTTACTATGTCTCCTACTTACGTTGAGCCATCTTGTCATGGTTTATCAGATGGAGCCATTGCATTTAACGGATCAGGTGGTACACCTGCTTATAACTATAGTACGGATAACGGTGGATCTTTTACTCCTGGAGTAAACGACACAGTTTATGGAATCGCCGCAGGATATTATGAACTTGTTATGCAAGATGCAAACGGGTGTACTGTTGCAGATACGATCACAGTTACAGAACCGCCTCAGTTTACGTTTAACTATATCGCTAACAACCCATCTAACTGTGGAGCTAATGACGGATCATTTGAAATTGCTGCAGTAGGTGGTGTCGGACCTTATGAATATTCGATTGATGGAGGACAAACCACACAAATTAATAACGGTTATTTCCTCAACCTTTATGCAGGACTATATACACTTATCGTTACGGATGGACTTGGATGCGTAGACTCTACAGTAGAGGCACTTTCTGACAATGTAATGGTAACACAGACGGATGCAACAGTTGATGCAACATGTTATAATTCATGTGATGGATTGGCAATTGTGTCACAAACATTTGGTCAACCACCATATTCATATACATTAGACTTTAACACCACTTCGCAACCAACGGGTGTATTCCCTGGACTATGTGCAGGAACACATTTTATTACCATAACGGATGCCGGTCAATGTTTGGGTATTGAACAATTTGAAATTTACCAACCGGATTCTATCATCATATTCACTTCAGCCGACAGTGTAAGCTGTCCTGCTGGTGCTGACGGACAAGTTACAGTTACCAGTGCAACAGGTGGTGATGGTGGTCCTTATACATACAGCATTGATGGTGTAAACTTTCAGTCGAGTAATGTTTTGACAGGACTAGCTGCTGGTACTTACACCGTGTGGGCGCAGGATGGTAATGGATGCCTTGGAACAGATGACATAACAGTATATGAACCTGCTCCGTGGAATGTGAACATTAATAAAACAGACCTGGTTTGTAATGGAGATTTCACTGGATTCATCCAAGTGATTGGCGGAGGAGTTACTCCGGGTTATACCTACACACTGAATGGTGTACCAAGTGTGCCAGCTTCATCTGGTATTTTCACCGGATTATCGGCAAATCCATCTTATGACATTCACATTGTGGATGCCAACGGATGTACATTTGATACTACTCAGGCGGTCTATGAACCAGCTCCGTTGACAATTTCTCAGACACATACAGATGCACTTTGTATGGGATCATCAGACGGAACCATTACTGTAACTGGTGGTGGTGGAACAACTCCTTACTTATATAGTGCAGACAATGGAGTTATATTTCAATCTAGTAATGTAATTCAAAACCTAGCAGCTAACTGTTATGATGTAGTAATGCAGGATAACAATGGATGTCAGATCAGTGCTGTAGAATGTGTTGCTGAACCAACAGCAGTTTCTATGAGTCTTGCTATAACACCTGCTACATGTGGTAACGCCAATGGTGAGGTTACTATCACTGCAGCTGGCGGAACAGGTTCGGGATATCAATATTCAAACGACAATGGTAATACATTCCAGGCAAGTAATACTTTTACTGGCTTGGCAGCAGCTCCTACTAGTTATCAATTAGTGATTGAGGATGCAAATGGTTGTCAGGCGGATAGCTTGATTACCCTGACGTACGCCCCAGCACCACAGATCGAGAACATCTTACTAAAAAACCCATTGTGTAATGGAGATGCGAATGGTACAATAGACGTAGCATCTACGAGTGGAGTTGGTGCCCATCAATATGCTATTAATGCAGGACCTTTCCAACCTGCTGGATTCTTTAATGGATTAACAGCTGGTACATATAATATAGTTGTTCAAGACGCTAATGGATGTCAGGTTTCTGCGCAAAGTATACTTACAGATCCACCAGTGCTAGCTTTGAACACTGCACCAACAGATTTACTATGTAATAATGATTACAGCGGTATAATCGAAATGGTGTCAAGTGGTGGTACACCTCCGTATTTATATAGTATCGACAATGGTGTAACCACTCAAGGTTCAGGAACATTTAGTGGTCTAGCTGCCGGTATATATGATACTTACGTTGAAGATGATCATGGATGTGTAACTACTGGTTCTGAAACCTTAAATGAACCAGTTGCATTAACCTGGGCAACTTTCAATACGACAGATCCAATCTGTTACGGTTCATGTGATGGTACAGTATCCACACAAGCTAACGGTGGTACACTTCCATATACTTACAACTGGCAGGGTAACATTGCCGGACCAAATGACATAAACGCAACGAACGTTTGTGGTGGAACATACTCCGTATACCTGAGTGATGCCAATGGCTGTCAATTAGATTCGTTGAACTTTGTTTTAGCTAACCCGGCAATGATGTACGTTGATGGTGTTACTACTTCAGAGGTACTTTGCTACGGAGGTAATACTGGTACAATTGCAGTTAACAACGTAGTAAATGGTACAGCACCTTACAACTA
Organism: Crocinitomicaceae bacterium; assembly: GCA_014762645.1. Lineage (GTDB taxonomy): Bacteria > Bacteroidota > Bacteroidia > Flavobacteriales_D > Crocinitomicaceae > Paracrocinitomix. The sequence goes on from JABURP010000069.1 coordinate 26,645, forward strand.
TAGTTTTGACGGAGGTATTACTTACCAGGGTGCCGGAAATAATGTTTACGGTGACGTAAATGGTGGCCCGGTTACGGCTGGAATGTATGACATAGTTGTAGAAGATGCCAATGGATGTGAGGCATTATCTAACGCAGTTGTTGGGCAACCGGATTCGTTATACTCTATAGCACCTTCAGATTGGGTGTCATGTTACAACGAAGAGGCTGTTATACAGGCATTCTCAAATGGCGGAACAGTTCCATATACTTATGAGTGGACAAACAATGTCAACTCAACAGTAGAGACTAATCCGATTTTCAACCATAACATTACAGATACGGTAACATTCACACTTGTGGTGACAGATGCCAACGGTTGTGTTGCTTCACCTGTATCATATACAGTGAGCCCTACTGCACCAATGACATTAACGCCAAGTCTGGACACCAATATTTGTCCTGGAGATGTTGCAGCTCTGTCTGTAGCAGTGAGCGGCGGTCAAATGATTGACTTTGGTTCTGTGATGGATTATTCATATACCTGGTCACCAGCAGGAGCTGGCGATACACTGAGTTCATATAACGCTACTCCAACCGCACCTACGACATATACTGTTACAGTAGAAGATATGTGTGGTGAAGTAGTAGATACGACTATCTCGGTTGGTATTAAACCAAATCCAACACTCCCTACAATCGGATCACTATCCGGATGTGAGCCAGCAGTGCTGTCGTTTGATGCTAGTGGCGATATGTTGCCAGGGTATACCATTCTGTGGGATTTCGGTAATGGAACAACTTCCACCCTACCTAACCCGACAAATGTTATGTACGAATATGCAGGGGTGTATGACGTGTCAGTAACGATTACAACAGACCTTGGATGTTCGTTGACAGATGATGCTTCATCTACGGTTACCATACATGAGCCACCACAGCCAGGATTCTACTTTAATCCGAATTCACCTTCGGTATTTGATCCTACGGTTTCAATTGTTGACCTGAGTCAGGATGCAGATTACTATACCTACACATTTGAAGGTTATGGTACATCAAACGATCCTACACCGACAATGACCTTCCCTGTAGAAGAAGAAACAACTATACAGGTTTGTCAAAAAGTGGTTTCGGATGCGGGATGTGAAGCTGAAACATGTCAGGACTTATTCATCCATGAAGAGGTACTGTTCTATGTGCCGAACGCGGTAACACCAGACGGTGATCAGTTTAATCAAACATTCTTCCCGGTATTTACTTCCGGTGTAGATCCATACGACTATCACCTGACTATCTTTAACAGATGGGGTGAAATCGTCTTCGAATCTTACAATTATAACTACGGTTGGAATTGTAGATACGGAAATGGAGATATCGTACAAGATGGAGTTTACATCTGGCAAATTGAATTCGGAGAAAAATTAACCGATAAAAAACAGACACATAGAGGTCATGTTACGGTATTGAGATAAAGAATCTATTTAAATGAGAGAGAAAATGCGCTCGTTGTTATATACAACGGGCGCATTTGTTATTATACCTTGATATATATAAACTTATTAGCTTTCAATAATGAGTTTAAATGAAACGGACAGAAAATAACAGATGTAACCAAAAAAAGCACGCTTTAACACGTGCTTTTCAACAAAATATTTTCACTCTCATTAATCCAACAAGGAACCAAATACTTTTTTCAGTAGATCCGTCACTTGTGCAGCTGGGTCCTTTCTAATCTTTTTCTCTTGTTGTTTGATCATGTAGAACAAACCATTCATTCCTTTATTGGTAACATACTCATTCAGGTCTGTTGTTACTTCTTCTTTATTTGAAAATTTCGCTACTTTATTGTAAGCAGATGCAACAGGTTCCCAGTATTGTGTCAATTTTACCGTTTCTATTGCTTCCTGTACAACTGGTTTGAATTCAGTTTTCAACGGGCTCCATGTTGACTTTCTCAGATAATGGGTTGCAGCTGTATCTGTTCCGTTGAGTATCTTAAATCCGTCACCAATAGACATATTGACAATTGCATCTTTAAAAATTGGAAATGCCTTTTCCGAAGCTTTTTCAGCTGCACGATTAAAATTCATTTCAATTTCTTGTACTTTATTCTCCATACCATTATCAACTGCCCACTCTTTAAGTCTTTTTGCATCTTCTGGCCAGGGAATGTAGATTTTAGGATTCTTATAAAACCCATCTGTTTTAGAAGCTAAATCAGAACCTTTCTGAATACCTATTGTCAACGCTTCTTTCAGTCCGGCAATTACTTCTTCATTGGTCAATGATGGTTTTTCATCACCTCCACCATTTGTGTTTCCGCCTGAAACTGTGTTGGTAACATCTTCCATAACGTCACACTGAACAAAAGCTAAACTTGTCAGTAAAGCGGCAAATAATCCTAGTTTTCTCATTTTCATATCCATTGGTTTCGTTCCAAACTTAATCATTAATTATATCTAATCAAATAGAATACCAAACCAAAAGTGATGCTATCTTTACCCTTAAAGAATATCTTCTGATGATAGCTGAGATCATAACTATTGGAGATGAAATACTTGTTGGTCAAACCGTTGATACAAATTCGGCATGGATTGCTAATCAATTACGTTTAATTGGTGTTCCCGTAAGACAAATAACGAGTATAGCTGACACAAAAGAAGCCATTGTAAATGCGTTGAACACGGCATTACAGCACGCTGATATTGTCCTTATGACTGGCGGGTTAGGTCCAACAAAAGATGATATTACAAAACGTGTACTTGTTGAGTATTTTGATGATGAGCTTGTCTTTCATGAGGAAATATCTGCCGAAATAGAAGCATATTTTAATTCAATTGGACGACCATTTTTAGAGGTCAACCGTCAGCAGGCCATGCTTCCAAAGAAATCACAAGTCGTAAGAAATGATCTTGGAACGGCTTCCGGTATGTGGTTCAAGAAAGATGGTAAGGACATTATATCAATGCCTGGAGTTCCGTATGAAATGAAGGGATTATTGGCAAAGATTCTCCCTGAATTTAAAGAACATCATAATCTCGGAGAATTTTATCACCGTACGGTTCTGTTTCAAGGTGTTCCGGAATCGGTTTTGGCGGATGAAATATCAGACCTTGAAAACGAAATAAGAGGAAAGGGCATTAATATGTCGTATTTACCATCTACTGGTCAGGTTAAAATACGATTGACATCCACATTAGATAAAAAAGAAACTATTGCGACTTATATTGAGCAGATTGTAGAACGATTTCCCGGAGCATTTTTTGGGTATGAGGAGGATAAACTTGAATCCGTTATCGGAAATTTACTTGCAGATATGGGGGCAACTTTAGGCACAGTGGAAAGTTGTACTGGTGGTGCCTTGGCTCAGCGCATAGTTTCAGTTCCAGGCTCATCTGCTTATTATAAAGGAAGTATTGTTTCTTATGCCTATGAGCTGAAAGAATCCCTGGTAGGAGTTGCAAATGATGATCTGTGGAACTATGGTGCCGTGAGTAAAGAAGTAATTGAACAAATGGCACGTGGAGGGATCGAAAAACTCAATGTTGATTATTGTATAGCTACTTCTGGAATCGCCGGTCCGGAAGGCGGAACTGAAATGAAGCCTGTCGGAACTGTTTGGATTGCGATTGGAACAAAACATAAGATTTACTCAAAAAAATTTCAATTCAGACAAAATCGCGAACGGAACATTGAATCAACTGTTGTTTACGGACTAAATTATTTGAGGCGCGTGTTGGTGGGGTTTGAAGATCGGGGAGAGTGAGTTGTTAGTTATGAGTTGTGAGCGGTGAGTTATGAGTTATGAGTTATGAGTTATGAGTTGTTAGCGGTAAGCGGTAAGCGGTAAGCGGTAAGCGGTAAGCGGTAAGCGGTAAGCGG
>JABURP010000004.1 GCA_014762645.1 Crocinitomicaceae bacterium
AATTTTATGAAAGCTCAATGCACCCTAACGTTTGGCTAAAGCTAGTGATTTGTTGCTTGCGCAGCAAGTACAAAGCACGTGCGATAGTGCGCAGGCCAAACCCCGGATACTGGGAGCGTCCGACCGTGTAGGCTGCCCGGACTTTGGACACATAATGGGCGAAACGCGCGCGGCCAAAGGGTGGACGCTTAGCTTTAGCTATTGTGTTAGGAGCCGTTTTCTACTCCTGCAAATTAATCATCAAGTACTGGATCTTGATTTATTATTTTTATATTGAAGGCTAATGAAATTGTTAACTCTGCTTTTTTTACTTCTTTCGTTTGTTGGTACATCTCAGAAATGTGTCATTTACTTTCCTATGAGCAAATCCGAACCTATTCCAAATGAATGGAAAAAAAAAGAAGTTGTGGATGTTTTGAATCGAATAGAGGAAATCAGCCAAGATACAAGTAGTAATTTCGATTATATTGAATTACGCAGTTTTGGATCAATTGAAGGTGAAAATTTAAAAGGAGACTTTGTTTCTCATGGAAGAGCTTCTTACACTCGCTATTATCTCGAAAAAAAATTTCCGTTTCTTGCTAATCGGATAAAAATATTCAGTTTTTCACATGATTGGGATGGATTTAAAAAATTAGCTGATGCTTCTCCAGATTCTTTAGAAATCAGTGGCATAATAAGAAGCTCTGCAAATCTCGAAATTAGAGAAGAAAAAATAGCCGACCTTTTATTTAAAAACCCGAGAATTGAGCAATTACTGGCTCCGTTAAGAAGGTGCGAAATCATCATCCATTTTAAAAAATGATTTTAGGAAATTTTGCGTGAGATCCAATCTTCTTTGCCAACTGATTTAATATTAATGTAATGGCTCCCTAACGTTTGGCTAAAGCTAGTAATTTGTTGCTTGCGCAGCAAGTGCAAATTACGTGCGAAAGTGTGCAGGCCAAACCCCGGATAATGGGAGCGTCCGACCGTGATGGCCGCCCGGATTATGGACACGTAATGGGCGAAAGCGCGCCGGCCAAAGGGTCGGACGCTTAGCTTTAGCTATTATGTTAGCATGCGTTTTTCACTTAGTTGTCGTAACCTAAATGATTATCAAATAACCACCAATGTTGCATATCCTTATTAGGATCAAATGCCTCCTCCTTTAATGATCTTTCTTGATAAAACCTGCTTAGGGAGAACTGGAAATGTCCAATTTGCATAGGTTCATAATTGATTTTATGAATTTTCAATTGATGGGAACTTGCAAATTCTTCAATATCCATTAAACCGTCTGTTTCTTCAAGAATAATATTTGTATCCAAGACAGAGTTTTGAAATGAATATGTGGTAATACTTTCGTTGTTTATTGTTTTAATTTTTTCAATACTCCATTCCTCTCCTTCATCATAGCTAAGTTGGTCTAGCCATAAAATATAACCCTCTGAGAGTAAAATATATTCTCTTTCTAAAATACCTTCCCCACTTGATGTAATATTAATCCAAAAACTATGGTCTTTATAAAATATTAAGGTGTCCTTATATGTTGCACTATGATAATTGATTATGCAAATTGAGTCTGGATTTTGAAAAACTGAAACAAAAGGAAATTTCAATTCTTCATCCATTAATCCATATGGACTTTGGTCCAAATAGTCAAATGATGAATAATGCGGACCATTATCAATAATTACTGTATCAGTTCCGTTCAAGTTTTGAATGACTGGATTAGAAGGAGAGTTTTCATTATCAACTTCAGGTTCACTTGTGGAACAACCAGTGATTAAAAGAACAATAGATATGAAGAATACTGGAATTTTGCTCATGTTTTGGGATAATGAATGCTAACGTTTGCCTAAAATTAGCAATTTATTGCGACGCGAAGTGCGCAGGCCAGCCACGATCCTCTTGGTCCGACCGAGGGCGGACACCCGGATACTGAACACGCAAATGGGCGTAAAGTGCGCTGGCAAAAAAGTGTCGGACGTGAATTTTAGGTATTATGTTAGCTGTAGTTTTCAATTACAAATGGTTCTGATGATTTAGCTTTCAACAGTTTCATGCATTTTTCAATTTCTCTGTTACGTTCAGAAGCTTTAATTTCATTTAAACTTCTAATAGCAGGAACAATCCAAAAGTTGTCTGAATAATTTTGCTTTGAGAGAACTTTTGAATCAAAATTCTCAAGATTGAAATGAAAGCCTTTAAGAATTGTATCCACTGTAGAGCAAGCATTTTCTAAGAGTACATTAAAACTATTCTCTAATGCATTATCCTTCGATTCATATAAGTGACGTTTTGATGCATGAGGAATAGTCGCTATATGTCGTAATAATGAATTACTATTTGGTGATACCTGTTCTTCCATGAAAAAATCCCAGTTGTAAAAAACATAGTAACCATTTGGTTCTAGGATTCCGGTATTAATTGATTCAATTAAGTTTAATTTGAGATTAGGTTTGATAATATTTTTGTAGTCTTCGAAATTTAGAAACTGTCCTAAATGTCTAGGGTGAAACTTTGACTTCAATTCATCATTTGAAAGAGCCCAGAAAAATGGCGTTTGATATTTTTCCAAGTAAAATGCCTGTAATGCTTTGGAATCTTCATACAATTCAAGATGTCTAAAGTGCTCTTGAGAGGTGAAAAAGACTTGAAATTCAAGTAGATCTTTATCCAACTCTGAAAAGAACCATGTGTTTTCAAAGTACTCGTTATTCAGTTCATAGTTGTACTCACCATCATATTCTCTCATTGAATCCAAATTAGTTGTGTCAATACTTGTCTCAACAACATTGTGATTAATAACTTTGAAATAAAAGCGATTTGAAATTTTATATTCTGGTTCTTGTTTACTTCGAGAAAATAGATTGCGAATCAGGTTCATAGGACTCTTTTTAATTACAGCTAACGTTTGGGTAAAGTTAGGCATTTATGCCGTCTTGATGTGCGGTGGCCAAAACCCCGGACTCTGGTTTGTCCGACCGAGTGATGGCAGCCCGGATATGTACACGTACTGGGAGGGAAAAGCGTGGCCAGAGTGTCGGACATGAACTTTACCTACTGTGTTATGCTTAGTTTTCTACCACAGCAACGGATTCAAAAACTCGTATCAATAAATCTTGTTGAGATCTCGAAATTCCGGTGGTTGACATGGAGAGAGATTTTGGAGTCCCAATATTGGTATTTACATTTTGATAATCACTTAAATAAATTCCAGTTACTCCCGTCTCCGGATTGTCAGCTTGAACAATTTTTCTAAAATGATTTTTTATTGTATCAACCCGTAATTTGTGATTTTTATTTTCTTCCGAAATGAAGATAGGTTCAGAATATTTATTTTCTTCATATTCGAAAGTGACAATGTAGTCAGGTAGAAAACCAAATGAACTGTCTGTTTCTGTAGCTTCCCTAACTTCAAAAATTTCTACTTCTGGCGGACTTTTAGTATAATCAATATCTTCTGGTTTCGAAAATCTGTTATGAAGATCCATTTCCCAAGAATAACTGGATAAATATTCGTCAATTGACAAGATTAGTTTATTTGAATAATGACCATAATCGAATCTTAGGGTAATGCTATCACTTTCAATTTTGCCAACATTGGAGTCAATTCCTTTTTCAGTCACAAGTGCAAATTCCGAAGGGAAATCAAATTGATATGGGCCAATTTGAATTATTGTTTCTTCTGAAGTTGTTTCATTTTCTGAGGAAGATCCTTGGGAACAAGCTACCAGCAAAACAGCTATAAAAATCAATATGGGATTAATTGTTGACACCTTAATTAAGCATAACGTTTGGGTAAAGCTAGTGATTTGTTGTTTGCGCAGCAAATACAAAACACGT
>JABURP010000029.1 GCA_014762645.1 Crocinitomicaceae bacterium
GGAATAAGAGTAGTAAAAATCAATGGTGAAAATGCTACTATTAATGACGATTCTATGCGTTTGGCCTTTAATCTAATCGACTTTTGGTTTTCTGCTGGTGCGATTGCTGCATTATTTATTTCTACTACTGATAAAGGCCAACGCCTAGGCGATATTTTAGCTCAAACTGCTGTAATCAAAAACAATCCTGATCAGGTTTATTCTATTAGAGATATTTTGAATATAAAAGATAGAAGTAAACACGAACCAACTTATTTAGGGGTATCAAAATTCACGGATGAGGATATGATTCTGATAAAAAATGCGATTACACGTGTAAAAAAATATCCGAATGAACCACACAAGCAATTGGTCCGGGATTTGGCGGCTAAATCTGCGGAAGAATTGAACTTGTCTGAGGTGCCCCAGAAAAAACTTACCTTCCTAAAAACCCTTCTGCAGGATTACATTGTACTGACGCGATAACCACTAATCGTTCAACAGGGGTTAAGAAACTACAAATTACGTTAAATCCTTATCACCTTTGATTTGCTCCAAAGGTTTATTAATCTTTATCTTAGCGCTTCCAATATAGAAGAATATGAAATTAAAATCGATACTTACTTTATTCGCGGTGATTTTTGTGGGATCTGTGATCCATGCACAAATATCTTTTTCACCTTCCACAACATCTGGATGTGTGAATGACCAAATAACCTTTACCAATACAAGTACAGCTGGTGTGCATTACGACTGGTATATGGGGGATGGAAACAGTTATAACGACCAGCCAAATGTTAATCATGCTTATGCACAAGGTGGTGGTTATTGGGTACAAATGTATGCCTACGACGCCACATGGAACTATCTGGGTTATTACGAAGAGTATATTGAAATTAGTGGCCCGCCACAAAACATCAATATGCCGGGAGCTGCCTGTCCGGGAGATGAGATTAGCCTTAGTATTTATATGATTGATGCAATTTCATGGTCTTGGGACCTGGGTGACGGCACTACTCAAAGTGGTTATGATTACATTCAACATACTTATTCTTCTCCAGGGATTTATTACCCGCAAGTGACAATAACCAGCCTATGTGGAACATTCGTTGTGAAGGATACAATAACAATTACCAACTCATTATCAAACTTTAACTACTATACCAATCTTTGGGTAGATCCGGACTCAGTTTGTCCGAATAGTAACGTTTGGGGGAGTACATACGGTGGGTTCTCGGGATATGCCTGGGACTTTGGTGATGGAAATACGGCATTTGGAAACGACTATGAACAGTGGACATATTCTTCAGTAGGTACATATACCGTTTCATTAACCGTAACCAATGGTTGTGGTGTAGATACTGTATTGACTGATCAGGTAGTTGTAAGTAATACAACACCAGTTCAAAATCCTGGCATCAATATGCCTGATACTATATGTCCAAACGAAAACTTTTGGGCAGATGCTTATGCTTCAGATGGTGTAAGTTATGTGTGGAACATGGGAGATGGTAGCCCTCCAATTATGGATGGGTCACATGAATATGCTTATTCAAGCCCAGGAATATATACGGTAACTTGTTTGATTACGAATAATTGTGGTAACTCAACTACCGTGAACCATACCATTGTTGTAGATCCAAATGCTCCTGTAAATAACCCTTACTTTGATGTGAGTGATCACATTGTTTGCCCTGGTGATCAAGTAAATTTCTGGTCAAATTGGGAGTATGATTTTTATATCGATTTTGGAGACGGAAACGGTTCCAGTGAGTCCGGATACCATTCGTATAGTTCACCTGGAACGTATGTGGTCTCGTCCACAATACAAAATGCTTGTGGTAATTCAATTACTTTATATGACACTATTTCAGTACAGAATAATATACCTGTGAATCCGGGAGATTTATACGCTTATGCCTGGCCTTCACCAGCATGCCCTGGAACAGAGGTGGAACTTGACGCAACGTGGGGATATCAAACGTACCAATGGAATTTTGGGGATGGATCTACAGGTACAGGTTCGGAAGCAGATCATATTTATTATGCACCTGGTGTGTATAATGTTACTGTCCTTATTACTAATGGTTGTGGGAATTCAGGAACAGCCACAACAACTGTTACTATTCAGAATAATCTACCTATTACAGATGTGGATTGGATGGTAAGTGCAGATACTATTTGTCCAGGGAATTCGGTTTTCTTTCAGTCGGATGAAGATGAAGGGGCATTTACTCATGTTTGGGATTTCGGTGATGGAAATACGTCAACAGCACCTATAATATCATACCAGTACGATAATGTAGGGGTTTACCCTGTATCACTAACCATCACCAATGGTTGTGGATACGATTCAACAGTTTATGATACAGTAGTGGTATCCAATAATTATTCATACGGCCCTGGAGATCTTCAGGTGTTTGCACAAAATGAAGGATGTTTGGGAGATGAATTGTACTTTGTGGTGATTCCATCAGGAGCAGGAGATATTACATGGGATTTTGGTGATGGTAATTCGACCAACCAGGTGCAAACTGTTTTGGCTCAAGGTATCGCAGAAGTAGATGTGGCGTTCCATGCGTATGCAGCTATCGGAACTTATTGGGCCACGTACTCAATTACTAATGCCTGCGGAAATACATATACAGATTCAATTGAAATCACAGTGGGTGGACCAGGCTCTAACATGCAGCTGGATCCAACTTTCTGGTGGGATCAATCAACTGCCGCATGCCAGGGACAACCAATTGAATTCATGGCCGTGGGTGGCGCAACGTATGTATGGAATTTTGGGGATGGAACAGGTAATTTGGTAACGAATTCATCACTTACGCCAGTATATCACACGTATACAGATCCGGGCCAATATACCGTAACTGTTAATACGTATAATTCTTGTGGAAACTCAGATGTAACAGACGAGAATATTGTTATTCCGCAGTCTCAAATGGACATTACCACCAACACAGTGGTCCAGTCTAATTGTGGTCAAAACAATGGTGTTGCCATTGCAACGGTTTCAGGAGGAATGGCACCGTATACCTACAGCTGGACAAATGGTGACAGTGGGGTTATCGCAGATAGTTTATCATCTGGTGTTTATGTGATTACGGTAACAGATAATAACGATTGCTCAAATGAAGCCATTGCCACAGTAAGTGATGTGGAAGGGGTAACCATTTTGGTAGATAATGTTGTAGATGTTAATTGTTATGGTGCCGAAAACGGAAGTATTTCAGTGTCGATTCTTGGAGGACAGCCACCTTATAATATTCTTTGGTCAAATGGAGATCAAACGGAAGATATTTACGGATTACAGGCAGGCCCTTATGAAATATTTGTAACGGACGCCAATGGATGTTTTGCAGTGCAAAGTATTGAAGTAACACAACCAGCTAAATCAACTGTTTCAGTAATTGCTCAGCCGGCAACGTGTGGTTCGAATAATGGATCTGCAGTAGCTTCTGTAAATAATGGAACAGGACCATTTAACTTTATCTGGCCAAATACTTCCGGTCCGTCAAACACCACTGGAGGTTTATCACCTGGGGTTCACACCTTACTAGTAATTGATGGTAACACGTGTCTGCACGAAAAAACATTTGCAATTAATGAAACCGGAGCTCCGATTATTGTAACGGATTCTACGGTTGTTGGAACGTGCAACGGAACATTGTCATCTGTATATATTAGTACGATTGGAGGGCATCAACCACTAACGTATCATTGGTCAACAGGCCCAACCACACAACATTTCCCGGGTGCTCTACCGGGTAATTATACCGT
>JABURP010000051.1 GCA_014762645.1 Crocinitomicaceae bacterium
AATTCAAAAAGGAGATGCCAATATTCTAAATAAATTAAAGGAAGACTCTACTGTCCTAAAGGGATATGTTAAATCTTTAAACCAAGGTGACTTGAACTTGACCACAAGTTCTAATTTCTTCAGCGAAAACAAAACAACAGTAAAACTTTACAGAGGAAGAAATATTCAAAAATTTCAATTAATAGAAAAAGTTGCAGAATTTGTGGATGAAGATTTTAAGACAGAGTTGGTAGACTTTAATTCGAAAAACACCTTCATTGTGCTGCAAGAAATTACAGGAACTACAGATCAATTTAGAATTCATGCTTGCCTTACACATGAGGGAGATAAATTTCTTTTTGGTCACACAGCAAATAAGATCTTACTGGTTGATCAACAATTAAATAAAATTATCGTGGCAATTTTAAACTCTAAATTGATGGATTGGTTTTTCAGAAAAACCTCAACTAATAATCATGTAATGGGTTATGAAATCGAACAGTTTCCAATAAAAATGCCAGACAAAAAAACAATTCGTCATGTGAATTCAGTTGTTGATAAAATCATGGTCTTGAAATCCTTATCTGAAGACACAAGTGAACTTGAATTGAAACTGGACATATTGATTTTCAAGTTGTATAAAATTACAACTGATGAAATTAAAACAATTTATCCGGAGATTAGTTTGACTGAACAAGAATACGAAAACTTCAAAATCCACTGATGAGCAATAATTTTATTACAAATAGTGCAGAAAATGCGTCACTTAAAAAACGTCTAGTTAAACTTATTTCTGCTAGTCAAGAGCTTAAATTCTTGGTAGGCTTTTTTTACTTTTCCGGTTGGCAAGAGATATATAAAAATCTACAAGATAACAACAAGGTCTCGCTCAAAATATTGGTAGGTCTTCAGGTTGATAAATATTTGCACAATATTGTAGAAGTTGGATTACAGGATGATAGTTTAAGTCAAGAAGAACATTTCACGCAGTTCATGAAGTCTATGGGCTTTGCAATTAATAATGCTGAGATGGATAATGAATCGTTCTATAATCAAATAGAGTTTTTCATTAAGCTATTAGATGAAGGTAGGTTGGTGATCCGTAAAACTTTAAATCCAAACCATGCAAAGCTTTACCTTTTTCAATTAGATGGTCAATACCAAGATTTGTTCAACGTAAAAGGAGAGTTTATAACTGGTAGCAGTAATCTTACCAAGGCTGGGCTCAGAGGGCAAGAAGAATTTAATGTAGAGATAAAAGATTATGGCTTTGAAAGCGCAGAAGCTTATTTTGATGATTTATGGGAAACTGCAGTGCCTATCACGGAAGCTGAAAATGGCAAACGTATCATCATTGATTTTCTAAAAAACAAAAGTCAGGCTTCTTTTATCACACCTTATGAGGCATATGCTTTGATCTTAAAAACCTACATTGAACTTCAAGAAGCAAAGAAGATCAATGACGCAATTACAAGATTATTGGATGAAAATGGATTTGAAAAGTACCAATACCAATTAGATGCAGTAAATCAAGCATTAAACGTAATTGATACATATAACGGTGTTATAGTGGCAGATGTGGTTGGTTTGGGTAAATCTGTGATAGCATCATTAATCGCCAATCAATTAGGAAAACGTGGGCTAATCCTTTGTCCTCCAGGCTTAATGGGGAGTAAAAAAGACAACTCCGGTTGGTGGGAATATTGGAATAGATTCAAATTGTATAATTGGGATATTGAGAGCTCAGGAAATCTTGAAGCCGTGGCCGAAAGTGTTCAAAAAAATGAGCTTGAATATGAAGTCATTATTGTTGATGAAGCGCACAAATTTAGAAATCAAGACACCTCAGCCTATGAAGCGTTAATGGACATATGTAGAGGAAAAAAAGTGATCTTGCTTACCGCTACACCTTTCAACAATTCGCCTGCTGATGTCTTTTCATTGCTTAAGTTATTTATAGTTCCAGGTGCTTCAGGGATTACTATTGAAGCTGATTTGGAGGGAAGGTTCAATGCCTATAATTATAGATTCAAACGACTATCCAACATTCTTAAAAATCATTCATCCAACAGTCCGGATAAAAGAAGAAAAGCTGAACGTGATTACGAGAGAATGTTTGGCCCATTACCAATTGACATTGATAAAGTGCGAAACAATGTTAATGACATGGCCAATAATATAAAGAACATCATAACACCCGTTGTTATCAGAAGAAATAGACTGGACTTAAAAACGGATTTTGAATACAAAAAAGAAATTTCAAACCTCTCTCATGTAAATGATCCGGAAGAGCAGTTTTATGAATTATCCAAAGAGCAATCTGATTTTTACAATCGAATCATCCAGGATTATTTCAGTGAAACAGGAAATTTTAAAGGGGCCATTTACAAGCCTAATGAATATGAGAGTGCAAAAGAAGATGAAGACAAACTAAGTGAAGATGACAATAGAGCATTTCAACAACAGCGAAACTTATATGACTTCATGCGACGTTTATTAGTGAAGCGTTTTGAGAGTTCGTTTGGAGCCTTTGAAAAAAGTATTGAGCGTTTTTTACGTACCCACCGTATGGTTCTTTCATTTATTGAAAAATCTGGCAAATATGTTTTAGACAGGAAGGTAATTGACAACATTTATGATGATGCGGATGACGCAGATGACTTTACCATGGCAGCAATCAAGGAAGCATTAGAGGAGTTCGAAAGAAATGCAGCAAATAAGACCACACCAAAACATACCAAGATATACGACATTGGATCTTTTCAGTTTAAGAAAGAGTTCATCAATGACATTAAAAATGACATTAAACTCTTTGAAAGAATTGAAGAAGAAATTAAGAATTTGAAGATTACTGATAATGATCCTAAAAGAGAAGCAGTATTGAAATCTGTAAAGGAGGTTTTAAGCAAAAAATCCAATCCAAAAAGAAAAGTAATTTTATTCACTGAATATACAGATACAGTTCGTCATCTCCAGGATTATTTTGAAAAAGAGCTAGTCGGCAGAGTGCTATTCTGTGATGGGGCTATTACTAAACAGTTCGCAAAAACCTTGGATGCAAATTTCAATGCCAAATACAAAGACCAGGAGGATGATTATGATGTGTTGGTTACAAGTGATAAGCTCTCGGAGGGTTTTAACTTAAACAGAGCAGGGTTAATAATAAATTATGATATACCATGGAACCCAACCAGAGTTATACAACGTGTAGGTCGTATAAATAGAATGAGTGCTAAAGTATTTGATGAGCTCTTTATATACAACTTCTTTCCAACTGAACAGGGTGCTGATATCGTAAAGAGTAGAGAAATCGCACAACAAAAAATGTTCTTAATACATAGTGCATTGGGAGAAGATGCTAAAATTTTTGATGCGGATGAAGAACCAACACCAAGCGGTTTATTCAGTAAAATAAGTAGTAATCCAGAAGAGAGTGATGAACTAAGTACAAGTACCATTATCAGAAATGATTACAATGCAATAGTAGAAACCCATCCAGAGGTAATTAAGAAAATTGAAGATTTACCTAATAGGGTTAAAACTTCAAAAGAATTTGAAGATAATAATGTAGTGGTTCTGAGAAAAAAGGGAATGGCTTTATTTTCTATAGTGCATCATTATGAAAAAGAAAAACCGGATGATAAACCTGTTGAAAGGACATTTGAAGAATTGCTTGCATATGTGAAATGTACACCGGATGAAAAAAGGCAATCTTTAACAAGTGATTTTTGGAATTCTTATGAAGAGATCAAATCATTCAAACCTAGGCATAAGTCCGCCAGAAGCGAACTTGCTTTAGAAAACCAAGCCAACATTGCTTTGAAAACACTTCTAAAAGAAAAAAGAGATGATTTGGATCAAGAACTCGTTTCATTTATAGATACCCTGCTAAAAGACATTAAGCGATACAAAACACTACCTAAATACACTTTGCGTCAGCTCAAACTCACTACAAATGACAAGAGTTATGATGAGCTAATTTCAAGCATAAAAGAACTTCGCAGGCGTATTGGAGATGATTATTTGGAAGTCATATTAAGTAGAATTGACAACATTGAAAATGATGTGATCATAGCAGTTGGGAATAAGAAAAAGTAAGATCTCTTTAACCAATGGCTCACGAACTCTCCAAATCAACCTTCATGCGCGGTGTTAAATGCGAGAAAAACTTGTATTTGAACAAACACCTTAAAGAGTTACGTGATGATCTTAGTGTACAACAAGAAGCTGTCTTTACTCAAGGTTCAAATGTGGGTGAGCTGGCTCAACAACTATTTCCAGGTGGGATAGATCTTACACCTGAGACATTTTATGATTTTGGCAAATCAATATTCAAAACCAAACAAGCAATTGCAAAAGGAGAACCAGTGATCTATGAAGCTGCTTTCTTACACAACGGAGTTTTAGCTGCAATGGATATTATGGTCAAATCTGAAAACGGCTATAAAGCTTATGAGGTTAAAAGTTCAACTGAAGTGAAAGATGTTTTCATTCAAGATGTAGCCTTGCAAACTTATGTGATTCAAAATTGCGGGATTCAGTTAGAAGATGTTTCAGTGATTCACATTAACAATCAGTATGTCAAAAATGGACCTATTGATATTAATGAACTTTTCACCATAGTTTCTATTTGGGATGAAATACAAAACCCACTAGCTGCAGTACCAAACCAAATTGTACGATTTAAACAAGTATTGAAATCGGGTGAAGTACCGGAAGTAAACATTGGTGCACAATGCAGTAACCCCTATACTTGCGATTTTATGGGGCATTGTTGGAAGGATGTCCCCGAATATTCGGTCTTCAACCTATCAAGATTAAAAATGGAGAAAAGACTTGAATTATTTGAAAATGGGATAGTTCAAGTAGAGGAAGTTCCAGATGATTTCAAATTGAGTGATAATCAAAGATTGCAAGTAGAAGCTGAGAAGAACAAAACAGAGTACATAGATAAAGATCAAATCAAGCAGTTCTTGAATGAGATCAATTACCCATTATACCATTTAGACTTTGAAACCATGGGGCATGCAGTTCCAATTTTTGATGGAAGCAGTCCATATCAGCAGTTAGTATTCCAGTATTCTTTGCACGTTCAAAAATCACCTAATGCAGAACCCCATCATTTTGAATTTCTAGCTGAGACAAACGGTGAAGATCCAAGGATAAAATTTGTAGATCAATTGATAAAGGATTTGGGAGATGAAGGAGATGTTTTGGTTTACAATATTGCATTCGAAAGAGATAAATTGAATGATTTAGCCAACCTGTTTCCAAGCAAAGCAGAAAAGATTTATTTCATCATTAATCGCTTGAAGGATTTGATGATTCCATTTCAAAAGAAGTGGTATTACTCGTACAAAATGAGAGGTTCTTATTCAATCAAGAAAGTACTTCCTGCATTAGTTCCTGAGTTTGATGATGGATATTCATCTTTGACAATTTCAGATGGTGGAACAGCCAGTTTAGTTTATGCACAGATGACAGATGGTACTTATGAAGGAAACTATGAAGAAGCAAGAAAGGATTTGCTGGCATACTGTGAATTAGATACTCTGGCCATGGTGAAGATATTAGAAAGGTTGTTCATGGTATAACATTGTGCAATCAAATTATCATTATCTTGTCTATCCCAAAACAAAATCAATATGACTACGATTACACTAAGAGATGAGACCAATGTTGGCACTTTAGTCCAGGAGCTAGAAATTCAAATAGAAAATAACAAGATTTCAGTTAAAGACCTTATTGCTGCCAGGGTAAAAAAGGAAGTAGATATCTACAATCAACAATCAAAAGAATTTTATACAAATGGTCTGGTAATGCCAACAGAGTATGAAAAGTCCTTGAACAGTAATTCAAATGCTACAAAGATCAAAAGAGCACATGTTGATTTTGAGAAACAACTTTATGTGGCGTTGGAAGCATTTCAAAGAAATGGCTTCTTTATATTAATTGATGATGAGCAGTGTGAATCACTGGAAATGGAGGTAATGTTAAGTCCTGATTCAAAGATCAGTTTCTTGAAACTAACACCGTTGGTAGGAGGATAGTTATGAGTTTACTTAACAAATTGTGGAATCTGGTTTCTGGAGATGATAAGAACGCAACAGTTGGTAATTCTTCGAGTCAGAATACTTCTAATTCTAACATTATAAACACAACTGACGGTCTTGTCTACAAGTTCAATGAATCCTTGCCGGAAGGTCAATTACTTAAGCAGATAATTACTGAAAAAAATCAAGTTTATCAAGAAGTAGGATATCAAGGCTTCAAGTATTCATTAGTCACGGCATATAATGAAGTTAAGGAAGGTGATCTGGACGCAAAGAAGAAGTTGATTTTTCATATGATAGAAGAGCGCATAGCGTTGGAAAAGGTGATCAAGTTTCACAGAAATAGCAATCGTTATGACTGGAAAAAAATCAATAAAATAGATAAGACTAATCGTGACTTTGATGAGCTTTTGGCGTTATTAATCAGAGGAAAACAGTCTTTTTCTGATGCAGATTACGTTCGACTGTTCGATTTATATCGAAATCCAATTTCATATCAAGGTTTTGCCGCTTGGCCAATAGGCTTCAGTCTTGTATCCGTAGACAATTACATAAAGAAGAATGGTCTATCAGACGAACTGAAGTCATTTTTAGAGCAGATGAAAAATTGGAGTGAATTTACTCCTAAATATCGTGGATGGGGTGCGGATGTTGAAAAGGCCAAAAAGAAGATTCAAAAGATTCTTAATGATAATGGAGATACTAAAGAAGTTGGTGAGTTGAAATTCAGTTTCAATAGTGGTCCAATTGGTATCAGAATGAATTTGGATCTTCAAAAAATAGATCCGGAAATCAAAAACGCATTTGTAGAAATTCTGCATTTGTGTGCACAAGCATCTTCTTCAAATCCAACTAAGAAGTTTTTGTCCGAAGTAAATACTCATATCGATAAAATTAGTATCGATAAATACAAACAACAGGTATCTCAATGGCTAGAGTATTTTTTAGAAACAGAACCAGAAGAGCGTGAGCATCAATATGGTTATACATACAGGACATTTGGAGATGCTCAAAACCTTAAAATACTGCGGGCTTTAGTCTGGACATTTGTTCGTTTTCATGATTCTTCAACCCTTCAACTAATCGGTAAAGTTGCTAATAAAGGATATAAGAAAATTCCCGGGGTTGGTCCCACTTCTGCAGTAATAGGAAATGCTGCAGTATACACTCTGGCAAATTCAAAAGGGTTAGAGGGCGTGTCACAATTGACCAAACTTAAAATGAAAGTTACCAAACCCAGTATTAAAAAGACAATTGACAAGCACTTGACCAAGTTATCTGAAAAGAGAAATCTTACCATATCACAGATTGAAGAAATGGCTGTGCCGGATTTTGGATTAAGTGATGGTGAGGTCACCAAAGAGTTTGGAGATTTTAAATTGAATTTTAAGATCACTGGTATTGGTAAAACTGAAATGGTTTGGATCAAACCGGATGGTGGTACTCAGAAATCTGTTCCATCAGCTGTTAAGGATAGTAAGACTTTAAATGATAAGCTTAAAAAATTCAAGAAGGATACAGCGGAGATAAAAAAGGTTATTTCTGCACACCGTGATAGAATTGATAATTCTTATTTAGAACAGCGTGTTTGGGACTTGGATTCAATTCAGAAATATTATTTCAATCATGGTTTAATTTCCTTCCTGGCAAAGAGATTGATTTGGGAGGTTTATGAAAATGATAAATTATCTGCTACTGTATATTGGAGCAGCGATTCATGGAAAGATGTAAAAGATAAGCCAGTAGATTTTTCAAAACTCAAGGATCCTCAATTCAAATTATGGCATCCAATTTCGAATAGCATAGAAGAAGTAATGGCTTGGAGAGATGTGATCATGAACCATGAGATTGTCCAACCATTCAAACAAGCATTTAGAGAGATATATGTGCTAACTGATGCCGAATTAAATACTAAGACTTATAGTAATAGGATGGCAGCGCATGTTCTGAAACAACATCAGTTCAATGCTCTGGCAGGCTTAAGAGGTTGGAAGTTCACTTTAATGGGTGCTTGGGATCATGGGTTTGATGGTATTGCTTAAACTGAGATCAAAGCATATAATCTTAAAGCACAATACTGGACCCAGGAAATCAATGATGGTAATATGAGTGACAGTGGAATTTGGTCTTATATTTCTACTGATCAAATTCGCTTTTTGGATGAAAATGATGAGGTTCTGGAATTAGAGAAAGTTCCACCATTAGTCTTTTCAGAAATCTTCAGAGATGTTGATATGTTTGTCGGAGTGTGTAGTGTAGGCAATGATCCTGAGTGGGCGGATAATGGTGGAATGCCACAATATAGAAACTACTGGCAAGAGTATTCATTTGGTGATCTGAGTGAAATGGCCAATACCAGAAAAGCAATATTGGAAAATATCGTTCCCAAATTGAAGATCAAGAATGTTGCAACCATTGATGGAAAATTCTTAGTAATCAAAGGAAAATTGAGAACATACAAGATTCATATTGGAAGTGGTAACATTCTTATGGAA
The DNA here is from genome assembly GCA_014762645.1 of Crocinitomicaceae bacterium. GTDB lineage: Bacteria > Bacteroidota > Bacteroidia > Flavobacteriales_D > Crocinitomicaceae > Paracrocinitomix. The sequence goes on from JABURP010000051.1 coordinate 8,528, forward strand.
CCGAACGATCAATATTTGTGTATTGTACCGGATGGCAAGGCACAAAAAGGTGATAAAGTATTCCTTCCGTTTGATGGTGATAGAACCTTAACAATCATTCTCAGCAAAGCGTTTTTATTAGCTGAAGATGAAAAGATAAAGGATGAAACAATTACAAGACAATTGGTAATGAAATAAATACGTTACACAGGTTATAAGGCGTTCGTCAATCACTGCATTTTGTTTCTCAAACCATAATCACAAGGGTATATAAACTCTCTGCGTTCGCCCTTGTGCTAATGCTTTGCTTCACACATTCCGTTCAATCCTCACCCGGTGCTTTTCTGCCACCCCAAACCCCAAATATGTGTTCGCAACACTCACAACAAATTCATTGGGGTGTCACCGCACCTTAATATTTGTGCTCGCCTGCGGGTCGCTGCGGGCTAATCGGGCTGTCACAGTTTTTGACTCCTATTTGCCAGTAAGCTGCGCAAAGATTTGCTTAGCACACTTCTCAAACCACACACAAGCATTGCTCCTTCAATCACCTTCATTTCATTACTCCCGATAGCTATCGGGATCAATCAGTTGCAAAACTTGTCTTTCCCAGTGCACTTCAAAAACTCCGCCAGCCCTGCCGTAAACGGTTGGTGCCATAGCACTCATCCTTCATGCTTATCATGTCACCACCCTAGCTCCACTCGCATTCGGCTCGCGCTCTCCCGATCCCTATCGGGGCCAACGCTGGCTCATGGCTGAATAACCTGCTTCGATTGATTACATCATTCTACTTTGCTGCTTTGCAAATTCTCTATCATTAAGGAACTTTGCAATCATTTCATTTTCATAGGCATTGTGATGCTTTCCTGCAATTTTCAATAAAAGTTCGCATATAGCCTGTTCATTTTGACTTTTCATTTCTAATACAACGTCAGAAACTTCACCCATTAGATTTTTATCTATAGGCGTACTGTCTATTTCATCCCAATTATGTGGATCACTAAGAGCGTACATTATCTTTTTTATGGGAATGCTTACCTGCGTAGTCTTTAGCCAAGACTCTTTTATTGTTGCTTCAAATGTTGAGCTAGCTTTGAAATTCTTCAACTTCATAAGTTCAGATTAAAATGATTCTCTAATATAATGTTAATCAACATTATCGCTAGAAGTAACAAGAGAGTTTCTGGAAAGTGCACTGCAATTCCGCACTTTGCAACTTAAAAGGTACTTGCTCTGAAGTAGATTTCGTGCGTCCTCTTCCAGGAGGATCATCAAAAAAGTAAAAGGATAACCCACCAGCCACCCAAAGCCCATAATCCTTTCACTTTTTAGATGTTGAAATTCAATGCGAAAAAAAAGGGGATACCGAAATACGATACCCCCTAGTCATTTTTTGGATAGACAATTACATTCCTGTAGCGTCCAGGTCTTCATCAGCTAAAATAGCTTCAGTTTCCCATTCCAAATCCACATCCAAACACTCTTTGTCATCTTCTGCTTTCAGAATTTGATCCACTTCAATCGTGATCTTATCCTTAAGTGCAAGAATATTCCCTTCATGCTTTAAGATTGGTCGACAAGCTTTGACTTTTAAGTCTAATTCAGCTCTTTTTGTCATTTGATTTTGTGTTGTGTCCGCCTGAGGCGGACGGTTAAACTTCTATTTCTTGATCTTCTTCCAGATCCATTTACACAGCTGAGAAACTACAAAACTGGCTACCGCACCAACTGCTCCAAGTACTAAAGTTCTTGTGATGTCAGATGTATCTAGATGCGGTAGGATTGCCAGTAATGTTCCTCCAATCGTTCCGGCAGCTGTATCACCTTCTATATGATGTCCTGCCATTTGATTGAATTTTATTCTCCCCCTCCTGAATCTTCGCTAATTGCAGCTTGGCTCATTGCGGTTGCAACTGATCCTGCTACTATCAGGTAACCTCCAATGGTTGTTACTAAAGCAGGCAGTGCAATTGGTGATGCTACGATTGTGGTTCCGGCAGCTACTACCACCAATCCGATCAATCGCAACTTCTTAAAAAATGGTGGCGTTTCTGATCCAACTCTCTGAAAGAATGATCCTAAACCGTCTTTTGATTTTTTCATACCTCAGATTATTGAACTTCGATTACAGCCAACGCATTATAAGCACCGTTTTTCAATGAGTACTGGTTACCGTTTACTTCCTGAAAGAACTCAACCATCAAAAGGTAGATATCCGTTCCAGCACCACCAGCTGCTGCAGCAGGTGTAAGCACCACGTTAGTTGAGGTAGCATCAATTGGTAAGTTTACCACGTTACTTTCCTGAACATCCGAGTCACCAGTAGTGAAATCCACTTTACCCCAAGCTCCTCTCAAAGTAATGTGAGTTGCTCCCGGAGGTGCATTCAAATCATTGATTGGAATAAGGTCATCAAGTGTAATTACACCAGTACCAGTATCAACAGCAAATGGATTGAAAAGGATAGAACCAAGGATCGCTTTATCATTGAAATTGAAACCATTCAACAAAGCTTTCGCTTCAGGTGTAGCAATTCCAACTCCAACATTTCTCTCTCCTCTAACACTTGTCGCATCAAGATTTTTGATCTGCGTCATTAACTTGGTAAGACGTGCAGTAACACGACTATCAGATGCATTTTGCATCATGGTCCTGATAGCGTCACGCAACACCTTTCCTGAACGTGCAGACCCTCCAAACTCAGAACCGTTTTCACGTGTTCTAACGAATGCTGGATCGTTCTTGATTCTGTCAGCTTCAACTCCTCCTTTTTCACGAGCCAGGTAACCGTCTTTAGATTTGTAAAAGGAGATTCCTCCAATCGTTCCATCTAATTTGATTATGCCTTTCTGTTTTGCCATAATTCATGTTGTTGTCAATTTCAGGTCTGTTTTCTGGTCGACCATTTCACCAGTTTACATGCCGGCGCTCACTCGAGTAAAATATTAGCGTAGGCATGCTAGCATGGCAAATGTTCTTAATTGACAAACGCTTTCAAAATTTGGGCTTCCGCTTCATAAACTATCTGCCGTTTTGTTTTGAATTGACCTATTGAAAAGGGTAGTTGAGGTAGTAATTTTGTATAGCATCACCATAGATAAAGTATAGATACAGTATGAAGCGAGTTGTTATATATCCAAAAGACATTATGATCATCACAGGCAAAAGCGAACGATACTCTCGTTACCTCATCCAGCGTATTAAGAAGTACTTAAAAAAGGAAGATCACCAAGTGGTGTCCATTTCGGAATTCTGTTCTTATATGGGTCTTGATCAAGAAACAGTTGAATCTTGTATTATATAAACTATTATATTAGTTCTAGCTGAGTGTATTTGCTCTCAAGAATTGATTTATAGGCTGCTTTCATGTCTTTAGATAGAAATGAACGATCTATCCATCCAATTGCCTTTGGATAATTATTAACCATTCTTTTAAATGCTCCTTCTATTTGCTTTTCAGTTAATCCTAAACCTTCACCCAGGCTTTTAAAATGTGATTGCTGCAGCTTTTTTCTTTTACCGGATAGAGTCAATGCCAACTCTTCATCATCTTCCGGATTTGCAATAGCAACATTTAGTAAGTCGTAAGCTGGAGCTAATATCCAACCGGATGAGCTTTCGATCATTGAAAAGTTCTTTAGGTGCATGTCATTATTACCGGTGAGAAATGAAAACAAAGCCAATTCAAAATAGAAGATCTTATCGAGCAAAGTGTTTTCAGAATACGTGTCTAATGCTTTTCCAATTTTTTCCATTGAGCTCTTGTATTTATCGAAAGCTTCGGTGATTTGAAACATATCAATCATGTGGATCTTATTACCTGTTTCAGATCGATCAACCCGCTTTGTGATGTATGATAATTCCCCTGAAGCCAATCGAATTAATGATGAAGGAACTACACGTATTCCAAATGTCTCTGCAATTCTCATGGTTAAATGTTCATTCTCGGGCATTTCCGGGAATCGTTCAGAAGGAGGTTTGAAAATATAATTTCCTCCCAGGGCTCCAACAACTGTCAATCTAGTATCTGATTGCGCTGCAGTTGCCTTTACTATGGACATAGATAGTTTAGGTTGTACACCTGGCACCGCTACACTTCTTTCAACTACATTTTTTGCAAGCTCATCCATTTGATCTAATGAATATTCAATTGTTGGCGGGGTTGTAGTTCCAAAGAATTCTGTGGCGCACTTTTCATGAAAATCATTTCCTGAATCGAGGGATTCGTAACAATACAAACATTTATTCGCCATCTTCTTCAGGTATTGGTTCAACACTTACTGCACCAATGCAGTTTTGACAACAAGCTAGTAATAATCCCATTCGATCATTTGGGTTTATTTTCCAACTTTTAGCAGCAATATCTAAAAGCCATCCTTCAGGTATAAGCCCTTCAAAGAATGGAAACAACCTTTTTTCAGTATAGGGTTTTTCCGTAACTGGCATTGTAAAAGTGATAAAATCATTAGGATGCTCTTTCACATATTGAAGGTCGTATTGAAATACGAATTCTCCTTCATTTGTTTCAGTGATCGTTCCGGCCAAGTGATCTTTGTAGTATACTTTTCCTTGTCTCATGATTCAAGTTCTTTGCTATTTACAGGAGCCAATTCATGTCCGAACATACTTAGCACCAAATTCACTTTATCCATATTAAGGTTGGTCTTACCTTGTTCTATTTTTCGAATAACAGTTAAGGCAACACCAGCTCGTTCAGCAAACTCTTCTTGTGTAAGATTCACTTCCTTTCTTCGTTCTTTTACAAATTCTGCTAATTGTTTCATTATATGCATTTAGATATAATATATTGCAATTATACGAAATTATATGTAAAAAGATATAATTAACTATGAAATAAATAAAATATATGCAATTACATATAGTGTTGCCTTCTCAAGGTATTAATAACATCTCTCAATAAAATTTGATGCTATTTACTTTCATAAGCCCTATGTTTTCTGTATTTTTGATAGGTATCGCAATTGAAAATGCGATAATTGGCAAATGATTTTCGGACAACAAATCAGACAACAGAAAATCATAAAATTGCTGTGAGTGCTCTAATTACTGGTAATCCAGAAAAGATAAAATCTCCTAGTGGGACAACTCAAGAAGCTCATCAGAAATGATGGGCTTTTTTTGTGCTCCATGGGTTTGTGGTGGTTTCGTTGTTGAAAATTTTCAAAGAGAGTGGCCGGAATTTTGGACGTTTTGGTTTTTTCTATTCTCTGGGGGTTCTTACTATGATTTGGGTTGTGATGGATATGAGGGGTTCGAGACCTATTATTGTAACATTTCCAATTTTTTTGTAATTATTAGAAGCCTTTTCTACATTTATACTTGATTTTTTGAATCAAATTTTTGGGAAGTAAAAAATAATTAATAAACAATAGCAAAATCATTTTTTTCTTCCTAAATCTCTCTATAACTTAGGGAATTATAAAAAATAGCTGGGTAGCTCAACGGATAGAGCGTGGCGTTTTAAAACAATCCAATGCTGGCAGGCGGGGGATTGTAGCTAAGTCAAGATGATGGTTCGAATCCATCTCCAGCTTCTTTTCCAAATATATGTCATAGTAACGAAATGACAATTATTTCATCCCTAATTTTATTTCCATACTCCTAAAATAGTGGCTTCATCCACCGACTGAAACGACTCTACACGTCAAAGCGATAGAGGATTACCTAATTAGCGTGAAAAAGAGATGAATATTGGCGAAGTATATTAACCATACCTACAGTCCTTCGTTTCAGTGGTTTTCATATTTAGTGAGGTAGAACCGTCTGCAATTATTTTTGTTGAGTTTGTTGTCAAATAATTCTAAACATTAACAATTTGTCTATCTTTCGCTTTAATATTTATTTAAAAAATTTATGAGATCACTTTTATTTTTGTCGGCATTTATTCCCTTTTTGAGCCCAGCACAGTGTTTTAATCCCGGTAATGGGGCGGATGGCCCGTTTCATGCAACGTCTGATACATTGGTTGTTGGAGGCACTTACAATTATACCAGCTTTGAGATTGACTCTGGTGTAACCGTGGGTTTTACTGGTACGTCTCCAGTTTATATTAATTGTACGGGAACCATGGCCATTAATGGAGTTTTGACCGTAAGTGGAGGCAATGGTGGAGATGGAGTTACGTTTTCATCAGCAGGTGTTGGTGGAATTGGTGTTGCTGGTGGTGCAAATGGAGGGGATGGAATTTTTAGCGCTTCAAGTGGACCTTTGGACGGTTCAGTTGGTAATGGAGCGGGTGCCGGATTGTATGGTTCGGGCTGGTCAGGTGGCGGTGGTGCTGGTTATGCAGCAATAGGTGGAAGTTCAGGGGGCGCAGGAGGTGCAGGAGGTCCTTCATATGGAGATGCGAATATTTCTGGTTTTGAGGCTGGATCAGGTGGCGGCGGCGGTTCTGGAGGATTTAATTGCGGATCAGGCGGCGGCGGAGCCGGAGGAGGATTCATGTTTATTAATACGAATGGTTTAATTATTTCAACTACCGGTGTCATTTCTTCTAACGGAGGAGATGGTGGATCGGATGGATCAGGCAGTTGTGGCGGCGGCGGCGGTGGTTCGGGCGGTAGCCTTGTGATTGTGTCTCCAACTATTATGAATGATGGATTGATCTCGGCAGTAGGTGGTATTGGAGGGGCGTCTACAACTTCGGGGTCCCCATATTTTGGTGCGGGTGCAAATGGTGCAGAAGGTAGAATTAAAATGAGCGGCTCTTATTCTGGTTCCGGAACAATAGACCCGGCTGCAGGATCTACGCCTACATTTGTTGGGCCGGTAACTGATTCTGTAACAGTGAATATGTGTGATGGTGATTCGATTACCGTGTTATCAAATGTTTACTATGTGGCGGGTGTATATAATGACACCCTTTCAGGTGGTGCTATGAATGGTTGCGATAGTGTTATTGTGACGACACTGACCACTGAAGTCCTGGATGCTACAATATCTGTTAACGGTGCTATCTATAGTGCTAATCAGGCTGGTGCAGCTTATCAGTGGATTAATTGTGGAACTAATTCGGCAATAACTGGCGAAACAAATCAAATGTTTACAGCTCTTTCAAGTGGAAGTTACGCTGTGGTCGTAACCTTGAATAATTGTTCTGACACCAGTGCATGCATTCTTTTTGATAATAGCGGTTTAACTGATGATGCTTTTAATAACATTGTGTTTTACCCAAATCCAACCAACAATTTTTTAAATATTGAAATCCAAAATTCACAGAAAGTAGATAAAATCGTCCTGACAGATATCGTTGGAAAAGTTATATATGAAATTACAGAGGTGAATGAAGCTATGCTCGAGGTTGATATGACTTCATTTGAAACCGGAATATATCTTGTACGCATTCAAATAGATGGGATAGATAAAACATTCAAGATTATGAAAAACTAAGTGCATGCTTAGTTATTAAGTTGTGAACCGTTACTCATTGACTGGTTGGATCAACAAAAAAAGAATTCAGAAAAGCTCACTACAGATGGTGGGCTTTTTTTGCGCTCCATGGTTTTGTGGAGGTTTGGTTGGTAAAGATTTCAAAAGAGGGTGGCCGAAATGGTGGACGTTTTGGTTTTTTCTATTCTCTGGGGTTTCTTACTGTGATTTGGTTAAAGGTCAATGTTCAAAGTTCAAGCCCTTCAAACTCGCTTCTTCCGCCACCGACTGAAACGATTCTACACGTCAATGCGCCAGAGGATTACCCACGTTAGTGTAAGGAGGTGGATGAAGATTATATCTTTTCTCATTCTTTCCACGATCCATCCTCATTCCAGCGGGTTTCACTCTCTGAGAATAGTCCCAAAGACACAAGAATATTTACTGTTATACTCCTGCCTTCCTGAACAAATCCTTCCTGCTCACGACAATCAGGATTTTGTTTTAGACCTTTTCTCTTGATCTCTGATTTTTTATAGACTTTTAATTCGTTCATTTCTGCGAATGAAACTATTTCTTCAACACTATCATATCCTTCTTCCATAAGGCAAGGTGGAGAAAAATATTCATAACTATTTTCGTCTACAAAGATTAATGCATAATCCGGAGTGGAGAGGGTTGTTTCGAATCCAAACCCAATGAACAACAAGGAGAATATTACGGCTCCAAAAATTTTAAGAAAAGAAGCAAATTTTAGTAGTCTTTCTCTCATTACACATTCATTCTGATTGAAGTAAAGTTAGTGATTTATTGTACCTACCATATTTAGCAAGGCTCCCGATTTCGATAGTGACGTCCCCAGCTCCGCAGCAGTGCAACTGCTGCGGCACTCAACAAACCCTTCACACCTTTTTACGCAATAAACAGATAATCAATGTGTTACTTTTCGAAAATTTAACCCCGAATCAAAATCAACATGACAACACTTACCCTAAGAGATGAAACTGGTACAGGTGCTTTAGTACCAGAACTAGAATTACTAATTGAAAGCAAAATTGAATAGACATTATCAACGTCCTAATTTTGCTGAACTCAAACCAACTATTGGGGCGTTTTTACGTTTTATTAAGAAAGAAGGGAAATTTTCCAACCCTACCACCTATTAATTCGACTTACTTTAAAGATGAAAAAACGCTTCATTATATATGCGATTGCCTTTGCTGCCTATGCTCTAGGTACAGTGAGCTGCAAGAAAAGTGAGCTTAAAAAACCTGCAGATATTTCTGTGCAAATGGATATTAATCGTCAGGTTAGTCCCCAGGGCCATCTTGTTTTTGATTCGGGATATATAAGGTTGGCAAATTTTGCAGCTGAGGGAATAAGACAAGAAGGCGCTCCGGTTGAAATGTCCAAAACATTTTCTACGGGATTAATTGTAAACTTTAGTCCAACCGATTTCATAACTGAGCTGTATTTGGATATTCCTCAGGGTAACTATACAAATCTGGATATTGAGTTTGAAACTTATGAAGGGATCGACCAACCTACTATTCAGGTAACTGGCACTTATACAAATCAATCAAGTCAAACATTCCCAGTTATTTTTGAATTTGGATCAAGCGAAACATTTATCATTGACGCAGAGTCAGAAACTGGGGACCCGGTAATAACATTGGACAAGAACATTCCTTCAACCGCATTCATTCAGTTTGACCCTCAATATTGGTTTGATATTGTTTCAACAAATATGTGGGATAATGCTAGTTTGGTTGATGTTCAGGGCACTATGACTATTTTAATAAATGATAGTGAAAATGGAGCTATTTATGATCTAATTGCCGACCGTATTGATGATGCTACTGAGGCCACATTTGGTAATTAATGGATAGAAACTTTGACGATATAGAATTACTTAATGAGCGGGTTTTGGTACAGAAATGTATTGAAGATGACAGAAGATATCAAGAAGCTTTGTACCGTAAATTCGCTAAAAAAATGTTCAATGTTTGTAAGCGATATGCTGCAGATAATGATGAAGCAATGGACTTTTTACAAGAGGGGTTCATTGAAGTCTTTAAAAAACTCAAGAATTTCCGATTTGAAGGATCTTTGGAAGGTTGGGTCAGAAGAGTGATTATTTTCAAAACCATTGATGCTCTTAGAAAAGAAAAGAGATATCAAGCGGTAATTTCAGATGCAGACGTTGAACTTCAAACGGAAGCTCTAGAATACGAGATTCTAAATAATTATAATCGGGCAGAAAAGATCAGAGAACTGGTTAATCAATTACCGGGTAAAGCCGGTCTCGTACTAAAATTGTTTGTAATAGAAGGCTTAACACATAAAGAAATCGCCGAACATTTGGAAATTTCTGAAGGAACCTCTAAATCCCAATTGAACAGAGCAAGAACATTGTTAAAGGCGTCATTAAAAGGTGAGTGATAATAAAGGAAATATTGATGATTTAATCAGGGATGGATTTCAATCTTCTGATGATGGGTTTGATGTAGACTCTTGGTCTGATGTGGAGCAAATGCTTGATTCTACAGCCGGGATTGATCAACAAATCATACAAGCTTTTAATCAAATTCCTGAAGAATTACCATCTTCTGCTTGGCCTGAAATTAAAGAAGACCTGGACATTAATACGGTTTGGAATCGTATACGGAAGCAACTACAAAGAAAGAAAAGAAGAGCATTCATTTGGTGGAATGCTGCTGCAATTGGATTACTTCTGATTCTTGCCGGATACGTATTTCAGGATGAAATCAAAAGCAGTATTACTGTAAGCAATGAAGTCAAAAAACAAATTAATGTTAAGGAGAATTTGAATCCTGAAACATCTAAAATTGAATCATCTGTAGACTTTGATGAAGTTGAATCCGCTAAAAATGATGTGAATGTAATTACGGCAGAAAATGGAAATGTAGCTTTACATTCTACCGCTCAGTACACTATTATACATACCGTTTCTAATGAAATAAGCACAAATCAATCACAAAATGTACTGAAGGATAATATAACGATCAATAGCGAGAGGACAACGATTGAGCCACTGTCCACTACTTCAATTGATTTGATTGAACTGCCAGTGTTTGATACTAATTTCCCTGAAACAGAAATTAATCCTCTTGATTCAAACAAACCTTTACATGCTCGAAGATGGATTGTCGGTGTTTTTGGCGCAATTGACAATAGTATTCTTTCAGATGCTACCACACGTGATGCTTTCACAGAGCATTCTTTAAACTCAAATAATTTTACTACTTCATTGAATTATGGACTTCTTAGTCAGTTCTTCACTAAGAATAATTATTTCATTCAGACAGAGTTTTATTGGAATTCAAGAATCAAAAGATCAACACAAGAATATCAACATTTTCAATATGTTCGGCATTTGTTAGAATTAGATTATTATCAACTCTCAGTTTCTTTTGGGAAGTCAATTCCTGTTCGAAAAAACAAACAAATCTGGTTTAATCCCAGTATCGGGCTTTATGGGTCTTACTTAAAGCAAAGCAGAGAGTATCAGCAAGACATTTTAATATCCAATAACACTTCTTATAAAAAGTGGAATTACGGCTTGCAGGCAAATTTAGGTGTTCAGCATGAATTTAACAGATTTGTAGTTGGCTATGGGCTTCATTCAATTATTGGTTTGGAAAATATTTTCAAGGGTACTGAGAAGCAATCAAGTCTGTTAAATGTAACCCGTACTTTCTCAAATGGCTTTTATTTAAGAGTAGGGTTCAAACTATAGTTCATTTTTCCAACCATTCATAATATTTATTCGGCTTAAGAGCGAGAACGAATAATGTATGGATTTAAGTAAGAAAATTTTAGAATTCTTAAAACAGAATGGTCATACTAAGGGAGATACCCTAGTCCCTGTTGAAACAATTAAAGCACACATTATAAAGGAGAAGCGAGAGTCCTTGATTATTCTTAAAATCCTTGACCAGTTGTATTATTTAGAAAAGAAAGGCCTGGTTGAAACGACTGTTTATAAAGAAAATGGTGAATTCTGTGTGCGTCTTACGGAAAAAGGTAAAAAGTTTTTTAGTGAATTTTCCAACCCTGCTAAAAATAAAGTCGACTAATAAAAAAAGAACCAAGAGCTATGAAGAAAATCTTCAACTCGAAAAGAGTTCAATGATTAACATAAAAATTAGAGAAATGAAAACGAGAAACAAAATCTATGCACTACTGGCTGTTGCAGGACTTTTTGCAATGACATCATGTAATAAGGTAAAAGATGGAGAAGTGATTACAGATACCTATTCCGGAAACGTAAATGTTACATCAACTGGAACAAATCCTGGTGGTGATTTTACTGGAAATGGAGACAATGGTGTATATGCATTTGGTTGGGAGAACAATATGTCAAAAGCTGAAGTGAATTTTGACATTACAACACCAACTGGTTCATTGAACTTCAAATTAGAAGACGCAGACGATAATGAAGTTTTGAATAAAACAAGATCTGCTGGTGGTGACGACACATTTTCCGGTGTCAGTTCAGCGGGTACTCCTGGAGTATGGATCGTGACTTTGACGTTTACAGAATTCAATGGAGATGGAAGTTATTCTTTAACTCCTGTTAACTAAACTGAATACTACTTACTTGCTGATTCCATGCTGTGAGTTTAGCATAAAGAAGGAGCGGGAACCGCTCCTTCTTTTTTTTACTAATTAAAATCACCCAAGATGCACCCAACTTGCGAAAAAACCAGTTCAAACAGCCTCAATTTTGTGCAGAACATTTAAAACAAATAGATATGGTAACAAGCCTTATTACCCTAATGATCTTGGAACAATTGAACATGGAATAACGTACGGAAACAAAAGAAATAACCCTCTCCTCATCAAACGGATATAACATTGATTAATTTGATGCCTTAAGCTAATTATATATTTGAGTACCTGGATGATGTTTGTGTGATTGACTTTAAAATCAATAAATCTTCAGAATTGTTTAGTATACAGATGCTGGTGGTAGCACATTTTTTCTGTTAATGTCACCTAGTTTTTCTCCAGGAAATCTGAAAATTCCTGGTTGGAGCTAAAAGCCTCACCAAGACAAATCATACTGGTTAATAATACACTGCTTTTATCTGATTGATGATAACAAAGCCCACCTTTTGTTTCCACAGGGTATTTCTCATCAATGTGCTGCTTTAATTTGTCGCTAAGTTCAAGGTCATTCATCTGACCCATTAATAAATAAACGTATGCCAGTGTCACGGATCGCTCCAACATACCACCTAATAAAACAGCTAAGAATTTGGCCATGATTTCTTTCTTAACATCTACATGGTCATCTTTGATTTGAACCGCCGTGCTGATAAAATCTTCGTACAAATCAGATGCAACTTCTTTATCAAGAACAGATAGCGTAAATAATCCTCCCGCATCTAACCCTATAAAACTCATCAAGTCCATCTTTTTGAGTTTGCTGATATAAAATTCATAAAAGATGCCGCTGGCTAGTTTATTTCTATTCTTCACCAAAAAATGCTCTTTCATCCAGTTTAACCATAAAGGAATGACCGAAGAATGATTTGTATTGAAGAGTTGATCGTAAATGGTTAAGCCAATGGCTCCCCAATTGGTGCACTGTACGAAAACAAGCCCGAACTGACAGGGGATTCCATGAAATTCATTTTCTTTCATCTGCTCAAACACACTATCAGCTAATTGATGGTAATTATAATCCAGATTTTCTTGACCACCTAACTCAAACCGAAAAGCGTCACAGTATTTATTGTCACCGCTTAATTTTTGATATAAACCAAGCATTAACAACAAATGGCCACTATACATGGCGTTACCATGAGAAACGGGGTCAGCGCTCCTACTAATTTTCTTCCAGTATGACCAACTTTTTTCATGAATCATTTTTTGTATTAGATGATCAATACCCCTTTCACAATCTTTTCTGTAGTCGGTAAATATGTGCGCATATACGTATAAGGCATAAGCAGAAAAAGCGACTTGAAATTTCGTGGAATTGTCTGAGAAAATTTCAGACCGGGGCGTGTAAAAATCGTCCCATTCATCAACAGGTTGAAGGGCGGTTTTAAGAATGAACTGGAATTTCTCAAAAGTATGTTTATCCTCTTTCATGAAAATTTTTCCGCCTTTTAATCTAAAATTAATATTTCAAAGTAAAATGGGAACACCAGGAATTTTATCTCTATTGGCTTTGGCTGAATTATCACTACCTTGTTACTCAAATCTTTAGGCTATGAAAACAATCTTACTTTCTCTGTCAGTGTTTAGTTCGTTGGCACTTTTTGCACAAACGGGCATAGTTTGGGGCCCATCCGGGGATGTTGCAAATTCAACTTTCGGCAATGATTATCCGAGGGTAGTTATGGATGGTTCAGGAAATCCTGTGGTTTCATGGGGTGGAGGAAATAAAATGATGTTTGCGCGTTGGAATGGCACCAGTTTTACAACACCGGACACGCTTTCAGAATCGGGTGTTGATATAGCACATGCAAGTTGGCAAGGACCGGAAATTGCATCCCACGGAGATACCATTTATGCCGTTTACAAACAGACGCCGGAGAACCTTAGTTCAAGTGGCGTCTGGTGTGTAAGTTCAGTAGACGGAGGAATGAACTTCGGAAGTCCGGTTTTGGTAAATGCTTTTACGGTAGATAGTATGACTCGTTTTCCGGCCATAACAACGGATGAAAATGGACACCCCATTACGGCTTTTATGAAATTTAATCCGGATTTTAGTAACGCCAGATGGGTGGTGACCCGGTCAAATGATTATGGCGCAACCTTTGGCCAGGACGTGAAAGCAAGTGGTTGGAGTAGCCCAACATCTGAAGTTTGTGATTGCTGTCCGGGGACCATTACCAGTAATGGGTCAACAGTTATTATGATGTACAGGGATAACAACAGTAATGTGCGGGATTCATGGGCCGGAATTTCAACAGATGGTGGCAATTCCTTTACGAGCGGTATGAATATTGACCAAAAGAACTGGGTTTTGAATTCGTGTCCCTCATCTGGTCCTGATGGTTTTATTCTGGGAGATACGTTATATGCAACCTTCATGAACGGTCAATCGGGAGATTATGAAGTGTTTTATAGTAGTTCACATTTTCCATCTTCAACAGGAGGAGCCGGAATTCCACTGGACCCGGTTACAGCAGGGGATATCCAGAACTACCCGAGAACAGCTAACAGTGGTTCTAATGCTGCGTATGCATGGCGTGAAAACTCAAATGGATCCACCAAAATTTTGTTGCGATATACTTCAAACATTAATGGTGGACTAATAGCTACAGTTGATACCATAGCCTACGATTATGGGGTTAGCTGTGATGTAACAATGTCTTCTACACAAGTTGTGGTGGTATGGAAAGATTTTAACTCAGGAACCGTTAAGTATAGAATGGGAACTATTCCGGGAGTTGGATCAATTGAAAGTCAGGAGCTAGACGTAGAGGTATATCCTAATCCTTCGACAAATTCATGGAAAATCACAGGAAATTTAATACCTGGCCAGATGTACAATGTGCTTGATGTTAATGGACGCGTTGTTTTTTCAGGCACGGTACAAAGTACTGGCACGTTGCTGATTGATGCTTCAGAATTTATGGCGGGCATCTATTTTTTAAGAACAGAAACGGGGTATAAAAAACTGATAAAAGAGTAAGTTCAAATCAAGCTGCAGTTTTATTTTCCCAACTATTGAGCCCGCTCATGAGCGTTTCAAAAATGTTATGTGGTCCCTTAAAGGTATTTATTTGGCACGTAAGAAGAAATGATCTCAGCTGATTTACTCAGTTTTGAAAGTTCTGATTCATTTGGATGGTAGTTCACTGTTTTTGCGCCGGAGTTACTTAATTCCGAAAATAGACTGAGCGAAACCTGAGGTATTTGTGTTTCTTGAATTAACCACTCTGGTGCTGATATACTGACAGGGCATTGAAATTTAGTTTCATCCAAAAATGATTCAAAAACCCGCACAGCACAAAAACTGACACCAAAAATAGTGGCATCCTGCGTACGTTTGATTTCTTCTGCAGATGTTTTTACATGTTCTTCCATCTGAGATAATTCACTTTCGTCAAAATATTGATTAATTGGCTCACCATTTATTTTAGATAGTTCCTGGCTAATGAACATGCTATCACCATGCTCTCCCAACATTATTGCCTCAACATTCTTGTAATCGTGGTTTCTGGTAAATAAATGATGTTTCAATCTGGCAGAATCCAAATAAGTTCCGGTGCCAACAATACGGCCTGGATCAATGTCTGTAAGGCGTTGGGTGACATGTGTGATAATATCAACCGGGTTAGAAACGACAATTATAAACGGGGGTTTTTTAAAATGCAGGTTATTAAAGATGCTTTCGGTGATTTCAATGCTCGCCTGTGCTGTAAACAATCGTGTTTTACCCTTAGGAACAGATGCTCCGGCACAATGAAAGATAAAGTCAGACTCTTCCAAATAATGGTCGCTGTTGAATACGACATGTTGATTGGGAAAAAGTTGTAGTCCATGCTCTAAATCCAAAATAGCGCCCCATACATTGGTGTCTGTGTCAACAATATTTATGACAAGTTGCATATCTTTTCTAGCAGTTAATAATGCACTTATCAACTTACCAATCTTCCCAAATCCGATTACACTAATAACGATTTCCATAGTATAGAGTTGCAAGAATACAAATTATTGCATTTATTAGAAAACAGGATAGAAGAACTATCTGAACTTGCTGATTACAGGCGTTGACATTCAAACTTAGGAAAACCTTTTTCCCCTGTTTCGTTGTAAAAATCAACAAAGTGCAACTTGTAATAATAACCTTCTGATGTTTGGATGATATAAACAATTGTCGGGTCAACCTTGTAAACACCTTCGTCATAATCATACCACTTCCAATCGTATCCAACGGTGTTGATTGCCGTACTCAAGTTGAGTTGTTCCGCATCTTCAAAAGTGACGCTGGTAAAGGGAATATCATTAATCACTCCGGCAAAAGTTTTATATCGGTTCAGCAAAACGCCGGATACCACGTAGGGTGAAATGGGGTCGGTAAACAGATGGGTATACTGAGTAAAAACCAAATCCCATTTGTCTTTTTCAGGAGCAATAGCTCCTACGCCATCTTCAAAACTGAAATAACGGAAGTTGTGCTTTTGTGATTTAGGGATGATGATCGTAAGGGGTTCCGTTGTGGTTATTTCACCGTATTCAACCTTGTATTCAGCTTCATTAACAGATACCAGATTTATCTTGTAATATCCCTGATGTGTACCGGTGTGATCATAGCCTCTGTCTATTATGTAGCGTTCATTGTTGGTGGTCCAATTCCCAATCGCAGTTGAATCCAGATTACCTGAATGAGCATCCCATGTCCAATCAAGACCAGTGGCACTAACGATCTCTGAAAACCCCATACTACTATGGTGCACAGCCATCCCCTTGGAAGTATTCATTACAACATGAAATCCTTCTGAAGCACATTCAAAACCAAGGTCCCACTCTGTTTTCAGATTCGAACAAACCACTTCACCGGTTTCCAGGTCAAAGAACAGTTGATTTCGATAATCTTGCTCCATGGCAACCTGATATTCTTCTGCATCTCCAGCCTGGTGGGGATCAATTGCAATTTCATCTTTTTCACAGGCGCAAATAAGCAGGAGCATTAATGCGCCGAATAATAAGTTAATCCTTTTCATTTTTAAGCGAATAATGAAGTGTATATCTAACGGACATAAAAACCGAAGTTCCTCTACCTGCATTCATTACAGAACCACCGCTGTGAACTCCCTGGCTCTGTCCAATTACATTTACTTGTTTTACATTCAAAAGATTTTTGGCGCCCACCACTAACTTGAGCTGTCGGTCTTTTAAGCACAGGACAGATGCACTTAGGTCCAGAATACTATAAGATGATTGAATTCTTGATTCTATCAGCCCTTCATCATTGACATAGAAACTCTGCAACCTTCCATTGAACTTGTAGAACAAGTTCAGGGAAACTCTTTTTTTGAAGATATGGTAATTGAAAGTCGAACCTATTTCCGGGGAGAAGGTGAATGGTTGAACGGAAGTGTTTTCAACATCAGGGTTATATCTACCAATATAGGCACCATTTACTGCAACTGTCAGTTTGCTGGTTCGGAAGGAAAAGGATAATTGATTGCCTATGGTTTTGTACGTCCCGACATTGAGAAAGGTGAACACATTATCTTGCAATGTTCCCAGGGTGATGAGGTTTTGTATATCATTGTAATAGCTCCCAACATGTATTTTAATAAGTTGATTTTTCTGAGTTTGCTTCATCCAGTCAAAATGAACGGAATAATTCCAGCTCTGCTCTGCCAGTAAAGTTGTGTTTCCCTGAATATTATGGTTAATGTCAACAAAATCAAAGTACAGTTCTTTCAGGGTTGGTGACCGAAAGCCCTTCGCAATGGCGGTTCTTATCGTAAAGTTATTTTTACGGAATCGAATGTTTATTGAAGGAGCCACAGGAGCCTTATACTTTGTGTTGTAGGCATAGCGTAATCCAGGTTTAATTATTACAGATCGAATAGGTTTCCACTCAGCGGTGGTATAAAGGGCGTAATCACCAATTTCCTGATAGCCATTGTTAATGCGAACACCCCAGGCTGTTTCGTAATTAATATCAAGACCCACTTCATAATCAAATTTCTTTTTTCTGTTGGTCTGATAAGTTAATCGGCCATTGAGTAGGCTGAATCTTGACGTGTCTTGTGCACCGGAAGTTTCAGACAGTGTTTCTGTTAAGGTGGTGAGATCTTTATAATAAGTGTTCTTAACACGATAAAACTGATTATAAGCCAACTGACCCAGCAGATGTGACTTTTGAAGCTGCTTGTCAAAACTAATTCCAAAATCCATTCGTTTTGTTCTGTAATAATCGTCAAATGCGGTTTCGTAATAGGGCGTTGTGGGAAATCCTCTGTTGATGATCAACTCCTGAAAATATCTACCATAAGGATTAATTTGCCAGCCTTTAAGGGAAGTGGTGTACTGCACTTCTCCAAAGTACTGTTCCTTTGGTTTCCATGTTTTGAATCGATTTGTATCAGCTAGACGTTTTTTAGGAAATTGGAAAAAGGCGTCCGATTCTGACCAGCCATCAAAATAATTTCTACCGACATTGATGAGAAACTGATGCTTGTTTACTTTAATACCCGTTGACAAATTAAAATTATAGTTACCAATGGATTCATAGTATGGGTTCATCATTATGTTAATGCCGTCTTTAGCTGATTTTTTTGTGATGATATTAATGGTTCCTGCCAGGGCGTTGGATCCATAATTTACGGAGAGAGGTCCTTCTACAATTTCAATGCGTTCGACATTATTTAAATTGATTTGGTTGAGGTCGATATTTCCATTTTGTCTGCCAATAACCGGAATACCGTCAATTAATATCTTCACATTTTGACCGGAAATACCACTGAGGTCCATGGAACTCCCCAGTATATTGTCTTGTGTTAAACGAATGCCGGTTTGATAGGTAAGCAGATCATTCAGATTATTAGCTCCGGACTGTTCAATTTTATCTTTTGGAATAACCGTGATTTTTTGAATCGCATTAACAGATGATGTTGGCGTATATTGGGCAGTTACGCAAACCGCATCCAATACCTTAGGGTAAAGTGTAATCCGCTGAATGCTGTCAGTTGAAATTATTCCATGATACGGCTCGAACCCTGCAGGAGCAACAACAACTTTATCTCTTGTCTTTTCAAGTGGTATTTGTATCGAACCATTTAACGAAGTCAGAAAAAAGGTTGAATCATTTTTTGAATTGATCACAAGTATTTTAACTGCAGGAACTGGATTCCCCTGCTCGTCTGCAACATAGATGGTTTTTTGTGCATAGATGCAATACGCGGACAAGAACAATATGAGCATGATTCCTCTCATAACTGCAAGATGTTCCTTGCGCAAAGCATGTGATGCGCCATCTGAAATAATTCGGTTACTTTATAGAATTCGGATTCCGTTAAACTGAGAAAGTTGTTGGATCCAACCGGTATTAGGACCTTTTCGGAAGAAGGTGTTTTTACCAGGAGGTCGTTAATTATTGGAATCATTGAAGTGAGGTAGGTACAAATATCACTGAAAGCATCCTTGTTCAACACCGAAGTAAAGGCTCCAATTTCTACGTGTAACTGATCACATTGATCACAGGTGGCAACTGCCCCTATGTCATTTTGTTCGAGTATTTCAAAGCAGATGTCGTTCATTTTTTAAATTTTTTGGTGGTAATTGCATCTAATGTGTCAAGCACCGAACCCGTCGGACAAAGTAGTCGGCACCATATCATTGGGTAAAGCCAATTCAGCAAGAGGCCAGCGACGGCAAAGAGGAAAAACCAAAGGGTTTGAACCTCAAGGCCAAAGAAGTAAGGGAAGGGTTCTAAATGGCTGAGATTCCGCATTCCGGCCAGGATTCCGGTAATAAGCATTATCGCAATAAAAAAACGAATGCGCTTGATCCATTTATTTGGGAGAAAGAACTTTTGAGAAGCGCCTTTCCAAATTTTTAACTGTAAACGTTGCACATTCCCGTAGGGACAGATGTATTTGCAATAGGTATTTTTGCCCCAGATGGCTCCGAGTAATACGAAGAGTGCATAAATCCCCATAAAAGAAGATAAACTGGTGCCGATAAAGGGATGAATAAACGTGACATACGTGAATGATTCGTTTAAATAAAAGCCTATAAATAATACAGAAGCCAATGAGGTTAAGAGAACGAAAAGCTTACTCTTTCTCAATTTCTTTTGGAAGGCATAAAGAAAGAGAATAAATATTATAGAAATGTGCGGAATCCAACGCCAGTTCAAAGATGCTTTTGCTTCAAATTTTTGTATTCCCGGTTGATCAACTAAATCTGTAAGTGGAAAAGGATAAAGTTTATCTACCAGATCAGTAGTTGTCAGTGCCATTGCTCTTGAGGATATTGTAGCACCGGAAATAGCATCTACCTCATGGCTTTTATTCATTCTAAGATCAGAAAATTGGTCATAGTAATGGGTTTGAGCTATCTTCTCCATATAGCTGCGCGTTTCGAATGAACTGACATGAACCAGGTCTACCAAATAGCCATCTTCAGAAATATATAAACCCACATTGATAGGACCAGAATATCCTTTGATGTTGTCTGAGATCCCTTTGCTTTGAAAGTAAAAAAGGTACTCAGTCCTGGTTTGAATCTCGGCATAGTAAAAGTCGGTCGTTTGGCGTAAATAAAATTGCGCGTTATCCGCGGGATAGAATTTCTTTGCATTGGCGAGAAGATCCTGTCCGTAGGCAGTCCCAGTGATCATTTCTTCGTCAAAGGCGATCATATTATATCCAGCGCTACTGTCCTCATCATCCAGTATCATGGAGAATCCCTCTCCACTGGTCTCCATGTCACCGATAGTTCCGAACTTCTTTTTTTCTTTCTTTTTTCCAATAATTACTGGTTTCACCAATTCTTTATTGGTTTCACTTTCAATTTGTATGGCGATTACATTTTCAAGTGGGCCATTAATCCAGAAAAAAAGAAAGAAAGTGGATACTATCACTGTGACGACCCACTTTCTTGGATTATGAATAAGCCCTTTCTTCACTATTCTGCAACTTGAATTGTTTCCAGCGTTTCAAACGTAATGTCCACCACCCACTGTTCCAGGTTTTTATCCGGTAATATGGCGTCCTGTATATACTTTACATGTGACGTATTGGAGGCGGCGTTCACTCCGTCCTGAATGAT
>JABURP010000057.1 GCA_014762645.1 Crocinitomicaceae bacterium
TACCTTTTTTGTTGAAAGGTACACTAATAATATAATGAAAAAAACAATTAGTTACTAATACTTTCTTTTGAATTGTATAATAAATTGGAGGGTATGAATCGATTGATATTATTGGTTATTGTTTCTGTGGCTTTTGCGTGTAATTCAACAGCAGAGAAGGAGATCGTATCTGAGCAATCAAACGACACCTTGAAAACAATAATAAAACCGGAGGTAAAATTTAACCCCCTGGATCACGTTCCGGATGATCGGAATGAAATAGTCAGTAACCTCCAACAAAAAATAGATCAGAAGCAGCCTTTGGTGGTTCATTGCCTGGCACCACTCTGTGACAACGATAATCAGGGTATTGTGCCAACAACAGAGTCGTTGGGGGATGGTTTTTCCTTGCGAACAAACCTCTATTGGGCCACATCTTACGGAATGAAGAAGTACTTCGTGAAAAATAAGAGCTGGAAACATCTCGAAGTAACAAATTTTATAGCATCAGATACCATTATGGAACGAGTGGCTTTTGAACAATCGTATGAAAACGGAGCCAGCGTTATTCTAATATGTGATGCATATCGAGGAGATATGATGGCACCTTGCGTTTATGATTTTCTGAATGCTCTGGCAGGTAATTTAAGGGATTCCATTAATTACAAAGACGGGTTCTTACAAATTGGACAAGAGGCTGATATGATGGCATTCAACGGACACAATGGGTTGATGGATGTGTATGCAGATACGATATATGCAAAGAGTAAACGGATAAAAGATGCGGTGGTAATCGCCTGTTCAAGTAAATCTTACTTTAATCCTTATTTTGTACAAACAAATTCTTATCCCCTGTTAAATACTACCTCTCTTTTATGGCCAGGAGCAATGATTTTGGAAGCCGTTATCGAAAAGTGGGCGCTACTTAGGCCGGATGAAGAAATAGAACATGCAGCCGGTGATGCATATCATGATGTAAAAGAATGCGGACGTCAATCCGCTAGAAATATGTTTTCTTCAGGGTGGTAGTGAGATTACCTTTCTGGTATTCAATTGGTATTATTCTTGTAAATTAGAAATTGGATTTAAAGATTTAGCTACCATGAAAAAACCTTATCTACTTTTTTTGATCCCGGTCTTGGCTATTTTTAGTTCTTGTACTATTAGCTCCGGATTTAATAAACAGAAGTATACTAATCTCAAGCAAATTAAACCCATATACGAGAAAGTGGAAGATGTCAACTATACGGACCCTGCTGATCAGGATTCACCGCCTACTGTAAAAGTGGAGGATAGTGAAGAAGAAAAAATTGCGGAAGCGGATTCAAAACTTGTCCAGTATACTAAAAACATTGAGAAAGAAGTAAATTCATTTTCTATTGAGAGCTTATCCGATACCAAAAAAGATACGCGGAGAAATTCGGAAGTATTACATCATTCTAAAAGACGAATTGAGCTTCGTGATAATGAAAAACCGGATTGGAAGAAGGCCAGGAATAATGGTTTTCTCTTTTTAGGCTTGGCAGGATTATTAGTGGGCTTAGGTTTACTTTTCTCGGTGTTGTTTTGGACCGAAATAATAATGTGGTTTTTTGCTGCTTTTGCATTAGCTGCATTGGTGTTTGCATTCGTTTATTGGGCACAAGCCATTGATAAAAAGGAAATGAAGCGGATAAAAAATAAAAACCTATTTAGGTGGATGCTATGGTTGAATTTAATTGGTCCGGGAGTCATGGGCCTATGCTTTTTATTAGTAGTAGCATTAACTTTTACAGTTTGGTTCTGGATTGGCATAGGCGTTCTGTTAGCCGCAGTTATTGCCGAAATAATTTTACTCATCTTATCCTTTAAAGAACCGAAAAGCGTTAATAATTCATAAATCCTGTCAACAAAACATTCAGTAATACGTTCTTGCATAAGCGCAATTATGCCTAATTTTGTAGAACTATGCCTGAGTATAAAGCTGGTCCTCTTTTAAGTCAGATTGATTTACCAAAAGACTTGAGAGAAAAAATGACGATTGAGCAGCTCCCACAAGTTTCTGATGAGCTGAGACAATACATTATTGATGTCATTTCTGAGATTGGTAATTCGCATTTTAGTGCCAGTTTAGGTGTGGTTGAAATGTCTGTAGCAATACATTATGTGTTCAATACACCACATGATCAACTGATATGGGATGTAGGACATCAGGCTTACGGACACAAAATTCTTACAGGCCGCAGAGATATCTTTCACACCAACAGACAAAAAGGAGGGATATCAGGTTTTCCAAAAAGAAGCGAAAGTGAATACGACACATTTGGGGTAGGACACTCCTCCACGTCGGTATCGGGTGCTTTGGGAATGGCGGTAGCCAATCAATACAAAAACGATAACAGGAGGCATATTGCAGTAATAGGTGATGGAGCCATGACAGCAGGAATGGCATTTGAGGGTCTGAACCACGCTGGAAGCTTAAAAGACATGAACCTGTTGGTGGTCCTGAACGATAATTGCATGTCGATTGACCCAAATGTCGGGGCACTAAGGGATTACTTAACAGATATTACAACTTCACATACTTATAACAAGGTGAAGGATGATGTCTGGAAACTTTTAGGAAAAGTATCCAAATTTGGACCGAATGCACAGGCAATCGCTTCTAAAATATCCAATGCCTTAAAAGGAACTTTGTTAAAACACTCCAATTATTTTGAATCATTGAACTTTAGGTATTTTGGACCAGTTGATGGTCATGACACCATTGCTTTAGTGAAGATAATGGAGGATTTAAAAGATATTCCGGGCCCTAAAATTCTGCATGTTCTCACTAAAAAAGGTAAAGGTTACGGTCCTGCCGAGGAGGGAGACGCAACACAATGGCATTCACCTGGAATTTTCAACAAGGAAACCGGAGAGATTGTGAAAATTATCCCTTCTAACCCGGTGCCTCCAAAGTATCAGGAAGTTTTTGGTCATACCATTGTTGAATTGGCGGAAAAGAACGAGAAAATAATGGGAATTACACCGGCAATGCCAACCGGCTCGTCTTTGAATATCATGATGAAAGCTATGCCTGATAGAGCATTTGACGTGGGTATAGCTGAACAGCACGCCGTGACATTTTCTGCAGGTCTGGCAACACAAGGAATGGTTCCCTTTTGTAATATCTATTCTTCTTTTATGCAACGGGCGTATGATCAGGTTATTCATGATGTAGCGCTACAAAACTTAAATGTTGTTTTTTGTTTGGATAGGGCGGGATTAGTAGGAGCTGACGGAGCAACACACCATGGAGCCTACGACCTGGCTTATATGCGTTCTATTCCTAATATGACTGTTGCGGCACCTATGAATGAAGAAGAATTGAGGAATTTGATGTATACCGCACAGTTAGAAAACCAGGGACCATTCTCAATTCGCTACCCAAGAGGTAGAGGGATGATGACCAACTGGAAAACTCCTTTCAAAGAAATAAAAGTAGGCGAGGGGAGACGTGTGTCTAACGGAAATGATCTGGCCTTTTTAACTATTGGAACTATTGGAAATGAAACGCAAAAGGCCGTGGAAATTCTCAAAGAAAGTGGTGTTTCAGCAGCGCATTATGACATGCGTTTTATCAAACCACTGGATGAGCTACTTTTACATGAAGTGTTCTCCAAATTTGATAAGATAGTAACCGTAGAGGATGGCTGCCTCATGGGGGGGTTGAGTTCTGCTGTTTTAGAATTTATGGCCGATCATAATTATACTGCTAGGTTGGTGCGTTTGG
>JABURP010000003.1 GCA_014762645.1 Crocinitomicaceae bacterium
AAAAAAAACCTCACTCCAAAAACTGAAGTGAGGTTAAAAAAAGTGGCATCAACATACTCTCCCACCCTCAAAAGGGCAGTACCATCTGCGCAAGTTGGCTTAACTTCTCTGTTCGGAATGGTAAGAGGTGGACCCAACCGCCATAGACACCCAAAATCTTCGTGCTTTATATAAAAGCACAATATTTTTAGATTCCCACCATATTACAATCCTCCCATTAAGAGGAGTACCCCGCAAGAGGGAGGTGGAACAATGTCTTAAATAAACATTGAGCAGTCATGAAGTAGTGAGTTACATGTGATTATAAGTCTACGGGTAATTAGTATCACTCGGCTTTGACGTTACCGTCTTTACACCTGTGACCTATCAACGTTGTCGTCTTCAACGACCCTTAAAAGATATCTCATCTTGAGGCGAGTTTCGTGCTTAGATGCTTTCAGCGCTTATCTCATCCGAACATAGCTACCCTGCAATGCAGCTGGCGCCACAACAGGTACACCAGAGGTTCGTCCTCCCCGGTCCTCTCGTACTAGAGGAAGGTCCTCTCAAATATCTAACGCCCACAACAGATAGGGACCGAACTGTCTCACGACGTTCTGAACCCAGCTCGCGTGCCACTTTAATGGGCGAACAGCCCAACCCTTGGGACCTTCTCCAGCCCCAGGATGTGACGAGCCGACATCGAGGTGCCAAACCACTCCGTCGATATGAGCTCTTGGGAGTGATCAGCCTGTTATCCCCGGAGTACCTTTTATCCTTTGAGCGATAGCCCTTCCATACGGAACTACCGGATCACTATGCTCTACTTTCGTACCTGATCGACTTGTAAGTCTCCCAGTCAAGCACCCTTATGCCATTATACTCTGCGCACGGTTACCAAGCGTGCTGAGGGTACCTTTAGAAGCCTCCGTTACTCTTTTGGAGGCGACCACCCCAGTCAAACTACCCACCACACAATGTCTCCCGGATGTCCGGGATTAGATATCAAATAATCCAAGGGTGGTATTTCAACAACGACTAACTTACGCCTAGCGACGCAAGATCAAAGTCTCCCACCTATCCTACACATGAATTATCCAATAGCAATGTGAAGCTATAGTAAAGGTTCACGGGGTCTTTCCGTCCCGTTGCGGGTAATCGGCATCTTCACCGATACTACAATTTCACCGAGCTCATGGCTGAGACAGTGCCCAGATCGTTACACCATTCGTGCAGGTCGGAACTTACCCGACAAGGAATTTCGCTACCTTAGGACCGTTATAGTTACGGCCGCCGTTTACCGGGGCTTCAATTCAGAGCTTCTCCGAAGATAACTCCTCCTCTTAACCTTCCGGCACCGGGCAGGTGTCAGACCCTATACTTCATCTTTCAATTTCGCAGAGTCCTGTGTTTTTGATAAACAGTCGCCTGGGCCTATTCACTGCGGCCACATCCGAAGACGTGGCGTCTCTTCTCCCGAAGTTACGAGACCATTTTGCCTAGTTCCTTAGCCATGAATCACTCGAGCACCTTAGATTTCTCATCTTGACTACCTGTGTCGGTTTAGGGTACGGGCAGTTAATACCTGAAGTTTAGAGGTTTTTCTTGGAAGCATGTTTAGGGCCATATCCGATTGTCTAATAGACGCTCGGTACTATCAGGTTCAACTCATCAGCGGATTTGCCTACTGAATCAACGTCTACACCCTTTAACGCACTATTCCGTCAGTGCGCAGGCCGGTCACTTCTCCGTCACCCCATCACAATATTAACTGGTACAGGAATATTAACCTGTTTGCCATCGAATACTCCTTTCGGATTCTCCTTAGGTCCCGACTAACCCTCAGCTGATTAGCATAGCTGAGGAATCCTTAGTCTTCTGGTGAGCGGGTTTCTCGCCCGCTTTATCGTTACTTATGCCTACATTTGCTTTTCTGTACACTCCAGTACACCTCACAGTGTACATTCAACGCAGTACAGAATGCTCCCCTACCATAAATCCATAGCTTCGGTAATGTGCTTATGCCCGATTATTATCCACGCACGATCACTCGACTAGTGAGCTGTTACGCACTCTTTAAATGAATGGCTGCTTCCAAGCCAACATCCTAGCTGTCTAAGCAATCAGACCTCGTTTGTTCAACTTAATATACACTTGGGGACCTTAGCTGATGGTCTGGGTTCTTTCCCTCTCGGACATGGACCTTAGCACCCATGCCCTCACTGCTGAGAATATGTCATAGCATTCGGAGTTTGTCAGGGTTTGGTAGGCGGTGAAGCCCCCTAGCCCTATCAGTAGCTCTACCTCTATGACACTCATATCTCAACGCTGCACCTAAATGCATTTCGGGGAGTACGAGCTATTTCCGAGTTTGATTGGCCTTTCACCCCTACCCACAATTCATCCAAAGACTTTTCAACGTCAACTGGTTCGGTCCTCCACCCCGTTTTACCGGGGCTTCAACCTGATCATGGGTAGATCACACGGTTTCGCGTCTACCCCCGCTAACTTAACGCCCTATTCAGACTTGCTTTCGCTTCGGCTCCGTATCTTAAATACTTAACCTCGCTAACGAGGAGTAACTCGTAGGCTCATTATGCAAAAGGCACGCCGTCACCCCTAAAGGCTCCGACCGCTTGTAAGCATATGGTTTCAGGTTCTCTTTCACTCCTTTATTCAAGGTACTTTTCACCTTTCCCTCACGGTACTTGTTCACTATCGGTCTCTCAGGAGTATTTAGCCTTAGCGGATGGTTCCGCCAGATTCAGACAGGATTTCACATGTCCCGCCCTACTCAGGATACTGACAGGTATAAATACTATTTCGTGTACGGGACTATCACCCCCTTTGGTTAATCTTTCCAGATTATTCCACTATAATATTTAAGTCCTTTATTCAGTCCTACAACCCCAATTCTGCCGAAACAAAATTGGTTTGGGCTATTTCCGTTTCGCTCGCCGCTACTCCGAAAATCACTATTGTTTTCTCTTCCTCCAGGTACTTAGATGTTTCAGTTCCCCGGGTTAGCTTCCGCCGAAACGGACGACTGATCTTCAACCAGCCAGGTTGCCCCATTCGGAAATCTACGGATCAAAAATTATTTGCATCTCCCCGTAGCTTATCGCAGCTTATCACGTCCTTCTTCGCCTCTGAGAGCCTAGGCATCCACCATATGCTCTTAGTAACTTATTAATCTTGTTACTCACTACTTCAATCAATACTCAATAATTCAATGAACTCTTCAACTTTATACAATACTAAATGCTTTTCTTCGAGTCGGCTGACTACATATAGTATCGCAAAATTTAAGTCTAGTGGAGAATACCGGAGTCGAACCGGTGACCTCCTGCGTGCAAGGCAGGCGCTCTAGCCAGCTGAGCTAATTCCCCTCTAATAATTAATAGTAGTCCTGCGCAGATTTGAACTGCGGACCTCTACATTATCAGTGTAGCGCTCTAACCAACTGAGCTACAGGACTAAACCCTCCCTAGCCAGGAACTCGTCCTAAAACCAAAGATTCTTACATCCCGCTTACTCTTGCTTCTTACTCTCCCTCATTATCCAGCGGGAGGGCAAAAAAAATAAAATCGAAAAGATAAAGATAAAAGCGCATCCAAAACCAAGAGATACAGCCTCTCTAGAAAGGAGGTGTTCCAGCCGCACCTTCCGGTACGGCTACCTTGTTACGACTTAACCCCAGTTACTAGTTTTACCC
>JABURP010000028.1 GCA_014762645.1 Crocinitomicaceae bacterium
CCTGTGCTTTGGTCAGGTGGTTTTTACCACTGGCATACTGGTAATCCCATTCATCTGTTGTGCTTGTACTTATCACTCTCCGCAAATTAGTGAAATTACCGATTTTGTTTTTGGCCACCATTCCTGCCTGGCGGACAGGCAGGTCCGGCTTTCCACTATAGTTACACTTGCTAACGTGGTTCTTATTAAATTTAGGTGACGGCTTCCGGTGGTCGCCGTCACAAATGTTTTTTGATCATATTTAAAGCAAGTGTAAGCTGCCGTTGCAATCCGGGGTGGGGTTTTAAAATATATCAAAGAACTTCTTCTTTATTCTGCGGTTACTTATGGGATTTTGAAAAAGCTATCTGTAATCTATCTCCCAACAGTCTGGTAGTTCGTCTAAACCTATACGCGCATTTAAAAAGTAAACCGAATACTTTGTATTGTTATCCGGATAATCACTGTTTACATGGACTAAAATTTTATTTCCCTCAAAAACACCTGCGTATCCCCCCCCCTTCTGTTTCTAATCCTCAAGAACTTCTTCAGAACCAGTTCTTCTTTTGTGGACCATGACCCATACTATGATCGAAGCTGATAAAAACAGAAATGAAAGTGATTCCAGATAAAATCCATATCCTTTATATGTAAGATCAAACTCATATCTAAAACCCACATTTAGTTTGTGAGTGAGCTGGTAATTATACATAGGTTTAAAGGCAATTACAAGTAACACTAAAAGATTTACTACAAGAGGAATTTTCTTCTCTTGTAGTACTAACAATGCCATGATGAAGATGAATAGGATTATCAAAACCGGAACTACAATTACATGGTTTCCTGTTACAACAAAAAAGAATGAGCATGCCAAAAATTGAATTATTGAGTAAATGATATGAATTATACCTATGCCTTTATACGCTTTGCTCTTTCCGTTCATAATTCCCATTTAAATGGTACTTGTGAAGTCATACAACTTTACAATGTGTTACAACGAGTTTGGAGTTGGTTCCAATAATCATCTCACTGATAATCTTTTCATTTCCACACCAAAGCAATTGTTTAACATCAAATCTCTCCCAATCTCCAACAATCAAAAAGTGGCGCTCAAAAATATCTACCCCGGTTGTAACACCTCGTCCATGAAGGTTTCTTTTGAATAAACTCACTTCAACAACAATTGTTTTACCATAATCTCTCAATCCTCGATAATCACAAAGCGAATCAGTCAAAATTTCATTTGATTTAATAAGTCTGTGATTAGTATCTGCAGTGATAAATTGTTCATGTTGATTTAAAAATGTTAGAGAAGAGTCGGTTCTGTATTGCTCTACTAAACTTTCATAATACTGAACACATTCCTTATCTTTTTGCACTCTTTTATCGTAGGGTTCTCCAGTGCAAGAGAACAAAATAAGCACCAATATAAATCCATTTATCTTGAATATAAACCTGAACATTCTGTATTATTTATATACAATTCATACCTTACGGCTATGGCTTAAATTAGCAATAAGATCAAAATAAACCCTCTGTTTTAGCTCTATTATAATCTCTAACAGCATCATCTAGCCACTTTCTGCCTTTACCTCTACCTCTATATTTTCCTCTATTTGCTTTAAGGAAACGTCTCCAAGAGTTTTTGTCTGATGGTATTGACTTTCGCATACCATTAATATTGAACTGAATATTCTTAGAGTTACCAAAAGCTTTAAGTCCCCTTAACCCCCTTTGACCACTTTTAGAAAATCCACCACCACCAGGTAACGGCATCATATCGTATTCAAATGCCATGAATAATGAAGCGTCACTGCCGTACTTTCCAACTATGTAATTATAGTCATCTGTCATACTCCAGATCATATTAGATCGTGATAACCCGGATTTTTCTTGAGATCTTACATTGTTATAAGCAGTAGATGAAATGCCGTTAACATGATCTTGGTAGTAAGAATATCGTTGAGTAAGTGAAAACATATCATAGTGTCCAAGATATTCGGTTGGAACATTTCCCCAAAGGTCCACGTTGGACACAGCATAATCAATTTCATCTGCACCTCTATATGTTGCAAATGGCCCAACAAAGAAATCCTTTCCAATTTGATTCCCTGTCTCTAGAACCCTAGTACCTCTCGCGTTAGAAATTCCAATAATTTTACCCTCATCATTTCTAGTTATATCTCCCCCAAAGGTAAATAACTGATAGTCACTCCCTCCCTGGTCACTTACCTTTTCAACACTGCCATCATCCCCAATAACCCAATGGTCCTGACTGTCGGCGCCAGATGGATCAATGTAATAAACCGGATTCCCATCAAGTGCATTATAAGGTGACATGTCATCATGAGTTACTGGATCAGTGGAGTTAAACCTCCCAATATCACTATCATAAAACCTGGCTCCTCTATAATCCAACCCCGTCTCCTCATCTCTTTCATGTTGCGTTGTCAAATACCGCTCTGTAGGCCCGTTTGCATACTCACGCAAAATCTTGCCATACGGATAATAATCCCCCGCATAATCCAACGTAATATCAACAGAGCCACAAGCCCTTACTTCTGGTGTATATACAACCCGTGTATTTCCTAAATGGTCATACAAATAAAAGCTGATATCCAGGTGATTTGTGTCCACTACGCCTGAATTGTTGCTAATGGCATCCGGCTGCTGGTAAGTTCTCGGTGTAACTTTGGCCACCCTGTCTGCACCATTAATGTACCAGGTCCAATTTCCTGTTGTCATGTCCACTATGCCAAGATTTTTCAGATAATATTCTTCTACTGTATCTGCCGTTGTTTCTTCTTTCTTATACATGCGTAAATCTCCAACACTGTACAAATAGTCAATTTCATGTGAATTTCCGGTTATATGGCACGGGTAAGAAGCCCGTGTATACGTAATCGTGTCCAAATCCCGTTCATTATCTGAAAAAAGGTTGCCGTTTTGGGGAATTATTCGCGTTGAATGCTGAAGTGAATGGGAATGTTAATTAGTACTGGTAAATCGGTACAATTGCTTAAGCTTTCTGACAATATTCCAGACCAGCCAACCTTCTTCTCCACTACATACTGAACATAATAAGAACATATTTCACAAGGTATTCTTCGAGTAATTAATCTATAGTCAAGTACTTCAAAGGCTTTAGTATCAATTAATATCGAAATAAAGAGAAAACCTTCTTTATCACCAACCAAAGATATATCCACATATTTAATAATCGACTCTTCGATTGTCTTTCCATTAACCATGTTTGAATCAAGAATACATACTTCTCTTTTTGCACCACATCTGTCAACATAATATGTTTTCCAAAAAGTTCCCCTAACAAAAACATCTTCAGAATACACCATTCCATTTATATCATGACTTATCGCACTTGTAGTATCATTTTGTCCAAAATTCACGGACGCTATCAGCAAAACAGAAAGCAAAAATAATTGGCGTTTAATATAATTTTTCATATCACTGTATACTTGCTTTTTTTATTTGATGTAAGGTATAATTAAATATGGCTTCCTGCATTGCATTTTTTATTCTGTTCTCTAATTCAGTATTATACTTCGGGTCATTAGGATTCCAAGCCCCATGTTTAGAATCTTTTCCAATTGAGTAGAAAAACTGATGTCCTAGTAATTCATGTCCCATGTATTCGACTTGCTGCCAAGATGCCGAGTGAGGATTAATGTAAACTTGATTATTGCCCGTTATAGTTTGAACATTTCCAGCATTATGTAATGTTACACCAAAATAACCAGTCCATTCCTTTTTATCACTTAGAAATGTATATTTCTTTTTATAATCCTCAATAGTCTTTCCTTGGGCTTCCCAGGATACCCTATCATGTCTCCAGGCTCCATCTAGAGTACTTTCATATACTGGAGTATCAAATTTATCCGTAACTGGATTACCACTCTCTATATAGCTGTGGGTTTCCTGATTCACATATACTTCTGTGATTTCTCTATCTTTTACGACAGCAAATAATGCCAAATAATTATTACCCACTCCTCCTAGTTTTCGTTTTCCTTTTCTCATAGCTCTTTTATCTATGTATCCATTTTTGTCTAACTTAATGTATTCCGATTCAGCTGGACTAACTGAAAGTAGAATAATTTGTAGTGCTTCTTTACTCATTGGTTTGACTTTTTTTCCATCTGAATCAACCAAGATTACTGGATTTCCCAGGACATAGTTATAGTTGGACCAACCCGGATACTCCGCGGCCAATGGATCCAAACTCAAAAACCGCGCCACATCACTATCATAAAACCTGGCTCCACGGTAATCTAAGCCCGTCTCCTCATCTCTTTCATGCTGCGTTGTCAAATACCGCTCTGTAGGCCCGTTTGCATACTCACGCAAAATCTTGCCATACGGATAATAATCACCTGCATATTCCAGGGTAATATCCACCGAACCACAGGCTCTTACTTCTGGTGTATATACAACCCGTGTGTTACCCAGGTGGTCATACAAATAAAAGCTGATATCAAGGTGATTTGTGTCCACTACGCCAGAATTGCTGCTAATGGCATCCGGCTGCTGGTAAGTTCTCGGGGTTACTTTGGCTACCCTGTCTGCACCATTAATATACCACGTCCAGTTACCAGTTGTCATATCAACTATTCCCAGGTTTTTCAGGTAATATTCTTCTACTGTATCTGCCGTTGTTTCTTCTTTCTTATACATGCGTAAATCTCCAACACTGTACAAATAGTCAATTTCATGTGAATTTCCGGTTATATGGTAAGGGTAAGAAGCCCGTGTATAGGTAATCGTATCCAGGTCCCGTTCATTATCTGAAAAAAGGTTGCCGTTCTGATCATACGTATAATCACGATCTGAAGTACTGCCAACACCCTGTGCTTTGGTCAGGTGGTTTTTACCACTGGCATACTGGTAATCCCATTCATCCGTTGTGCTCGTACTTATCACTCTGCGCAAATTAGTGAAATTACCAATCTTGTCAAAGGCAAATGTCACATCACCTATATCATACGTGAGTGAATTTCCAGTATCTATCTGGTCACCTACAATGGCATCAGCCTCTGTTAACCTGTTCAAACTGTCATAACGGTAGCCATAATATGTAGGGTCGTCAAAATACCCGGCGGGCCCGGCGGGGTTTACTATTGTAGATGCTGAAAAATTGTATGTGGCACGTATACCGTTAATGTTACCGTTCCAGCTATGGGTGTTGTTTACGGTATTGCTGTATACATCTGCCGGAACATCATTATCATCATAATACAGGTCATAGTCAGACAATGTAGAGCTGATCTGTGTCAACCTGTCCCGTACGTCATAGGTGTAAGTGATGGTTTGTGCCAGCCACTCGGTTTGCTCAGAACAGGTGTCCTGGTTAACGTAATGTTTGGTTTCTGTGAGTAACCCAAGTGCATCATTGTATTCATAATGGGCTACCCGGTTCCCATGATAGGTGGTATCCCAAAAATTTGCATACACATCCGTCAACCGGTTCCAGTCGTCATAGTTGTAATGGTACTGAAAATCCAAATAACCGTCATTGTGTACGTCTACGTTCATGGTGAGTAAGCTGCCGCGGTAGTTGTAGGTTTGGTAGGTTATTTTGGCCTTAATGGTTTGGTTGGTGTCTGAGAATGCCGTAGGGTTGAACTCAATAACTTCCGTGGCTAATCTTTCTTCATTGTTGTACGTGTACGTGGTTTTATGCACAACCTGGCCGTCCATATTAAAACTTTCGGATATGGTGACTTTACCCAGCCCATTTCCACTTGTGGTTTGTCCATAGGTGAACTTTTTCTCCTCTGTTGTAATTGTACCCAGAAAATCTGTGGCCATTCCGGTTATTGAATCCGGTGACCCTATACCTCCTGGATGCGATACATATGTTAGTTCGGCCATCCAGTCGTATGTACTATTATTACTAAAATAATAGCGGAAAAAATCCTGTTGTCCGGAGCTTGTAATTGTTGTTCCGGATACCGTGTCTATATAAAAGAGTACATCAATCCCCCTGTCATTTTTAATCGGTGAATTTTCATAAGGGTCTTGCCAGTAATGTCGCTGTTGTTTTAAAAGGCGGCCGTAATCATCATACTCGTAAGTTCTGTAGTAGGCTAACACAGAATCGGTATCTACAGAGAGTTCACCTGCCCGACCATTGGCGTCATGTTCAACACTTACCAGACCAAGTTTATTGTACATAAACTTGTGTTCTCCGGCGTCGACGGTTGTTTCCCTGAACAACTGTCCTAAAATGTTGTATTCATAATCACTCTCCTGTTTTTCCGGGTTGATCACTTTGGTGAGGTTGCCATAGCTGTCATACGTATAAAGCGTAATAATCTCGTCTCCACCATGTTCTCCAAATTGTTTGGTTCCCACTTTTTGCCCAAACGCATTAAAGTATTCAAATTTTACTTTTTCATCTTCATCTTCAGTGCGTACACGCACGTACCTTGGATTTCCAGAGTAGTTGGAGTTTACCAGCAATCCGGTTTCGTAACTGCTCAAATCCAGTTCACAGCTTAACACCACTTTGTTAATGATGTGGTACTCTTGCTTTACGGTATGCACGTCATTTACACTGGCAATCCCATATTTGGCGTTGCGTAGCATCCTGCTTTTGGGTGTATTCTCATATAGGCTTTGGGTAAAGGCTAAACTGGTATTGGCACTACGGTTTAAACTGGTTTGGCTACTCAGTTTGTAAGGTTTGTACGCTTTGGTTACGCGGCCCCAGTTGTCATACGTTACTGTACCAGAGTGTATTTGGGTGGAGTCACCGTCTATATTGGTGGTGGTGCTGTAGTTTCTGCCCAGCGGGTCAATAAAGGCGCGGATGTGTTCTCCTTCGTAATTTCCGCTCACAATTGGACCATTATAGAGGTAAGTTTCAACGTAATTTTGGTTGGTGCGGGTTAAATAGCTGGAAGTGTCTGATCTGTTCCAGTATTCATAGGTGTTATCACTTAACAAGCGGTCATTCTCCCAGGTCTTTTTTAATCTGTCATAATCATCATATTCGTATTTTAATTCATAACCGTTAGGACTGATGGTACTATCAAGCGCATAATTTGGATGATAACTATAGGTAGTAGATAAGGAATCATTTCTACCGAATCCAACTGTTATACGTTGCGGCATGCCAATATCAGTATTTACTGTGCTGCTGTAGTTGCCATAGCCTGAGCAACTGCTATTGTTAGAGTTAACGTGCCATATACGAATAGGCTTATTATAATAGTACTTAGTATAAATACCGGTGGCGTTCCGTTCAAGTGAAACCTGGGTATATTCGTTGCGTTTATCAATGTTTCTTACAGCTAATGTGTCAAATGGATATGCTGCAAATGAGATTCGACGCAGTAAGGAATCTTTGTCATTTTCATCACCTAAAACAAAATCCATAATGTAAGAATTGCTTTGATCCATACGCTGGTTAGTCCATAGCGCGCTTTCAGAGGAAAGCGTATCTAATTGTACAACTACCTGTTTCAGATAAAATGTTCTCTCCAGGGCATCACCTTGGGGTAGGGCTTTAGTTGTTCCCGTGGTGTCTTCCGGATCAAACTGATCTGGGAAACAACCTTTTAAATCTACGGAAGTAGCCCCGTAGTCCAGTAAGTCAACGTCATGTGGACACATAAAATAGTTGCCATCTGCTAAAACCAAACAATAACCAAAAGGTAGAGCGTCCAATAGATCTTGCTGACTACCGGTATACTTTACCGGATAACAGTCTGTGCATTCATACTCTGGTTCACAATCCGGAGGGTCTGAAGGACAAGAAGGTCCGCTGTACGTTACGGATGAATCAATGTTAATTTCATTCGTATTCCAACGGCTGTCATAAAAGTAGTATTCTGATTGTATAAGCGAGTCGGTATCAGAATTATTACGTGAAAATGTTGTACGCTGAAAGGCAATATTACGAACACTATTCCGTTGACTCATTCTAGCGCCATCCGTTAAGGGGAAATAGCCCTGATAAGCTCCAGTCAATTGATGATCATCCGGCCAAAAAGTACATATTACGGCTGTATCACCATAATAATATGTGGTATCCACATCAAATACAAATCCACCATTTTCCAGGTCATAATACCTGTAATGCCTGCTTCTTCGGTTCAACAAATCGTAATAATAGAAGTACTGATCTTCTTTAAAGGCGTTTGGATAATGTGGGGATGTCGTCCTTGCGCTGAAAAGTTGCCACGAAGGTTCATGTTTGAGCCATATACTGTCAAGTGTTATGGTATCTCCATCGTTCAGATCATTGTGTACCACTTTTTTGCCTTCGATATCTTCCAGGCCGAGCAATTTTTTGTAAGCCTGACAAAGTGTTTTACCATTGTGCTGGGCTTCGTAATACTCGTATTCAGTCTTAGTTTCAATGTAAAGACGATCATATTCCAGTTGGTTATTACAATAGGCTCCGTATGGGTTTGCTACGCTTTGTGCTGCTTCTACTTTTGCATAGCGCGCAGCAGTAAGTATCAGTGATAACTCTTCCATGACGGAAGTGCCTAACTCCCGTGTCGCCGCGAGTGCCACCGTAGTCATTTGGTCCTGAGTAAAGGTCGAGGTCATATCCAGAAAATCGAGAAGGGTTTCATCCGAAGGGTAATTTTCACTTTGGGAATAGATCTTCACAATGCTATTTGCACTTAGACTATCGCATGTGAGCATGACTTCAAAAATACTGTCTGATAGAATTTCCTGATGTAAGAAGACATCAACGATCACAAAATCTGGAATCTTGCTACCGGAAGGTTCAATCATATCCAGTAAAAGCTCTTCAGACATTTGATCCTGTTCTACCAACAGGTTGCGCATGTAAGTATGTGGGAAGGCTGGTGATGCCAGTACCCCAAATATTACCGAATTAGAAAGGTAAGGATTGTGGTCAAAGACTTTTTGTAAAATTGCTGTGGTAATTTTCAATGTGTCTTCACCACCAATATTTTGAAGATAATCGGCCGCTACATCCAGTTGCAATGAGTCTGAAATGTAGGATTGTCTACCTAGCACATTTGTTACCAAACTCGTTGAGGAAATATTCGGTGATTGGAAGAGCATCTCGTAAAGTACATCATCACTCATATCCCCTTGAGCATTCAAGACGGGTTCAAGGTATTCTGGATCCCAATCCTTGGCTTTACCCAGCAGAAGTAACAAATTCACATCACTAAGCGGTGAACCGGATACCAGATCTTCATATATTTCCGCGCCGTTTGACATTCCCTCAATCTGACTGTAATACGTCTCCTGGTCACCTTCATGTGCGACCGTATTTATAAATGGGTTCCCAAAAGGATTTTCGGGGACGTCGGGATCATCCCCGATTCCGGTATTGCTGGAGAATGCATCTTTGGACAGGCCGTCATCATAGGTGCGGTTTATCTGAGAGGTAGTTTTTACGAAATAAGAGTGGAAGTAAAAAGAAGGATTCGTGGTATCAGCTATGAGATCATTGTAGAAAAATGTCTCTAAAAATGCAGCTTTTTCAAATGCATTTCCCCAGTTATTGAATAGGAATCCTCCTGATAATATCACAGGTTTCGCAGTACTACCGGAAATGGTGCCAGTTTCACCCAGGCTTTTTTGATGTGCTGTTCTGACCTCGAAATAATTCGAGATGTAAGGAGTGACGCCTCCTGTATTATTGATGTATAGAAGTGTATCACCTTCGTAAATTGTAGTGTTATCGGATAAGGTTGTGTCTATGCTCGTTCCACTATCTCCGTCGTCAAACACAATGTATTGACCTGTTGTGCCGGTATATGATGGCGACTCGTTTTTGTAGAAATCAGAGTATTCATATTCCCTGCTATGCACAAAATTGATTCCATAATCAGTATAATCATTAGGTGCAATGAGATTATTCCGCTCGAAATTATTGCGAACATATCCATTAATGTAGGCCTTTGTGTAATCGTAATCAATAATGGTTTCTTCTTCCAGTTCGCCATTGGCGTTAAACACCTGTATGGAATCTACTTTTCCGAAAAACAAGTACTCTTCAATAGTCGGTATATCATTGATA
This sequence comes from Crocinitomicaceae bacterium, assembly GCA_014762645.1. GTDB lineage: Bacteria > Bacteroidota > Bacteroidia > Flavobacteriales_D > Crocinitomicaceae > Paracrocinitomix. The sequence continues at coordinate 10,016 of JABURP010000028.1, forward strand.
ATAATTTGATTGGTTGTGTCAAACACAGGTTTATATACGTTTCCAAGGTGAGAATAAATTGTGTAAGGCTTTTCACCTGTAATGAGTTCGGGTTCGTATTTAATGGTTTTTGCAAATCCTTTGCTGTAGGAGCGCTTCCACCCGCTTCTGAACTTTGATGGAAGATTAAAGTCAGTTGTCTGAAAAATGATCTGGGTGGTATCATATACGTATTCCCATCTTTTTAAAGGGTTGGTGGCCGTTGTGTCTGTTAGATTGTCATTTTCATCCAGTACAGTGATATATCGAACAGCAGGGTGAACATCTTTTGCTCCTGATCGAGGAATGGGTCTTTTTTCAACTCCACCTGTTGAGGCACAGCCAGACCTCGGAATATATGAACTTTCTTTTAGCGTAGCATCACTGAGATATGGATAATATTCAATAGCAGTGATACCACCTAACTGGTTAATGATTTTGTTAAGTATCCTACCATGCCGCCCTGGATTACCGTAAATATCATAATTAATGTTGGCTGTATCCAAGCCATACCATTCGTACTCAAATTCTGTTTGCAGAATCTCGTCATCTGAATACGAATTGACAACCGTTGGGTCATCTTCCCAACCAGCGACTGGGATGTTCTTAACTTTTTCCAGTGTATATACAAATTGTTTGTTAGTTGACATTCGCAACGTATCAGATTGCCCTACTCTGTAGTTGAGGTTTTCAATGATAGCATGAGAATTTACGCCATATTCCATTTCCTGATTAGAAATAAGTACTACTCCGGAAGTATCATCTAATGAATTGATTTCTCCGTTCACCCTATATAGTTTCGCTGATTGAAGCATATAGGGTGATTTTGAGTAGCGAATAAGTTCTACTTCTTTCAAATAAACATTTTCATCAAATTTGGTAGGCTCGTTTGACCAGTTTACATTGCTATTAGGTTCATTCCACCAGAATTCATACATGTCTGAATAATTTGGGTTTGTTATATAAGGACTGCCCATAAGTTCCACATATAGAGGTTCGGTCATAGACCAGGGCAGTCCTACGCCGAAGTTCGGCGCTATATTGGCATAGGGAGCCAAATGATAAGCATTGTCAATATGTGCATAGGTTTTGTAGGCACTGGGGATATCAGTTCCTGATCCGCGCTCAATATTGTCAGGGTACTTACTATAATTATGGTCAGAATTTGCAGGACCAATTTGTATATTCATACCGTCATTATATGACGGTACATTCGGCATCATAAAGAAATTGGAAGTATTGATGCTATTATCAGCCGAGGCAAGGTTCCATTTGATGGCCTGATTGTGGGTGGTGAAAACAGCTCCACCACGGGTGGAAGTATAATTATTTTCGGCATATACATAGGTAGCAGAATTTGAATTTAAGTTGGAATAGGTCCCATACGTGAAATCTTCCCATTGAAGTGTGTCGCAACAATTAACCAGTGAATCATAAGGCTCTACTTGATCTAGGGTATCACATTCGATATGAACATCCTGGCAAGTTGAAGTTGGTAGATGCACATTCATATACCCCGTGGCAATGTTGATATCCACCAATCCATTTCCCATTTGGTGGTCAGAGGAACCATTGTTGTCGGCAATTTCTGTTTTGATTTCATAGATGTCTCCAGGAATTAGTGTGGTATTGTCTGTCAATATTCTTGGAGATTCCAGAAAAGAATGGGCAAATGGAAGTTGCGTGTTTTCTTCAGCAGAGTTTCTAATATAGCCGGTAACTGTAGCGCCGTTGTTGGTTGTTAGATACGGATTGTCTCCTACTATCGTCGGAGTACTCCCGGAAAGTGTCACAGCCGAATCGCTTTTAGCATGAAAATACCGTTGCCAATCTTCAAAATTCTCGGTGCTACCTTGGTGATATACTGATTTATAGCTGTATAGGGAATCTAAACGTTCAGTTCCTGTATCTCTTGGGTCCAGTAATGGTGTCGGAATTTGGTTTGATTCTAATAATCCATATTCAAGTTCCAGTATTTCAAATGGTGTGGTTTGTACATTGGAGACAACTTTTTTCAAATAAATATCGGTATAGGCCGTATAGTCAGCAGAGACAGTTGTACCTCTAAGTTTGTCGTTGATCTCATCTTCAAGAAGCGGCTGTTCAAACTCCTTGAAGTAATTAAATGCTCCGAATTTTTCATAATAAAACTGTATACTTTGCCCAGGGATGTTCCTGTTAGTAATAACATTACAATACCAGGAGGTATAAGTCTGTTTAGGTTCTATCACATTCAAAACGTCATCATCATATTTACCATAATCACTGTCTGTAATAATACCATGTACCTGATTGTTGTTGTCTTTATTGTTATAAGCGTAATTGAGAACTCGCTGATTGTTGGGTGACCTATGAGTAACTAAAGTTGTATTGAAAAAATACCGGTTACCAGAATCGTCTGTGACCTCCCATCTGTCTCCTCTGAATCTCAATTCTACATGGCGTTCAAACTTGTTCATAACAAACACAGCACAGTTTGCATCATTTTCATCTATGTATTTAAACACAGCCCGTCCTGAACCTACATTAGGTAAACTCACCTGCGGAGAAAACCAGAAAATATCTCCTTGAACACTTCCTGAAGATCGTGTGAAGCCATTGACGGTGTCATTTTTAGTAAAATATGAAGTGGTATCAGGAGTAAGTTGACTGTATTTCGTGTAACACTCGTAGCTCTCTAAGAAAGGGAAATAAGCAGCGTTAGATACTGTGATCATAGGGATGTTTACATGCCAACCTTCACCATAAGGGATTCCCGAACAAACTGATGGAGATTCACCAGCCGAGTAGGACGAAGAATAATTCAGTTTCAATGAATAACTCAAGCCTCCAGGTGTAGAAACAGTTCCCAGTGGATATGATGAACTGTATGTACCGTTAAATACATTTACGTCTCCTGAATATCCTCCACCTGATAATTGAGAAGCTTCAACATTCGTTGGGGTCAAACCGGAATTATCACGACTTCCTACCACTTGTGATAATGCACTTTTGGAGGAAATAATAAACGACATTAGGATCAAAGGGGTGAGTAGTTTTTGATTCATGGTTATCATGTTAAATTAAGGCGGTGCTCAGTTTAGGTACACCGAAATTCAGTATCACACCTTAAATGTATAGAAGCAAGTAGTTCACAAACAGAATGATAGCTCGTAGTTATAAAAAGTTTTCATTACGTGCTGACACTGATTTTTACGTGGTTTCCGCAATTTTCAGATTACGTGAATCTTAACTAAAACTCCTTGAATTTGTTCGTACTCAAGGCATACATAATTACTCCCAAAATACTCTTACTATTTGTCTTTTTAATCATCCTGCTGCGGTGAGTTTCAACAGTTCTTACACTTATTTTAAGCTTAGTAGCTATTTCTTCATTCAAGAATTCTTTACAAATGAGTTGCAGTACCTGTAATTCTCTTCGGCTAAAATGAATTTCTTCGTTTATTCTATTCCTTTTTTGAGTTTCAAATTTTCGCATTGTGAGTTGATCCCTGACTTTAGGCCCTAACTGAAGTTGAGTTAAATAATTGATTGAACAAATTGCGTCAATGGCTTGAAGTAGGATGCTTGAATCTGTGTTTTTTGAGTAATATCCTGAAATACGATTATTCAATAGGCGGTTAAACGTTTCCGTGCTTACTGCTTCGGTAACCACCATAGTTCTTATTTCCGGAAACCGGTGTAATAGAACAGAAAGTTTCAACCATTCATTCTCATTGAGGTAACTCACATCAATAATCAGTAAGTTGATCATTCCTGGATCAAGGGATTGCAGTAGTTCATCTATCTCGGAAAGACTGAAGATAACTTCCTGATGAGTTTTCATACTGAGAAGGCTCTCAAGAGATTGTCGGAATAAAGTCTGTTTATCCAACAACGCAATGCGAATTGGTTTTTTCATCTTATCAATTTTAGAAAGTGTGACAGAATGGTAGTTCTTTAATATTGCAAGAAGGAGGTTATAAGAATTTTACAGTTCCAACTCAAAAAAATAGGGTGGAACCCAACATATTAGCCTTTAAGGTACAGCCATGCACCTCTCAACCAAATAAGCGAGCCCACCCCGTTCGGGGTGCTCTGCTTATAACTTCTGGTTGATTAAATAATGGCTGTTTTAAAAGGCAAAAATTATAGCATCACACTATTGTCGATATGTTGTTATTTCTTATGCTCTCTCTTTCTCGTTTTTTTGGTTTATACTGTCCAGCATGCTGAACCATTGACCTTAAACGTACAAATATTTTTGAATGACCTGTGAGCAGGAATGCATTTACCGTAAAATTACGGTAAATCCAGTCATGATTGCGGAAATTACTTATTTAATGAATCATCATACGCTGTAACAACAATGTAAAACAATGTTAAACAGTGTTTTATACTGCTAATCTGTAATGAAAAGGACTACCCGTAGAATTACTCCAACATGAAATTGTGCGCAAAATTTCGTACCTTAATAGAGGTTAGATTTTTAAATAATCTATAAATCTAGAAAGGAGGGCTATCATGTAGAGAGGAAATATTGCTCAAAAAACCCTAACAATTTTGAGTAATAATTTATTAAGTAGAGGAAAATGGAAATAATAGTCTTTGAAAAGGAGAGTTTTTACAGGTTAATTGATGAATTAACTGTTCGCATAATCAAGAATACAGAGAAACACTTTAAACAAGCAGAGTGGATATCTGAACCCGAAGCAAAGAAATTGCTAGGCGTAAAAAGCCGCAGCAAAATGCAGCAGCTTAGGGATGAAATCAAAATTGAGTTCAGTCAATTCGGTAAAATTATAAGATACAGCCGTTCCAGCATAATGAAATTTCTGGAGCAGAATCGTATCAGCCTGGATAACTTTTAGATTCTTAATCCGAAAACTTATCAACAGTACAATTAGTTAGGTTCAATCTTGAAATTAATGCACGCAAAAAGCACGCAAATGGATAATTGAAGACGTTGGTTGTACTGATTAAAAACAACAAAAACCTCAGTAAACACTGAGGTTTTTGCGTTGTGGGCGATACTGGATTCGAACCAGTGACCCCCTGCTTGTAAGGCAGGTGCTCTGAACCAACTGAGCTAATCGCCCTTGTAATTTGTCAAGTTTTCTTCTTGCTGTGGTCAGTGACCCTCCCGACGTTAGTCGGGATGCTCTGAACCAACTGAGCTAAGTGCTCTCACATTCTAAATGCGGGGTGCAAATATATAAGGAGTTTTTTATTTAAACAAAGAAAAAAATAGAAATTAAATTAGTTGCTCTTTTACTCCTTAATATTTTCAATAATATAATCAACTAAAGGGTTTTCATTCAGGTTTTTAGCGTATGCCGGATTTTTATGCCGAGGTGGTAAAATTAACTTCCGGTCAATCATTTCATTTATTAATTCCAGGTAGTTGTGATGGGTCTTTCCGATCATTAAATCTTCATAGTCTTCATACTCGCTCATTAAAGAAGAAACCTCCTTCAATCCACTTAGGTATAAATAGTCCTTTGTAAAACCACCACCCCTAAAAATACGGGTGGTTAGATAAAATGCACTTTCAATTGGCATCCCATAATCATTCATTAACATATTTGCTGTGACATTAAAGTCATTGTCACGGATCATGGATTCGATACCTACAACACGCAAGGAGAGTTCTTTTAATCGCTTAACAGTTAGTGTGTTTGAGTAATATTCACTCATTATTGCTAAACCTTCCTGTGTTTTAGTGTTGACCGGCATTCCCATGGAAAATAACTTAATGGGTTGTTCATTTGCGTTCATGGTTGTTACCATGTGAACTCCAATTTCATGATGAACCAATGAATAGATCTCATTCGTAGTATATTTTCCGCCTTTTTTTAGGTAAAGGGTTTTTTCTGAGTTCACCACCATGGCTTTAGCCGCCAGCTTTTCAGATAACTTGATCTTACACTCAAAATCATAATGCTTTAACTCTTTTTTCAAGATAGCGAGTGCTTCTGAATCATTCATTAACCCATTTGTTGAAACGGGTTCTTCATCTTTAAAATGTAGAATAAATCGAGCATTTGCTACATCCTTTTCAGAGGGTTCTCCGAAATACCGCAGCGAATTGTAAAGGAAGCTATCCGTCCCAATTGATGCGATTAATTCAACCTTGTCACAATATGCATTAATGACCTCCTTATATAGTTGCTGAATATTGACATCATCAATTTCTTCAACCGGAAGATTCATCAATTTGCGTTTAAGTAAAAACGGATCAATATTGAGATGTTTGTACTTAAACTGTGGTTTGTAGAGTCCTTTTGAGCGAATGAATTTTTTCTTCTCCCCCTCAATATTTCTCGGATTAACAAACTTCAGTACTTCAAAGTTTTTTACCAGTTTGTAAAGTTCACGATCTACCTTTAAAATGGATTTATCCAATTCGGAGGACAGAAGTAAATTGTGGTTTTTAACCTTTAGGTTTGAAAACTTTTTGGTAAAAAACAATGCGTTCTCAAGGATTACTTTCTTAAAGCTTTCACGGATGGAATCTATGACCTGTGAAAAATATTCGCCAGTTTCTTCGTTGCAATAAATCTTTTTGATTTCTGTAGCTAAAACCAGGGTATTGTCAAATTTTTCGGTAACAAACTGAAGCAAATAACCTCTCCCCATAAACACGTCATTTTCAGCCGTGGTATTCTTTATATCCGGAAGCTCAATTGACGCTAATCCTTTTAAAAAGGCATTTTTCACGTTCCCAAACTTCTTGACGTCTATTCGTTCAGTTCCTACATTAAAAACCGGAACATCTCTTTCATGTCTCTTGTAATTATACGAATGAATGTCATAGACAACACACGCTTTGAAGAGCTTTTCAAGTTTGGTTATCAACGCTTCAACAACCCGATAAAAATTCTCGTGTTTTGACAAACTTGTTGTTCTTTCACGTGCCGTAAGAGCTTTTTTCCATACGGGTTTACCCCAGGCATCTTTATAAACGGCTGTTTCCGGTGGACGATTCAGGTCATACTCAAATCGGGAATCTTTCCCAGCCAGTACGATAGGAAAAGAAGAGATAAACTCAAGTGTCTTAGGGTCTTCTTCATACCATCTCTCGTATTCTGTGTGGATGATATTATCCTGCAATTCCTCTCTAAAATTGTGTCCATCATGGATAGCGGTGCATACAAAAGGCACATATTCTGTGATCTTCAGATAAAAGGATCCGTCTGTGTCTTCAACTTCAAACGAATGCCCTTTTTCTATTTTCTGAATGATCTGCTCTACAGATAACTTACGCATTTTGAACCTTTTCACGGTATTCAGATCGGCGTTGTGCCGCAACGGATCTGTATTTCACAACATTCTCAATGAAATCGACAATCTTACTCTGCAGTCTTGTTTTATTAAGTCGATTAATGTTTACAATCCCCCCGGGACTGCAAACATTTACTTCTATTAGTTTTCCGTTGATGATATCTAGTCCAACAAAGTAGAGTCCATCCGCAACTAATCTTCTTCCTATCACTTTGCACATATCTTTTTCCTGTTTCGAAAGGCTATGCCTCTTAACAGTTCCTCCTGCTGAAACATTAGAACGGTGATCATCACTTGCTGGAACCCGTTTCATAGCACCTATAGGTTCTCCGTTTAACATCAATACTCTAACGTCACCATGTTCAGCTCCTTCAATATACTCCTGAAGAATAACATAGTTGGATTGTCCATCATTGGAAGAGATATAGAAATCCAGTAATGAAGTTATGTTCATTACAGCATCTTTCTCTATCACAATTACGCCTCTACCACCCATTCCATCCAACGGTTTAAGTATCATCCTATCCTGTGTGGATTCCTTAATTACCCGTTTCAGGTATTCCTTATTTTTAGATACATGCGTAGCCGGTATGTATTCGTGACTTGGATCGTCAAGACTAGCGGTGTAAAGTTTATTATTGGCTTCACGCAATCCCTGAATATCGTTTAGGATAAATACATCATCCTTTACCGAATCCAAAAAATTCAGCATCATAATGTCCAGGGGAGGGTTGGCACGCATAAAGATTACATCAAACCCGGCAAGAGGGAGCATTTTCTCCTTCATCTTCACCTTCTTATATAAGCTCTGCGCGGTAGCCGGAAATGGACCGTTAACACTTAGCACACTTCCAAATACGTTGGTTACACTATTTCTCATAGTCAAACCGGCAGGACTAGCCGTCACCACCCTGTGTTTGCGCTTTAAACACTCATGTATAATCCTCAGGGTGGAGTCCTTTGTAGGTTCTACCTTATCCCAGGGATACATTATAAAACAAATATTCATCTCTATTAAAAAATTGCCGAAAGTTAGTTAAATCAAAGCAGAGCAAAAACTCAATGCCTATAAATTATTATATTATTCTACATGGGGAGAATGTCCTTCTTAGAATTGAGATTTTTAAATTCAATATCCTCAAATTGATCCGTCTCTACAAAATGTACATTAAAATGGTCAAAAATATCTGTGATCTTTAATTTACCCATTTTTATATTCTTTTCTATTGTATCAATACAACTTTTATGATACACTCCTATAAGTGGGTGAATTCTTTCCTTGTGTACTGGTACCGTTATGTCATACCCTTCTGAGTGTTCAATCAGATAATTGAGCAATCCCGATTTAATGTAAGGAATATCACAACTCAGAATTAAATTGGCAGCATGATCAGACTTTGTCAAACCGCTTAAAATCCCACTCAGGGGACCTAAACCTTTATAAAGATCCCTTACTACCTTATAGCCGAATTTTTTGTAGTTATCGTTATCAGATACTATAATTATATCTTCACTAATTTCTTTAGCCTTATCCAGTACGTAGGCAATCATTGGTTTTCCGAAAAGTGCCATAAGCCCCTTGTCTTCTCCCATTCTGCTGCTTTTACCCCCAGCTAATATGATCACACCTATGTTTTTCACTCCTTAAAAGTATATATTTGTAAGAGACTTTTTGGTAGAAGATGAAATTTACTGGTAGAAGTAAATAATTCAGGAATTTCAAAAGAAGAAATAACATGGGCCAAAAAGAACATCAAAAAGTGAAGGGTAGGGGAGCGCAGTCATCAGTACACAACAAATTTCAGAAACATTCTTACGAAAATGACCACGAATTGGTTGATTTTAGTTTGGATGAACTGGAAAATGAGGCAAAAACCTCTTACGTTAAGGTTTTTCCAAAATCTATAGTAAATGAAGTTCCTAGTAAGGATGTCAGATTAGATTGGTCAATGAATCCATATCAGGGATGTGAGCACGGATGTGCTTACTGTTATGCAAGGGTTACCCATGAGTATTGGGGGTACGGAGCAGGATTGGACTTTGAACGAGTCATCATGTATAAACCAAATGCTCCGGACTTGCTGAGAAAGTTTCTCGACAAGAAATCCTGGAATGGAGAACCAATAATGCTTTCTGGCAATACGGATTGTTATCAACCAGTTGAAAAAAAGTTCGAGCTGACGAGACAATTGCTTTCGATTTTAAATGAGTATAAAAATCCGGTTGGTATTATCACTAAAAACAGTTTGATTGAGCGGGATTTGGATATTTTAACAGAAATGGCCCGGGATAATTTGGTGAGTGTTAACATGAGTATAACAAGCATGGATGAAAGTTTGAGGTCTAATCTGGAACCAAGGACATCTACCGCCAAGAACAGGTTCAGAACAGTGGAACGGTTGTCAAAAGCAGGAATCCCAACAAGTGTAATGATAGGTCCGGTAATTCCTGGTTTGAATAGTCATGAGATTCCGGAGATCATCAAGCAATCAGCTAATTCAGGTGCGGTTTGGGCCAATTATATCATGGTTAGATTAAATGGTGTGGTTGCAGATGTTTTTACGGATTGGTTAATAAAATCATATCCGGATAGGGCGAACAAAGTATTAAACATGATTAAAGAAGCCAACGGTGGTGTTTTATCCAATACAATAGATGGTGAAAGAATGAGGGGAAAGGGTAATACGGCCAAAATGATCCAAGACCTATTTGAGATTAATCGATCAAAATATATGAAGAATCCTAATTTTCAGTTGAATTCTGAGTTGTTTTGCCGCCCTGGACAACAATTGAACCTTTTTTGATCATCCACCAATAGAGATCATACTGCGGTTCCTGGTTTTAAAGTCTTTGGCTTCGAACGCTTTGAGTCCTGCACGTTCTTTGTGTTTGCTGTTGATGCTTTCAAAAATAAGATGTTTTACATCCTTACCTTTTCGAAGCGCAGTTAACAGATCTGTTTCTTCTTCTGAAAACAAACAATTTTTAATTTTCCCGTCAGCAGTTAATCGAATTCGGTTACAACTATCGCAAAATGGGTTCGTAACGGAAGAGATAATTCCAAAACTGCCTTTATAGCCTTTTACTTGAAAATTTCTTGACGTACCATTTGGTTCAGTTTGTAATTGCTTAAGCTTATCCCCATATTCAAAATTGACGAGGGATAAAACGGTTTCATAACTAACGGTTTTGCTCCAATCCCATTTATTACCATCAAATGGCATAAATTCAATAAATCGAACAGAAAATGGATACTTTTTGGTTAACTCAATAAAATCAATTATTTCGCCGTCATTTTCATTCTTAATTAAGACGGCATTGAGCTTGACATCAAATCCCTTTTCAACCGCCGTAATAATGTTCTGATAAACCCGATCGAAATAATTCCTACGCGTAATCGCATTGAATTTATCTTTTTCAAGAGAATCAATGCTGATATTTAATGATTTGACATTAGCGGCCTTTAAATCATCCCAATATTTATCGAGCAAAATACCATTTGTTGTAATATTGAGTTCTACACCTAAGCTTGCCAGATGCTTTAATATTTCAGCAAAATTTTTCTTGATAAGCGGTTCGCCACCAGTAAGTCTTATCTTTTTAATACCTAATGCAACAAATTCATCTACGATTTTAAAAAGTTCTTCCTGAGACATGAATTCGCTCTTATCACGAAGTTGAATTCCATCTTCCGGCATACAATAATGACAACGTAGATTACAACGCTCGATAAGCGAAATTCGCAGGTAGTCGTGTTTTCGACCGAATTTATCTACTAAAAATTGTTCCATTGTCTTTATACAAAAAAGCCCCGATCCAAGTTAAGGACGGGGCTTTCTCTAAATTCTTACGGATTACCGTGCAAAGTAAACCTTTTCAGAAAGTTGTGTGTTTTCTCCAATCAGAGAAACAACATAAATTCCTGTCGCATAAGACGGCACGTCAAATACTTTTTGGCCCAATGTCGCGTCAACGTTTGCTTCTTTTGCAATTAATTTTCCGCTTACATCAGTAATCATAATATCAAATTGCTCATCTTTTAAATCTTTCCAGATGATGGTCAACTCAGCTGGGTTTGGCTGATAGGCGTTAAAATATGGATTTGAAACGTACTCTTCTTCTTCACCCAATAGTTCCCACATTGCAAATGAGAAGATTCGTGTTTTTGGAAATCCACCTGCTCCGATATATTCACCGGTAAACCAAAATGTAGCGTCATCTGAAGGATCTACGGTCATCTGAGAATAATCACCATATCTATTTGTAACTGTTTGGCTACCTGACCCGTCTTGCGCATTTTGTTCCTGAACGGTCATTGTGTTGATGGCGTCAGTCGAATATCTTCCTGTATACCTCAGACCAGGATATACCGATCCGGAAATTGAATAAGCAAGGCCAATATGTCCGTTTAGATCCATAGCCGCATTACCCATCCAACGGCTATTTCCGTCATTAGGATCATAGGTAGATTCCTGGTATACATACCATTGGTCAGATCCGTCATCTTTTCTCAGTTCATACCACCTTACCCCGGCTCTGTTGGCATTGTTGACATCCACCGTATGTGTTAATAGCATCACATCATATCCAGTAAATCTTCTGTATTGAGCACGATACATAAAAATACCCGCTACTGCATCTAGTTTTTGAGATGTACCGGGTTGTGTTATATCGTCCCAACTCCATGTAAATGATGAATTAAAAGAAGATGTTGCAAGAGACTGATGTATTACCACATCTGAGTTAGATGGTACATCCCAGTCAAGTGTAATTTTTAGAATTTTAATGTGATCATAAGATATTCCACCCCATGAGTCGTCCTGAACAGCAAATGCCCATCCTGGCTCATTTGCATCAGGAGCAGTTAACCCTTCAGCATAAGCTGGTGCTACGGAGTTAAAGAACAATGACATACTTGGAAAGTACATAGTGATCATAGAGGCAGTTGGATCCCCGGTCAACATTTTTTCTCTTTCATAAGCTACACAGTCCGGTCCATTTGTATTAGCCGTCATGAAGTATGCATTTGACCAAACACCAAATTTTGGATAATCAGGGAATGAAGAAAATGACCATTCATAAGCGTAGTAAGAACCAAGTGGATCAGAAGTTTCTGAAATCGCAATTAGAATTTCATTTGAACTTACCTGAAATTGTGAAATGAACCATCTGTCTGCGTATCTGTCGTACATTACAATTGGGTCACCGTCATTTGAAGATCCAGTCCATAGTGATGATAAACCTAATGCCGGACTTTCCGGGAATCCATCTTTTGAATAAACCCTGTAAGTTGAGTTTACTGCCTGAACGTAGTAGTTGATTCCAGCTGCACCTGTTGGGTCTGGTGGATAACCACTTGATGATAGTCCCTGGAAATTGGCTTTCAACATTTTGGAACCATCTCTGTCTCCTTGTTCGGTTTGAAGAACCGGGTCAATACCACCTGTTTCAGGAATGCCATGGTCCGAAATCTCATCCCAGGACATGCCTTCATGTTTTCTGTCTTTTGGAGGGATACTCCAATCAATCTCCTGCGAAGCAGGTTCCACCTTGTACATTATATCCCTAATAGGTGGTGTTTTAAAGAATGATTTACATTGAATTTTTTTTGCTTCGTGCTGTACATCACCTGCATTGTCCTGAGCGATTGTTGTAGTCGCACCAGCAGCAGTGATAAATAAAAGTGTAAATATTTTTTTCATGGACATCCTAATTAATTCGCTTAAAGTTAGTGAATTTAGACGAATTATAAGAATGTAACTTACAGTTAAATTAGTTTATACTTGTAGCGTATTAGCAGTTACTAACCGGAATTTGCTGAAATTCAAAACAATTTAACAACGTTTTAATATGAAATTGAATATTTACCTTTGCACCAAAAATAAATACACTGCCCATCTTTAAGAAAAATATATTCGGACAATACATTTTTGTCAAAAAACTGGTTATCCGGGTTTTTGGATTACTGATCTATGGTCGGTTTAATTGGCGTTATAAAAATGAAATTAAAGGCGCAGAAATCTTTAAGGAGTTACAGGGAAAGAATGTACTTATAATCTCTAACCATCAAACTTATTTTGCAGATGTCTCATTTTTGTTGCATGTGATTTATTCTTCTCTGGCAGGTAAACCTAATTCTATTCGATTCCCTGGATTTTTAAGTCCTAAAAAACACAACATCTATTATGTTGCGGCAGAAGAGACCATGAAAAGTGGCTTGTTACCTAAAATGTTGGCGCTTTCAGGAGCTGTTACTATTCAACGGACCTGGCGTGCAGATGGTAAAAATGTGAGAAGAAAAGTAAGTAAAGAGCAAACTAAGAATATTGACAAAGCACTTGAGGATGGCTGGGTGATTACATTTCCTCAGGGTACAACAGCACCATTTGCTATAGGAAGAAAAGGTACGGCAATTATTGCGAAAAATCATGAAGCAATAGTAGTACCAGTTGTAATTGACGGTTTCAGAAGGGCATTTGATAAAAAGGGATTGCGAACAAAAAAAACTGGCACAACGTTAAGTATGCGGGTAAAACCTCCTTTAGAAATTGACTATTCTAATACAGTTGAGCAGATAATGGATCAAATGATGGAAGCAATTGAACAATCTCCAGATTACAATTACATGGATGAAGTGGTTAAAAAAGATTCGCTCACCGCCAAAGCGGAAAGCGAACCTTCACAATGACATTAATTTGTTAATAAAGAGCCAGATTTACGTTTTGTGTCTTGTCGTATTTCACACTAAATTTTATGTCAAAATCTTTTGAATCAGACGCTTTTATTTTGGTGTTCCAATTGACAATTCCAGTTACCTCATTAAGTTGACCTTTACTGAGTTCATCTATTGAAATCTCTATTTCTTTATTACGCGAAACTGGTATTTGATCCTGTACAATTAATTTTATCGCGCTATTTTTATGGTTGCGAATTTCGATTTTATAAGCCTTAGTTGCCACAATTTTATCGCCAACAACTTTTTCCTTTGAGTCGTTTTTTAATAATGTTCGTTTCACTACTACATTAGGATCCTTACCAAGGCTGAAATCTAACGTATCATCCATAATTCCAGGATTGATATATGTGTTCCCCAGGTAGGTGCCTTCATGAAATATATTCGCTTTTCCCGGAACCAGATTTAATTCACCAAGGTTTGTAACTCGTGCAACCATAAATACTGAGAGGTCAAGTTTTGGTACGGCATAATACATATATTCTGTATCAAGTGTTTTTGTATTTACCAGTACCATGTTCTTTTCATTGTCAGACTTTATGCTGTAGGCCAGATCAATTTCATATTCAACCGATAGTAATGTGCTGACAATTTTGGTAAAATTTTCTGCTGTCTTAGCATCAAAATCATCCCGGTTTTGTCTGTACATTTTCTTTTCTTCTTCTGCTGACTCCAGGTCATAAGTACCTGTTGCCGTATTTGGTTTTCCCGGATCATAATAATTGTTATACCCAGTAGTTCTGTAATCGTAGTAGTCAAGGTACCATGGGTTCAAGGTAGGTTTCGTCTTGTTAGCGTATGGATTATTCGTTGATAAACTCAAACGTACATCATCCCAATCTACACCGGTATTTTGATAAACGTGAGCTTTGTATGTAAGCGCAATTTTGTTTTCAGCTGCTGAGCTTCTAAGGTCATACATTGGAACCCATCCTGCATTGCTAACAAGGTATGAAGCTTTAATTCGACCGGTTTCTGAAGATTCTGAAGAAATGGTCACTTTAAGTTGGTGAATGGGTTCATTTTTCTTCGGGTCGATAAAATTGTTGTTTGTACTGTAGTTCTGTAAATCAGTCAAACGTTCATTCATTCGGTTTTGTTCTCTTTGTAGAAGTGTAATTTCCCTGTTGTATTTTAACAGCTGCCCATTGATTTCCATTACCTTTTTATGGTAGTACTCTATCGCATCTTTTAAAAGCGGAATAGAATCGTTTACTTTCCCGACGCCTTTAATTGTTCCATTATTCTCAATAATTCGCTTTTCAGCCTTTAGCACATCTATTTTGTATTGTACTTCTGCAATGGTATATCCCATATCAAAAAGTGAATCCTCAAGGGCGCGTATATCTCTTCTGATTTTCAGAGGAAGTACATTGTTGGAATTGTTAATCTTATCGGGCTCCGGGTAGTGGACGTGATATTTCGAATCCAGAATAATGATATCTCCAGTAGCCTGAACCTGCAAACTATTCGGGTCAATATTCGGACTTATGCCTTCCAGGATTAATGTTGTAATTCCTTTTTCAACGGCATAAGATGCTTTTCTTTGTACTTGAGCACCTGTGGTGTATACAGTAACTTTTTGTATAGAGGATTTTACTACCTTCTCTTTTTCTGCTTTTGCCTGGAAAGATAATCCTGTGATTGCAATCAAGGCGATTAGTAAATTTTTCATCAGTTCAAATTTTAAATTTCAGTTTATTAAGTTTTACTGATTCTGGATTTGATACTGACTACAAGAGGAAAATAAAAAGGTTCAAATTAAATGTTGAGAAATAAAAAACGCCCGGCTTAAAACCGGGCGTCTATATGTAATAATTTATAGAATTCTTTATCTGTATCTTCCAAGACCTTTCGGTGATCCTAAACGATCCATAGCACATCTAAATCCAATTGTAGACATAGACTGGTCTGCATCAAGGAATCTTCTGTTAGAACCTACGATCCAGTATGCTCTATCTCTCCATGATCCACCTTTATACACTTTAGAATCATCAGAAACTAAGGTAGTTGGCCATGCAGTTTGTGCGTTAGAATTTATTTCCTGTCCGTTCAAGTCGTATTGTTCATGATCATTCTGATACATTACAAGAGACTCATCTCTGGCGCCTTCGTTAATTTTATTCTTACGCTCATCATGTCTTTCAACAGATGACTCAGTAGTACCACCATAATAAACAGAGGACTCAAAATCACCATCATTGTAATCTCTGTAATCAGAGTTTTGATAGTTTCTACGTCCGATATTCTCTTCAGCAGTTACTTTTCTCCATTTTAGTTTACCAGGTGTGTTCACGATAAATTGCGACATTCCGGTTCTCAATTCAGAGATAATTTCAAGCGGGTAAACGTTACCCAATTCATCCTGAATGTCAAATCGAGGGTCAACACCGTCAAACAATCCGTCAAAAATATTCGTTTGAATGATTTCTGATGCCTGCATGTACCACTGGTTATTAGCAGCTTCGATTGCCTGATCAACTACTCGGTTCAATTCATAGATCAACAACAGCTCAATTGAATCTTTCTTTTTGTTTTTAGTCAGATAAACTTGCTCAGGTGGTGCATTGTAGTAATTAATATCATTTCTTGACTTCACATTCATGGCCATACCTAATTTTTGATCGGTCACGTTTGTAGTATCAGCCATGTGATCTCTTGCTGAGATTCTCTGATATCTTTTTCTTTCATACTCGTGCAAGTACTCTTTAATACCGTATACATCATAAAGTACCTGAGTTGTCTTTTCGTCAATCACACCGTCGTTACCCAAGACTTTTGTTTTGAACACATTACCTCTGAAAGGTCTGAATTCATCAAAATCTTCATGAGAAAGTGGACGATAAGTATCCATTACCCACTCAGAAACGTTTCCTGCCATGTGATATAAACCGTAATCATTTGGCCAGTAAGAATCTACTGGAGCAGTTACGTCAGCAGCATCATTTAGTGCACCGGCAACTCCCATATAATCTCCTCTACCTCTAACGAAGTTGGCTCTAATATCACCTTGGAATTCTGCATTGTCAGCTCTTACCCAGTGACCAGTCCAAGGATATGTTCTTCTGTTCTCAATTACACCCGGGTCAGAAGGGTTTGTCATTGCCCCAACTAATCCATAGTAAGCAAACTCCCATTCTGCTTCAGTAGGCAGACGGTAGCTAGGTAAAAGAATTCCATCTTCCATTCTCACAATACGTGTACCAAGATCTTTTCTTTTTCCACTCCATCCTTGCATTGGATCAAGATCAACGAGTTGTTGTTCTTTCTCTTCCTGCGGTTGAGGATGGTACTGGTTGGCTAAATAAGCATCAGTAGTAAATGGTTCACCAGCCTGATCAGGGTTCATTGTAAGTACACCTTCACGGATAAGAATAAACTCATTTACACGATCTGTTCTCCATTTACAGAATTCATTCGCCTGGTTCCAGCTAACCCCAACAACTGGGTAATTTTGATATGCCGGGTGTCTTAAGTAATACTCAACATATGGCTCGTTAAATGCCAGTGGATTTCTCCAGCAGTTGGTATCCGGTAGTGCATTGTGATAAATCATAGGGAACTCTTCGTAAGTTCTCTTGACCCAGTACAAATACTCTAGCCAGTTGAAGTTTGTCACCTCAAACTGGTCAATATAGAATGAAGATACTGTTACACGACGAGGAATATTATTCCACTCGTACGTTACATCCTGCTCTGCTCTACCCATAGTAAAGGTACCACCTTCTACTAGGATTAGTCCAGGACCGGTTTCCTGATCAAAATACGGTACTTTTTGGAAACCTCCGTTTCTAGGGTTGTTGTACTCCCAACCTGTTACATTAGATCGCTCTCTTCCGCATCCAATCACCATCAGACCAGCAGCAACTAAAACGAATAATTTTTTCCCTTGCATTTTCATGATTTTAGCCAAATTTAAAGTTTTTCGATCAAAGAGCAATGGCAATCAGACTTTTCACTAGTCATTCACCGCTTTACACCTTGCCTATTTACCTTGTTTTAATCTTTTTCTTTTACCTATTTTACAGCTATAACAATTTCCCGGTTAAAGGTTACAATTTCATTACCATTTAAAATGACGGACATGAGATTGTTCTGAATGTCTTCGGCTTATCTCTACAGTTAAATAAGA
>JABURP010000019.1 GCA_014762645.1 Crocinitomicaceae bacterium
AATATAAAGTACATTGTACTTTATTCCTTTTAAAAAGGAATATAAACTATTAGCTTTATTCCTAAGTTAGGGTTAATTGAATTTATCTATTAACCATTATCTTTTTTGAAAGAATTCCAGAATCAGTTGAAACGTGAATTATATACAACCCAGACTTGTCAGGAGCTAGAATTTGACCTGAATTAGGAATTATTCCAGATGTGAAAATTCTCCCGTTTAAATCATAAATGAAAAATGAGTTTCCAATTATCTTTTGAAAATCAATTAACTCAACATGAGTCTCACTTACCGGATTGAATTTCATCTTAATCTCATTATCGTATTCGGAACCAATGTTTGAAAATCCAACAACAAAATTTAAAGTATCATAGTTACCCGCAGTTGAATCGCATGGACCACTTTGACCATAATAAATCACTTCATATGCACCTTGTGTGAACACCCCTAAATTAAATGTGTCTATTCTCTCACCTGGTGATGTCGCAGCTCCTACAGAATAGCACGCTTGCACAACAATATTGTTTTGATCGATATATACGGAATCATTCACTAGCCAGACCGGTAATGATGGATATCCAATGTGCATGATTAAATAAACACTATCATTAGGAATAGGTTGCGTTGGAATTATTTCGGAAGAATAGATCCAAGGAGTTGGTGATTGATTAAATCCATTGACACTTAGACTTATTCCAAAAATTAAAATTATTACCCTCATTACCATAAAGTTAAGAAGATTCATTCATAGGACAAATGAAAAACTAACCCTAACACAGTAGGTAAAGCTCACGCCCGACCCTTTTTGCCGCGCTTTTTCCGCCCGTTACGTGTACATAACCGGGCAGCCATCACGGTCGGACGCTCCCATTATCTGGGGTTTTGGCCTGCCGCACTTCGCACGTGTTTTGTATTTGCTGCGCAAACAACAAATCACTAGCTTTACCCAAACGTTAGGTGTCATTAAACTTTGCAAAATGGGCTACGAACTCAATATTGAAAGAAATAAGGAAAATTTAATCACTGCATCAGAGTGGTCGGACTATCTGACTAATGATCCGGAGTTCGAAGCGATTGAAGAATTTACTGCAAAATCAAATGACGGACTTGAATTATCTATCTCAACTCCTAACGGAGGATTATGGAAAAAGGAAGTTCCGTTCACTTTCAATGAGAAGTGGGGACAGATTACGGTAAAAAATCCTGATGACTCAATTATTGAAAAAATGATTCAGATTTCGGAATCACTGAATGCAAAGGTAATTGGAGAAGAAGGTGAGGAATATGACCGTAACTACCTATCTGCAAAGTCAGAACCTAAACCCAAAAAGAAGTGGTGGAAGTTCTAGTGAAAAACGCCACCTAACACAATAGCTAAAGCTAAGCGTCCACCCTTGGCCTGCACACTTGCTCCCGTTTGCGTGTACAATGTTCTGGTTTGGCCTAACTCGGTGGACAGCCACGATACGGGGTTTTGGCCTGCGCACCCTCGCACGTAATTTGTATTTGCTGCGCAAACAACAAATCACTAGCTTTACCCAAACGTTGTGTTCAATTGTACATAGGACTGCGAAAATCTAGTCTGAAACAAAGATTACCATATTCTCGTATCAAAACATCCCAAAGCTTTTTTTAAGGATGTCAACAAACTATCGAATAATCGAACATGAAATTTCCAAATTTGGAAAGCTCGAGGTCGTACTTCATAAATCTTCGAAGGCATTCTATGATATCCTAGAAGAACATGGCATAGTTAACCATCTTAAAAGGATAGATCAACTAGGGTTTATTTCAAAATCTCACCCCGGCAATAACCATAAAAGATGGGACTACGTTTGTTTACAATTATATTTTCTACACCGACTTAAACATGCAACTTTTAGAGAAGGGTTAAACTCTGCAAATATTAAAGGGCTTGACAAGGACATGTCAAGATTGGAACTTTTACAAATAGCCGTTCTTTTTTCTAGCATTGGTCATCTTAAAGGTTCACTCGCTTCTGAAATAGCATTTTTCCAAATTCTAAATGAGAACCCAACTAAAAAAGCCGAATTCCTTAAACCAATTCAAGTAGACAATACTTGGGATAATTATATAAAAAACATCTTCGAAAACTATGATTATTATAAAGTGAAAAACCTAATCGGTTTAAACTTTGTAAAGAACCACCTAGACAATAAAAAAATTGAGAAAGCAATAGAAATTTTCTTTAAGAACGCTTTAGAAGAAGATAGAGCTGAACTAAGAAGATTGAAACTCATTTTTCTCCGAATTAGGCAAATAAGTTTCGTGTATTTAGATAGCTTTAATAGTGATTTCCCGTTTCAAATCGACATTAGCAAAGTTTTACTGAACATCTTCAATTATAACACTCTCTTTAATCCAAATTCATCAGATTTCGCTTCGTTCTTGAATGAATGTGAAACAAGTTTAAGCACGAAATTATATATCTCTGCAAAATCCTGTGAACTACTTGAAGTCAACAGAGAATACTTTAAGAAGGAATTCGCAAAAAGTATAAAAAGCAAATCCAAGTCTAAACTTGACTTTAAAGATTTTTTGAAGTCATTTACTAGTCAGCCAAATTTTGAGGTTCTTAACGCAGGGTTTGACAATTCATTTCAATACTATATTTCCAAAGAAGACATCAACTTGTTCTATAATAAGTTAGAATTCTTTGACTACAACTATGCGCAAAAAGAGATTCATGGTGAATCGAAAAAATTTCTTTCCGTTTTAAGAAAGAAGTTAAAGAGCAAGAACGATTTTAATCTTTCATTTATTCATGATCAACGAAAGAGCCAGTATTATCTGAATTTGTACTTAAAAAACAATGCGGTAACTGATGAGAACTTTTTACAATTCCTGCACAACTATTTCTCTCTTCATAAAAAATTTCTTTCTCAATTTAAACTTTTAAGTCATGCTAAAGAATTTGATTCGTTTAACCGATTAGCATTCCAGCACATAACACAGCATTATTGCAGAAAGGTATTTCTTCAATTATTTAAGATTCTCTTTGAAAATGATAAAAGATTGAATGCCTATATAA
Organism: Crocinitomicaceae bacterium; assembly: GCA_014762645.1. Classification (GTDB taxonomy): domain Bacteria; phylum Bacteroidota; class Bacteroidia; order Flavobacteriales_D; family Crocinitomicaceae; genus Paracrocinitomix. Next base: position 3,050 of record JABURP010000019.1, read on the forward strand.
AATTTGATAATCAAGTCTACATTCAAAAATTGATTCAAAACAAAATCAAATATCCGACTGGATACATTGAAGGTAAAAAAGAGTTTCTGGCAGTTTTGGAGGCATGTAATGATAAAGAAAGTAAAATCTTACCTAAAGATTTAAGAAACAATATTGGTATTGCGACTCAGCTAGTAAAAGATTCCAAAATCAGAAATATGAAGGCATTCTATTGTCTTTTCCCAGTAGAGCTGGTTAACGTTAAATACGACATTAAAAAACACTACGAATGTCAAAACCCTGAAACAGCTGACCAATTGACCGATATAGACTTGTGCATGGTCCTCTTTAACGATTCAAGTTTTGAGTTTTATTTAATCGAAGGCAAAGATAAAAACGGATTTAGACCGGAAATTGAAGAAGACTTTCAGAAAAGAATCAAACCTAACTTCAACTATCAAAGTCACATTGGAGACATGAATCCAATGGATATTTCAGGAGCTCGTGGTGGTTATATTAAAATCACTAGCCAATAAAACCGAACACAACATAATAAGTAAAGTTTACCGCTTGCGCGGTTCGTGCTCAAGCACTAAC
>JABURP010000096.1 GCA_014762645.1 Crocinitomicaceae bacterium
CTTGTGGATGTTTTCTTCATTGTACTTATGCATAAAACAATCGTAGTTTAGGCCACTAAAATTTAGTTCAATATCAACATCATTACTGCTAAAAAATTCCTTTACGTCTTTGAAGTTAGTTACATCTACGTCTTTTGAACCAACTGTAATTACATTGAAACGTTCCTTTAATTTTTCAGAAATTGGTTTACCTAATCCTCCGGTTCCTCCAAATACGGCTACATTCTTCATTTTTTTATTGCTTGTTTGACGTTATATATGCTTATTTCTTTTTCGTATAATTTATCGAGATGTTCAATCAAATCTTTGGCGTTCATCCACCAGAGATGGCCATTCCCGATTTGAGTTCGGAAAGATACCTTATTCTCTTCAAGGTATTGTGAAAAAAACGCTTCAATCTCGGGTACTTTTTCAATTCTTGAAAGGTGAAATTCCGGGTTGTGACATTTTATTATGCAATTGTATTGAACTCCCTTTTGATCGACCACCCTGGCAGTAAATGGCTTTGGCAAATACACATTGGGCCATTTCTCCGGGTTGAAATCTTCGTACACATGATAATAGGTGACATTGCCATAATCAATTCCTAGCCCTACGATTTTTCCATTCAAATCATAAAACTTTCCAAAGGGTGTTCCTTTTCCAAAGTTTGAATCACATTCATGATGTTTTTCGGTAAGGTCTTTTGCATATTTTCCCCAAGCTGCAACTGAATGTGTAGGGTGAACACTTCTCATAACCCCCGGTAAACATCTGAAATAATTCGTAATGGTACCAACTGTTGAAGGTGTAGTTGAAACATCAAACACATAGTTCGGGTCTGATAACGTGTCTAGCATGTTACCTTTAATTGAGAATGTGGGAAATACCAGTGTACCTTCAGGTCCTATGACCTCCTGAAATGCTTCAATAATATCCTGAGGTCCGTGTTCAATATATCCTAATCCTTTTAGAGATGAATGAACAAACAAAACATCTCCACGCGATATGCCCGCAGCATTAAAACCAGTAATTAATTCTTGCTTTGTAAGAACAGCGGCCTCACTTTGGAACTTTTTAAACCGCCTTTTCTTTCTAAAGTTTTTAATTCGCTCTTTAATAAAGGAGGGGACAAGTTTCTTAATTAAGTTCTGCACGGTTGTTTTATGAGAATATTGCTGTAAAAATAAAATCCCCCAACAAAAGTCAGGGGATTCAGATTAAAATCTTTTTTGTTGTTAGAACTTCGCTTTCGTTCCGCCAAATCTTCTTCTTCTTCCGTACATCCAGGAATAATTTCTTCTGTAGAAACCATTACGGGTACGAATAAGATAACTGTAAGAAACGGTCATCAACATATAGTTGTCACGGTCAGTAGGGTCTCCTCTTGGACTTCCTGCTTCATAATTGTTGGCATCTGGTACATTGGCAAAACTAGGATCATGCTGATTAGCCATGACATCTGCCAGTGATCCAGGATCATGTTCTACATAAACTGTGGAAATATCATCTAGATAATCGGTGAACGTCCAACTCCATTGCATTTCAAAACCGAAACGGTGTTGCCTGTTGTGGGTAAAGAAAAATCCACCACCCAAAGGCATTTGAAAAGCAACAGGTGAGTATTTTTTCCCTTCTGTCATTAATGGACGAAGTTTAACCTTCTCACCGGTTGTAGGGTGTATTCCCTTTGGACTGTGAATCACAGCACCCGCACCTGCAAAAAAGTAAGTTTGATAATCTGTACGATATCTTCCTCTAAATCCTACATCCGCCACAGACAGAATCTGAGGGTAATACTCATATCTAGCAGAAATATCAAAAATGTCGTTTATAAAGTTCAGGTTACGTCCACGTCTTGCACGATTTTCAGAATTAACGTCCATTCCCTGAAGCCTCGCGTAAGTTACTCCTCCGCTTATTGCAAACAATGGGTGAAATCTATAGCGAATAAAGGGACCAACTGCCCAACGGGTGTCAGCCAGTTCCATGTTGAATACAAAACCTCTTGCTTCATCACCACTTCCAATATCTCCAAGAAAGTTCGTTGCACCGGCTCTTAACCCAAATCCCAGGTTATAGCGCTGGGCACTGGCAGAAACACCAAGCGTTGCGATTAGTAAGAGTGCAAATAATTTTTTCATTTTAAAGTAATTGGGCTACAAAACTAGCCATTTTCACATCACAAAGCACTAAAATACGAAAAATATCCTAGTATGTAAAATACGAAATCCGTGCCATATTGGTTGTTCTTATTTTCAACTATCTTTGGACGCCGTATGAACAAGAACAGGATTACAGAACTTTTTGGAGTGAAATACCCCATTGTTCAAGCCGGAATGATTTGGTGTTCTGGTTGGGAATTAGCCTCTGCTGTGAGCAATGCAGGAGGGCTTGGGATAATTGGTTCAGGATCAATGTATCCTGAAATTCTGGATCTGCATGTCAGTAAATGTAAAAAAGCAACGGATAGACCTTTTGCGGTCAATTTGCCAATGCTTTATCCGGATATTGATAAACACATTGAAACCATACTTAAGCACAAGGTTCCTATTGTTTTTACTTCAGCAGGAAACCCTAAAACGTGGACGCAACATCTGAAAGACAACGGAGTGACGGTCGTTCATGTGGTTTCTTCTGTGAAATTTGCGCTAAAATCCGAGGCAGCGGGTGTTGATGCAGTTGTAGCTGAAGGATTTGAAGCCGGAGGACATAACGGTATTGACGAAACAACCACCTTTACACTTATTCCTGCAGTTAAGAAAGAATTGAAAATACCGCTTATTGCTGCCGGTGGTGTCGGTTCGGGAAGAGGAATGCTGGCTGCCATGGCTTTAGGTGCAGATGGTGTACAAATTGGTTCACGGTTTGTCGCATCAGAAGAATCATCTGCCCACCCTAAATTCAAAGAAAAAGTTGTTGAACTCAAGGATGGAGGTACGAAACTTACACTAAAGGAGTTAACTCCTGTTCGAATGATAAAAAACGAATTTTACCAAAAAATTGAAGAGGCTTACGCAAGAGATGCCAGTGTCGAAGAGCTCCGTGCACTTTTGGGTAGAGGACGTGCTAAAAAAGGTATGTTTGAGGGGAATATGGAGGAAGGTGAACTGGAGATTGGTCAGGTTTCCAGTATTATTGATGAAATTAAACCGGCAGCTCAAATTGTTCGTGACATTGTAAACGAATACGAGGAAGCCTTGACTGAATTATCGAGCACTAAATTCAAGTTTTCATGATCGCATTTGAACAGTTTACACTTGACAACGGTCTTAAAGTGATCTTTCATCAGGATAAAACTACCCCCATGGCTGTTGTAAATGTCATCTATGATGTAGGAGCGAGAGATGAGAATGAAAACAAAACAGGTTTTGCACACCTCTTTGAGCATTTGATGTTTGGCGGATCGAAAAACATACCCAACTTTGATGCACCACTGCAATTAGCCGGCGGAGAGTGTAATGCCTTTACCAACAACGATATTACCAATTATTACGATCAACTACCCGTTCAAAATATCGAAACGGCGTTTTGGTTAGAAAGTGACCGAATGTTGGAGCTGGCATTTACACCTAAGAGTTTAGAGGTCCAAAGAAACGTGGTGATAGAAGAGTTTAAACAACGTTATCTCAATCAACCTTATGGAGATGTTTGGTTAGAATTGAGACCACTTATATACAAAGAACATCCCTATAAATGGGCCACTATTGGTAAGGAGATAAGCCATATTGAGAATGCTACTATGGAAGATGTTAAAAGCTTCTTTTATAAGCACTATGCTCCGCCAAATGCAACCCTGGTTGTAGGTGGTAATCTCGAATTAGATAGGGTTAAGGAGTTGGCTGAAAAATGGTTCGGTTCGATTCCTTCACGCGAGAAATACGATAGAAGTCTACCGGTTGAACCAGAGCAAAAGGAAAGAAGAGAAAAGACAATTGAACGGGATGTACCTGCCAATGCCATATATATAGCTTTCCGAATGGCAGAAAGAACAGATAATGAGTTTTATACCGGAGATCTGGTTTCCGATATTCTAGGGAGAGGTAAATCATCCAGGTTCTATGAAAAGTTGATTACTGAAAAGAAAATGTTCTCACAAGTGGCATCATACGTAACCGGAGGTTGGGAAGATGGTTTGATCATTGTTATGGGGCACTTGTTAGAGGGTATTTCCATGGAAGATGCAGAAATTGCCATGTGGGAAGAACTTCAGGACCTTGGAAAAAATGATTTACCGGAACGAGAACTGACCAAAGTGAAGAACAAGTTCAAGACATCTAAGGTATTTTCAGAGCAACCACTGCTTAATCGGGTGATGAACATTGCCCTTTTTGATAGAATACAGATGCTAGATGAACTCAATGATGAGCTTTCAAAATATGATGCGGTGACATCAACGAGTATTAAAGAATTTTCATCCAAAACATTTGTTCATGAGAATTCATCAACCTTAAAGATCCTTGTAAAGAAATGAATCGAACCGTTGCACCATCCTATTCGCAAGCGCAGGACCTGAAGTTAGTTCTGCCTGAAAAAATAATGCTCAACCATGGTGTAGCGCTTTATTGGTTAAAGGATGTTCCTGATGCTTCTGTGAAACTTGAAATTAGTTGGGATGCCGGCTCAAAGTACCAGGATAAACACCTGGTCGCGTCCTTTACAAGTAAAATGCTGTTGTCGGGATCAGAAAATTTATCTGCGAAAGCGATTTCAGAAGAGATTGATTTTTATGGAGGTTATGCACAACAGGAAATGGATAAGGATCATGCAGGAATTTCACTCTATGGTTTAGCCGAAAATATCGAAGCTATATTTGAAGTTTTTGAAAAGGCATTTGCATTAGTTAGTTTCCCTGATAGTGAATTACAAAAAGAGCTTGATATTTCTTTAAACAAGTTCAGAGTAGAATCACAAAAAGTAAAAACACTTTGTAGAAGGGCTTTTGTAAAAGGGCTTTATGGAGAAAACACAAAGTATGGACAAGTAGCATCTGAAGAAGATTTCAAAAAGCTACAGTCAGCGGATCTGCTGAATTATTTTAATGACAAGTACAAATTTGCTCCGGTCATCTTCCTTACAGGGAATGTCCCGGATCAATTTATTGACAAGCTGAGACTGTGGACCAACCACTTTAAACCTATAGAACAACCTCATTTTTCGCAGGATTTCTCTCAAACTAAGGGACGAGTTGAAATACCAAAGGAAGGTGCACTACAATCTGCTATTCGAATTGGCAGACTTATGTTTAAGAAAGATCACCCGGACTATTACAAATTCCAATTGTTAAATACCATTTTAGGGGGGTATTTTGGTAGTCGTTTAATGACCAACATCCGAGAAGAAAAAGGCTACACTTATGGAATAGGGTCAGGAATGGCTGTATTACAGGACGTAGGTTATTTCTTTGTGTCAACTGAGGTAGGATCAAGTGTGAAAGAGGATGCTATTAAGGAAGTGTTTCATGAATTTGACCGTCTGAAAAATGAGTTGATTTCAGCAGATGAACTTGTAAAGGTAAAGAACTATATGTTGGGAGAATTCCTTCGTCAGGCAGATGGGCCTTTACACATGATGGAAATCTTCAAGAACATTTATTTTAATCGCTTGCCACCAACATATTATTCAGACTTTATAAAAGCCATTCATTCGGCCACCGCGGAGGAACTTATGACGCTGGCCAATAAATACCTGGTTAGAGATGCTATGGTAGAAGTTACAGCAGGATAAAAAAAATCAGAGCGTTATGCCCTGATTCTAAGTTTAATTTTTTGTGATTAACAACCTTCGCCGTAATCAACAAACTTTACTTTAAAGTCTTCACCGTAATCTACCCATTTAATCTTGTGATCTTCACCGTAGTCAACTTCTTTCCATTTTCCTTTGTTGTCTTCACCGTAATCTACCCACTTTACTTTCACATCTTCACCATAATCCACCTTCTTCACTTTGTAATCTTCACCGTAATCTACGATTTTGATTTTTCCGTAAACTTCACAAGCTGGATTTCCTGTAGTCGTAGGCTCATCATTGTCAGATGACATAAAGCTGCTCAATCCAACTGCACCGATTACAAGTGCTGAAGCAACTACCAATGTTTTAATATTAAGTAATTTCATGATTTAATTTTTAGTTCTGACTAAATCTACTAAAAATTAAGCAAACTCTTCTTTATTAAGAGGGTATATGATTTTGCCTTAAAGTATGGCAGGAGATTCAATCCTAATTTGCCATTTCAGACATAAACTTGATACGCATCAGCCGCAGTTGCTCTTCGTCGTAGTCTCCGTCAAATTCTTCATGCGCTATTTCCAAACTATCTGACTCAGCCTCTAAAAAATACTCGTAAATATCTTCCTGATCGTCTTCGTCTAATACGTCATTGATGTAGTAATCAATATTGATTTTAGTGCCCGAGCTCACTATGGCTTCAATTTCTGCAATTACATCTGACAGTTCTTTGCCTTGTGAAGAAGCAATAACGTCTAATGGCATTTTACGATCTACATTTTGAATGATATGAACTTTAAGTCCTGATTTATTGACGACAGATTTCACAATAAAGTCTTGTGGGCGTTCAATTTCATTTTCTTCAACGTAGTTGGAGATAAGTTCGATAAATGGTTTACCGTATCGTGACGCTTTCCCGTGTCCAACGCCTTGAATATTAGTCAGCTCTTCTATGGTGACTGGGTACTGAATTGCCATGTCTTGGAGAGAAGGTTCCTGAAAAATGACAAATGGCGGAATGTTCTTCTCTTTGGAGATTTTCTTTCTGAGGTCTACCAGTAATTTAAACAATCCTTCATCAGCTGCAGAACCACCTTTTTGAGTAATAACAGCTGTTTCGTCAACATCAGCTGAATAATCGTGTTCTTTAAGTAAGATGAATGAAGTAGGTTTTTTCATAAACTCACGACCCTCTGGTGTGATTTTAAGTGTTCCGTAACTTTCTATCTCCTTGGTCAATAAACCTCTTACCAGGCATTGTCTTGAAACTGCATTCCAGTGGTTAAAATCCTGACCTTTACCTTTGCCAAAAATTTCAGCCTCATTGTGTTTATATGATTTGATTTCGGATGTTTCTTCTCCGATTAACAGGTTACAAATGTATTGTGCTTTCTGTGTTTGCTTGACAAACTCAACCGCTTTAAGGAACAATAACACATCATCCTTCCCTTCAAACTTCTCACGCGGATTTTTACAGTTGTCACACATGTCATTGCACTTCGTGTCGTCGTAAACTTCACCAAAGTAATGCAGGATATATTTTCTTCTACACACGGAAGTTTCCGCATAAGACACAATTTCATGCAATAATTGACGACCCACTTCCTGTTCGGATATGGGTTTTCCATGAAGGAATTTTTCTAATTTCTCAATGTCCTTATAACTATAAAAAGTCAGACAATGTCCTTCTCCGCCATCACGACCGGCTCTACCGGTTTCCTGATAATAGCTTTCCAGGCTTTTAGGGATGTCATGGTGAATAACGAAGCGAACGTCAGGCTTGTCAATTCCCATTCCAAAGGCAATAGTGGCAACAATTACATCTGCTTCTTCCATAAGGAACTGATCCTGGTGGGAAGCACGTGCACTTGATTCCAGTCCTGCGTGATAGGGGAGCGCATTAATTCCGTTAACTTGTAACAATTCTGCAATCTCCTCCACCTTTTTACGACTTAGACAGTAAATTATACCTGATTTTCCAGGCCGCTCCTTAATAAATTTAATGATCCCTTTCTCCACATCCCTTTTCGGTCGAACTTCATAAAAGAGGTTGTCCCGGTTAAAAGACATTTTAAAGACCGTGGCGTCCAACATATTCAGGTTTTTCTGAATATCGTGCTGAACTTTTGGAGTTGCTGTGGCTGTAAGTGCAATAATCGGAACATTTGAAATCTTCTCAAAAATTTCCCTTAACCTCCGGTATTCAGGTCTGAAATCATGTCCCCATTCCGAAATACAGTGTGCTTCATCAATAGCAAAGAAGGAGATGGGTACATTGGTCAAAAAATCAATGTTCTCTTGTTTGGTTAACGACTCAGGAGCCACATAAAGCATTTTGGTTTTCCCTGAAAGGATGTCATCCTTTACTTTTTTAATCTCTGTTTTGGTTAACGAAGAGTTCAAAAAATGGGCAATATCATCCGAATCACTAACATTGCGAATTGCATCCACCTGATTTTTCATCAAAGCGATTAGCGGTGAAACTATGATAGCCGTTCCATCTAGTATTAATGCAGGAAGCTGGTAACATAAAGATTTACCTCCTCCGGTTGGCATGATCACAAAGGTGTTTTTTCCTTCAAGAACATTCTGAATGATTGGTTCTTGTTCCCCTTTGAATTGATCAAAGCCAAAATACTTTTTCAACGATTCATTAAGTGCTTTACTTGTCTCTGATACCATTAAATATAGTTCTACTCGCCTACTACAAAAGCTTTTAATGTTAAAAATAACGAATATCCCAACGAAAAATCACGGTTTTATGATAAACTCGCCAGTCTTACATAAATATAAGATAAAACCACCAAAATATTCTATGAAAGCATAAAAAAATATTCACAGCACAGGACAAGCTTGTTAATGATTTGTTAAAGTTACACCCTACAGGGCAACCTTTTCTATATTTGGTATCGTTATTGTATTGCATTTTACACCTGACGGGCAATGGTTAAACCCGCAGAAAAACTTAAAACAATGAGAAAATTAGTTTTAACATTTACTGTAGCAACACTGGCTATGTTTAATTTAAATACAAGCCTGGCTCAAACAGAAAGTAAGACAGAAACTACAAATTCTGAGGTTAATGAGGATGGTGCTGTTATTACAATGGATAAAGAAGTACACGATTATGGTACAATTACTCAGGGAGATGACGGTAGCTGTAAATTTACAGTGACAAATACTGGGAAGGAACCTCTAATTATTTCACTATGTAAAGGATCATGTGGATGTACTGTTCCGGTTTGCCCGCAAGAACCTATTGCACCAGGCGAGTCTGCAGAGATTTCTGTTAAGTACAATACAAATAAAGTTGGTCCTATCAATAAATCGGTAACCATTACGTCAAATGCCGTGAACGAACCAAGAAAAGTAGTTCGTATTAAAGGAAATGTGAAAGCGAAACCTTCCGGTTCAGCTCCCTTAAATAACGGTGGACCGACGAATAACTAAAAAAATTAGAATTAAATAATAAATAACGCTCCGCGCAGTAGCGGATTTATAAACCAAATATGATGAGAAAAGCAATTTTTACTTTAAGTTTACTAGTAGTAGCCTTAGTTGGATTTAACTCCGCTAACGCACAAGAGGTTGAGCAAAAGGACGGACCGAAAATCTCTGTTGATAAGGAAGTACACGATTACGGAACTATCGATCAGGGTGGAAATGGAGAATGTGTATTTATTGTAACAAATACAGGTACTGAGCCATTGATCCTGTCTAGATGTAAAGGATCATGTGGATGTACAGTTCCAACTTGTCCACAAGAGCCAATTGCTCCAGGTGCTTCTGCAAAAATTAAAGTGAAGTATGACACTAACCGTGTTGGGCCTATTAATAAGTCGGTTACAATTACTTCAAATGCAGTAAATGAACCAAATAAAATTGTAAGAATTAAAGGGAATGTTAAAGCTAAACCAGTAGAGAATTCCCCAGAAAAATAATTAATGAGGCTATTTTTTGCGATCATAATAGCAATGAATTCCGCGTTCGCCTTAACGGGTGGCGCGGAATTCTCATTTAAAGACCGATCGTATAAGTTTCCGGATACCCCGGAAGGGGAGCTCTTAGAGCATGATTTTCACTTTACAAATTCGGGTGATTCACCCCTGATCATATCCAAATATGAAGTAGCCTGCTCCTGTACGAAAATTACTTTTCCTCAGGAACCTGTAGCTCCTGGAAAATCCGGTGTAATTCATTTGACATTTGATACCAACGGTAAATATGGCTTCCAGAGCCGCAAAGTGCATATCTACTCTAATGCATCCAAACGACCAACCGTTATAAGTTTTAAGGTAACCGTCATTCCGCACAACGAATAGTTGTGATTAATTCTACGGCTTCTTTTGCCTCTTTTACATCATGTACCCTTAGAATTTGAGCACCTTTGATCAAGGCGATCGTGTTCAACACAGTTGTACCGTTTAAACTATTTTCAGGACTTGTGTCGAGCGTCTTATAGATCAATGATTTTCTTGATATACCTATTAATAACGGACAGTCGTGGATGTGTAACATTTCTAATTGCTGCATCAACTTAAAATTGTGACTGATTTTTTTACTAAACCCAAATCCAGGATCGATAATGATATCCTTAATACCTGCTGCCCTAGCTTTTTGAATCCCCTCACTAAAGTACAATTGAAGTTCCTGTATTAAATTCTCATACGAAGCTTTAGACACCATATTTTGAGGCGTTCCTTTCATGTGCATCATGATATAAGGAGCGTTATATTCAGCTACGGTTTCAAACATGACGGTATCCGCATGACCTCCTGATATATCATTAATAATATGGGCCCCGGCCTGTAGAGCAGTATCAGCTACTGAAGCACGAAATGTATCGATAGACAAATAAGCATTAGGAAATTGCTTGCAAAGAATCTCAACCGCGTGAATTACGCGGTCTTTTTCTTCTGATTCTGAAATATCATCTGCTCCCGGACGGGATGAATAACCTCCGATATCCAGTATTTCGGCCCCCTGCTCAAGCATCTTGTTTGCGTTTTCCAGCAATTCATCTTCGGACTGTACACGACTTTTCGAGTAAAAACTGTCGGGAGTGGTGTTAATAATGCCCATAACGACGGGTTGGTCAAACGTAACCAATTTACCCCGAATGTTGAGCTGAAAATTCTCCCAAAAAAATGTATCTTTCGTCGCCAAAATCAGGAATGTTATATCATGAGTAATACTGCCGGGCAATATAAAAAAGTAATCGCGAATTGTCGTTCTATCTTTCAGAAAAAAGGTAAGGATTACGGTACAGCCTGGAGAGTGCTTAGAGTAAGTTCACTGACCGATCAAATCTTTATTAAGGCGCAACGAATAAGAACTATTCAGGAAACCGGTGTAAATAAAGTGGGAGAGGATATTGAAGGTGAGTTTGTTGCAATCGTTAATTATTGCGTAATGGGTCTTATCCAGTTAGAATTAGGCACCAATTCTATGGAAGAAATTCCATTGGATGAAGCACTAGGTCGTTATGATGAAAAGACAAACGAAGCCTTTGAACTCATGCAGAAGAAAAATCATGATTATGGAGAAGCCTGGCGCGACATGCGTGTAAGTTCTCTAACCGACCTGATAATGATGAAGATTTTACGCACCAAACAAATAGAGGATAATGACGGTAAAACACTAATTTCAGAAGGTGTTGACGCTAATTACCTCGATATGTTAAATTATGCCGTGTTTGCTTTGATTTTGATTGATGAAGAGCAATCCTAGTCAACTGTATTTTAATAAACTCCTGTTAGAAATCTGTTAATCTTTCATGTGGTCTCCAAAGAAGGTTTATTTTTGTTGAAAACCCTACACAAAATCCACGATCATCTCAGTTGTTTTGGTCGTGAATTAAAAATATTTCCGACATGAATGACATGAGATTGCGCAATCAGAGAATTGATGTTAAAGGCAGGTCCTTATTACTCAATGCTTTGGGGATTCTTTTTAATATTGCCGGAGTTGTACTGGTAGTTATTGGATTTCACGAGTCCACTGGAGATTCAGACACCATTTATATATTACTTGGATTATTATTAATACTTGCATCCCTCGTAGGTTTAGTCTTGCTCAAAGGGTTGTTACTTTTTTCTTATGTGGCTCGTGTTCTCGTCGGTGGACTGTTCATTGTGTCAGGATTGATAAAAGCGAATGACCCCTGGGGCTTTGCATTTAAACTAGAAGAATATTTTTCACCCTCCGGATTAGCAGCCGATTTTGGCTTTTTCGGTTGGTTCGAACCCTTTGTGCTGGAACTGGCTGTAATTATCTGTATTGCTGAGATTGTCCTCGGAGCCGCATTAATCCTTGGTGGTAAAATTAAGTTGACCTCTTGGGCATTATTACTTATGATTATCTTCTTTACATGGCTTACTTTCTATACAGCAAGCTGTAATGCTAATCAGGCAGAAGCACTTGAAGCAGGTAAAGAGTTTAATCGGGATTGTGTTACGGATTGTGGTTGTTTTGGGGATGCACTGAGAGGTTCGGTTGGCAGATCACTTACACCGCTTGAATCCTTCTGGAAGGACCTGGTGTTGTTCTATTTTGCACTAATTATTTTCATCAATCAGTGGAAAATTAGAATGAATACTGTAACGGAGAATTGGATCATGGTGCCAACTTCTCTTGTGGTTGTTGCATTCTTTTCATGGGTGTTTGGTTGGTGGTTCCCAGTGTTTTTCGCCATCCTGGCCTTGTTAGGAAGCTTTGTCATTGGCAATATTAATATTGGCAAAATGGCCAAACCCTGGAAAATGGGAATATTTGTTGGTTTGTTGGCCTTAATCTTTAGTATGTATACCTCTTTTTATCTACCGGTTAAAGATTACCGTCCTTATAAAATTGGAAATAACATCACAGAACAAATGAATAATGGCGTTGCACCGGAAATAGACATGGTCATGGTGTATAAAAATCTGCAAACGGGGAAAGAGGAAGAAGTTCCACTGCAAGAGTATAGTGACAATTGGGAAAAGTATGCCGATTCCAGTAAATATGAATATGTAGATAGAAAAGACAAGGTGCTATCTGAAGGTAAACCACCGTCTATTTCAGATTTCAGACCAGGTATATTATTTGAGCACCTTTCAGAATCCGACAAGAAAATTCCTTACGTCGATTCTATCATTAGTGCTGATTATGACACCTATTATGAGGAGTATATTGCACTCTCATCAAAATATGGTTCAGATACCATTTGGTCGGTAGATTATGATACGCTTTACTACCCGGACTCTTTATATATTCCATCAGATCCGTTCATGGCACTGGAAGATCCTAACAGACCAATGGAAATTAATATGACGCCTTTTATTGAGCGCGCAGACTTTGTCTTTTTGATGACCATTAGGGATGTGGAGGCTATGAATGAATCTGCAATGTCTGATTTAAAAGTTGTATTAGATGGCGCTAAAGAGAAAGGGATACCATTTTTTGTGCTGACACCAGCAACAAGGGAACAAATAGAGACGATAAAATCAAAATTTGATTTTGATGCTACATTTTTAACTATTGATGGTACCGAAGTGAAAATAATTGTTCGCTCAAACCCTGGTTTAGTGTTACTTCAGGAAGGTACTATTCTTGATAAATGGCCGAGTCGTTCAATTCCGGATTTTGATTCTATCTTTGAGGATTACATTGATGGAAAATGAGAAAACAAATTGTTGCCGGAAACTGGAAAATGAACCTGGATTATAGTGAAGCCAAAGCTTTGCTCCAGGACTTATTCAAACTAAACAAAAAATTTAATCCTGATACAGAAGTGGTGATATGCCCTTCGGCACCCTACATTGGGGTCTTTGCTGAACTTTTGGCCGACCACAATTGGTTGAAATTAGGCGCTCAGAACTGTTATTACATGGATAACGGTGCTTTTACCGGAGAAATATCCCCCATTCAATTAAAGAGTTTGAATGTAGAATACTGTATTGTTGGCCATTCTGAAAGACGAGATAACTTCAACGAGAGTTATGATCTTTTATCTAAGAAAGTGAAAGCATTGGTCAATCACGGAATTACACCAATTTTTTGCTGTGGCGAACAATTGCAAGTAAGAGAAAGCAATGTGTATCGTGAATTCGTAATGAAGCAGATTGAAGATTCGCTATTCGCTTTCACGGCAGAAGAAATTGTAAAATGTGTCATTGCTTATGAACCGATTTGGGCAATAGGAACCGGTAAAACAGCTTCAGCTGAAGAAGCACAGGAAATACATGGTTTGATTAGATCCCGTATATCATCTCAGTTTGGTGAAAAAGTGGCCAGTGAAGTATCTATTATTTATGGTGGAAGCTGCAAACCTGAAAATGCGGCCGAACTTTTTGCGCAGAAAGATATTGATGGCGGTTTGATAGGAGGTGCATCTCTCAAAGCAGATGACTTTTGCCAGATATCAAACTCATTTTAATGGACTACATTGAGCTTCAAATCGAATTTTCTGAACTACGCCCCTGGAGAGATATCATGATCTCCAATTTAGCTGAAATGGGCTTTGAAAGTTTTGTTGAAACCAAAACAGGCTTGAAGAGTTAAATACCAGAAAATAAATTTCAAAAAAGAGTAGTATCAGAAATCCAGGAAACTGAGGGTGTAGGAGCAGTGAGTTTTAATTTGATAAGAGATCAAAACTGGAATGCGAAGTGGGAGGAAAATTTTGATCCGGTAATTATTGAAGACAAAGTGGTTATTAAGGCTCCATTTCATAAAGAACAGTTTAATACAAACCTTGAAATTATCATTCAACCACAGATGTCTTTTGGAACAGGGCATCATCAAACAACCTGGCTAATGGCTAAGAGGTTGTATGAATTAGATTTAAAAGGGAAAGACGTTCTGGATATGGGTACAGGTACTGGTGTGCTGGCAATCCTGGCTGAAAAACGAGGAGCAGCTAAAGTGTTTGCTCCGGATATAGACGAATGGTCATTTAAAAATGCGAAAGAAAATTGTCAGATGAACAATTGCGAACGAATTGAAGTAGTTTTAGGTGATCATCAAACAATTACCGATAAATCTTTTGATATTATTGTCGCCAATATCAATAAAAATGTACTTATTGAACAATTTTCTGTATATTCAGATTGTTTAAAAAGCTCAGGTAAACTGCTGATTTCAGGCTTTTTTGAAACCGATCAAACAGAACTGATCAATAAAGCGAAAGAACATGGCTTTATTTTTGAACAAACCTATACGAAAGATGAATGGGCAATGATAGAATTCACCGCCTAAGCATCTTGACGTTTAAATAAAAAACTGTATGAAACCCTTATTGATTGTCCTTTTTCTTGGATTAACTTTAAACCTTTACGGTCAGTATTCAAATGACCCCGCTACTTTTTTAAAAGAAATAAATAAACGCCTTGTAGCCTCAGATCGTGAGAAAACAAAGGCCTTTATGGAAGAGTTTGAGCCGAATTGGTTGACAAACTTTACCTCTGAGTATCAAAATAGGGTAGTTGCAACATGTAATTTACTGGAAGAAAAGAGAAGACCTGCGTTTCCTGATATATACGGGTATCTACTGTCTGTACATACTTTTGTACTGACAGATCAATCAAAAAGTAGCTTTGAGACTTGGCATGCAACGATTGATGCCTTATTAAATAGTAAAAAATCAACTGATTTCCAGAAATTTATTACCGTTTGTGCCGGTTTTTTTACAGATGGTACCATCTATGAGGTTCCCAAGTACAAATGGTCAGTAACAGGCGGGGATTACGTATTCAAATTTGAAAATAACCGACCAAAAATAATTTTTACAAATGCAGATTTAGCATGTCACATCTTTGATCAGGGTGCTGGTAAGAAAGAAAACCCCTATTTGGATTCAATGATTGTCAGGGGGACGACCGGTACTTTTGAGCCTTTTGTCAATCGCTTCTCAGGTCGTGGAGGGATAATGGATTGGGCCAGAACCGGTCTGGATCCCAAAAAGAATTATGCGGAGATCACTGATTACAAATTGTCTATGAAACAAACTAAACTAGAATGTGACTCAGTGCTTGTTCATACAGAGTATTACCCTGAACCTTTGTACGGTGATTTTAAAGATTTCGCAAAAAAGTACGACAGGGATATAGATCGAATTTATCCGAAGTTTACTTCATTCAGTAAAGAGGTTGTACGGAAAAATATTCTTCCGGAAGTTGATTACGTGGGGGGATTTGCATTAGAAGGAGATTACTTTGCTGGAATTGGATACGATAAAAATCCTGCAAAGCTTGTCTTTTACATGGATGGAGAACCTTTCGTTGAAGCACAGGCTACTAGTTTTAAGATCAATGAAAAAGGAGCGAGTGCTAATGATTGTGGAGTTAAGTTATATATGAGCGAAGACGACACTATTTACCATCCAGGATTAAGAATGAATTATATCAATGCAGAAACACCTTATATGGAAATGATCCGTTCAAATTCTGGACTTGCTCAGGCACCATTTAAGGATACCTATCACCTGCTCGATATGTATGTAGATAAAATAGTTTGGACAAAAGGAGATCCCAACTTGAACCTCACCTGGAATTTTGAGAATAGAAACGACCGACAAGCACGGTTTGAGTCTCAAAACTATTATAGTGGAAAGGTTTATTCCAAAATTCAAGGAATGAACAAAGTACATCCATTAGTTGCCATTTATAACTATTCGTACAAATATGATATGCAAACCATACCTATTGGCAAAATTGCAGGACCTATGGGATATACCACGGATCAGGCAATACCCATCCTCCTGGATTTGGCTAATCAGGGATTCATCACGTATTCATCTACACGAAAAGAGATTACCGTTCAACCAAAAACCAAGAAATACATTGATGCCCGGGCAGGAACGGTAGATTATGACAATATTGTGTTTGTTAGTAATCTCGAACCGATCGCATTGAAAGATACGGTTACTCGTGATGGGCGTAGGGATAAAAATGCTGAAAAATACAATGCCAGAGCACGTAAAGTGAACGCGAGAAAAGAGCTTGCTACGAGTTTTGGTTCCTACAACATGAAATCATTCGACCTTGCATTAAACGAGGTAGAACCGATCGAAGTATCTCCTTCTCAAAAGGTAATACTCTTCCCTGGAGAAGGTGAACTGCTCGTAAAAAAAGATCTTGATTTTGTCTTTCAAGGGGCAATTATGGCAGGTAAATTTGAAGTGTACGTCAATGAAGCAAATTTTGAGTACAAATATTTTAAAATACACCTAATTGATGTTAGAAGGGCATTGTTTAGCGTGGCTCCAATCTTTGGTGGAAATGGGCTTCAACCAATGTACTCACATTTTGAAGACTTTAAAGGAGTGATAGAAATTGATCATCCAGCTAATAAATCAGGAAGGGATAATAAACATTATCCGGATTATCCAAAAGTAAAGTCAACACAGGATTCGTACGTATTCTACGACCAAATTTATATCTATGACGGTGTATACGACAGCTCAGATTTTTATTTCAGGGTAGATCCTTTTGAGTTTGATAGTCTTGATAATTTTGATGAACGCGCCATGGCTTTCCCAGGTGAATTCAGATCTGCAGGAATATTCCCCGTTTTTAGAGAAACATTGAGACTACAGGAAGATTATTCATTTGGGTTTGTAACAAAAGCACCGGAAACCGGATTTGATTTTTATGGTGACTATGCAAAGTTTGACAATGAAATCAGACTGAGTAATGAAGGTTTGAGAGGAGCAGGGCAGATTGATTTTGAAACTTCTACATCTGTTAGTGAAAACTTCATATTCTTCCCGGATTCAACTATGGGAATGGCAAAATACGTGAATCGTCCTCAAACCAAAAGTGAAGGAATGTCAGTTCCGGATGTAGAAGGCAATGGGGTAATGGTAACTCTCGTTCCTAAAGACGATATCCTGAAGGCACGTGCTTATCAGGAGCCATTAAAGTTTTTCAATGGAGCTGCAGAAATGAAAGGGATCACCTACCTGACGAAAAACGGAATGACGGGTCGGGGATTAATGTATTTTGAAGAGGCTGAGCTCGGTTCCAAGCATTTTGAATACTCGCGTTGGGTTATTGATGCCGATACCGCTGATTTCAATTTACTTGGTGTAGGTAAGCCTGAGCCGGGCGTGGAAAATCCGCTTGCTTTTGATTCTAGAAACCTGAATGCCCATGTAGATTTTGAACAAAGGAAAGGTGAGTTTAAATCCAACGACGGAACATCAGTCGTGGAATTCCCGAAAAACCAGTACATCTGTTACATGGATATGTTTACATGGTTAATGGATAATGATGAAATTGAGTTGTCTAAAAAAGAAGCAGATATCGATATAGATACAGAATTGGATTTAGCAGGTTCTAACTTCTTTTCTATCCATCCTGAACAAGATTCATTGAATTTTATGGCACCAAAAGCCAAGTTCATTCTTAGTGAAAATGTCATTAATTGCGATCGTGTTAAATATATAGATGTAGCAGATGCGCGTATTTTTCCTCCGGAAGAGAAGGTGACCATCAGGAAAAAAGCAAAGATGGATGAACTTAAAGGTGCTGAAATCCTGGCCAACTCCGTAACGAAATACCATACCATTCGTGAAGCAAATGTGCAAATTAACGCCAGAATGAAATATGAAGCAAACGGAAAATATGTCTATGTGGACAGTAAAGGCGGTGAACAGGAGGTTTATTTTGCAGATATCCAACCGGATACGGCATTCCAAACACGAGCTAAAGGAACTGTGGAACAAGAAACCAATTTCCATTTAAGTGATCGTTTTGATTTTTACGGAACAGTTGAGCTCGTTGCCTCTGAACAATTCCTTGTTTTTGATGGAGCAACACGAATTAACCATGATTGTGAGCGGTTCGCCAAAAACTGGCTGAAATTCCGAACACAAATCGACCCGAATAATATTCAAATCCCAGTGTCCACAGAAATGACAGATCTCGAAGGAAATCCCATTGCTGTTGGTTTAGTAAGAAGGCAGGCAAACATGCTGGAAAATATAGAGATTTATCCCACCTTTTTATCGGCCTTAGACAGTGTAGATGACGACGTAATATTCACTTCACACGGTGTGTTGAATTACAATGAAGCCGCTAACGAGTTTAGAATTGCGACGCCTGAAAAGCTTATTAACCGTGCCGAAAAGGGTAATTATATTGCTTTGCATACGGTTAGTTGCTCTATGGAAGGAGATGGACAATTAGATATGTCTCTTGGGATGGAAGATGTGGAGTTTAAGCCTTATGGTGTGATTAATTACAATGCCGCTAATAAGAAAACAACTATGAATCTTACCGGTGGCCTTGAATTCTATTTGGACAAGAAAATTACGGAAACTATTGCTGAAGATATTAAAACAACAGAAGGGCTTGGAGCCGTAGATTTTGGTAGAACCACGTTGAAACAGGCTATTACGGAAGAAGCATCTAAAGAAGAAGCCGAAAATATTGAAACGAAATATGTAACGGGTGAAGGCGTTAAAAAACTCCCTAAAACAATGGAGTCAGCTCCAATTTATTTCACCAACCTACGTTTTGAATGGCATGCCCGGGCAAATGGTCTGATATCCCAGCCAATTACAGGAATAGTGGCCATGGGAGGAGATCCACTATTTAAGGATTTTACGGTACGGGTCATGATCCGCTATTTCAGTACCAGTAAAAATTCAGGAACTTCATTAGGGATATTAATTGAACTGCCAGGTAAGGAAGATAGACCTGGAAATAGATACTACATAGAACTGGCAGGAACAAAAGGAGCGACAACCGTTTACGTTTATAGTACCAATAAAGAACTACAAACGTACCTGTCTGAACAAAAAGCAGATAAGTTGAAAAACAAGAAGACAGAAATTATCTACACTAATAAAACCAAGCGTTTAGGTAGGTTTATGGATTATATTCCACAGGAATGAGATTAGTTGGAACCATAATGTTGGTTTTTATCGGCCTTACTGCTTTAGGTCAAAAAAAGAAAGATGTAAAAGAGGCCGATAAATTGTTCAAAAAAGGGCTATACGAAGAAGCTATGCCCATGTATCGTACGTTTATTAATATGGACGCTAATAATATGGATTACGTCTATAAATACGGGAGCTGTTTGGTGATGGTCACCGATAAAACGGACGAAGCACTGAAATATCTCCTAAAAGCAGAAGAAATGGGCAAAAAGGATGAGGACGTAGCCTTCTTTATAGGTCGTGCTTATGAGAAAAAAGGAGAATATGAAAAAGCATTGAAATATTATGAACGCTTTAAATTGGCGACGGAGAAAGAGGAATGGAAGAAGTTGAAGGTCAAAAAGCGCATGAAAGCATGTAAAAAAGCAATTAGAAAAATGAATTAATCATTCACCTTTACCCAAAACATTCCGTGAACATAAAAAACCAGATTTAATAGGTTTTAGGCTGTGCTTTTTGCTATTTTGTATAGTTTTTGCCGGAAAGAATGAACTTTTACCTCAAACAACCGTATTAAATTACAACGGAACGCGCGCAAGCGCGTAACTGTGGTATTTGTTGTGAGAATAAATTTAAGATCAATACCGATTTTGATACTGCTGTTAATATGCAGCGTGCCTTCCTATGCGCAGGATCTGGAGGAGAAGAAAAAACGTGCAGACGAATTCTTTGATAACGGCTTGTATGTGGAAGCTGATAAAATCTATTCTAGTTTACTTTCAAGCAACAGTACTGATTATGAACTGAACTTCAGACACGGAGCCTGCCTGATCTATACATCTCACAACAAAGCAGAAGCAATAAAATTCCTAAGGCAAGCCGTCAAAAGCCCAAGTATAGATAAACGGGCCTACTATTTCCTCGGTCGGGCATATCATCTTAATTATCAGTTTAAAGAGGCCGAAACCTATTACATGAAGTTTAAGGAGCAAGCCTCCACCAAACAAAAACAGGATTATCCAGTGGACAATATGCTGAGTGCCTGTAAATATGGTAGAAATCTCCTGTCTGATATTACAGATATGATCGTCATGGAGAAAACAGAGATTAATGAAGAATCATTCTATGATATCTATGATCTCAGTACAATTGGCGGAACAATACTCGCTACGGATGATGAAAAATACCTTACTAAATATGACAGAAAAGTTGGTCATAAAGCACTTATCCATTTTTCTCCGGATAAAAACGTAATTTATTTCTCTAGTTACGGAGATGACGGTGATAATGGATTGGATATTTACCAGGCCAGAAGATTGCCGGATGGCACATTTAGTAAACCACAGAAAATTCAAGGGCAGGTAAATACGCGCTATGATGAAAACTACCCGTACATGGATCCGGATGGAAAATATCTCTATTTCTGTTCAAAAGGTCATAACTCCATGGGAGGATATGACGTTTTCCGATCAAAATACGATCCTAGTATGGATTCCTTTGGTCCGCCGGAAAATATGGACTTTGCTATTTCATCTCCTGATGATGACATATTATATATTGTTAACTCCAAAGGAACGCTGGCATACTTCGCCTCCAAACGAGAAAGTCAGGTTGGGAAGGTCTACGTTTACGAAGTTAGAGTTGAGAAGATCCCTGTACAAATTGCACCGATTAAAGGAACATTTGTTAACTCACTGGTTTCATCTAATAAGGAAATAAGTATTGAAGTGGAAGATTTTTCATCCGGACGAACCATTGGTGAATTTAATTCCAGATCTGCGGATGGAGAGTACTTTATGGTATTACCGAAAGGTGGGAAGTACAAGTTCTATATGACCGTTAAAGGGTCTGACATTACGCATTATGCAACAGTTGAAGTGCCTATTCTAAAAGAACTGCGTCCGCTGAAGCAAAGAATAACACTAATTCGTGATGAAAATGGGGAGCAGGTGATTCAGATAGATAATCTGTTTGAAGAGAAGTTTGATGATCCTGTTACCATTATGGCGCAAATCTATCAGAATCTTTCCCTACTTAAACCTAATGCAGAAAACTTTGATCTTGATTCATTGGATGCGCAAAGAGATGTAAACAAGGTATTTGCTGAAAATGGACTGGATCAATTCTCTACCAAATCTGATGTGGAACTGGTAATGAACAGTGAAATAGAAGATATTCAAAACGAATTGAATGAAGATGTTGAACTGTCAAACATTTCCTATAACCTCGCTCAAAAGAAAATAGAAGAGGCCAATCAGAAAATGGAAGAAGTGAAAAAACTGATTGAAAATGCCGAGAAATCAAGCGATCCAAAAGAGAAAAAAAACCTACTCGAACAAGCCCATTCTAAGAACAAAGAAGTAGACCAATTGAATGATGATGCTCAGGACCTGGTTGAACTCGGCAATAAAATAGATCAGGAAATAGTTGAGAAAAAGAAAACACTTCAGGATGCGCAGAATATTTTGGAAAAAGTGCAGCAAACACCAGATGATGACCGGGGGGCATTGGCAAACGTAATCAACGAAAATTCCACCTACTTCCAGGAGAATGTTAAAACAAGAGAGCTTGAAAATAATGTTGTAGACAAACTCATCCGGGATGGGGATGAAAATGTGCGAAAAGCAAATGACGTCAATCAAGAGATCATTGCGCTCAATGACGATAAAAGGGAACTGGAAAATCAAAAGAGAATCCTTCAGGATAAATTGGAGAACACCAGTAAGCGTAAAGA
Organism: Crocinitomicaceae bacterium; assembly: GCA_014762645.1. Lineage (GTDB taxonomy): Bacteria > Bacteroidota > Bacteroidia > Flavobacteriales_D > Crocinitomicaceae > Paracrocinitomix. The sequence goes on from JABURP010000096.1 coordinate 22,305, forward strand.
TAGAGAAGTAATTGAAGATGAAATAAAGGCCCTGGATGCTGAATTATTCCTGGTGAAAGATGAACTCAACCTCAAATCCAGAGATTATGATGTGATTGTAGAAGAGAGCTCAAATGATCTAAACCGTGTAGCCAGACAAGTGAAAGAAGATGGTAATAAACAGTATAATAATGAATTAACAAACACCCAGAAGGATGGTATCGTTAATGAAGTAAAACAGAATGATCTTTCTGAAGAAGTCGCCCAGATAGACAAAGACTTAAGAGACAAAGGAGCTGGAAACAGGGTAGATGTTTTTGCTTCAGATGGTAAGCGGGAAACGTATTCGCTTGATCAATGGACCGAGGATATAGATAAAGAAATTAAGAACCTTAGAGACGAGCTCAATACTACGCCTCCTGATCGTCAGCAACCAATTCTCGAATTGATTCAGGAATATGAAGATCTTAAGGACAAGAAAATTAAAGAATATGAAGTAGTTACCGACGATAATGGAAGTAATAAGGAGGCCGTATATGAAGAGGTGATCTCGGATATTGATAAGGACTACCAAAATAAGGTTAATGCAATATACGAGACGGTTGATGAAAATGAGCGAGATGATGCAATCAGAGATTTAAACAACCGCATTGTTGAAAGAACTAATGAAAAAATTCAGGAATATGAGGCGATTATAGAAGGTAATCCGAACGATAAAGATGCCATTAGGAAAAGAGATGAACTGGTAACCTTCAGAAATAATGTCGAAAAGAACATTGAAGAACCAATTGTTGACCCTGTTCGGATTGATGCAGATAATATCGAAACTAAAGTTGAAGAAGACCAATTTGTTGATGGTTATAAAGACAAAATGCAGCGAATTGATGACATGGAAAATGAACACGACAAACGTGACGCTCAGAATTCCATCAATTCGCAACTGAGTAATGAGATTAGAGATGAAATCGTGCAACTGAATAAGGTGCTTGAAGACGATCCAAACAACAAGGATGCGAAAAAACGACTCAATAACCTTAAAAAACTGGATGATGATATCAACAGTCAGATTGTATCCAATAATAAATGGATAGAAGACAATCCAAGGACCAATGAAACTACAACCGTTGCAGATGTATCTGAAGTAAATCCTGATTATCAGAAAGAACTAAACAATATCTACACAACGGTTGATGACAAGGACAGAGATAATGCTGTGAAAAATCTCAATGAGCAAACGTTGGATAAAGTCAACAAACGTCTCAATGATATCAATAATCAATTGATTGATGATCCGGACAACTCTGATCTAAAAAGTGAAAAAGCAGAGTTAAATAATCTGAAAGATAAGATTCAGCAGAACCCTGAAAAAGGACTGAAAGATCCAGTTATTACTGACTTGGTGGATACCAACCCTTCCGCAAATGATGTGCTTCCTGATTATCAATCTGAAATGAATAAAATCAACTCTTCTTCTGATAGCCCGGCAGATAAGGAGAAAAAGAAAATCGCATTAAATAAATCGTTTATAAATGCCGTCGACAAAGAAATTAACCGCTTGAATGACATGAAAAGAGATAATCCTGAATTGTCAGCCGATATCGATAAGCGTATTGATGCATTGAATGATCTAAAGGATAGAAAAGAACAGGATATTACAAACAGTCAGGTAATTGCAGATGGCGGGGCGAATACAAACACTATATCACTGAAGACAAATCCAACAGAGGAAGAAATTCTTCCAAACTACGATTCCAGCATGGAAGCCATTGAAAATTCAACAGATGACCCGGCTGATAAAGAGCAACAAAAGATTGACTTGAACAATACATTTGTCAATGCTGTTGATAACGAAATTAATCGTCTGAATAATCTGAAAAAAGATAAACCAGAACTCTCAACAGATATTGATAAGCGAATCAATGCATTAAATAGCCTCAAAACACAGAAAGAACAGGAAATTAGTGATAGTCAGGCTATAGTTGACAACGCATCCGGTTCAAATGACATTTCATTAAACACCCAGCCAAAAGTAGATGACATATTGCCAAACTACTCTAGCCGAATGAATACCATTGATGGTTCATCTGACAATCCGGTAGATAAGGAGGAACAAAAAATCAAACTCAACAAAACATTTGTAAATGCGGTTGATAATGAAATTGACCAGTTGAACAACCTTAAAGAGGAAAAACCAGAATTATCTTCAGATATAGATAAACGTAAGGACGCACTGAATAACCTGAAGATTCAGAAAGAACAAGAGATAATGGATAGTGAGGCTATTGTCGGTAACTCCAGAAATACAAATAAAATCTCATTGAATCCGAATCCTACTGAAGATGAAGTACTGCCGAATTACACGTCTAGAATGAATTCAATTCACACGTCAGAAAATGATCCGGTAAATAAAGAAGATCAAAAAATTAAACTGAATAAGTCCTTCGTAAATGCCGTTGATAATGAGGTAGAGCAATTGAACAACCTTAAAAAAGATAAGCCTGAGCTTTCTTCTCAAATTGATAAGCGCATAAATGGATTGAATGATCTTAAAAACCAGAAGATTCAGGAGATAGAAGATAGCCAGAATATTGTTGACAACAGTAGCAATACGAATCGAACGAGCATTAATACCAATCCAACAGAAGATGAAATACTACCGAATTATAGTTCGCGTATGAATACAATTGAAGGTTCATCTGAAGATGTTGTAGATAAAGAGCAACAGAAAATCAATCTCAATAAATCATTCATTAATGCGGTAGATAATGAAATTGCGAATTTAACGGATCTCAAAAATGAAAAACCGGAGTTAACTGCAGATATCAGTAAACGAATTAACGCGTTAGATGATCTCAAGGATCAGAAGAAAAAAGACATTGAAAACAGTACCAGCATAGTCAATAAAAATGCAGATGCGAATGATCTGTCTATTAATACGAATCCTACGGTTGAGGAGATAATGCCAGAGTATAACTCACGAATTAACGCAATAGAAACTTCTGGAGATGACCCAAATGATAAAGAGAATCAGAAAATAGATGTAAACAAAGATTTTATTAATGCTGTGGATAAGGAGATTAACCGGTTAGATGATCTGAAATCTGACCGCCCGGACCTGTCGTCAGCTATTGACAAGAGAGTGGAAGGATTGAATGATCTTAAAGATCAGAAAAACCAGGCTATTAACGATAGTCAAAATATGGTGAGTAATAGCAATAACCGCAATTCAACGAATGTATCCCTTAACCCTAATCCGGATGTAAATGAGATCATGTCAAATTACACATCACGAATGAATGAAATCAATAACTCAGATGTAGATCCTGCTGAAAAAGAACAGCAAAAAGTTGAACTTAACCGCACATTTATCAATGCTATTGACAGTGAAATTGAGCAGTTAAATAAGCTCAAATCAGAAAACCCATCTCTTACAGCAGATATTGATAAGCGCATCAATGCGTTGAATGATCTGAAGTATCAGAAAGAACAGGAAGTGAACGACAGTCAGAATGTGGTAAACAATAATAACAGATCTGCAGATATCTCATTGAATCCAACTCCGACAGTTAATGATATTATGCCGACCTACAGCTCAAGGTTAAAATCCATTAATTCATCATCTGATACCCCTGTAGATAAGGCACAGCAAAAAATTGATCTGGATCGCACATTTATTAATGCTGTGGATAATGAAATTAACAAATTGGATGATCTTAAAACAAATCGTCCGGACCTGACTGCGGATATTGAATTGAGACGAACAGCCTTAGATCGTTTGAAAAGTCAAAAAGCAGACGAGATTAAAATTAATCAGGAGTTAATTGACAACAGCACAGGAACTACAGATGTCGCATTAAATCCAAATCCTACAACAGATGACATTCTGCCGAATTACGAAAACCGGGTGAGTACCATCAACAATTCAGGAGATACACCTGAGGATAAGGCACAGAATCGTATTGATCTCAATAAGAACTTCGTATCAGCAGTGAATAATGAAATTTCCATGCTCGATAATTTGAAGTCAGAGAAACCAGAACTTTCTTCTCAGATTGATCAACGTGTCAACGCATTGAATAACCTGAAAAATCAGAAGAACCAGGAAATTTCAAATGATCAGAGCATTGTGGATGGTGCCAGCACCAATAATGATGTTACCGTGAATACAAACCCGACAGTTGAAGAACTGATGCCGGATTACAATTCACGAATGAACAACATTGATCGATTGGACATTGGATCTGCCGATAAAGAAGAGCAAAAAATCAGTGTTAATAATCAACTGATCAATAAGATTAATAATGAAATTGATCAACTCAACAGTCTTAAGCAAAGTCAACCGTCCTTATCATCTGATATTGATACTCGAATAGATGGACTGAAAAATATTCGAAAACAAAAAGAGGATGAAAATGCTTCCAGCCAATTACTTGTTGATAACGGTAACAACAATACAGATGGTGGCAATAACACCGACGGAGGTAATAATACGGATGGCGGCAATAACACCGACGGAGGAAATAATACAGATGGCGGCAACAATACGGATGGTGGGAATAATACAGATGGTGGTAACAATACGGACGGTGGTAATAATACCAATACAACCGGAAACAATGCGAATGAAGATGAATTGCTTAACATGAGTACAATTCCTACTGTTAAGGAAATTCACCCTACGTATGAAGAGGAGATGGATAATATTCAGCTTGCACAACAGGATCAATCTGTGAAGGAGCGGAGTAAGATTGATCTGAATAAGGATTTGATCCGTCGAATTGACAATGAAATTAACCGACTTCAGGGAATGAAGCCATCTAATCCGGATTATACCGGAAAGATTGATAGCCGTATCAACGCACTGCGGAATATGAAGAATGCCAAGGAGAATGAGATCAAGAAATCACAAGAGTTAATTGACGGTCCGGACATTTCCAGCAGACCGAAAATTACAATTGGTTCGTTAATGCCAAATTACGAATCAGATATCTCAAACCTAAGAGATAATAATGGGTTGGAAGAAAAGGAAAGACTTGAACAGGAAAATGAGTTGACGAACGAATTGATTCGAAAAATTGACAATAAGATTTCAGATTTACAAAATGAATGGGAAGAGAATCCGGCATTGAAGGATGTTATAAATGAAGAGATTTCAAAACTAGAAGAACTCAAAGAAGCAAAGCGAAGTGAAATTGCTTTCAATAATGACAAAATATCGACCATTGTAGCAGAAAATGAAACAAAAGGAGTAGAAGAATTATCAACGAATGATTTCAATACATCTGAAGGGCAGGAAGTAATTGCAAATAAGGCGGATGATATTGAGAAAATCAATGATTTACAAAGCGAGATCAATGATTTGGAAACTCAGAAAGAAAATGCAGATTCTGAAAAAGAAAAATCGAAAATCCAAAAACAGATAGACAAACGGAAGTTAAAACAGG
>JABURP010000052.1 GCA_014762645.1 Crocinitomicaceae bacterium
TAAGCCCAAAACACAGCATTTTCCTATTTATGTTGATCCTTTTTTCCTGTGGTAAATCAGAGGAAGAACTGTATGATGAAGAGACACAACAACAGGAAATTCTAACAAAAGAAGGTATTGACTCGGTTATTGAAAGTTTCGAAACTGTGACATTTAAAGAACTAGACGGGGATTACCTGGCCTATTCTGACCCGAAAAAACAATTTACCGGACAACTGAGTAACAAGACATATAGAATTGTTCGTGGCAGGGACATTTTCAAATTTGTCGTAGGGAAATACCGCGTTAAGAACTTTGTTCCGTTCGATAGGTATTGTCGGGCCAATAATCGGGATCTGGATGCCAATAAAGAGCAGTATTGGTTGGTAGATAAGGAAATGCTTTACATGCTGCTTGAATTTATTCTGAAGCTGGATGAATTAGGCTATGACAAATACGGTTTTAGCGTGCGCGAAAGTCACAGGCATCCTTTGTGCAATAAATTACGAGGTGGTGCCAGTAAAAGTCAGCATATTAATGGAAAAGCTGTAGATCTGGTTATAAAAGACATTAATAGGGATGGTGATGCCAATCAGGTCGATAAATCTATCTGTTTGGATATCCTGGAGCCCATGATTGGTAACCGTGGCGGCATTGGTAGGTATCCAAGAACCATGACCATTCACATTGATTCAAGAGGTTACAAGGCCCGGTGGGACTCATACTAACCCCTTCGTAAAGTTGATAATTCTTATCTTTCGCGCATGGATGAAAAGCGAAGTTTAATTTCTGAACTTATTGCCCTGAGTAAAATAGACGGTTATGTTTCTGAAAATGAATCCGGTTTGATCAAACAAATGGGAAATTTAATCGGCTTAAGTGATAAAGAAATTCTGGACCTGTTTGAACACCCCGCTCCGTTCAAAGCACCTGCGGAACATATTGAACGAATCACACAATTTCACCGAATGGTATTGATGGCAAATGTTGATCACAAGGTAGAAAATTCAGAAATTGAATTTTTAAAATTTGCCGGGATCAAACTAGGGTTAAACGAACAGGCAATCAATGAGGTATTAAACCGAATGAGCGATTTTCCTGACAACGTTATACCACCGGATGAACTTATTTCTATCTATAAAAAACACATGAATTGAATCATGTGATCCATGAAATTACTGGTTACACATACTTTTCCGGTTGATGCCGAACCATTGCGTATCTACGATTATTGTACGGGATTGTTTAAAGAACTACCCTCTAGAAAAAGTGTTAAAAAAGCCATTGAACGCGGTCAAATAAGACTTAATGGCGAAGCAACGGAAACGGGTTTTTGGTTGAACGGAGGTGAAACAATAGAATTGTACGACCTTGAAGATACACCTCCAAAAGAGTACCGTTTAAAGCTGGAAGTTTTATATGAAGATGAAGATTTAGCGGTAATAGTGAAACCTGCAGGTTTGCTCACCAGTGGCAATTCCTTTAAAACAGTAACTAATGCCCTGTCTTATAATCTATCGCCGAGTACATCAGTTGACAAATTAAACTGGGCCAAACCGGTTCACAGATTGGATAAAGCAACCAGTGGGATACTGCTAATAGCTAAATCGAGATCGGCGCACATGAAGTTGACGCAGCAATTTGAAAAAAATCAAGTTAAAAAAACATATCACGCACTGGTTTTAGGTAAAATGTCAGGTGACGGAGTAATGGATACTCCAATTGACCAAAAAGAAGCGACCACCCATTACACCGTTGTAAGATCTATTCCATCCATTCGATCAGGTCATTTATCACTGGTTCAACTGCATCCAAAAACAGGTAGAAGACACCAATTACGAATCCACTTAAGTACCCTTGGGCATGCCATTTTAGGAGATTCCATTTACAGCCCTAAAGAACTGTACCTTAAACATAAGGGCCTTTTTCTTGCGGCAACAGCTATTTCTTTTCGCCATCCTATTCAGGAAAATCCTATGAATTTTAGCATTCCTATCCCTTCAAAAATGCAAAATCGTTTGAAATATGAAGAAAAACGGTGGAATCGCGCTAATTTAGAATGATTCTATGTATGTATAAATTGCATGTTTATCTACAGTTATTCTTACTTTATCTAAAAATCTGAAATTATGTAATTTATCTGTAAACTTTTCGTCTTTATAAGTGTTAATATTGCACCAACAAAGAAGGATTGTTATGGCACGAAAAAAGTCGAAAGAAAAAGTAGAGAAGATAATTAATGAAATAAAAAATTCGAAGCCGAAGTTTAAACTTCAGTTAGATAACAAGACCACTATTACTTTGAAAACTCAAGAGCAACTGAACAAGTGGATGGAAATGTATCCAAAAGCTCAGTTAATTTCATAATTTAATTCTTAATTAGTTTTATCCTGGTTTCAGACGGATGTCTGGACCAGGATTTTTTTGTCCTTATTGTACAGGTAAATTTTCTCTAAAAAACAGTAGATTCGACCTATGGTAGAAATTGGTAAAATGAATACGCTCCGGGTGGTCAAAGAAGTTGACTTTGGTGTCTACCTAGATGGAGGCGAATTAGGAGAGATTCTTTTACCAAAGCGCTATGTCCCTGAAGGTACAGAACCCGACCATTTTGTAGATGTATTTATTTATGTGGATTCAGAAGACCGGTGGATTGCCACGACAGAAGAACCATTGGCTCAAGTGGGTGATTTTGCGGTTTTAAAAGTTGCGGCTATTACCAAAGTTGGAGCATTTCTGGACTGGGGATTAATGAAAGATTTGTTGGTTCCGTTTAACGAACAAAAGGAAGAAATGCACGAGGGTATGTCTTATTTGGTGCATGTTTATTTGGATCTTGAATCAGAACGAATTGTAGCCTCATCAAAAATCAATAAGTTTCTGGATAATGTTCCCGCAGAATATGAAGAAGGACAGGAAGTTGATCTGATAATAGGTGACCGAACGGATCTTGGTGTCAACGTTATTATCAATGGATTACATTCCGGATTAATCTATAAAAACGAAATTTTCCAGAACATTAAACCCGGACAAAAAACTAAAGGGTATATCAAAAAAATTCGGGAAGATGAGAAGTTAGATATTTCTCTTCAACCGCAGGGATATGAGCATATCACCGGGGTAGCAGGAGACATCCTGAGAAAGTTACAAGCAGCCGGAGGATTTATAGAAGCCAACGACAAGACCTCTCCAGAATCTATCAAGCACATGTTTGGTGTATCAAAAAAAGTGTTTAAAAAAGCACTTGGAGCCTTATATAAAGATCGGCTTATCACTATAGAGAAAACGGGGATACGCCTGAATAATTAATCCCTGTCCTTCCATTGATTGAATACAGAACGATTGGCATTTCGCTTTCTTTTCTGTTGTTTGTAGAACATCATACCTACTCCGGTAGAAACCATGGTGCCTGCGAGGAGCAACAGCCAAACAGACACAAAATTCATTATCAATTGAAAGGCTAGAAGAAATGCTCCACCCAGAAATAAGATCACTCCAAACAAAGGCATCAGTAGCCAATCTAAACCGCTTCTCTGATGCAGTTTTCCCGCCATATAATCCGAATCAATCAGACGAATCCATTCACGAGCTTCTTCATCAGAGATACCTTCCTCTTTTAAGTAAGTTCTCAATTCAGAATTTGAAGCTCCCTTAATTTTCTTTTGAACACAAACGTCATACGGATTGGACCCACCATCAATGTCCGTGAAATCATCTATTGATTCTGATTTAAAATTTTTCTGTTTCACTACTCAGATATATCCTTTTGCTTATGAAATTTAGCCAAACGAAAAGATAACAATATTCGAGCATTTGGAATTACCGGCAGATATATATCGAAATTCCAACCGGAAGGTTCTTTATCATATTTGTAATGATATACATTTACTCCAAGTCCTGCAGAAAGCACTAAGTGAAACCACGGTTTAAACCTGATGTCTCCCCCAAATCGGGCATTGATATAGACATCCTGCCCATACGCCGAACTGCTACTGTATGTCACATACGAACCTCCTAACGACAAGAAAAGTGGTTTTTGAATTTCTCCTTGCGGTATAGCCTTAGTTCCGAAATGATACGCACCATTCCCGCTCAATGTGAATTGACCTCCAAATGTCGACCCAGCTGAAGCATCAAAGTGAAACTTTGGGATATTATAACGTAAGCCAACATGAAGGAAATCTGGAAACCCACCACCTGCATATATTTTCAGATCTGAGGGTGTTTGTGTCCAGCCAATACTACTTAACGAAAAAATGCAAATAAATAGGTACCATTTCATACTCGGGTTATTCCTTTATCATGGTCCAAAGTACATAATAAGGTCCGTTCAAAAACTAATATATCTCAATATATGACTGGTTTAAAGATGATTGATATCATGCTTTTTACAAGGATTATTCACAAAAACAGTTTCCTCCGCTTTTTCCTCCTTTTTCAACCAGTTCACCAGTTTTGCTGAATTTGTACGATACGTTGTCCTTTTTAAATTCTATATAGTAACCCGAAGGCGCGTAATAGTTTAAGCCACACAAGCAATCATAAGCAGGTTTAATGATTTCGGAGCCATCCAGGTTAATCAGTCCATACTTGCCGTTTTTTACAACAATATAACATTTGAAATCCTTGTCATCCTTGATTCGCGGACCATCCATTATCGAACTGTAGATATTGGGAATGATGGTTTTATTGTTGATGTCTTTGATTCCCCATTTACCATCCAACTTATAAAAATAGAGCTTCCCTTTTTGCTCATAAGCCTGATACTTTGGACCAATTTGGTTCAGGTCTTCATCTGCAAACCAGGTATATTTTTCCGTTGAGATTTGGTTCGAGTCTGTTATCTCGCGCGGCAGCATATCGTAAATAAACGGAAGGGTTGTCTGCCCTTTAATATTGATATACCCTCTTTTAAAGTAATCATTCATAGCATAGATGTAATCTTCATCCTTCACTACATAAGACAATAAGCGCCATTTAAAAGGAATTAAAACCCTGCCTTTGTAGTTAACCACGCCATTTAATCCTCCTGGTTTATTTTCACGCAAGGTCATATAACCTTTATCACTAAAATGAAAATCTTCCCCTTCGTGATGTGACGGTGCGTAATTAAAATCTACCAGCGTCTTCATCTCCGAATTGAGCATTCCCCAAAACTTTTTGTCTTTAGATGCTATAAATGACCCTCTGTATACGGATGCCACGTAATATTTGGTTTTTTCGGTTCCGTTGGAATCCAGAATAGATAAAGCGCTTTTATCTGTCGCTTTCCATTGATAATTTTCCAGTTCAAAACCTAATAATTTGACTTTACCTGAATCTGTCATCAGATAAGGCTCATTCGAATTAAAATCACCTACTTTTACACCTTGCTTGTTGATCAGTCCCCAGAGACCACTCTTTTTAACTGGCAAGGGGTAAGTAATCGCCTTGAGTGAAAATACAGTATCGGTATCTTTTTTGTAAACCGGGTAGCACCAGCAAGCTTCTAACTCCTGTATAGCCACCAGTTCATTTTCTTCTTGCAGGGAATACCCTACGCCCGGAAAGAGCGGTTTAATTTCCTGTGCAAGTGAATTGACAGCCACAAAAAATATACTTATCAGTAAAATCCTCATCATATTATTTATACAAATTCCAATTTATTTTGTTTCAAGGTAAGATTGTAAAATAATTGTAGCACTAATTTCATCAACCAGAGCCTTATTTTGTCGTTGTTTTTTCTTCAAACCTGAATCAATCATAGTCTGAAAGGCCATTTTTGAGGTAAAGCGCTCATCCACCATGTGTACCGGAAGTCCAAAAGTTGTGCCTAATTTAACCTTCAGTTTACGGATTGCTTCAGAAGAATGTGTGTCTGATCCGTCCATACGCTTGGGCTCTCCTAATACAATAGCTTCCACGTCATTTTCAGCCATGTATTTTTTTAAGAAATCAAATAGCTCTCTAGTGGATACGGTTGTTAATCCTGAAGCAATGATCTGGAGGTCATCCGTCTCTGCTATTCCCGTTCTTTTCGTTCCGTAATCCAGTGCTATTATTTTAGACATCACTCTACTTTTTTACCAAATAACTCTATAGTGCCAATTATAGCAGCAATTCCCAGTACAAATGATAGTATTGCAGGAAGCCCAAGTGCGGATGGAATGGTGCCAACCAAAACGGCTATTCCCCCTACAGTTAGAGCATAAGGTATTTGTGTTCGTACGTGATCAATATGGTTACATCCACTTGCAAGTGATGATAAAATGGTGGTATCCGAGATTGGAGAACAATGATCTCCCAATACTGCACCTGCCAGCACAGCACTTACCGTATTGTAGAATATTGCCATTGAAGATGCGTGTTCAAAACCTTCATTGGTACAAATGGCCCAGGCCGCAGGCAGTATAATTGGATAAACCAGTGCCATGGTAGACCAGGAAGAACCAGTTGAAAATGCAACAAAGGCAGATAATATGAATGTAAGTGCAGGAATCAACCAATACGGTATGTTCCCGTCCATCACCTCGGTCAGGAATTCTGCCGTGTGCATTTCCTCTGTAACCATTGCCAGGGACCAGGCCAGGATTAAGATAAGTAATGCCGGCACCATGGATTTAAAGCCTGTAATTGCGGTTTCTACGGTTTCCTTAAGTCCCATTATGCGTTGAGCTATGGTGAGTAACATAGCTACAACAAGCGAAGTAATAGAGGACCAAAGTAAGGCCAGGTATGAATCTGCTTCACCAATCAATGTTCCAAGTTTTTTACCAAAGGTATTGATGGATGGATCGATCAATTCTAAATTCCCCCATATCGCGCCCCATGAATCTACCGGTACTGAAGGATCAATTCCCGTTATGGTACCTGACAACGAAGCAAAACCAGTAACTACCAGTCCAAGCAAAGTACCGAAAACTATGATTCCAACTGGAATAATGGCATTGTACGCACGGTATTTAATACCTGCTTTAGGAGCTACATCCTCTAACTCGGTTAAGTCGCCAGTATTGACCTCAGGATTGACTGTTTCACCAGACCTCGCTCGTCGTTCAGCCTTTAGCATTGAACCGAAATCCTTACCTCGCCACACTAAATAAAATATGAAAAACAAGGTCAAAATCGGGTAAAAAGAATACGCTAAACTGTTCAGAAATATAGAATAAACACCTTCTTCAATTATTACACCTTCTCCATTGATCTTATCAAGTCCATTACCTATATATCCCAATTCTGCTCCAATCCATGTAGTAACAAATGCAATGGCAGAAACCGGAGCGGCTGTTGAATCTACAATGTACGCCAGTTTTTCTCTGGATATTTTGAGCTTATCTGTGATTGCCCGCATGGTATTACCTACTACCAGCGTGTTCGCGTAATCATCAAAAAATATAGCGATCCCCAAAAACCAGGTGGCTAACTGTCCATTTCGTGCATTATTGGCAAAGCCGGCAATGCCATTGACAATCCCCTGCATTCCGCCATTTTTAGATATTAAGGCTACGATTCCTCCTATAAGAGTTGAGAAGATAATCACCGATAAATGGCCACTATCGTTCATGGCTCCAATGATGTAGGTATCTATAATCTTGAAAAAACCTGAAAATATTCCGACGAATCCATCAGCATAAGCGCCTATGATTGCGCCTCCTAAAAAGATACCACTCACCAAAGAAAAGACTACTTCTTTAAAGACCAACGCCAATAAAATAGCCAGCAAAGGTGGTAAAATGGACATCCACAACGGCACCATAGAAGGGCCATCATTATTACTGATGACGTGGTAACTATCTAACTTCAGTTTTCCCTCGTTGAATACTCCTTTAAAAGTATTGCCTTCTATATGGACGGTATCCGCTTTATCATTCTCCATGAACAAAAAGTAGGATGGCATTTCTCCAGAAGCACTATCAATAGTTACTTCCGTTTCAATTCCTTCAAATGCGATATCCGGATAAGTGACAAAAAGGGTATCCTTTGCCTGCAATGGAATAACAGACAAAAACACAATCAGCAAAGCACTAAATTTCTTTAGCATGCCACAAAGCTAATAAATTCAGCTGCTAAATGAATTGCTTTCGAATGAGAGTTTTAAGGTATAAAATGTGAGAAAATCAAATCAGTTTAAAAACCAGCACTAAATGCAGGTAAGAAAATATTGTTTACTGAATCTTTCATTTCGGGTTTAACGAAATGGTTGTTAATCTCTTCTACATCAACTAAATCGTACTTATTCCCTTGCCATTCATGACGGATGGCGATCAATCCCACATCCGGATCCTCATAGCCGATAAGAAGATCACTATATCCAAGTTCCGTGGTTCTCATTTCAATCATAAATCCTAAATACTGATTGGCTATTTTGTACTTTCCTAAATATTCTTCAATAATGACGATTTGATGAACCGGCGCACCGTATAATCCCGGAACCATTTCCACGATAAACCCCGCACCCCAGTCTTTTTGTGGCTTGTGGTCAAATACCCTGAAATATTTATTGGAACACGGCGCCAGTTTACTGGTATCCGTAGTGGTACACATTTGCATTTTCTCCATCACCTCAATACACTTTTCGTTTAAGGGTGGATAAGTAGTATCAATAATCGTTATCTCAGAAACAAAGGGCTTGTCTTCTTCGAAATTGTTGTTTTCTCCTGTTTCTCCTTCTTCAGATGAACCGTTACAAGCAACTACTCCAAAACACAGGAAAATAATTAATATTCTTTTTATCATTCAGATTTATATTTCTTGATCTCTCCTCCGGTAGTTTTTTCATTAAAGTTAGATTTATCTCCATCAAAAGTATACTTAATTGTACCAGAAATAGATACTTTCAGGTCCATTTTCTCGGTAGCCCAGCAAGAGATATCTCCTCCGGTAGAAACTTTTGCTACAACCTCTTTTGCTTCTAAATGAATAGCCGATATAAATCCACCAGTCATCACTTTTAAATCGGCATTTTCTGCTTTACCTTTCAATTTAATTTCCCCATTACTTCCAGGTGCCACCGACGCTTTTACCGTCTTGCAATCAAGCTCTATACTTATAATTCCATTAGACGCACATTTCAATTCTACCTCATTTCCTGTTAAAACATCTTCAACATTAATCCAGGCACCGCCTTTCGCTTCTATAGTTGAGATTTCATTGTATGTTACATAAATTTCTAATTCAAGTTTTTTGAATATAGATTTCTTTATATCGACCTTTAATTCTCCTCCTTTTACTTCCCATGCAATTTGGTCGTCTTCTAATTCAGGTTCATTATTAACCACTTTAATGTGTGGTTGATCTCCTTTTTTAAGGAAAAGTTTATAATTACCATTCGCAACAACAGTTGTAAAATCATCCAAATCATCTTCCACTTCACCGGCGAATGAAAAGTTTGTAAATGCAATTAATGCGAGTAGGGTGTAAAGGTTTTTCATAATTTAAGTTTTAGTTTGGAAACACTTCTTTAGCCATTTCCATTGAAATTCGGAATTCATTGGCATCAACATTTGTACCAATACCACTTTTGTTAAAGTAACTCAGCATACCTTCCGTTGGCATATTCCCTGTTAGATCGTCTTTTGCCATAGGACAACCACCGAAACCTTTAATGGCACCATCAAATCTTCGGCAACCGGCTTCATAAGCTGCCGATACTTTCTCTTCAACAGAATCTGGTGTTGAGTGAAGATGGGCGCCAATTTCGACATTCGGTAATTCTGCCATTAAATCGGTAAACATAGAAGTGATGTTTGTTCTGTTAGATACGCCGATAGTATCCCCCAGAGCCAGTATATTCACACCTATCTCTCGGTGTAGACGACTTCCCCAATGTGCAGCAATGCTGGTATCCCACGGGTCTCCATAAGGGTTTCCGAATGCCATTGAAAGGTAGACGACCAGTTTTTTATTGTTTTTAATACATAAATTTTGAATATCCTGAACACGTCCAAACGATTCTTCAATCGACGAGTTGGTATTTCTAACCTGGAAGGTTTCTGATATAGAAAAAGGGAAACCGAGGTAATCGATTTCTTCGAAATTGCAAGCGTCTTCAGCTCCTCTTCTATTTGCGACAATGGAGAGCAATTTTGAAGATGTAGTTGAAAGGTCAAGCTTCGACAGTACATCAGCTGTATCGCGCATCTGAGGTATAGCTTTTGGCGATACGAAACTGCCAAAATCTACCGTATCAAATCCAACTTTAAGTAATTGATTGATATAGTCCGCCTTTATCCTTGTAGGGATAAATTCGTGCAAACCCTGCATAGCATCACGTGGACATTCAATCAATTTAATCATGTGCTTCTCAATAGAGCTTTATTAATTCGCTTTACCAATTTAGGCCCCTCATAGATAAATCCGGTATAAATTTGTACCAGATCTGCTCCGGCTTCCAGCTTTTCAATAGCATCCTGAGCCGAATGTATTCCCCCTACCCCAATTATCGGAAAAGCTTTTCCTGACTTTTCGGAAAGATAACGAATTACTTCTGTACTTCTATCTTTTAATGGTTGACCACTTAATCCCCCATTTCCGATTGCTTCAATTTTGTTTTTTGAAGTTAACAGATTTTCTCGTGTAATTGTCGTATTCGTTGAAATTACTCCATCAATTTTTGTTTTTTCAACAATTTCAATTACTTCATCTAATTGTTTATTGTTCAAATCAGGTGCAATCTTCAAAAGTATAGGCTTAGGCTCTTCGTACGTTGCATTCAGGGATTTTAACTCAAGGAGTAAATCTTCCAAAAATTCCTGATCCTGTAATTTCTTAACATCTCCAATATTGGGACAACTCACATTCACCACAAAGTAATCCACAACATGATGTAATGCTTTGAAATTATATAGGTAATCGGCTTTGGCATCATTATTATGTGTAGCTGTATTTTTACCGATATTGCCACCAACAATAAGAGATGTTGTTTTATTCTCCAAACGCAATGCCACTGAATCAACACCATCATTGTTGAATCCCATGCGATTTATTATGGCTTTGTCTTTTTTCAAACGAAATAATCGGGGTTTGGCATTCCCTATTTGCGGTTTAGGGGTTACCGTACCGATTTCAATGAACCCAAAACCAAAATCTTCCAACTCATCCAGCAAGATTCCATTTTTATCAAACCCTGCTGCTATACCCACGGGGTTCTTAAAGGTTAGCCCAAAAAGTTCTCTTTCCAGCTTTTTATCTGTAACTGTATAGATTTTTTTTCGAAAAGCTGCTACACCAGGAATTCTTCTGGTGAATTTAATAGCATTGAAGGTAAAATGATGAACCGCTTCAGGATCAAAAAGAAACAAAATTGGGCGCAAGAAAAGTTTATACATCTGCGTTCTCAAAACTTTATACAAAAGTAAAAAGAAGCTGAGAAAATATACACTCCTTAAGCACTTTTAATTCACGAGAAATTAACTGTACAATTTTACTGCGATTAGTACCTTGCACGATAACGCCATTTGGAACGTTTGTGCTTGGCTTGCTGCAGGTTTCTGATTAGAGAAACATTAAAGAAGAAATAAGCATCTTTTTGACGATCATCACCTCTCATTTCTCCATGCGCAGTCCATCCTGGAAAAACACCGCTGGAAGGATCCGCATAGTAAGCCGCTTCTGAACCATAAGCTGATTCAATGGCGGAATTGTCATAGTACGTTCCGGACACGTCATCCAGATAATCAGTAAATGTTTTTGTATAGCTCAATTCGAATGACATTCTCCAAATACGTCCAAGTCCTAATTTTACACCCATACCGAATGGAATTCCAAAATTAACAAGACCATACTCATCTGGCCCGTCTGGCAATCCTTGTCCTTCAGTATGAAGTGGCCTTAAATTGGTTCCATCTTGAGATTGAGGGATATAAGCAAACACTGAAAAACCGGAAAAAAGATAGATGAGCGTATTTTTATTGCGCATTCCTTTTAATCCCCAGATTTTATGTCTTGCACCATAGTGCTCATTGTTATAAATCACAAACTCAAGGTGCTGGGATAATTCAATAAGATGCGTTTTAAAGCTAAGATTTCTGTAATGTCTGGCAGGTTCGGTTGTCAATTGATCTGAACCTCTTAGCACACCATATTGAAGAATTGTTTTAGTTGAAACCCAAGGACGGAAACGGAATCTATACCCTAAATGTCCGGAAGGTCGTGTAGTAACCCACTCGAGATCCATAAAGGAGTAGTCTGAACCGATTCTGTTTAATCCACCAAGATCTCCAAGAAAATTGGTAGCGCCGATTCCAAAGATAAATTCTTTACGTTGCCCTTTCCAATAATCGGAATTGGTGAAGTTAGTATGCTGAGTATATGCTCCTATACAGAACAATATACCAACGCTTAAGACCAAGAGTTTTTTCAACATAGCACAAAAGTTTCGTTCACAAAATTAACACTTTACAAGCAAAACGCCTAAAAAATCTTCAATAATTAACTAACAATAGTTAACAATTGGTTGCGGTCTCAATTTACAAAATGTAATTTAATTCATCAAGACATATCTCAAAGGGTTTAACCTCACAATGTTTCCGTCTTCTGTTTTTCCCTTGATGTTTTCGAAATAAATTGTCTCCCCGGCAGTTCTCTTATCAAGCGCAGCTTTCATTTCCTCATTGAGTTGATTACTCTCTTCTTCAAAGAAAGCTTCGCCGCCAAGTCCATCAATCAGGTGCAGTTCAAAATGAATCACATTAACATCTGACTCGGTAGTAATTCCCTTATTATCGAAGAGTTCTTCTCTAGAGATGGAACCATTAATTTTTCCACCAATTCTTGGCATCAAAGCTGAGATACTTTCATCTTCACTTGTTTCCTGGTGTTTATCACTATGCACGGAAAGATCAGCTTCTTTGATTTGAATTTCTTCAGTTGAACTTGAACTTTTCAGTTCTTCGGATTGATTATTCGTTGAATTTTGATCTAAAGTATTTGTTTTATCATCTACAGTATTTTGTATTTCTTTTGAAAATTGGAATGTCTTTTTTACGAGTTCGTTAGTTTTTTCTTTGGCATCCACCTCTGAATTCATAGCGATCAGTTGATTATCGGGGGCAATATATTCGGGAGGTGCATCTGTCGGGAGATTGACTTCCTCGGTGAGGCTGTCATTTTCCGGGCTGAAGGCCACTATACCTCCGACAATAATACTCACTGATGCCAATCCTGTAGCCCCAATAAACCATGGAGATTTATAAAAGGGCTTGGACATCATGGCGTGGTTTTTCAACAAGCCGTCAAAGTCTTTCTGGGCTTGAATAGATTTGGAATCGACAGGTGGTCTATCCAAATTGATCTTTACATTTTTCATCTGCCTTAATTTATGACCGGTTGTCCGGTTCAGCATATGGCCTCAATCACGACATAAATGTAGTGATTGAGACGATATGTTCTATTTTTTGTTTTCAAATAATTTCCTCATTTTTTTGATGACTCTATGAGATTTCACTTTTGCATTGTTTTCTGTAATCTCAAGTATATCACCAATTTCACGAAAAGATCGCTTTTCAAAAAACCGAAGCTCTACCATCTGAATTTCTTCTTCACTTAGCTTCGAAATAACATTTAAAAGCGCTTTTCTGTTTTCTAACGTTTTGTCTTCTACCCAATCCTCAATCATTTCAAAGAGATGCATGCTTTCCACATTTACTGTTCGGCGTGCTTTTCTGTCCCTGAACGATTGATATAACTCAGATTTTGCAATTCGGTACAACCACGACGCAAAAGGAACTCCTCTGTACTCGTACTTATGAATGTTATTCAGAGCTTTAAGAAAAACCTGGCTGGTAACATCATGTGCTGTGTCTTTGTCGTCCATTCTTTGGTAGATATACCTAAAAATCTGTTCGTAATACTTGTTGTAAAGCGGCTCAAAACCCTTAGGATCCTCCTTCGCATACTTTACCCACTGAAGCTCCTGCATGAGCTTATCCTCTGTGTGATGATAAATAGGGTTAACTGGCATAGTTCTTTGTTTGGTTTTATTTTCTTTGCATTTGTATAATTCGATTCGAGCAATTGGTTACAAAGTCTAAAGCAATTTTTTTGCCATAATTCTTAAACCCATATAAAATCTATCAATTGAATAGATTATTACGAATAATTATTATGACGTGGCAGATAAAAATTGAGGTTCGACTCCCACATAAGTTACAACATTTTTCTGAATCAAAAAAATTAATTTCCGGTTATGAAATTGATTTTCAAATTATACTACCTAGGAATAACGGGCGTTTTCATCATTTTATTGTGTAATAAGATTATTATAGACAGGTCACAGCAATACTTGTTTGATCACCTTGATGAAATTCCGAATATGGAAACCGCCCTTGTTTTGGGATCAGCTAAAAATGGAAAATACGGAGGGATTAATCCTTATTTTAAGTACAGAATGGAAGCTGCTGCCGAACTTTACCATTCCGGAAAAGTTAAAAAAATACTGGTGAGTGGAGATAATCACACAAAAGGCTATGATGAACCAACCGACATGGCTAATTACCTCGTTTCGCTTGGGGTTCCCAGGAAAGACATCATTTTAGATTATGCCGGCTTCAGAACACTCGATTCCGTAATTCGAGCCAAAAAAGTTTTCCACTGCCAACAATTAATAATTGTTTCACAAAAATTTCATAATCAACGAGCTGTTTACGCGGCACGTCAATATGGAATTGATGCCGTAGGCTACAACGCGCGTGACGTACAGAGCAAATCAAATTTTACACATTATCGTGAATTTGCCTCAAAATTTGTCATGATTCTGGACATTCATCTATTTCAGACCAAACCTAAATTTTTATAGCTCCGTTTGTTAGTTCGACTGCTGACCACTATTTTTATGAAAATTTTGTGAATGAGGAAGGCCCTTGGATTAACTCTAATTCTTGCTACCGTCTTGTTTTCGTGCAACAAACCGCCGGAAGCATGTATTGAACTGGATTCAAATTCAGTTTCAGCGGGAACTCCCATCACATTTTCTGCTGAATGTTCTAAACGATCCCTGAGTTATATATGGAGTTTTGAAGGCCCTACCGGAGCTCCCGAGAATGACAGTCTACGGTCTGAAGAGGTGTTTTCTATGGCCTTTTCTGTAACGGGATCATACACCGTAAAACTAGAGGCCTACGAACGTTACTCCTGGAATGGACAAATGGGGGAAACGTCTACTACTTTTACAGTAAACTAGGGTTGATATTCATAACAACCAATATCCGGTCCGCCTCCCATAATGACATTTCCTTCTATATCCTGACCCGGATTATAAGCTGAATTCCCAGCGTCAATTAAAGGAGATCCGTTGACAATGTGAAAATCTCTTAACGATACGTCATAAAATGCCGGATTTCCTGACCAAATATGACCTGGACCGTATGCAGGATATGTGTAAGGATCCGTCCGTTTCCAGTAATTATTAAAGAATGTCATGGTTACGCTACAATCCAAAGTATCCACTTCATATTCATCTTCTATTGTTCCGTAGGCAATATTATTAGCAAACTCTCCGATTATCGGGCGGCAATAAGTCGTGCCTTCAAACTCCCAGTAATTCTTTATCAACAATGCAGGTCCTCCCCTACTTCCTGGCCAGTAATTCACAAAATTACAATTGTCAAAATGATACTCACCTCCTGCAAACAAATAAGCGCCAACCAATCCTGCATCTCCAATCAAACAATTAGTGGCCTCAATGTTTGCGCCGGCATTGACGTTTAATGCGAAGAAATCGTGATTGGTTATAATGGTATTGTCCATATCCAATGTTAATGCAGTTTGTGTTGAATCGACCTGCAAACCAACTGATCCGTTTTTAATAATGGCATAATCAATATTAGAAGTATTAGCTTCAATTAGCCGTATTCCCCACCACTGTCCAGGAACATCATCATAGAATGACTCTAACCTGTCTCCCTGAAAAACTACTTCATTACCCAGTGTCCCCTGAATATCCAAACATGATTTGTAGATGATCAACTGAGAATTTTTATGACAATACACTTGTACGCCACCGGGTATGGTCAGGCATTTATTCGAATCTAATCCCGGATATCCGCAAGCTACAGTTCCGTATAAAACATGAGGTTTATCTGTTGCCCAGGTTCCTTCCACCAATTCGTTATTGTGAAAGTAGGCATCCTGTCCCCAAACATCCAGGTTCACATACTGATCAAGGCCATTGGTTCTAAACCGTATCGAATCTGAAATAATTAAAGGGTTGGTTTGATTATTTACTTGTAGGGTTACTTCTACAAATACAAAAATGGAATCCTGCGCAGGTACTTCAATATTTTGAAGATAATCTGCTGCTACGCCATCTACATTTATTCTAAAGGGCGAATTAGCCCCCCCCATCAACTGGATAGATTCAATATTAATAGGTTGATTGTTGTAATTATAGACTTTTAAGCGCTTGGTCGTTGATCCAATCGTAGTAAAAATGGTATCAAAAAGTACCGTATCTCTAGAAAAATCAAGGTGATCCTTCGTGAATTGAATATCTTTTTTACAGGAAGTAAATCCAAGTATTACCAAAGTAACTATGAAAATTATCTTTTTCATTTCGTGAGTTCAAAGTTAATCACGTATTTTTGGTTTTTTTATTTTATATCAAAGTAATTCGCAGAGCTTAAGATTTATTTTTATCTTTGCACCCCGCAAATGCGGATTTGAACATTAAAAAGTATTGAAGATGAAAAAGGGAATTCACCCGGAGGATTATAGATTAGTGATTTTTAGAGACATGTCTAATGGTTACTCTTTCTTGTGTAACTCATGTGCACCAGCAAAAGAAACAGAAACCTGGGATGATGGAAATGAATACCCATTGGTGAAATTAGATATTACATCACAGTCTCACCCGTTCTTTACCGGAAAAATGCAATTTGTAGATACTGCCGGACGTATTGATAAGTTTAAAAACAGATACGGCGACAGAAAAAAATCTTCTAAATAGATTAGATTTAAGAAATTTTATGAGAACCCTGACTTCGGTCAGGGTTTTTTGTTTTTATACACCTATATTTAGTCCAAAAATCACCTGAATGAATATCATTTTTGATGACAACAAACTACACCTGGCTTTTGCTCCACTTACGCTCACTCGCCCTGTGGCAGAACTGCGCGTTGGAATTCTAACCATTTCTGAAAGCTGGGTGAAGATGTGTTCAAAACATTTGGATGTTAAGTCCGTTGAATATGTCACAGAGGGATATCTGGAAAATAAATTTGAACCTGTTAATCAAACAGGAATTAAAATTGCCGGCAACATTAAACCGACTGAGGAGTTGGTTCAATTGGTTTGCAATCTTCAAAAAGGTGAACAACTTTATGTCAACGGAAAATGGGTTGCAACATTTGGTGTTGGGGCAAAAAACAAAGTAGAGCGAACATTAGATGAAGATAGATTTTGGTACCTGACCAAACCATGGCATTTATTTCAAATAAACGGCCAGGCTATTCGTGAAGACTTTAAACTCCTTACTGAAGGTCGTACAACACAACAGCTCAGTGGCACAAATCGCGTTATCGGAAAAGGGGATATATTTATTGAAGACGGCGCCAAAATTGAATGTGCAATCCTCAATACTGAAAACGGACCAATTTATATTGGAAAGGATGCAGAGGTTATGGAAGGCGCAGTTATTCGTGGTCCTTTTGCTCTTGGTGAGCATGCTGTAATCAAAATGTCCGCAAAAATTTATGGGGATACGACAATAGGGATGCACTGCAAAATAGGCGGTGAAGTTACCAACTCTATTTTCACAGCTTATTCAAACAAAGGGCATGATGGATTCGTTGGAAATTCAGTTATAGGAGACTGGTGTAACCTGGGTGCAGATACGAACACATCCAACCTCAAGAACAATTACTCGAACGTGCGCGTTTATTCTTATGAAACAATGGAAATGGAAGAAACGGGTGTGATGTTTTGTGGTGTAATCATGGGAGATCATTCCAAAACCAGTATTAATACTATGCTCAATACTGCCAGCTCTATCGGAGTTTGCGCCAATATCTTCGGAAATGGATTTCCGCCTAAATATGTGCCCTCTTTCAGCTGGGGTGCTATTCATTCTAATGAGAAGTTTAAGCTGGAAAAAGCCTTTGAGGTTGCTGAAAATATGATGAAAAGAAGGAATGTTGCGTTAACTAAGGGTGACAAAAACATACTTTCTTACTTATATGAACACTTGGCATAATGATTGAAATTAAAGGTTAAGACACACACCTCAATCCCTTGACAAATAAGGGATGAGAGAAATTAACAAACCAATTATGTCGTACCGCATTTAGAATCGGTGTGACAAAGTGACTGTAAAACTGTATTTATGTCGGACATATTTGAGAAAGATTTAATATTTGACCTTACCAATATAATAGACCAGGATTCTGAATTTATACCATTAATCTCCGAAGAGGAAGAGGATAACATGAACAAAGAAGATGTTCCTGAGGTCCTTTCCATTTTACCATTGAGAAATAATGTATTGTTTCCCGGAGTTGTTATTCCTATCACTATTGGCCGTGATAAATCCATCAAATTAATTGAGGATGCATACAATGGCGACAAAACAATTGGTGTGGTTTCTCAAAAGAAGGCAGGAATAGAAAACCCTATTCCATCTGACTTTCATAAAATAGGGACCGTAGCGCACATCATTAAACGGTTGAAAATGCCTGATGGCTCAACGACCGTTATTATTCAAGGAAAACGAAGATTTGAAGTCAGTGAGTTTATTCAAACCGAGCCCTACTTTAAAGCTAAAGTAAGTGGTTTAATGGATGCGAGAATTGACGTTGGAACCGATAAAAATCAAGCATTGGTTTCATCCATGAAAGATATGGCCATGCGGATAATCCGGGAAAACCCGAATATTCCATCCGAAGCTACTTTTGCCATTAAAAACATTGAGAGTCCCACTTTCCTGGTGAATTTTATCGCTTCAAACCTTAGTTCTGAAGTTGATAAAAAGCAGGAATTGCTGGAAAAAAACAAAATTTCAGAGCGTATTGAGGAAGTACTGGAGCTGTTATCCTATGAGATCAAGATGCTCAACATGAAAAATGAGATCAACTCCAAGGTAAAACTGGATATGGATCGGCAACAGCGGGAATATTTCCTTAACCAGCAAATGAGGACGATTCAGGATGAGCTTGGAGGAAACCCTGTTGAAAATGAGATCAACGAATTCAAGCAACGCGCTGACAAGAAAAAATGGCCAAAAAAGGTTCAAAAGGCATTTGACAAAGAGATTAACAAGCTCAGCAGAATGAACCCTCAGGCAGCAGAGTATTCGGTACAGCTCAATTATATTGACCTTATCCTTGAATTGCCCTGGGGCGATATTTCAAAGGATAACTTTAACCTGAAACGGGCTCAGAAAATACTGGACAGAGATCACTTCGGTCTGGAAAAAGTGAAAGAACGTATACTCGAATACCTGGCTGTATTAAAGTTAAAAGGAGACATGAAATCTCCGATTCTATGCCTTTATGGCCCTCCGGGAGTAGGTAAAACATCTCTGGGTAAATCAATTGCCGAAGCACTGGGAAGAAAATACGTACGCATGTCTCTGGGAGGTGTACATGATGAATCAGAAATAAGAGGACACAGAAGAACCTATATAGGCGCCATGCCAGGAAGAATTATTCAAAACCTTAAAAAGGCCAAAACATCTAATCCGGTCTTTGTATTGGATGAAATTGATAAAATAGGCAGAAGTCATCAGGGTGATCCATCCTCAGCATTACTTGAGGTGTTGGACCCCGAACAGAACAGCAAATTCAATGACAATTTTGTGGAATTGGATTATGACCTATCTAAAGTACTTTTTATTGCCACAGCAAACAGTTTATCCACTATCCAGGCGCCACTTAGGGACAGAATGGAAATCATAGAAGTAAATGGATACACCGTTGAAGAAAAAATTGAAATTGCCAAAAGGCACCTCATACCAAAACAATTAGACGCACACGGTATTACGACGAAAGAAATTTCATTACCTAAAAAAGTTCTTGAGTGTATCATTGAAGATTATACAGCTGAGTCTGGTGTTCGTGGCTTGGAAAAAAGGTTGGCAAAATTAGTGCGTCACCGCGCTAAAGAAATGGCAATGGATGAAACCTACACGCCTAAAATTTCAGTACCTGAACTGGTTAAAATACTTGGCCCCGCTCATTCAAAAGACAAATACATTGGAAATGAATTTGCAGGTGTTGTAACCGGGTTGGCCTGGACTCAGGTTGGAGGTGATATCCTCAATATAGAAACCAGCTTAACCAAAGGTAAAGGCAAACTCACTTTAACTGGTAGTTTGGGTGACGTCATGAAAGAGTCTGCAGTACTTGCTCATCAATATTTAAAAGCCAATGCAGACTTCCTCAATTTAAGTCAGGATGTATTTGATAAATGGGATGTGCATCTGCATGTGCCAGAAGGAGCAACACCAAAGGATGGACCTTCTGCGGGTATTACCATGATGACAGCCATGGCTTCAGCCTTCACACAACGAAAAGTGAAGAACAATCTAGCTATGACAGGTGAAATTACCTTAAGAGGTGCCGTATTACCTGTTGGTGGTATTAAAGAAAAAATACTTGCTGCCAAGAGAGCGGACATTAGGGATATCATCCTTTCCAGGAAGAATGAAAAAGACATCCTGGATATAAATGAAAAATACCTGAAAGGATTGAAATTTCATTACGTGGATAAAATGGAGGAAGTGTTGGCTATTGCTCTTCTAAAAGAAAAAGTAGTCAACGCAAAGGTGATTGGTTAGAAGATATGTTTTCTGCTGGTTGGTGTCAGTAGAGAATTAGGAGTATTAGATATCAATCAAACCTGTAAATAAAAAAACGGGTTCCTATTTCCTCAGCATTGGTTTTTCGGTAATAAGACAAAGCCTGTTCATCTGTATCTTCTGCAGCAACATACATTTCCTTAATGCCGTGATCCTTGCAAAACTGTTGTGCGAATTTCAGTAATTCGAGTCCCACTCCTTTACGTTGGTGTTCCCGTTTAATAGCGATATCATATATGAAAAAATCCAATCCTCCCTTGTAATAGTTAGGAATGATATGTGCTGTTAATCCACCAACAAGTTCAAAGCCAACTGTCGCTCCAACTGCTACAAAATTTCGATTATCTCTTAGTTGAGCATATTGTTGTTCGGTCAGGGCCGGAGCATCTTGCATAAACACATCAATAAAAATTTCCCGGAGCTCAATGAACTTCTCAATTTCATCCGGTTTGATGCGTTCGATTACCACAGTTTATTTGATTTTTTTCTTGATAATATAGTAAAGAACTTTGAATGAAGACAGAAAAATATTTGCCCAACTAAAAGGAACTAATGTGATCAAACCAACCCCGGAAGCAAAGTTTGGATTTAATTTTTGATAATACCTGACATGCAGATTTTTCGTTGTACGCCAGTATTCCCGCTCTTTTTCACTCGACACAGATATCCATCCCACCGGTGTTGCCCATGGGTGCTCTTCTTCTGACTCCTCAAAATCCCATTCTTCTCCAATTTCTTTGATCAATGCCATTTGCTGAGTAGAAGCAGTTCGATTATAGCGTGGAATTATCCGCAATAAGTTTTTTGCCAGAACCGCATACATACTCGGACTAATAATTGTCAGGATGCAATACAACGGACGAAATGGGTACATCAACCTGTATCTTAAGACTTGAAACAATCCAAAATACATATTGGCCTTTTTTCGTCTGTATGCTTCAAGCAACCCCAGCTGCCCTCTGAAAATAATCATTTTTTTACCCCTGATCACTTTGTGGAATACGTGAAAAGCGAAAAAACCCACTGTTTCATCTGCTGTATTTTTATACAACATTATCGTCGTTTTTTCTGCTCCTGAATGGGTTACATAATGCTGAAAAGTTTCGAAGGAGACATTACCGAAAATACGATCAAACAAGCGATATAAATCCTGTTCCAAATCTTTTACCTCTTCAGGTGTTAGATCTGCAAGCAATATGCGCTTACTTGTTACGCGATCCATTCATTCTACTGATTTCTTAATATCCTTTTTACCATGGCAATTTGTCCGTTATGCCACATTTGATGCTTGAAAGTAAAAGCCAGCGCTTCATATTTTGTTTTAGCCACTGGGTTCTTAATTTCAGTTTCGGAATCTAAACCTGGTTCATTTAATAAGGGGATCATCTCTGTACAGACATTACACAACAAATTCCAATGCCGCATTAACTCTTCTTTGCCCGGTCTTTGTTTCCAGTCTGCTCTTGGATCACTTCCAGCAAAATAATACTTAAAGTACGTCTCTAATGGAATTTCTTTATTCAGATCTCTAACCAGAACACCATCTGCTTTGAGTATAGAAATAATCGAATGAAAATATTTAGAAATGACCTGATGCCCAAATAACCAGTTAATACTGGTTCCGGCTTCATCTATATATCCCCAGTGAGCTTCTTCGATATCTTCAATAATACTATTTGTCCATTTATCGGTCCATTGGTACTGTTCCAGAAGAAAATCAAGTCGAGACATATTAAAGCTTTTTTCAAAGCTAGCAATATAATATTAAGTCAACTTTCCGTTGTTTTTTGTAGATTCTACTGGTGCTCTGAGCTGTGAATGAAGACAAAGTTCTGCTTTTGATGTTCGGAAGGTAGGTATGGAATTAGCCCTTGCTCAGAGTTAACAAATACCTCATAATTTAGTTCTTTCAGCAATTGAAAACACTTATCCCGGTTTTCATTTTCCCATAGCTCTAGGTAAATTACTGGTTTATGTCTTTCAAGTATATTTTGGGCCCCTTTTAATGCGAAGAATTCATAGTTTTCAATATCCATTTTAATCCCTGCTACTTTTTCTTCGAGAACTATGTGATCCAAAGTGTCAGACATAACGGTATATTCTTCTCCTTCGTTCCATTCTTTAATAGAGTCATGTACGACGTGAGATAGTCCCTGCATTTTTACATTTCCCTTTTCCGGAAGCACCATTTTAATTTCCTCCTGATGTTTATCTCCTACGGCCAGCGGCACCAATTCTGCGTTTTGCAGCTTATACTTTTCAATAACTCGAAGTAACACTTCAATGTTGGAAGGAATAGGTTCAATAGCCAATACTTTTCGATCAGGAAATCGCTGACATAAGTGGTAAGTCATTATTCCCAGATTAGCTCCTACATCCAGTAAGAGTCCATCTTTTTCAATGACATCCATAAATGCAAAGAAGTCGCTTTCCTTTTTGTCGGTTTCTAAATTGCCGATTTTATACCGCGCGAAAACGTAGAGGTAGCGCTGGTACCCCAGCACCTTTTGCAATAGATATTTTATGAAATTTTTCAAAACGCATTCAAAAATAGAAAGAATAAAAATGAGGGCTTACCTTATTTATATACGATTTGACAAAATAAGTTGTTTACTTTGCCTGAAGATGCGCATTGCTGTTAACACAAGATTTTTATTACGATCGAAAATGGAAGGTTTTGGGTGGTTTACTTACGAAACCATGAAACGCATTGTAGAAGCGCATCCGGAGCATGAATTTTACTTTTATTTTGATCGGTCCTATGATCAGAAATTTATTTTTGGGGAGAATGTTAAAGGATTTGTTCTTCCGCCACAAGCAAGACACCCTATTTTATTTAAATGGTGGTTCAACGGATCTGTCAGCCGGGCAATGAGGAAACATAAGCCTGACGTATTTTTTTCACCGGACGGTTATTTATCCCTGAAGACATCAGTTCCGCAGGTGGCTGTAATACACGACCTGAATTTTGAGCATCACCCGGAGGATCTTCCGCGAAATGCCCGTCTGTATTTGAAAAAATACTTTCCAAGATTTGCAAGAAAGGCGGATCATATCATTACAGTTTCTGAATTCTCAAAACAAGACATTATTAGTACGTATGGGATAGATTCAGAAAAGATCACGGTAGCCCATAACGGAGGCAGTGAAGAATTCAGGCCGTTATTGGATGAAGAAAAACAAATAGTGAGGGATCAGCTCACGGATGGTAAATCGTATTTTGTATTTGTCGGGGCCTTGCATCCTAGAAAAAACGTACCGCGTTTGTTTAAGGCATTTGAAAAATTTAAATCAGATACAAATAGCCAGACAAAATTGGTAATTGTTGGGGAAAAGATGTTTCGAAATACTGAACTTGAAACGTTGTATAATAAACTATCTGTAAAGGCCGATATTATTTTCACAGGGCATTTATCGTCTGATCGACTTACTCAGGTTGTAGGCGGAGCACGATCACTTGTTTTTCCTTCGTACTTTGAAGGGTTTGGAATTCCTCTTGTTGAAGCCATGAAAGCTCATTGTCCAATTATTTGTGGAAATAAAACAGCCTTACCAGAAGTTGTTGGGGACGCAGCCGTTCTCGTCGACCCCTATTCAGTTGTTGACCTTGCAAGTGCTATGATTAAAGTAAATACCGATTCGGAATTAAGGAGAGCATTGATATCAAAAGGTGCAGAACGAAGTAAACTATTTAGTTGGGATCAAACTGCAAAAAAGATTTGGGATGTACTTCAAGCGTATGAAAATTGAGTTTTTTAATTTCAATTTCTTATCTTACTACCATATAAACTAGTTTTAATAGTTTAATCTCACCTTTGAATGGATACCTTAAAGATTACAGATAATCTACAATTGAAGGAAATTAAAGCACGTTTTAGTGAGAAATTCCCTCATCTGAAAATCGAGTTTTTTTCTGAAGAGCATGGAGTTGGTGAGGCTAGCAAGTATTCCACAAAGTATGATGATGAACTTTATTTGAGAGATATTCGCTCCACACATAATGAGGGCGACCTGGAAATTAGCGGGAGTTTGTTAACCTCTGAATTTGAAAGTAATTTTCACAATCAATTTGGTGTTAATGTACAAGTGCTAAGAAGATCAAGGAATATGTGGATTCAAACAACCACTACCGACAGATGGACATTGGATCAACAAGAAGAAAGTAGCATCAAAGAAGGATCTTAATCAAAGTAACCACTGTTCGTGATAACTCTTATCAACAAGAGTGATATTTATCATCATTTCGTATCTTAACAACTGTAAATTTGACCTATAAATTAGAATTAAAAAAAATGGACACGCTTAAAATATCTGACGATAAACAACTAAAAGAAATTAAAGAACTCTTTAATGCAAAGTTCCCTCATCTGAAAATTGAATTTTTCTCAGAAGATCACAACGTTGGAGAGGCCAGTACTTACAAAAGTATGTATGATGATGAGCTATATCTTAGCGACATCCGCTCAGAAAATACAGAAGGTGAGTTAAGTATTGACGGACACACCAAAACATCAACCTTTGAAAATAACTTCAAAGAAAAATTCGGTGTCAACGTTCAGGTTTGGAGAAAATCCGGAAATATGTGGTTGCAAACTACTACTACAGATGACTGGACTCTTGCTGAACAAGAAAGAAAAGGAGTGGAATACGACAATTAGGTTGTAAACTCTGAAGACATGTAAACTGATTTCCAGAAAAGGGAATCAGTTTATTTTATCTTTTCATTGCCCGGTCAATGTCTCTTTTGGTTGCCTTTGCCTTGAGGTCATGACGTTTATCATGCAGTTTTTTTCCTTTAGCCAGGTGAACATTCAACTTTGCAAGGTTCTTATTATTGATAAAAAGTTTTGAAGCGATTACGGTAAGGCCTTTATCTCTTAGCTTTCGTTCTAATTTTTTAAGTTCTGTTTTATTAAGTAGTAATTTCCGATCTCGTTTAGGGTTATGGTTGTTGTACGAACCAGCATCATACTCAGCAATATACATGTTCCGTATATAAAGTTCACCCTTCTTCATCACGCAATATGCTTCAGTAATACTTGCTTTTCCATTGCGAATACTTTTGATCTCGGTTCCGGTTAAAACAATACCAGCTGTGAAATCATCCAGCAATTCATACTCAAATCGTGCGCGTTTATTTTTTATATCGAGTTTTGACATCTGTTGCAAAGGTGCAAAAAACTTGGATAACTTGTGAGTAACATTCTTTTATAAAATGTGCTAAAATGCGTATCTTTAGGGCAATGATCGACCTTAACGTATACAACTCACTTGAACCGCAAAAAGGACGACTACTAATAACGGAGCCTTTTTTGGACAGTGATTACTTTCACCGTACGGTTATCCTTTTGTGTGAACATAACGAAGAAGGTACGTTTGGTTTTGTTCTGAACAAATATGTCGATATCGCATTGTCTGATTTTGAAGGTATCCCGGAATTTGATACCCGAATATCAATGGGTGGTCCGGTAAGCACAAAGAATCTCTATTACATTCATACACTTGGGGACAAGTTGCCGGGCAGTATTCAAGTTGTTGATAACCTGTATGCTGGTGGTGATTTTGAAATTTTGAAAGAGCTTATAGCATCTAATCAAATTGCACATAACCAAATTCGCTTTTTCCTTGGGTATTCAGGTTGGGTGGAAAAACAACTGGAAGGTGAACTCAAAAACAATTCATGGCTCGTCGCTGACATCAAAAGTATTGATGACGTTATGGACGTAGAATACGATAATATTTGGGCTGACTATATGCAAGCAATGGGAGGCAAATACAAAGCATTTGCCCATTTTCCCAAAGATGCATCTCTTAATTGATCCAGTGGATTATTCCTCTAGTCGCTCAATTAAATATTTCTCCACATATTCTTTCGACTTCTTGCAGTTTCCTTCATCCGCCATATAATGTTCGAATTGCGAATAAATATCTACGTGAAATAAAGAAATGAACACATAAGGCTCCAGGTATCCTTCCTCTTTCATTTTCCAGGCAAATTCAAGATAACTCGGTAAGTCATTTTGATGTTCTTCTAGCAAATAACGCAAGGAGTAAACTTCCAGGTATTTGTCATTTGTAATCCCATTCTCCTCAATAATTCCATCTTCATTACAATACTTGCTAATTTTCTTCTTTGCTTCTCTGTAATCTGTCCAGATACCTGGTAAATCTCCCTGATCTTCTTTGGAAATATCATTTGGATAGAAATACCGAATAAATCGGTGATCATTCATCCACTTATTCTCTACATTGAGGATTTGCTGAAACTTGAGTTTCATATCAAACCCAGGATAAACACAGAAGGCATCCAGACATTCTTTTTTAGCTCTGTAATACAGTCCCTGATCCATCAACGCATCAACAATATATTTTCTTGGTTCCAACAATTTAGGATGCATACTCTTAGCCAGTTCGTAGAAGTACATAGCCGAATCTGGATTTTCTCTAGCCCAGAAGCTATCTCCTAAATACAATACAGCTTTATAATAAATCGAATCTGCGTCAAGCGCTTTGCGGTATTCCAGTTCAGCCATTTCATAGCGCTCTTCAGTAAAATATTCTTCCCCTTTTTCAAAAAACTCTTCACCTTCCTCTGAAACTAAAGTGTCAGGGTCGTAATCCACAAGGTACACGCGTAAGTAAGTATCGGCAGTATGCGAGGATGATTCTAATGTGCTTCTTCTGCATACATTGATAAATCGGCTTTCTGCCGCCGTTTTCATTCCTTCCAGTATTGCATTAAGCGTACTGTCCAATTCTTCCTGATCTTCCTCATTTTCAGCCTCAACAGTGAATGACATGTTACTATATGCGGAGTACCTATTATCAAAATACACAGCCTCCATTTGTACCAACACTTCATAAGCAGTAAGCGTTGGATAATCCTCCTTAGACATTAATTTTCTCAACTTATCAATCCCTTTCTTCTGGTCCTCCATATCACCTTTCTGAAAAACTTTGATGCATTTATTGATCTTCTTTATTTTTTGACCATAGATAGCTGGGGTAATAAAGAAAAGCCCCATTAAAACAATAATATATTTCATAAGTATAACGGTTGTATTAGTTAAATATAATAATTATCACGACGTAGCATACCACCTTTCATTCAGTAATGAAATCAAAGTTTTCGCCATTTCTTTTCCATACTGTTTAGTTCTATACGATTCTACCCATATAACTCCTTGAATTGCATTCGTCAAAAAGACTTCATCTGCAACTAGTAAGTTTTGTGGTGATATGTTGCACTCATACACCTTGATATTATTTTTGATTGCCATGTTGATAATTTGCATTCTCATGGTTCCGCCCAAAGGACCGAGGTCGAGACCGGGTGTATACAATACGCCATTGCTCACAACAAACAAATTTGAGCTTCCACCTTCTATGATACCCATTTTGAAGTTTTGAATCAAAAGATCGTCTAGCCCACGTTCCTGAGATCTCAATTTGGCCATAATATAAATCAAGCCGTTCTTAGTCTTGTATTTTGAGAGTGGAGAAATATCTTTCTTTATATCGTTATAGAGATCAATACGATAACCTCTGTCATTTAACATGAATTTATTCTCATCAGTAGCTTGAGCTTCAATAAAATAATCGACGTGATTGGTTTGAGGTAAAAATCTACCGCCCGGCTTTCTATCTATGCTTAACCTTGCCCATCCACCTTTATCAATCCCATTTTCACTAATCAGGCTTTGTAGTTCGTTTTCAAAAAATTCCATTGAAAAAGTGGCCGGTGGTTTCATCTTCAATGCTTCCATACCCTCGTAAAGACGTTTAAAATGGTTGTCCATATTAATAGGCCTTCCGTTCATGATACGAATTGATTCAAACAATCCATCTCCATATAAATAAGCGCGGTTACCAGCCATGATTGAAAACGCCTCAGCCGGTAATAATTTACCATTGAAATTTACAAATTGACTCATGAACCTATTTTTGATACAAATTCAAGTACTAGTTTATAATCTACAATTGTCATAAATACAATCCCAAAAATAGCCCCGGCAAAATGTGCATCATGTGCAATTCTTGAGCCGCCCCTTCTCGACATATAGTATTCAGCCACCAAAATGAGTGGCCCCATAATATAAGCAGGAATCGGAACAGGAAAAAATATGAACATTAAACCTGCGTTCGGATTCATCAATACATAAGCAAATAAAACAGCCATTACGGCTCCTGATGCTCCTAATGAATTATAATGAGGATTATCCTTATGCTTATTCAGTGATAAGATATTGGAAAATAATATTCCGCCCAAATAGAGACATCCAAAAAACAGATAACCTTTGGGGCCAAACCGTTGTTGTAGCATTTCTTCCAAACCAATCCCGAAACCGTATAACACAAACATGTTAAAACCCAGGTGCATCCAGTCTGCATGGATAAATGCATGCGTAAAAGAACGGTACCACTGTTTATGGTGTACGGCATTATAAGGGTTCCAAATAAGCTTCCATTTGAACTCGTTATCGTTAAATGCTTTAACGGAAACTATGATAGTAACCACTAATAATAAATAGGTAATGTACATTTAATTGTTTATTATATATGTTCTTACAAGATTTCTTACCTTGCATTAACAAAATGAAACGCTATTTACTTTATAATATACTATCTCTTGTCACTTTAGTTTCAATTCAGGCTTGTTCTGTTAATTCCAGGGAACTTAGTGAAGAAGAAATGGTAATTAGCGAAGAACTCAAATCAAAGTTTGAAAACACTGATTTACTGGTGTTTGATCAAGATACACTCTTAGCATCAAAAGAGGTCCTTTCCTATTATAAGGCTATCGATTACGAACCGATTTGGATCACAAAAAAAGAACTTAACAGCAGTGGTAGGGAGATGCTGGATTTAATAGAAAACTCAAGAGATTATGGCCTGCATCCGGAAATGTTTCGATATAGTCTGATCAATAAAATGAAAGACACTTCTATTCTGGATGCTGAATTGATGCTCACGAATGCATTCTTTTTATTTACTACTCACGTGGATGTTGGTTGTATAGATCCGATTTCCTATTTATATGTGTGGAAAAAAGATTCTCTTGATTTTGATTTGAACGCAGAATTGGACAAGGTCCGGGAAGGGACATCCGTTAAAAAAGTGGCAACTGCCCATCAACCAGATTTTTGGGAATACCGGCAGCTGCAAAGCGGTTTGGCAAAATTTCTGGATGAGTATCCCTTAGATACCTTTCAATTTGATATACCGGCATTCAAAGACGACTCTGTAAAATGTTATGCAGCAGCACATGAGGCCTTGCTGGGACATCAATTTATTGATTCTACCATTTCCAAAAAAGATTCTGCATTTTTGGTTCAGCTCAAGGTATTTCAAAAAATGAATGGACTGGCCCAGGATGGAATTGTAGGTAAATGGACTGGGCGCGCATTAAACAAAAGTAATCTCGATAGATATTTACAGGCGGCACTTGCACTTGAAAAATGGAGATGGAAAGAGAAATTTCCGGATAAATACATACGGGTTAACATTCCTGAATTCACTTTGTATTTTGTAGATAGCAACAAGGTAAAAAACAAACACCGTGTTGTTGTAGGCGCATACCTCACCCAAACTCCGGAATTTCAGGCTACTATGCGAAGAATGGTCACCAATCCGTTTTGGCACGTACCCTACTCTATTGCTTCAACTGAGATACTTGTTGGCGCTAAAAAAGATTCCAACTACTTTGCCAAGAGAGGATATAAAGTTTTTCAGGATGGTAATCAGGTGGACCCGTCAAGTATTAATTGGACGACCATAGGTGCAGGAAGCTTTAACTATAAAATAAGACAAGACGGTGGTGGCGGTAACAGCCTGGGAAGAATAAAGTTCCTTTTCCCTAATCATCATTCGGTTTTTATTCACGACACTCCATCAAAGAGCTTATTTTATAATGATGTTAGAGCCTATTCACACGGATGCGTTCGATTACATCAACCATTTGATCTGGCTAAAGCAATTCTGGTGTCTGAAAACCACAAAGTTCCGGGAGATTCGCTTGATGCGTACGTAAGAAGAGGACTTCAACGGGTGATAGAATTGGACGATCCTTTTGAAGTTTATCTGGAATATTTCACAGCAACCGGAGATAGTAGTGGAAATGTAATTTTTCATCCCGATATTTACAACCGAGATGAAAAATACATTGAGTACTCCTTCAAACGATTCGAACAATACGGACCAGCTTTCTTCAAAGTTAAGCCCCCCGTCCGTAAAGAAGAAACCGAAGTCGCTGATCATCCATGATCACGAGCGTATCGATAATTATTACTGGTTAAAAGAACGCGATAATCCTGAGGTCATAGAGTACTTAAAGGCTGAAAACCGCTATACAAAGGAGATACTGCAATCCACTGAAAAAGTTCAGGATCTGTTGTTCCATGAATTAAAGGGTCGGATCAAAGAAAAAGATCAATCTGCGCCATATTTTAAGAATGGATATTGGTACTATACCCGATACGAAGAAGGCTTTGAACATCCCATTCACTGTAGAAAAAATGGCTCTTTAAAAGCTGAAGAAGAAATTCTGTGGGATGATAACGAAGAAGCGAAACATCACGCTTATTATGAAGTTGTATCCTTCTCTATTACTAAAGATAACCGTTGGATGGCTTTTGCAGAAGATATTACCGGCCGCCGGATGTACCGCATACGATTTAAGAATCTCGAAACAGGAAAGGTTTCAGATAACATTATTGAAAATGCAAGCAGTGACCTGGCCTGGCACAATGATAATAACCAACTTTATTATTGCTTAAAGGATACTAAGACACTGAGAAGATACCAGGTAAGATGTTACAACCGAGCATCAAAATCAGATGAACTGGTATTTGAAGAAAAAGACGAGACATTTATCTGCAGCGTTGAACTCAATAAAGATTTTGAACACTTATTAATTGGTTCACACAGTTCAACCACCACAGAATTTCAATTTAAATCCGCCAGTGACAATAGCCCATTTAAGTTATTCTTAGCACGAGAAGAAGATCACGAATATTACGTAGAGCTAGATGGTGATAAAGCGATTATAAAAACAAACAAAGGAGCTGAGAACTTTCAGATAATGCAGTGTTTTTTAGCGGATACTGCGTATGAAAGTTGGACAATGATCCAGCAACACAGTGAGACTATTTTTGTGGAGGATTTTGAAGTGTTCAGGGATTTTATTGTCGTGCAAGAAAAAGTGAACGGTCTGTCTCAACTTAAAGTGTACAACTTAAAATCAGGGAAAAATGCCATCATCCCTCCATTTGAAGAAACGTATACCCTATACATTGGAACAAATCCTGAAATAGAAAGTGACAAACTCAGACTTGGTTATAGTTCTATGACCACTCCCCCATCTGTGTTTTTAATTGATATGAATACGTTTGAGAAAGAATTGCTCAAACAAATGGAAGTGGTGGGAGAATTTAATGCAGTAGATTACCACTCTGAACGTATTTGGGCAAAGGCCAGAGATGGTGTAGAGGTTCCTGTCTCTTTGGTATATCGGAAAGACAAGTTTAAGAAAGACGGAAAAAATCCAATCCTCATCTACGCATACGGATCGTACGGTTCAACGGTTGACCCTTATTTCAGTTCAAATCGATTGTCATTATTGAATCGTGGATTTGTATTTGCTCTTGCTCACATTCGTGGAGGTGAATATTTAGGACGAAACTGGTACGAAACTGGTAAATTGCTTCAAAAGAAAAACACCTTTACGGATTTCATTGATGCCACAGAACATTTGATTCAGCAGAAATACGCAGACCCGGAAAATGTATTTGCAATGGGCGGTTCAGCCGGAGGGTTACTTATGGGAGCAATTGCTAACCTACGGCCGGAGTTGTGGAAAGGAATAGTGTCTCAGGTTCCGTTTGTTGATGTGGTAACCACCATGTTAGATGACAGTATTCCCCTGACAACTGGGGAGTATGATGAATGGGGCAATCCAAATGATAAACAGTATTACGATTATATGTTGTCCTACTCTCCTTACGATAACATCCAAAAAATGGATTATCCAGCCATGCTCGTCACCAGTGGACTTCATGACTCTCAGGTGCAGTATTGGGAACCCACAAAATACGTGGCAAAATTAAGAGAATATAAAACGAATGATGCGCCCATACTTTTGTTTACAAATATGGAAGCTGGTCATGGTGGTGCAAGCGGAAGGTTTGAGGCTTTAAAAGAAATTGCACTGGAATACGCCTTCATTTTTTGGATGGCAAAAATAGAAGTGAAATAATATATGCAAGACAGTTCTACTATAGCACGCGTACTGCTTCTTCTTATGATTGTTTTTATGATTAAAACAGTCGGATTCGCAGCTGATGGAGAAACGTATAGCAACAGTGAGGCAGGAATTGAGGTTACTTTCCCTACCTTTTACGAAGAGGCGTCAAAAGAAAAGGAGGACAAGACCATAATCTCACTGAACTGTACGTATAGAAATATGATTTTTCTCGTGAGTGTTTTCTTATTTGATGATCCCATACCTGAGGATGAATATGCGGTGAAGGTAGCTGAAGATATTGTGCTAACTGCTGATGCACTTAAGTCTAAATTCAAAAAAAAGAAATTGGAACCCTGGTCGGCCAGTGGTGCTGAAAATTACGGGTTGAAGAATCGAATCAAAGGGAAAGTTCCGGAAAGTAACGGAGGTTTTTCAAAATGCTACGGGTATAATTATATTACAATTTCCGGAGGGATAGAATACCGATTCACTATTTTGACCTCACGAAAGAGTTCGTTTGATAAAGAAATTGCGACAAATTTTATAAATTCGGTAAAACTATTATAAAGGCCTTAAACCAGAGGCAAATAAGACGGGAGTACATTTTATTAATGCTTCCGTCTTTTTTATTCAATAGCGTAATCAAATACCTTCAACTTATCCACTTCTTTGATGAAATCATTATCCACAGATACTTTCATGTTGCGCGAAGGCATTTTAATCTCCGATTTAGACTTGTGATCACGAATAATGAATTTGAGTGAACAAGGTCCAGAATTGTCCTGCACCAAATGATAGAGTTCATCTATCATTATATCTGTCAAATCCGAAGATTCTACCGTTAGCAATAAGGTTTTCGCTCTCTTATCTCTCAACTCAGTTAATAAATCAAGATTCGTCACTTTAAATTCAAGTTCCTCTCCATATTTCTTTCTCTGCACCCGCCCGGTAAGAT
This sequence comes from Crocinitomicaceae bacterium, assembly GCA_014762645.1. GTDB lineage: Bacteria > Bacteroidota > Bacteroidia > Flavobacteriales_D > Crocinitomicaceae > Paracrocinitomix. The sequence continues at coordinate 33,944 of JABURP010000052.1, forward strand.
GTACAAATGTCCCGATTGCAAGCATGTGTTTAAACCGCATATAATCTTCACCAAAAACAAAGAGTCGCTGGCTGTCGGAGTAATCTTCTATATCAAATGTCCCGTAAGGATTTCCGTGCTTAGTTGTACGGTGCTGGGCATCTGTAATAATACCGGCCATTTTCAATTCCTTATTGGCATTTTTTTCCAGTTCAACTATATCTGCTACACGGGCATTGCAAAAACTACGTATCTCAAGCTTAAAATCATCTAGCGGATGCCCCGATATGTAGATTCCAACAACTTCTTTCTCTTTACTCAACTTTGTGAGTGTAGGCCAGTCATCTACTTTGGGCGGTTGAGGCTGTGGAACTTCCACTTCAGCAGATTCTCCAAACATATTCACCTGAGAAGAATCCTGGTTTTCCTGCATTCTTGCTCCAAACTTGATTACATTCTCAAGAAATACTTTCTTGTTTTGATCTTCTGCAAAGAATTGTGCCCTTGTAATATCTCCAAAAGAATCAAACCCTCCTGCCAATACCAGGCTTTCAAATACACGTTTATTACAAGCGCGCAAGCTAACACGAGAAGCCATGTCGAATACAGATGAAAACGGTCCGTTCTCTTTGCGTTCTTCCAAAATAGCCTCTACCGGTTTGCTCCCTACTCCTTTAATAGCACCTAACCCAAAGCGAATTGCTCCTTCTTTATTCACCGTAAATTTGTACTCAGACTCGTTAACATCCGGCCCTAGTACTTCAATTCCACCACGTCGACACTCTTCCATGAAGAAAGTGACCTGTTTGATGTCATTCATGTTGTTACTAAGTACTGAGGCCATATACTCTGCCGGATAGTGTGCCTTGAGATAAGCCGTTTGGTATGCTATCCAGGCGTAACAGGTTGAATGGGACTTGTTGAAAGCATAAGAAGCAAACGCTTCCCAGTCTACCCAAATTTTTTCAAGGATTTTTCTGTCATGTCCGTTTGCCTCTCCCTGATCTAAAAACTGTGGCTTCATTTTGGCCAGGAGGTCAAATTTCTTTTTACCCATTGCCTTACGCAAGGTATCGGCTTCACCTTTTGTAAAGCCCGCCAGTTTTTGAGACAAGAGCATTACCTGCTCCTGATACACAGTAATTCCGTAAGTTTCTTCAAGAAACTCCTTTGTAGCCTCCAGATCGTAATGAATTTCTTCCAGGCCGTGTTTCCTTCGGATAAATGAAGGTATATATTCCAACGGCCCCGGTCGATACAGGGCATTCATAGCAATTAAGTCAGCAAAGGCCGTGGGTTTTAATTCACGTAAATACTTTTGCATCCCTGCAGATTCGTATTGGAATATACCTACCGTTTCTCCACGTTGAAAAAGCTCATAAGTTTTTTCATCATCAATCGGGAAATTTTCAGGATCGAGATCCACACCATGTCTTTCCTTAACTATTTTCACCGCATCCTTAATCAAGGTCAGGGTTTTCAGTCCAAGGAAATCCATTTTCAACAAACCGGCATCTTCTGCTACAGAGTTGTCAAACTGCGTACAGTACATATCCGAATCCTTTGCCAAAGCAACCGGAACAAAATTGGTGATGTCATCTGGTGTAATAATTACACCGCAGGCATGTATACCCGTATTTCGCATGGACCCTTCAAGTAGAACGGCCTGATTAACCACCTGTCCGGGAAGGTCTGAGCCTTTTGCCAGGGATTTCAGTTGATTTGCTTTCTCAATATCATCTTGATTGTTCTTAAGCTTATCAGCAAGAGCGGCATCATCTAATCCAAAGATCTTATTGAGTTTGATGTCTGGAACAAGCTTTGCCAAACGGTCCGCCTCATGAAGTGGTAAATCAAGAACGCGTGCCGTATCTCTGATAGATGATTTGGCAGCCATTGTACCGTAGGTGATGATTTGCGCCACTTGGTTGGAACCATATTTTTCAATTACCCAGTCAATAACTTTTTGTCTTCCTTCATCATCAAAATCAATATCAATATCAGGCATACTGACACGCTCAGGATTTAGGAAACGCTCAAATAGTAAATCGTATTCTATCGGATCTACATTCGTAATACCTGTGCAATAAGCTACTGCAGACCCTGCAGCTGATCCCCTTCCAGGTCCAACGGAGACCCCCATATCTCTTGCCGCCTGACAAAAATCCTGAACAATAAGGAAGTATCCAGGATAACCGGTGTTGGCAATAGTTTGCAATTCGAAATCAAGTCTTTCCCGAATTTCTTCCGTTATTTCACCGTATCGTTTTTTAGCACCCTCATAAGCGAGATGACGCAAGTAATTATTTTCACCTCTTTTTCCACCATCCTCATCATCCTGAGGGTCCTGAAATTCTTCCGGGATCTCGAATGCGGGTAGTAATATTTCACGTGCCAGGTCATATGGCTCGCATTTTTCTACAATTTCGTTGGTATTTTCAATGGCTTCTGGAAGGTCTGAAAAGAGTTTTTTCATCTCTTCAGGAGACTTGAAGTAGTATTCATCATTCGGCAAACCGTACCGAAAACCTCTTCCCCTACCCTTAGGTGTAGACTTTAGTTCCCCATCTTTGATACACAATAAAATATCGTGTGCATCCGCATCAGATTTATTGAGATAATACGTTCGGTTGGTGGCCACCACTTTCACCTGGTATTCCTCTGAAAACTTCAAAAGTGTTTCATTTACCCGGTCTTCTTCCGGCAAGCCATGTCGTATCAATTCGATATACAAATCCTCTCCGAACTGCTCTTTCCACCATGTTAAGGCCTCAATTGCCTGATTTTCTCCAACATTTAAAATCTTAGAAGGAACCTCTCCGTTTAAACCACCTGTAAGTACAATGATGTCTTCTTTATACTGTTCCACAATTGTTTTGTCGATACGAGGAACATAATAGAACCCTTCTGTAAAGGCAATTGAAGACATTTTTGCCAGGTTGTGGTAACCTTTTTTATTCTTAGCCAACATGACCACTTGAAATCCGTTGTCTTTATTGGATTTATCCAGATGATCTGTGCAGATATTAAACTCACAACCAACAATAGGTTTCAGCGGAACTTTATCAAAGGTCTCCCCTTTTTCTTCTGCAGCTGCTTTTTCTTTTTCAAGATTACTGTTATAGGATTTTACATCACTAACAAAGTGAAAGGCAGCCATCATATTTCCTGAATCCGTCAATGCAACTGCCGGACAATTGAATTCACCAGCCTTGTATACCAGATTTCGAATTTTGGTAGTTGATTGTAGGATAGAAAACTGGGAGTAATTATGCAGGTGACTAAACGGCACTTCCGATAACTGAGAAAGATTTTCCTTGATATCTTCCGTAGAAATCTCAACTTCAGTGCTTTCTCTTTTTCGAATTTTTTCCGACTCTTCTTTGAGATTCATGTGCTCTAAACCAATCAATTCAATTGGTTCAGGGTGATCCCTCAGGAAGTCTTCGATATAAGTATCCGTTGCCTGAAGTTCGGTATTGGTAAAATTACCAGTTCGCAAAAGTTCAAAGAAGCAACGGGTTGTCGCTTCTACATCAGCCGTTGCATTGTGAGCCTCATCAAATGGGACCTCAAACAGGTGCTCGTGTAATTCTGTTAACGTTGGCAACTTAAACTTACCACCACGTCCTCCTGGAATTTTACACAATTCGGCAGTTGTTTCGGTACAGGTATCCAACACCGGCATATCAACCATTGGGCTTTCTACCTCGTAACGATAGAATTCGCAGCCCATGATATTGATATCAAAGCCTATATTTTGACCGACTACAAACTTGGCTTTGGATAGCGCCTCATTAAACTCACGAAGAACTTCCTGAATTGGTACCCCTTTTTCTTTGGCGAGATCAGTTGAAATTCCGTGAATTTGTTCTGATTCAAAAGGAATATCAAAACCGTCAGGTTTAACGAGAAAGTCTTTGTGTTCTATGAGTTCACCATTAGCATCATGCAACTGCCAAGCGATTTGAACGCATCTTGGCCAATTTTCCGTATCGGTAATAGGCGCATTCCAATTTTTCGGAAGCCCTGTTGTTTCCGTATCAAAAATTATATACATGAGGCTGGTTTGTTGTCAGTAAAATCCGCATAAAATTAGGGATAATTGCCGAAAATCTGAAGAGAAGTTATCCACCTCAGCGAATTCTTTTGCACAAAAAAAGCCCCTGGTGGTTACCAGAGGCTTCTTTATAATTTACTAAGTTTTTCTTACTCAGTGTAAGTTTTAGTACCAGTAATTGAGTACGTATCACCATTTGAGTAAGTAGCTGAATAGTCAAGAGCTACAACTAACTCGTCTCCTGCTAATCTATCAAGCATCATGTACCCATCAGGGAACAATGATTCACCATCATACGTGTTTGTGTTTCCACTGTAAATGGTTTTAGTGAAAGTAATCAATACAGCTTCTTTCTTTTTCAATTCCTGAACTTTTGATTTTCCTACGAAAGCCCAAAATCCTTCAAAGCTATCAGTATCACCATCATCAGTAACTGATCCACTGTAAGCTCCATCTTTCTCAAAAGTGTGTTGCTCAGAGTACGTTCTCACGTCAGCTGGGTTAGTTACTGTTCCTCCAGGTCCTGCTAATGAAGTCACTGTTGTCATATTGGTACCATCATAGCTGTATGTAGTGGTTGATGTATACGTATCTCCACCCCAATCATATACGTCAACTGTAGTATACTCAGCACTTGAAAGTTTCCAGTTTTTAGATAATCTTGCTTTTCTTGATGATAAAGATAAAGCTGGGTCATTTTCTCCTTTTTTACAAGAAGGTGTAGCAAGCATTAAACCTGCTGCGGCAAACATTAAAATTGTTTTTTTCATTGTTAAAATATTAGTTACTAAATTTTCAATTCAATCAATACAACGTAAATGTATAAAATAGGTTGGGATTAGAAAATAATAATTGTACTTTTCCGTAGAAATACTTTTAAAGTATTGATGGTTGATAAGACTATATTCTTTCCAGAATTAATACGGACTCCGAATAAAACTCATCATTAATCGTGGTTGTGGGATTACCCTGGTAAGGAATCACCGTGTATGAGCCACTATTTTTTCGCTTTTCTTTAAAAATCATTTCTTTACGTTTTAGTTGGTCTATCTCAATAATGGTATTGTTTTCTCCACTATAATAATTTGAAACATCTACTGATTCACTCCCATAATTGACTGTGCTGACTGTATCATCTAAACCAATTGTGGTGTTATAGGAAGTAATCTGTTGATTTTTAGTCTGTGACAATAAATTTAAGGCGATTCTTTCCTTATTCTTGTACTCTCCTTCGACCTTTCCAAGAAAACTCCAGTCGCCACTTTCGCTTATTTTCTTTACGGTAATAAGCGTATCATAGCTCATAGACCCACCTATATACTGAACATTTGTCCACCGCTCTGTACTATAGTAATCAACTGACCAGGTTCCGGCTTTATCAAATGTATACTTCACATAATCCACTATAATTAATGAAGTATCATAACTTATTGTACCGTTTGACGCACTATATTCCTCAGTAATTCGAAGAATTTCATTTTCCTCGTAGGTTTCAGTCACACTCACATAATCTCCATCTGCATTAGAGGTTTTGTCATTATACGAATAATCGCCAATATTCCATTCTCCATGCATTCTTGCTTTTCTGGAATAAATACTAAGAAATGGGTCATTTTCACCCTTTTTACAGGATGTCGTCAGAGTGCCACATACAAAACACAACAGGAAGAAGTTAATTTTACGCATTCCTTTTGATTTGATCGGTAATGGTCTAAACGCGTGATGTACCAAAAGGTTGGGAGTTATGCATAAAAAAAGCCGTCAATAAAAAATTACTGACGGCTCAACGAATTTCGTAAATTAAATTTAGTGTGTTGCCAGGTATTCAGCTACTCCTTCATGAGAAGCTTTCATTCCGTCTGCTCCTTTGGTCCAGTTAGCAGGACACACTTCTCCATGCTCCTCATTAAACTGAAGGGCATCTACCATTCTAATTGCTTCGTCCACATTTCTTCCAAGCGGAAGGTCATTCACCACCTGATGTCTAACGACACCATTCTTATCAATAAGGAAAAGCCCTCTGTATGCAATCATAGTATTTGTTGCTATAAGCTCTCCTTCTGGTGTATAATCATATTCACCTAACAATACATCATACGCATCTGCAATTGTTTTATTGGTATCAGCAACAATCGGATACGTCACTCCTTTGATTCCGCCGGCAGCTTTGTCCATTTGCAACCATCCCCAGTGCGTTTCTTCTGTATCTGTTGAACAGGCAACTACCTTTGTTCCTCGTTGTTCAAACTCAGCCAATTTTGCCTGAAACGCATGCAACTCACTTGGACAAACAAATGTGAAATCTTTTGGATAGAAGAACAATACCACATAGTTTTTGCCAATAAATTGTTCTAATGAAAAATCCTGAACTACCTCTCCGCCATTAACAACAGCTGGTGCTTTGAAAAGAGGTGCCTTTTTTCCTACTAATACTCCCATTTTATCTTTTTTAGTTTTTTATTCTAAACAAATTTAATCAGATTTCTCAGACAAAAGATAATGATTAATCAAACCGGTTGAGCTAAATCAGTCTGAAGCTAAGCCATCAGCATCCCTACTGCAAATCCGCAAAGTATCGCCATGAGTTTGAGTAAGTTAAGCTTGTGTCCTTCACTGGATTCAAAAATAATTGTAGTGGATATGTGTAAAAACATCCCCACAGCAATAGACAATATATAGGATGGATCAATTTTCATGACTTCCAAAATCGGTTCACCAACCATCAAACCTAATGGAGCCATTAATGAAAATAACACAAGATACACCCAGGATGTCATCTTGTTGTAGCCGGCTGTCTTAAAGATGGTCATTAAAGCTACCGCCACTGGCACTTTATGTAAAATGACACCCCAAAATAAGTCGTCAACATGATGATGCCCGTGGTGATCCAATGGAATAGACTCAATAAAAGCGTGCAAAGAAAGACTGACAAAAATTGCCAGCGGAAATACTTTGTGAACGTGATCATCTTTGTGATTGTGGGTGTGGCCATGTTCTGCTCCTTTTGAAAAATACTCAAGGATTAACTGTAATAGAAATCCAAGAAGTATAAAGTATCCGGTAATTCTGCCCTCTTTTGCATAGGACTCAGGAAAAATATGAGTAAAAATAATCGTGAGTAAAAATCCCCCTGAAAATGATAGTAATAACTTAAGATGAGACGTTTTTTTGAATAACTCCACCAGAATTCCGCCTGTAATAACAGATAGAAACAACCCAATAATTTTAACCCACAACTCCATTTATTAATCCTTTAACCTGGCTTTTATGATCAGTCTTTCTGATTTTTCGGGATCAAAAGTAGACAAATTGTAATCACCAAAAACATCCTCAATAATAAACCCTGCATGTTGTAGTAATTCATTAAAATCTTCCAAATAAAGAACCCTTACTTTTTCTTCAAAGGAGAAATTCTGTTTATTATCTTCAAACTCAATGCGTTTTCTTATAAAGTCCTTTTCCTGATACTTGTATATGTTGAAGTGAATATCATCAAAAGATTTAACTTCCTCGACAGGAAGGCGTTGCACTTGTTTGTACACATTCAAGTAATCAATTATAACTACGCCTTGAGGGTTGAGATTCTGACACATTGCGTCCACAACCCGTTGGTCATCTTGCACATCCTCAAAATATCCGAAACTAGTGAACAGATTAAAAATTACATCAAATGTTTGACCTGGAAGTGGTTTCCGCATATCATGCACTTTAAAACTTAAGGTTTCGTTTTCATATTTGCGTGCCAACTGAATGCTCCGTTGAGATAGATCAATGCCTAAAACATCAAGCCCTAGCTTGTTAAGGTAGATAGAATGACGTCCTTTACCGCAAGCCAGATCAAGAACGCTCGTTCCTTTTTTAAGATCAAGGTGCTTTACGAGCTGCCGCATAAAGGACTCTGCCTCATCATAATTACGATTCTTATATAGGATATGATAATAATCGGTATTGAACCAATCCTTGTACCACTCTGACATTCGGGAGTATTTTGCTCAAAATTAATACTCTTTTCAGGACATTGTCAAAATATGGGCACTAATCTTAAGGTTAGATAACTTAATTTTATATATTTGCCTTGCACGTAGTTAGAGTGGACAAGGTTTACGAAATATACAAACAGCTCGAAGAAAAAAATGTTCTTTTGTCTTTCAAAGGGATGATTACTTCGGAATTATTAACCACCATTTTGCAGATCATGGAGTCCAAAATGGACCATATAGATGAGAAGCCAAAGGTTAAGAAGAAGGTGTTTAATATACTAGTAGAATGTCTGCAAAATCTGTATCACCATATTGATCAGGACGACGTTATTCATGTTCCCCTTGAAGACAAATCTGCATTGTTAATGATTGCGAAAAGGGAAAATGAATACGAAATTACTACGGGAAATTACATGAAAACGCAAGATGTACCTGCGTTAAAAGATAAGCTTGAGCTTGTAAACAGTATGGATAAAGCTGAGCTCAAAGCCTATTATAAAAAAGTACTCAGTGAAGGGTCCCTTTCCAGTAAAGGAACAGCAGGACTTGGAATGATTGATATAGCAAGGAAATCGGGTGAAAAACTAGACTTTAGTTTTAGCCCAATTAATGATACAACAACTTTTTTTAGTTTAGCTGTTAAAATAGCAGAGTAATTACATAATAGATTATGGAAAATTTAACTTTAGAAGGATCAGCAAAAACACCTACGGTGAATTTCGATTGCGAAAATGGTGTGCTAGAATTAAAAGGAAGATCTATTCCTGAAAATTCTATCGAGTTCTACAAGCCTTTGAACGATTGGATTGATGCCTATGCTGCATCCCCTAAACCCAACACCATTGTGGATGTAAAGTTAGAGTACTTCAACACGTCATCTTCAAAGTGTATTCTTGACCTTTTCAAGCAATTGGAAAAATTAAATGCCGGAAACACTGAAGTGAAAGTGAACTGGTATTTTGAAGAGGATGATGAGGATATGGAAGAAGCTGGTGAAGATTACCAGGCAATTATCGATCTTCCTTTCAAGATGATCGAAGTAGAAGAGATCTAGAAACGCCCGCGGCGTAATGAAAAATTATATATCAGTCGGGATAACCGGTGGTATTGGCTCTGGCAAATCCTATGTTTGTCAGATCATTGAGACCATGGGTTATCCCGTTTTTTATGCTGATGCCGAAGCAAAAAAAATAATCAACGAAGACCCTTCTGCCATTCGAGCAGTAACTTCAGTTTTCGGAACTGAAGCTTACAACAAAGATGGTTTGAATAGTACTTATATCGCTCAGAAAGTCTTCAAAGACAACTCCCTCCGCGAAGAACTTAACGCCATCATTCATCCCCGGGTAAGACAAAGATTCAATGATTGGGCACTCAAATCGGGTTCGAAAATCGTCTTTACAGAAGCCGCCATCTTATTTGAAACCGGTTCATACAAAAATTACGATTTCATCTGTCTCATAACCGCACCATACGATCTGAAGATAAGCCGTGTTAAAAAAAGGAGCGGGTTGTCAGAAGAAGAAATTAAATCCCGGATGGATAGTCAATGGTCGGATGAGAAAAAAATCCCTTTGGCCGATTTTATCATTATTAATGATGAAAGCGAACCTCTTTTACCACAGGTCGTAAATATGATTAAACAAGTTCAATGAGCCTACCGGTTTACACATCAGAAATAATGCAACAGTGGGATAAATACACCATTGAAAACGAACCTATTGCATCTGTGGACCTTATGGAAAGGGCGGCGTCCTTAGCTGCTAAAGCTATATTAGGACGAAATGTGTTTCAGGAAGTTGCTATTTTTTGTGGGCCGGGTAATAATGGTGGAGATGGCTTAGTAATAGCACGCTTATTGAGCGAAGAGAATAAAAAGGTAACAATTTATCATTTGAATTTTGCAGAGGGTTCTGATGACTTTAAGGTAAATTATAAGCGATTACCAAAAACAGTTACAGTTGTTGAGTTAACGGAATCTTCTCATAAAATTACCCATGAATCAGAACTTATCATTGATGCTGTTTTTGGTTCGGGACTGAATCGTCCTGTCGAAGGATGGATTGCAGAGGTAATTATCCAAATGAATGGGTTAAAAGGCCGCAAGGTTGCTATTGATATCCCTTCCGGATTATATGCAACAAATAATCACGAAAACACAAGTTTTCCTGCTGTTTTTGAGGCAGATGAAACGCTTTCGTTTATGGCTCCGAAGATGCCCTTTTTCTTCCCGACTTATGCCGGTTTTGTTGGTACGTTTAGAATAATAAATATTGGTTTGCATCCCGAATTTAAAGCGGAAGTTTTAGCTAAATATATCCTGAGTGAAGATATTGCCCTAGTTCCAAGAAGAAAATTTGATCATAAAGGAAGTACAGGTTTTTTAACGTTGATAGGAGGATTAGGAGATATGACTGGTGCTATTGTAATTGCTGCACGAGCTGCAAGCAGAGCTGGTGTAGGTTATGTAAATGCTATATCTGATAAAGACGGAAAAATTCCATTGAACACGTCCACTCCTGAAGTTATTTGGCAACCTGCCGACGAATTTAAACTCAATGATAAAACAACAGGCATTGCCATAGGTCCCGGCCTTGGTACCACTGAAAAATCACTGGAGCTTTTAAAACTTGTGCTCGATACGAACCAACCTTTGGTTTTAGATGCTGATGCACTGAATTTATTGGCTCAACACACGGAATTAAATGCAAAACTTCCTGAAAACAGTATTCTGACACCGCATATTGGTGAATTAAAAAGGATAGTAGGAATTCACCGATCTGATGAAGAACTATTAGCTGCACAAAAGGAATTTTCTATCAAGTATAAAGTCTTTATCATTCAGAAAGGCCCACATTCTAAATTAACTACACCTACAGGGAAAATCTACATCAATAGTTCCGGTAATCCTGGAATGGCAAGTGCTGGTATGGGAGATGCATTAACAGGAATTATCGGCGCGTTTTTAGCGCAAGGCTATACTGCGAAGGGTGCAGCCAGTTTTGGGATGTTCATACATGGATATGCCGCAGACACTTACGCACGTGATCATGGTGAAATTGGACTACTGGCGTCAGATATTATTGACAGGCTTCCCTCAGTAATAAACAGATTTGTTAGAACCTGAGTGTTAAACCAAGGTTAACTCCCAACCCATACATTTTGTGATCAAAGGGACGTTGTGAGTTATAGGTATTAAAAAGATGGTGTCTATACTCAGGGTATAGCGTTATTCCGAACCATTCAAAATTATACGTCAATCCAATTCCTGCACTTGCCATGAGGTTGAAAATCGCAAGTTTATCTTCTTTTATTACTTCAACGTCCTTTTCAACTGTTGTGCCGTTTGCCCTGGTGTAATTCTCATTATATCTGATGTTGACAACATTTAATGGGGTTAATCCAGCAAATCCGAAAACCTGCAATTTATCACCATACGTGTATCGTAATTTGACAGGCATGCCAATATGTACGTAGGTATTACTGTAAGAAAATGTAGAGTCACTGACCTCATCACTATATAAATACTGCTCTGTATGCCCAAAAAAGGTGAAGCCCAAATCCATACTTAAGGCATTGGTTATCGGAAATAAGATGCCAAAACTTCCTCCTCCTGACTGTCCTGGTAACTGATTTTCCCATTCTGAATAACTTTGACTTATGCTATTATCCTGAAAGTAACGGTGACCAAAGGTATACAGACCCGTCAGGTAATAGGTGGTTCCAGTAAGGCTATCTCTGCTTACTTTTTCACGTGGTTTCTTTTCTTTCTTCTCTTTTGTCGGTTCTTCTTTTTCTGTTTCCTTGTTTTCATTCCCAGTTACGATTTGTGCATGTATCTGTGACATAAATGAAACGAACGTTAAAAGCAAAAGCATTTTCTTCCATCTCAACATAGAAGCTTTATATTTGATAGTTATTGAGCAAAAATAGCAATTATCCCTCGTTATGAAGCTAACTTTTAATTCACCTGTAGTTCTTATCTTCTCATTTGTATGTGCTATAGTGTATATACTTAGTTACTGGAAGATTGGAAGTAATTTATTTGTCGTTTTTCCGGAATGGGATACCGATAACCCTCTGTGGTATTTCAGGTTATTTTCCCATGCTGTGGGCCATGCCAGTACTGAGCATTTAATGGGAAATATGGCATTTTTTCTGCTATTAGGACCTATTGTTGAATATAAATATGGCAGTAAAAACCTGCTTATTATGATCCTGACAACCGCACTTGTAACCGGGCTTATTCAAATCATCTTTTTTGATGTTGGATTGCTGGGTGCCAGTGGTGTCGTATTTATGTTAATTCTTTTGGTTTCTCTTGTTAATTTCAAAAATAAAGAGATACCGCTTACGTTTGTTTTAATTGTACTGATATACATTGGAAAGGAGATTATGGGAACATTTGAAGATGATAATATATCGCACACTACGCACATTATCGGTGGGATTGTTGGAGCGGTATTTGGATTTGTACTTGCCGGGAAAAAGGTAAAATCGAATGAACCTCCTTTGAATTCAGTTATATAATACTTCTAACTATATTTACCGAACGCACAAAAAACAGAATGGAAAAAAACTTATCAGACAAAGAAGGAGTAGACTTACTCGTAAAAAAGTATAATGCACTAAAAGCAGAAATTCACAAAGTAATAGTTGGTCAGGACGAAGTGGTTCAACAGGTATTGATGTCAATTTTTTCAAATGGTCACAGTTTGCTTGTTGGGGTTCCCGGTCTTGCCAAGACCTTATTAATACAAACAATATCCGATTCCTTAGGGTTGAGTTTTAAGCGAATTCAGTTTACCCCGGATTTAATGCCATCCGATATTGTTGGAGCTGAAATTCTGGATGAATCAAGAAATTTTAAGTTTATTAAAGGACCAGTTTTTGCCAATATTATCCTTGCAGATGAGATAAACCGTACACCTCCAAAAACTCAGGCGGCTCTGTTAGAAGCAATGCAGGAAAAAAACGTAACGGCTGCCGGGAATAAATACGAATTGGAGAAACCATTCTTTGTACTTGCTACACAAAACCCAATTGAACAGGAAGGAACCTACCCTCTGCCAGAGGCGCAATTGGACCGATTCATGTTTAATATTTGGGTAGATTATCCAAGTTATGAAGAAGAAATCAATATTGTAAAAAACACCACTTCGGACGTAACTTTTAAGTTGAATTCAATATTGAGCGGTGAAGAAATCATTTACTTTCAAAATCTAATACGTCGAATTCCCGTACCTGAAGCAGTGTATGAATATGCTGTGAAATTGGTTGGAAAGACAAGAAAAACGGGGGGATTAACTCATCCGCTTACAGAAAAATATCTGGATTGGGGAGCAGGCCCCAGGGCTTCACAATATCTCGTAATCGGAGCCAAATGTTATGCGGCTATTAATGGAAAATACTCTCCCGATATTGAAGACGTCAAAGCGGTAGCATTCCCAATTTTAAGACACCGTATTGTTCGCAATTACCGAGCAGAAGCTGAAGGATTTACGATTGAAAAAATCCTAACAGAGCTGATGAACAGTTAAAATGAAGCAACTTGAAACCTGTAAAAAATGCCTAAACCGAGCGGTTAGCCGTAAAGAAGGGATTGTTTGTGGGTTGACAGACGCCAAACCAACATTTACTGATAATTGCAACGAATTTGAACTGGATCCCATTCAGGAAAAAAGAGTAGCGCGCTATAATCGTGAATTTAACCCGAAAGCGGTTCATAAAGAATCAGCCATGAAGGCATTAATGGGAGGTGCACCTTTGTTGGGAATAGGTTTGTTCCTCACTATTCTTCCACTCGGTTCAATTATAGGAGTTGTTGGAAGAATTTTACTTATTTCCGGTATCATTAGTGTCATTTACGCCATTATTAAATTCTTTTTGATTCAGGAACAATACCCGGAACCCACGAAAAAGAAGAATACCCATAAGAAAGATGATTTTGAGGTATATTGAACAACATTATTTCCTTGACCAATTTGGGCTTTTCACTATCTTTGCCCCTCTTCATTTGCTAAAGTGAAGCACCTGGAGACAAATCCTTAATTGCTGATCATCATGAATGCATTGACTGCTATTTCTCCTGTGGATGGGAGATACCGTTCAAAAGTTGAAAACCTAACTGAATATTTTTCAGAGTACGCATTGATCAAATACCGTCTGGTAGTTGAAATTGAGTACTTCCTTGCGCTCACAAAGGAAAACATTGGTGCTTTAGCCGATTTTCCGCAAGATAAAGAAGATGTCCTCAGGGATATTTATCAGAAATTTACCGAGGAGGATGCTGAAAAAATCAAGGAAATTGAGAGCACAACCAATCATGATGTTAAAGCAGTTGAATACTTTATCAAGGATAAATTTAAGTCGTTAGGGATCAGTCAATTTGAAGAGTTTGTTCACTTCGGCTTAACATCTCAGGATATTAATAACACGGCTATTCCATTGTCCATGCAGGATGCTATTTATAATGAATACATCCCATTGTTGGATGATATCATGCTGACGCTTAATGAATTTGCACAGGCTTGGAAAGACATACCAATGTTGGCCCGGACACATGGGCAACCGGCATCACCAACCCGATTAGGTAAGGAGATGTTTGTCTTTGTAGAACGTCTTGACATTCAAAAACAACAACTTTTGGCCATTCCTTTTTCGGCTAAATTTGGCGGTGCTACGGGTAATATGAACGCACATTTTGTGGCCTACCCGAATATAGACTGGGTGAGTTTTGCCAATAGCTTTATCAAAGGCATCCTCCATATTGACAGGAGTCAAACAACCACACAAATAGAACATTACGATAATGCAGCAGCGCTTTTTGACGCATTGAAACGGATTAATTCTATTATTCTTGATCTGGACCGAGACATGTGGACCTACATATCTATGGATTATTTTAAACAAAAAATTAAGGATGGAGAAATTGGGTCATCTGCAATGCCGCATAAAGTAAATCCTATAGATTTTGAAAATTCTGAAGGGAATATTGGAATTGCCAATGCAATGTTTGAACATTTGGCGGCAAAACTACCGGTTAGCAGATTGCAACGGGATTTGACAGATTCAACAGTACTACGAAACGTTGGCGTACCGATTGCACATACCATGATTGCATTTAAGTCGACCTTAAAAGGCTTAAGCAAACTACTTCTCAATAAGGATAAACTGAATTCTGACCTTGAAGATAACTGGGCAGTTGTAGCAGAGGCTATTCAGACCGTACTAAGACGTGAAGGATATCCAAAACCTTATGAAGCTTTAAAGGGGTTAACGCGTACGAATGAGGCTATTACCAAAGAGAGTATTCAACGATTTATTGATACCCTTGATATTTCAGATGAAATCAAAGCTGAGTTGAAACAGATAAATCCGCAAAATTTTACAGGAATAAATATGGTAGATTAAAGGTGGTTCGTCAGGTGCGCCTTGATGCGTTCCTTATCTTCTGCTGAGATCTGACGGTCCGAGAATTGTACTCCGGCCATGCGAATTATCTTGGACAAGACGATATTGTCCTCATCATATTTACGGCACATTTTGCATACTTTCAGGTGCAGTTTCAGTTTCCTTTTCCGAAACCAACCTATCTTCTCGAACTCTTTTTGTTCGATTAACTGACCCGCCTTTTCACAATTAATCATGAATTAAACCATTTTATCGTAAGACATTCTCTTAACTGGACCTTAGCCCTATGAACGATCACCCACAAGTTGGACGGTGTTATTTCGTGCTCCTTACACACCTCTTCACTTTTCTTCTCTTCCACCAACTTATCGATAATGATACCTTTCCAACGTTCAGGTAACTCCTGGATACATCCCATTATTGCCTCTCTGAGTTCCTTATTATCGTAGTCAACCTCTATCTGAGACACTGTACCCTGATTTTGACGTTCCAACACGCGTTCTTCACCAGATTCTTCTGCCGTTCCAAGCGCAGACATTGGCCTTGTCTTTCTGGATTCCTGCTTTCTCCAGTGATCAATGATCTTTCTTTTAAGAATGGAGAATAACCAGGTCTTAACCGTACTTTTTCCTTTGAAGTTTTTAAGGCCTTTCAACGCTGAAACAAACGTGTCCTGAACAAGGTCTAACGCCAATTCATGATCATTCACACGTGTATTTGCATAGTTATACAACATATCCGAGTATTCATCTACCCATTGTGAAGTATCAATTGTTGGTTCTACCTTAGACATATTCAAGTATAGCTATAATTTGGAATGATTCAAAAGAATATTATTCCAAAGGTTTATGTTCGTGATTGTACTGCTATTAATAAAACAAATGCACGCATATATAGTTCAAAAAAAATCCCGGATTTGAACCGGGATTTGATGTTATTGATTTAATGCATCTGAAAAACAATATTCGTTTTTATCGATCAATGTTTGTGCAATTTGTTGCCGTGCATTTTTGGTATTATACGCCTCTACTTTCGTAAAGCGTTTTAATCCCATCATCATCATTCTCAATTCATCTCCTTCAACAAACGCCATTAATGCATCTTTACCACTTTTGTTTATGCGGTCAGCTGCATCAAACATGTAGGTTTTTACGATAGCAATGTAATCCTTACATGCTTCTTCTCCTTTTGTTGCCACCATCTTTTCTACTCTCAACAATGCTGATTCTGCAACATACGTGTCGTTGATCATATCCGCCACATTTAAGAGAATCTCTTGTTGTTTGGCCAGTTCCATCATTAATTTCTGTGCAGCAGAACCTGCAACCATAAGAATTGCTTTCTTGAAATTTGAAATGTATTTCTTCTCTTCTGCGAACAATTCTTCAGAAGGATCTTCAAAATCAGGAATGCTCATTAGTTCCCCAGCTACAGCTTGTGCAGGTCCCATAAGATCCAACTCGCCTTTCATAGCTTTTTTCAGGATCATATCTACCGTCAACATTCGATTTATCTCATTCGTTCCTTCAAAGATTCGATTTATTCGAGAATCGCGATAAGCTCTTTCCACCTGTGATTCTGCTGAATATCCCATACCACCGTGAATTTGAACACCTTCATCTACTACATAATCAAGCGTTTCTGATCCTACCACTTTTAAAATAGCACATTCAGCTGCATATTCTTTGATGCCTTCAAGCGTTGCTTTTTCTTTATCCATACCATCCTCAACCAGTGAATTGATCAGGTTTTCAATATCAAAACCTGCGCGGTAAGTGGCTGATTCAAGACAAAACGTTCTGATAACCTGCTCGGCTAACTTATGTCGGATAGCACCATACTTTGAGATAGGTCTCCCAAACTGTTCTCTTTCGTTCGCATATCTCACAGAATAGTTGATCGTTTCTTTCGCACCGCCTAAAACCCCAGCTCCGAGTTTAATCCTTCCGATATTGAGGATATTAACAGCTATTTTAAAACCACCTTGTCTTTCGCCTAATAAATTTTCAGCAGGAACCTTCACATTATTGAAGAACACCTGACGGGTAGATGAACCTTTAATTCCCATTTTCTTTTCTTCAGGATTCAGGGAAATTCCTTCAGCATCCGCATCTACAATAAATGCAGATAGATTTTCATCATCACCAATTTTTGCAAAGACAGTAAAGACATTAGCGAATCCACCATTGGTAATCCACATTTTTTGTCCGTTCATAGTATAGTGCTTGCCATCATCTGACAATACGGCTTTTGTTTTACCAGAATTCGCGTCAGAACCTGAACTTGGTTCGGTTAAGCAATAAGCAGCTTTCCACTCCCCTGATGCCAATTTAGGAATGTACTTTTTCTTTTGCTCTTCATTCCCAAAATAAAGAATTGGCAAAGTACCTATACCGGTATGCGCTCCGTAAGCAACGGAAAAAGAATTTCCTCTTCCCAAATACTCTGTAGCCAAAAGTGACGTTGGAAAATCCACGCCCATTCCTCCGTACTCATCTGGTACAGAAAGTCCAAGCATCCCAAGTTCTCCAGCCTTATTTAATTTTGCTTGCATCAAACCTTCCTCCATGGCATCAATTTTATCCATGTCCGGGTCGATTTCCTGACGAATAAAATCAAGACAAGTCTGAGCGATCATTCGCTGTTCTTCATTAAATCCTTCAGGCGTGTATATTTCATGGGCGTCCAAATCCCTGATCAGGAATTCACCCCCTTTAATTGGTTTTTTATCTTCTGTTGTACTCATAACTTATAATACTTCAATTACTCCGGCGGCTCCCTGTCCGGTACCTACGCACATGGTTACCACACCGTATTTTTCGTTTCTTCTTTTCATTTCATTAATTAGCTGTACCGATAATTTTGCTCCGGTACAACCAAGTGGATGACCCAATGCAATCGCGCCTCCATTTACATTTACAATATCAGGATTTAAGCCGGTTTCACGAATTACAGCCAGCGATTGAGAAGCAAAGGCTTCATTTAATTCAACCAATCCAATATCTTTTTGTTTTAATCCAGCCATTTCAAGTGCTCCGGGAATCGCATCCACAGGTCCAATTCCCATAATTCTAGGTTGAACACCAACAACTTTATAGGAAACAAGTCTGGCAATCGGCTCAAGATTCAGTTTTTTCACCATTTCCTCAGACATAATCAAGCAAAACGCCGAACCATCAGACATCTGAGATGCATTTCCCGCCGTAACGGTTCCACCCTGCATAAACACAGGCTTTAGTCTTGACAATGCTTCAATACTTGTTCCTTCTCTTGGTCCTTCATCTACCTCAACCACGTTGGTTTTTTCTGCTCGCTTGCCGTTTGCATCTAAATAAACTTCCGGCACCTGAATAGGAACTATATCATCATTGAATTTTCCTTCCTTAATTGCGGCCAATGCCTTCATGTGGGAATTATAGGCAAATTCATCCTGGTCCTCACGCGAAACCTTGTACTTTTCAGCCACAGCTTCGGCCGTGTTTCCCATTCCCCAATACCAATCGGCGTGTTCCCTGGCAATTTTTGAGTTGGGAACAACTCTCCAACCGCCCATAGCAATAGCCGACATGGATTCTGTTCCACCGGCAATAATCACGTCAGCCATTCCCGCCTGAATTTTTGCAGTGGCAATGGCCATAGTTTCTAATCCTGATGAACAATACCGATTAACGGTCATTCCCGGAACTTTCTCAGTATTTAATCCCATGAGGGAGATAAAACGTCCAACGTTTAACCCTTGCTCTGCTTCCGGCATGGCGTTACCAACAATGACATCATCAATCAGGTCGTGATCAAGATTTGGAACTTCACTTAAAATATGCTTAATAACATCTGCAGCAAGATCATCCGGACGAGAAAATCTAA
Organism: Crocinitomicaceae bacterium; assembly: GCA_014762645.1. GTDB lineage: Bacteria > Bacteroidota > Bacteroidia > Flavobacteriales_D > Crocinitomicaceae > Paracrocinitomix. The sequence goes on from JABURP010000052.1 coordinate 53,240, forward strand.
ATCCTCCTCTTTTAGCCTTACCTACGGCTGTTCTATATGCTTTAACGATATATGCTGTTTTGCTCATTGTTTAATTTCTTAGAATTTTACCTTTTGTAACAATAGATTGAATTCGTTCCAGCGTTTTCTTCTTGGTACAAAGATCAAGAAACGCCTTACGTTCTAAATCAAGAAGATACTGTTCGTCTACCTCTGTCAATTCAGACAAATCACCACCGGCAAGAACATATCCCAGCTGCTCAGAGATATAGGCATCATGTTCTGAAATATAGTTACCATGCTCCATTGAGTCTGCACCGACATAAACCAGTCCTAATGCCTCCGCGCCCAGTACCGTAATGTTCTTCTCTTTCACGGGTTGAGAATATCCTTTATTGTATAAATTCAGACATGCTTCTTTAGCACGGGTAAGCTGATAATCTCTGTCTAATACTATTTCATCAATACCTTCTCGCAAATAGCCGAGATCAAAAGCTTCATACGCTGATGTGGAGACTTTGGCCTGACCAATGGTTAGGAATTTTTCCCTGAATCTGTTTACACGAACATCTCCTTCTTTTAATTCCTCCGAAAGTCTTTTGGCAAACTCCTTGGTTCCTCCTCCTCCCGGAATCAAACCAACCCCAAATTCTACCAATCCCATATATAGTTCGGCATGGGCAACAACTTTATCAGCATGCATGGACATTTCACATCCACCTCCAAGTGCCATATTATGCGGTGCCACAACTACCGGACATGCCGAGTGACGAATGCGCATCATGGTGTCCTGGAATTGCTTGATTGCAAAATTCAGTTCATCATACTCCTGCTCTACAGCCATCATGAAAATAAGTCCAACATTGGCTCCTGCTGAAAAGTTCTGTCCGGTATTTGAAATTACCAGTCCTTTGTAATCCGTTTCTGCCAGCTCAATGCCTTTCTGAATTCCCTGAAGTACTCCGCCTCCAATCGTATTCATTTTTGTGTGGAATTCCAGGTTTAAGATTCCGTCTCCCAGATCAACTAAATGACAATCCTGATTTTTCCAAACGGTATTTGAATCTCTGAGATTATCCAGTATTACAAGATCCTCTGTTCCTGGAATAACTTTGTATTCTCCGGCATTTTGATCGTAATATTTTTTAACCCCCTTGTCAATTTGATAGAAGCTTTTATTGCCGTCCTTGATCATTTTTGAAACCCATTCGGCTGGAGATTTTCCATTCTCCTTCATCACTTCAATTCCCTTTTCCACACCAATTAGGTTCCATGTTTCAAAAGGCCCAAGTTCCCAACCAAATCCTGCTTTTAAAGCATCATCTACTTTATAAAGTTCATCTGAAATTTCCGGAATTCGGTTTGACACATAGGCGAATAATCCAGAGAATGTTTTTCTATAAAACTCACCGGCCTTATCCTTAGCAAAAAACAACATTTTGGTTCTTTCATTGAGATCTTCCACTTCTTTGGTTTGTGCCAATACAGGAAAACTTGCTCTTTGTTTTTCGCGATATTCCAATGTTTCAAGATCCAGGGTCAATATTTCTTTATTACCGTCTTTGACTTCCTTTTTGTAAAAACCTTTTTTGGTTTTGGATCCCAACATATCGTTCTCCACCATCTTGGCCACATAATCCGGAAGTTTGAAGGTATCTCTTTCTTCATCATCCGGACAATTTTCTACCAAACCATTAGCTACATGTACTAAAGTATCGAGCCCAACCACATCACAAGTTCTGAAGGTTGCCGATTTTGGCCGACCTAAAACGGGACCTGTGAGCTTATCCACTTCTTCAACTGTTAATCCCATTTCCTTTACTGTGTGGAAAAGGGACATAATGGAATAAACCCCTACTCTGTTTGCAATAAATGCCGGAGTATCTTTACAAAGCACAGTCTTCTTTCCTAAGAAACGAGCCCCGTATTGCATAAAGAAATCAACTATTTTGGGATCTGTTTTCGGTGTTGGTATAACCTCTAACAATCTCAAATACCTTGGAGGATTAAAGAAGTGTGTACCACAAAAATGTTTTTGAAAATCTTCACTTCTACCTTCCAGCATCATGTGAATTGGAATCCCGGAAGTATTTGAAGAAACAAGTGTTCCTTTCGTTCTGTACTTGTCAACTTTTTCAAAAATGATCTTTTTAATATCCAACCGCTCTACCACTACTTCTATTACCCAATCACAACTTGCGATTTTTTCAAAATCATCATCAAAATTTCCTGTTTTGATTCTTGAAGCAAACTCTTTCTTATAAATAGGTGAAGGTTTTGACTTCAAAGATCCGGTCAGATAATCATTGACCAATCTGTTTCTAACTGCTTTATCTTCTAAAGTAAGTCCCTTTGCTTTTTCCTTGTCACTTAATTCCTTCGGCACCATGTCTAAAAGCAAAACCTCGACACCAATATTGGCTAAATGACATGCAATTCCGGATCCCATAATTCCGGACCCCAATACGGCTACTTTTTTAATGTGTCGGTTCATTGATTATTATTTTTTCTCGTCCATTAATTCATTTAAATAAGCATCTATCTTGTAAGTCACCTCAAAGAAAGCCTTAATCTTAGTTTTAGGTATTTTCTTATAGAGACCTTCATTAAATTTCAAGACAACATCCCTTGCTGCCCGTCTTTTCTCAACACCTTCTTCTGTTAAAAACACCAGAGATTTTCGCTTGTCTTCTGAGCTCGTTTTTCGATAAATTAACCCTCTCTCCTCCATATTTTTTAGAGTTCGGGATAAACTTGTCGGTTCCATTCCCATTTTTGGACCTAATGAAGTAGAAGGAGTCCCTTCCTTTTCAACATTAAGTAAAATAAACCCCCAGGAGAATGACATATCGTGCTCCGCAGCAATTTGATTATAATATCTGGATATTTTAAACCAGTTGTTTCGAACGTGAAATTCAAATAGTTGCTCTTTATTCATGTAAAAAATTCTATCTTAGCTGTAAAGGTAATAAGTTTTTCTTATGCGCGCATAATTTAGAACAACTTTTTTTCAGCGCTTAATCTCCCGACATCAAATCCACTATGAAATACATATTTTCCGGGTTCATTTGTACACTTTTTTTTGCATCAATTTCATTCGGCCAACCATCAGAGAATAGCCTTAAACTATCAGAAATAATGGCTGGTAATGACTTTATTGGTCATCAACCTGATCATATCAGCTGGTCAGCAGACAACGTACATTTTTATTTTAGTTGGGGGAAAGATGATCAGGACAAAGCCAAATGGTTTGTGTATGACATTAGAACTACAGATCTTCATCAATTGACACCAAATCAGATAAATGATTTTCCAAAGCGCGGGGCAATATCTGACCGAAACAAAAAATACTTCTACTCAAAAAACGGAGCGCAAGTTTTAAAATATGAAAATCAAAAATTTACCGTGATTTTCTCCTATCACCAACGATACAGTTTAAACAAGGTAATGCCTGATGGTTCTTTAATTTTGAGTATTTCTAATCAAATAATTGAATTTAACCCTAATAAGGGCACATTCATTCAGTTGGTGAAACCCATCACTCCGGAATCTCAAGCAAGTAAAGGATTTTTAGAAAATCAGCAGCAAGAATTGTTCAATGTAATACAGGACAGGAATAAAGATAATGATCAAGATGAGTCAGACGCGGTTGCAAAAATTGAAGTGAAAAATAATTTGAGCTGGTTTGAAATAAATGATCAAAAGACATATCTATTGCTTGAGGATTCAGATTATCCTAAAAACGAAAACACACTTTATGCTTCTTATGTTACTGAGGATGGTTTTACAAAATTAAAGCAGGCACGTTCAAAAGTCGGCAGAAAAGATCCAACTCATGAATTGAACCTGTTCAATCTCAAAACTGAAAAAAAAATCCTCATTGATGTTTCGGAACTGAGTGGTATTAAGGATCAACCTGATTATTTCAAATATTATCCTGAATCAACCAAAACAGATGAAATAAAAAATGTTATTTATCACAACCATGGCACAAATGCCCAGGGCAATCAATTTCTGGTAGAAATTAAATCCTATGATAATAAAGACAGGTGGATTTGCGTGGTAGATACCTCAGGAAACCTGCTTGAAGTAGATCATCAGCGCGATACGGCCTGGATTGGAGGGCCCGGTATATCAGGGTGGACTTCCGTTGGAGGTAATGTTGGATGGATTGATCATAAAACCATCTATTTTCAGTCAGAAGAAACAGGTTATTCGCACTTATATGCGTATCACCTGGACAAAAAGAAAAAAACACAACTCACTGAAGGTGAATTTGAGATTCACGACGCTAAATTGTCCAACGACAAACAAACGTTTTTTGTAACAGCCAACAAAACGCACCCGGGGAATAGAGAATTTTACCATTTTGAGATAAAATCAAAAAAATGGATTCCGGTACTAATCGCCGACGGAAATCATGAAGTTGAAGTTTCTCCTGATGAAAAATCCTTGGCTATTAGGTATTCATATAAAAATCAACCCTGGGAGATTTACCTGGCAGACAATAAGCCCAATGCTGAAAAAGAAAAAATAACTCATTCTGCCAGTAAATCATTTGAGGCATACCCTTGGCACGCTCCAGAGGTAGTCACCTTTGAAGCTTCTGACGGAGAAAAGATCTACGCAAGGTTGTACTCCCCAAATCAAGAAAAGACACATGGAGCAGCAGTTATTTTTGTTCACGGAGCAGGCTATTTGCAAAATGCTCACAACTGGTGGAGTGGTTACTACCGAGAATTCATGTTTCACAACCTTTTAAGGGATAGAGGCTATACAGTTCTTGATATTGACTACCGGGCCAGCAAAGGATATGGTCGAGATTACAGAACAGCAATATACCGTCACATGGGTGGAAAAGATTTATCCGATCAACTTGACGGAAGGCGATACCTGATTGACAAATGGGGTATTGATTCGACCAGAATAGGTATCTATGGCGGATCATACGGAGGATTTATAACCTTAATGGCCCTATTGACTGAACCCGGGAAATTTAAATGTGGAGCAGCTTTGCGATCGGTAACAGACTGGGCCCATTATAATCATCCCTATACTTCTAATATTTTAAATACGCCGGAAACTGATCCACGTGCATTTAAGGTAAGTTCCCCAATCTATTTTGCTGAAAATTTACAGGACCACCTTCTTTTGTTACATGGAATGGAAGACGATAATGTTCAGTATCAGGATGTCGTTCGGTTGAGTCAGCGCTTTATTGAACTTGGCAAGAAAAACTGGGACCTAATCGGTTACCCTGTTGAACCACATGGGTTTAAAGAAACAAGCAGCTGGACTGATGAATACAGGCGCATTCTAGAATTATTTGAGAAAAATTTAGTTGATTAGATCAGCTAAAACTTTGAAATCCTCAACCTTTTTGTATCTTCATTCGTTTACAACTAAGAATAATTTGTCGTTAAAAAATCAACATTAGTCGATAGAATGAACTTCTAATTTGTATTTTTGACGACATTAAGGATATTGGCTACTGCTACTAACGAGGAATGACTGAATTATTCAAAACACTGAAATCGCACTTCACAGGTGTTGGTAAGATTGGATTGTTGATCACATTGTTGGGATTTACATCTAATCTACGTGCCCAACAGGACACACTATTTTACTTTGCGGCACCTGAAATTTCATCATCACAAGGTGACACCCCTATTCATCTGCGGTTAATGTCATATGATCAAGCATCTACCGTAACAATTTCACAGCCAGCAAATGGTGGATTTACACCTATAGTTGTGAATCTGGGAGCGAATGCAACTTCAAGTGTTGATCTGACACCATTTTTAGCCGCCGTTGAAAGTCCTGCTGCTGATGTTGTCGCGAACAACGGCTTAAAAATAGTAGCATCAGAAAATATTACTGCATATTACGAGCTTTCAAATGGTAGCAACAAAGAAATCTTTTCTCTAAAAGGTAACAAGGGGCTGGGAGATAATTTTTATACCCCTTTTCAAAAACAATGGGATAACGCTTCCGTGGCACCAGGTACCTTTTGTTCTATAGACATTGTCGCCACACAAAATAATACTACCATTGCCGTAACGCCTAAAACAGATATCGTTGGACATTCGGTAGGAACAACATATAATGTAGTGCTTAATGAAGGAGAGACGTACAGTGCCAGGGATGTAAACCTTAGCGCTTCTACTTCTTTAGCCGGTTCAATTATTTCGTCAGACAAACCAGTTGCAGTAACTGTATTTTCAGGTGCTCTTATGAACGCAGGTTGTACCTCAAGTATGGGAGATCAAATCACACCAACAGAATTTCTTGGTACAGACTTTATAATACACCGTGGAACCTCTACGGATGACCGAATTTATATACTAGGCACCCAGAACAATACCAATATCACAATTGAGAATATGACCACTACTAATTCGCTAATTAGCTGGAGTGAGACTTATGAATATGACCTCAATGACACCTACAATTATGTACACACCTCAAAGCCAGTTTATTTGTGGCATGCCTCCGGATTTGGGTGTAATTTGTCCGGTGCGCAGGTTCCAAATGTATATTGTGCTGGAAAATATGAACAATCCTTTACCAGAGCTACTTCAGATTCACTGGGAGTTTTGGTCTATATCCGAACCGGTTATGAAGATCAATTTCTCGTAAATGGAAGTTCAACTATGATACAAGCAGCAGATTTTACACTTGTCCCTGGGACCGGAGGAGAATTTTCAGTTGCACTTGTCTATTTTAGTACCACGGAAATTCCAGTTGGCAGTTACAACAAAATCACAAATGCCGGAGACGTATTTGGGATGGGTATTGTAAGTGGAGCACATAGCCAGGGAGCAGCCTACGCTTATTTATCCGAATTTACCTCATATCCATTTGTAGATGCTGGCCTGGATGCCACTATTTGCCAAAATGTTCCATTTAACCTTAATGGTATAGTTGGTGGTGGAGATGTAACGGGTAGCTGGAGCACGAATGGATTTGGAAGTTTTTCAGGTTCACTTGATCAATTAAACAACACTTATAATGCCTCCGTTATTGATACAATTATTAGTCCAATTAACCTTATTCTTACCTCAACTGGACCATGTCCACAGGTTAAGGATACGCTAGTACTAACAGTCACTCCTGCCCCAATTGTAAATGCAGGTGCTGATCAGGTTGTATGTGCAAATAATGCTACAGTAAGCCTGAATGGAGATGTAAGTGGAGGTGCAACGGGAGGTAACTGGAGTTCAACAGGAACAGGAACGTTCAATCCATCAACAAGTACGTTAAATGCTACTTATATTCCATCAGCTGCTGATACGGCAGCTGGAACGGTATTCCTGGTGCTTAACTCAACCGGAAATGGTTCATGTAATGCAGGCTCCGACACCATGATGTTAAGTATAACACCTCCACCAGTGGCAGAAATTGCAAATGACACCATATACGTCTGTTCAAACAATCCGAGCATTAATTTATCCGGTACTGTTTATGGTGCCACGACCACTGGGAAATGGACGACAAGCGGAAATGGTGTATTCAGCCCTGATAATTTGACCTTAAATTGCACCTATACTCCTAGCCCAACAGATATTTCTGGGGGTGAGATTACAATCTATCTGGAATCAACCAGTAATGGAATGTGCTCTAGTGACAAAGACAGTGTTATTGTCACGTTCACTCCTTCACCTTCTGTTAATGCCGGTGCTGATCTTTTTGCCTGTACTAATGTTCCAGCTGTTGACCTGTCCGGTGTGATTAACGGGCCTACCACAACGGGTACATGGTCAGGAGGGGCAGGTACTTTTACCCCTGATGCCAATACTCTAACTGCACAGTACACTCCAACTCCGGGTGAAATAACCACCGGATCAGTAACCTTAACCCTGACCTCTACGAATAATGGAAATTGTATTGCAGAAAATGATCAGGTAGACATTGACTTTGTCGCACCGCCAAACGCAAATTTCAACTTTAATTTCGCTTGTCAGAATGATACTACTTATTTCACCGATTTCAGCCTGAATGGGTTTGGAACTATTATTAGTTGGGAATACGACTTTGGAGATGGAAACGGAGCATCTGTTCCAGACACCTATAATATGTATAGCTCCAGTGGTACGTTCAATGCCTCCTTAATTATTGAAAGTGATGCCGGTTGTTTTGATACCGCTACACAGGTGGTAACCGTATATGAACTTCCTGTAGCAGACTTTAATTATACGTCAACCTGTGATAATGATCAGGTAATAGTTGATTTTCAAGATGCATCTACCATTGGAAGCGGGACAATTAATCAATGGTATTATGATTTTGGTGGAATGGGTAACCAATCTGTACAGAACCCTTCACAACTATTTACAGGTATAGGTAATTTCACTATTACACAAATCGTACAAACTACTAACGGATGTTCAGACACCAATATTCAGGTTCTTAATGTTCCTCCGAAACCATCCGCAGGATTCTTCTATAATACTTCAAACGGTTTAAATATTGGTGCGGAATTCACCTTTATTGATACTTCTACGTATGCTTCAACATATTATTGGGACTTTGGAAATGGTGATGTTTCTACCGACCAAAATCCTACGACGGTATACTTCGACAATGGAAACTATGAAGTAACGTTATGGGCAACGGGGCCATTAGGGTGTGAAGATAGTACTACGAAACTCATTACTATAAACACCGTTACATCCGAAGTTAACCAGTTGATTCCTAACGCAATATCACCCAACGGAGATGGATTTAATGACGTCTGGAAGTTAGAATTTATAGATTATTTAAATCCGAACGCAGAAATCGTAATCGTCAATCGCTGGGGACAGACTGTATTTCAAAGTGTTGGTTATGCCGATCCGTGGGATGGAACCTATGAAGGTGAACTTGTACCGGAAGGAAACTATTACTACATTATTAAAATCTCAGAGGACGAGTTTTATGAAGGAGCATTACTCGTGCTAATATCAGGAAAGAACTAATGAGAAAACTTTTATTCATAGTAGCATTTTTGGGACTTGGGATTAGTGCTCAGGGGCAGCAACAGTTTGTCTTCACTAACTTCCTGATGAATGATTATTATTACAGCCCTGCTGTGGCTGGTATGAAGGATGTTCACATGGCCAATGTCGGATTCCGTGCTCAATGGGCTGGGTTTGACGAGGCGCCAAGATCTCTGTACGCCAATTATTACGGATCTTTTAGAAATGAACAAAAACACGGCTATGGTGCATCTATAATTAATGATCGAAGCGGTTTAGTATCCAATACAGGTTTTCTTATCAATTATGTTTATCATCTTAAGCTCAACGAAACTATGCGTCTGGCATTTGGGGTTAAACCAGGATTTCAACAATACAATATAAAACTCTATGATGCCTTACTAGCAGATGAAGGAGACCCCATGTTAACAGGTAATGTACTTTCTACGGGTGCTTTTGACTTGCAGGCAGGTTTAAACTGGTACTCAGAAAAATTCTTCGTCATGGCATCCATGAGACATATTTTTGGTGAAGCCGTCAAGTTTACAGGATTCAATGACGGATTGTCAAAACATTATACAGCAATAGTTGGGTATAACTGGAATTTAAATAAGAAAAAGAAAGTGGAAACAGATTCCACAGGTACTTCTACTTCTGGCGGTCCGGCTGATGAAACTGGTTCTCCTAAAAAGAAGAAAAAAGACTTTATTTTGACCCCTGTTGTAATGATGAATTATGTTTTCCCAATGAAACCACAGGCCAGTTTTATGTTGCGGGCCAGTTATGACAACAAGTTTTGGGGAGGGTTAACTTATAGAATGGATGATGCTGCTGGTGTATCAATTGGTTTTGTTATTAAAAACCGATTCCATATAGGTTACTCATTTGATTATTCTTTGGGAGATGTGCAGAACTATAATTCAGGTTCACACGAAATCGTGCTTAGTTTCCAAACTACATCTAAAAAACCTTCATTAGATGAGCAGGACGAGCAACTGAACAACAGCATTTTTGATGAGAATAAAGAGGGGAAGAAAAAAGACAAAGAATAAAAAATTGAATTATGAAATGGTTCAAAATACTCATCCTAACACTGGGATTTTGGTCCCAACTGGGAACCCAGGAAGCTAAAGCGCAGATTGATACTACTTTTTGGTTTGCTGCTCCATGGGTCACACCAGATCACTGGTGGAGAGATCCTATTGCCTTTCACTTTTCAACCTTCAATAACCCTACAACTACTATTCGGTTATACCAGCCGGCAGGCACGTATGATACCACCTTTACAGTTGGTGCAAACACGCTTTTCACCAAGTACGTTACGCATCTAATGTGGGCTAATATTCTAGAAAGCAAGCCGGCTGATGCTGTCCTTACAAATGGATTTAAGGTTGAGTCAGATTTCCCAATTACCGTGGTTTATGACATTATAACCCGTTCTCCTAATTTCTATAATCCGGAAACATATTCTCTGAAAGGTCAAAATGGCATGGGGTATGAATTTGTTTGCCCTTTTCAAACTAAATGGGATAATAGAACACTGACAGGTGATCTGAATGGTGATGCAATGATCACCCAACCCAAACAACAAATACAGGTTGTCGCAACCGAAGATAATACGGTCATTTACATCACCCCAAAATGTGACGTAGTTGGACACCCAGCTGATATTACCTACTCTGTAACGCTTCCTCAAAAAGGAATGGCATACACCATTGAAAATGTAACTCAAAATACCAATGTGTATGGAAATAATCTTGCCGGAACCGTAGTTGTATCAGATAAGGCAATTTCTGTTAGTGTTACAGATGACTCTGTGAACCCTTCAGGGGGAGGAGGATGTTATGATATCATGGGGGATCAAATTGTTCCGACAGATGTAATTGGTACTGAATATATCATCAATAAAGGATTTTTAAATGCTGGTTCTGAAGAATCGTTCTACGTGCTGGCAACAGAAAACTACACCACCGTAAATATTAATGACGGGGTAACCACAACTACAGTAATTCTAAATCAGGGAGATACATATCCTTACACCATTAACTCGGCCGCACAACAACTCAGCTACGTATCGGCAGATAAAAACGTGTACCTCCTTCACATGTCTGGTTATGGTTGTGAGCTAGGAAAAGCTATTCTTCCACCATTAAACTGTGCCGGATCAGATCAGGTATCTTTTTCAAGGGCGAATGGACAAAGTTTCCTGCTAAATATTGTAACCCCAGCCGGTTCAGAAGGCAATTTCACCTTAAACGGAAACCCAACACTAGTGCAGGCTACAGACTTTAGTCCTGTGCCAGGAACTGGTGGAACATGGATGGGGGCTCAAATCGCTTTTAATACCACAGATGTACCAGTGAATTCTGCTAATCTCATCACTAATTCTACAGATTTCTTCTCTGTTGGAGTTATCAACGGTGGTGCAACCACTGGTTGCCTATACCATTATTTATCCTCATTCTTACGAAGGGTAATTGTAGATGCGGGACCCGATACAACATTGTGTAGCTCCACCACCCAAATTGATCTCAACGGATCTGTTTCTGGTGGAACGACGACTGGTATATGGAGTGTTTTGGATGGATCGGGAACGCTTAATAATCCTACCAATTTAAACACCACTTACGACCCTGTTTCATCTGATTACACACAAGGTTATTTAACTTTCGTGTTGCAATCAACAGGAAACTGTGACCCGAGATACGATACCATGAAGGTGAATTTTATCCAGTCACCTCTTGTTACCACAGGTCCTGATGACACTTATTGTAAAAATAATGTTGGTGCAATTCCAATTTCAGGGACACTTCAATATGCTCTGGCTTCCACCTGGTCGGGTGGCTCAGGTGGATCCTTTGGAAATGTAGCCAATCTCAATACTACCTATACGCCATCTCCAACAGATTTGGCCAATGACAGTGTGGTCCTTTACCTTACTTCTAGCGGAAGCTTTTTTGCTTGCCCGGATGATGAAGATACATTGGTACTCTATTTTACAGAACCACCAAGTGTTCTGGCAGGTCCTGATCAGGTGATTTGTTCATCTGACACAGATGTTCCTCTTTCAGGATTAGTCAGTGGTCCAACTACTACGGGCGTTTGGTCTACTTCTGGTTCGGGATCATTCAGTCCATCAGAGTTTAATCTGTCTACGGACTACTTAATCTCCGCGGCCGATACAGCTTCCGGCTCAGTTACACTTGTACTGAGTTCAACCAATAATGGTAATTGTTTGGCCGTTGAAGACAGCTTGCAGATTACAATTTTGGACAAACCAGTTGTCAATATTACTTCAAGCGATTCCTTATGTGCGAATGTCCCTACCATGGATTTAACCGGTACAGTTACCTCAGGTTTTTCTACAGTATGGACCACTTCAGGATCCGGTGGTATTGCAGATCCAAATTCACTCAATACAACATATACGGTAACCACTGCTGATACATCATCAGGCTCCATTTGGTTATACCTGGCAACAAGCGGTGGTATCTGTCCTGTGGAACAAGATTCATTAGAGCTACAGTTTGTTGCTCCACCAATAGTTTTTGCAGGTATTGATCAATCATATTGTGCGAATGAGCCAGTTCCGTTGTCAGGAACACTTTCCGGAACCGCATCTGGTGCTAGCTGGACCTCATTGGGTACCGGTTCATTTGACCCAAGCCCAAACCTGTTGAATACTTTTTATTATCCTTCACCTTTAGATATAGCGAATGGTACAGTTGATCTCATTCTAACATCTACAGCTGAATTTGGCTGCCTTGCGGATGATGATACAATAACTGTTACATACAAAGCAGAACCTGACGCTGCATTTATTGCTTCATCTGCCTGTGATGGTGAACAGGTGAATTTTACAGATCAATCTACTACCACTGATGGAACAATAAACACATGGCAATATAATTTTGGTGATGCAACAACTTCTATTGCAGCAGATCCGATCCATGTGTATGGAGGATCGGGAAATTATATAGTAACGTTGATTGCCGGTTCTACAAATGGCTGTTTCGATACGACGCAACATACCATCTATGTTAACCCTGTTCCAGTTGCAAATTTCAATAACAATTATGCCTGTGAGAACGAACAAACTGATTTTATTGATGCCACATTCCTGGCTTCTGGTAATATCAGTTCCTGGAGTTGGGATTTCAATAGCGGTGCTGGAACCAGTTCTGTTCAAAATCCATCCTATACATTTGGAAATTCAGGAACTTACCCGGTTATGTTAACGGTAACCTCAGATTCGGGCTGCGTAGGTACAGTTACGAATAATGTAGATGTATTAAATGGACCAGATGCGGCAATGTCTGTAACACCAATACCTGCATTAGCGCTTGAAGACGTCTTTTTTACTGATGAATCAAATGATCCTTCTATAGTCGGTTGGTATTGGGATTTTGGCGACGGAATCGGTGGATTTAATCAAAATGAGGTCCACTCTTATTCGGACGGTGGTTATTATGATGTAATCCTTACTGTTACAGATACGGCTGGATGTGAAGATACTGCACGCTTCGAGGTACAAATTATTTTAGAACCTGCCTTACCAACAGCTTTTACTCCAAACGGAGATGGTGAAAATGATTATTTCCTTATTAGAGGAGGACCATTTGACGCGGTAGACTTTAAAATCTTTAATAACTGGGGACAAATGGTATATAGTACTACTGATGTTGATCATCAGGGGTGGGACGGAACATTTGGCGGACAAGATGTTCCGCTTGGAGTATATACCTGGATGTACACGGTAATTATGCCTGGAGGTAAGGAGTTTATTGAAGAAGGAGATGTCACATTAATGAGGTAAATGAGATGAAGAAATTTTTTATAATACTTGTTGGTGTTCTTTGCCTCAATTCGGGTAAGGCTCAGGATTGGCATTTATCCATGTATGATGCTGCACCAATGTTCCTGAACCCAGCTATGACAGGCGTTGTTGACGGTCAATGGCGTGTGCATGCACATTATCGTAACCAGTGGAATTCGGTTAATTTTAAACCTTTCAATACGGCACTACTGAGTTTTGACGCTCCCGTTGGAAGATGGGGATTTGGTGGACAAATCATCAATTATCGGGCAGGTATTGGTAATTATAACGCATTGCAGGGGTTGGCATCCGTTGGTTTTACGCTTCCACTGAACAAAAAAAGATCACACATCTTGTCCTTTGGAGTTCAGGGTGGTATCACCCAAAAAAGTGTGGAATATCAATTACACACATTTGACAACCAGTACACCACACAAAATGGAGGTTTTTTTGATAATGGAATGCCAAGTGGTGAAAGCTTTACCGGACAATCTTTCGTTATCCCGGATTTGAACGCGGGTATTTTGTACTATTACGCTAAGCAACAAAGTAAACTCAATCCATTCATTGGTGTTTCTGTATTTAACCTTTTAGAGCCAACCGAAACCTGGATTGGAAATGAAAACAAGCTACCTATGCGGTTTTATGCACATGTAGGTACACGAATAAATATTACCGAAACATTCTATCTTCTTCCTAAAGTTCTTTGGATGCAACAACAACAGGTTCCTAGTTTTTCTGATGTCTTTTCATCTTCAACTTTTACAGAGATGACATTGGCTCTAGATGCAGGGTTCTTCTTAAAACGAAGTGAGGTTTGGGTACTAGGAGGTGTCACGTTTAGAAACAAAGATGCTTTCATTGCCACCATTGGAGCAAAAAAGGCTAATTATATCGCAAAACTAAGCTATGATACGAATTTGTCACAATTAACACCGGCTTCAAATGGTAGAGGCGGCATTGAGATTTCTTTTACCTATATGCACCAGAAAAAAGACAAGAAAAAGGTTAAAATTTGTCCACAACTATGATTAGGTCGTTGAGTAGATTCATTTTTATTGTTGTACTTTCAATTAGTGCAATTCACACCTTTGGCCAATCCAAAAAAGTTTGGTTATATCAGGCTGATTATTACTACGAAAAAAATGATTTTCCATCTGCTTTACGCTTGTATCAAATGGTACTGGATGACTCACTTGGATTATCTACCACAGTCATTCCTTACGAGGCAACTTTATCCAACCAAAAACTTAAGTCTAAAAAAAGTGATACGGTTACTGCAAAAGTAGATTCACTCAAGGGTGTCATCCCAATAAAAGATTACGTCCACCACCAAATTGCTATGTGCTATAGAAAGTCTAAAGACTATGAGCGCGCTTTGGAGCATTTCAGGATTTCTGCTGAGCGTGGCAAAATACCGGACGATTATTATTATGTCGCTAATTCTATCATGTTAATGGGTAAATATGATGAAGCTATTAAGGCGTACGATTATTTCATAACACTGGAAGGAACCTCAGATGAGTTGCTGGAAAGAGCACTGACGGACATGTCTGGGTGTGTGTATGCTAAAAAAGCGGAAGTAGATGAAGACATTACGGTCAACATAGCCAATAATGAAATTTTCAATAAAGGAACGGCATCATTTGCTGTTTCCTATTGGGGTGGAGAAGATAAGCTTGTGTTTTCCAGTGCCCGTGAAGGCTCGGTAATTATTGACCCTGAAAAACAAGATCCGAATTACCTCCTTGATCTTTATTATACCCAAAGAGATGACAAGGACGCTGAGTGGCAGGAACCTACCAATTTTGGGCGTCCTCTAAATTCAGGAAGACATGAAGCTTCAGGGTGGTTTAACAACGGAAATGTCATTTTCTTTACTAGATGGAGTGATGATGACCGAAAGTATAAACATCTCTATGTAGCACGGCATATTAACATGCGATTCTTCGAATCACAGAAGTTAGATTCAACCATAAATTTTGATAGTTCTTCCACTATTAATCCTTTTGTTACACAGGACGGAAAGTGGTTGTATTATTCCTCTGACAGACCAGGCGGTTTGGGTGGATTAGATATCTGGCGCGTTCAAATCAGTGAATCCGGATTGCCAATATCAGAACCTGAAAACCTTGGTAAACCAGTAAATTCTGACTTCGACGAAAAAACTCCTTTTTTCCATGAAAAGTCGCAAACTTTGTTCTTTAGTTCTGACGGCCATAAAACAACCGGTGGTTTAGATGTTTTTAAAGCCGATTATGATGAAGATGCTGGTAATTTCATGATACCAATCAACATGGGATTACCTATTAACTCCACTCAAGATGATGCCTACTTTGTAATAGATGACATGTTACGGTTCGGCTATCTCTCATCTAACCGAACAGATTGTACGGAGTGTGACTCTACTTTCAAAGAGTTATGTGCCAGTTGTTACAAGATTTTTAATGTCACCTTGCCTGAACTTGAATTTAAAATCCGCGGATATGTCTTTGATATGGCAACAGGAGAAGTCATTCCTAATGCATCTATTGAATTCAAAGACATTTCTTACAAATGGGAGCACTTTACAATTCAGGCAGATGAAAAAGGGTACTATGAACATGATTTGGTTCCAAACCTTGAGTTATTCTTAAGAGGTAGTCACAAGGGCTATTTTGCGGACAAAGCTGTCGTCTTTACCAAAGGATCAACCGAGTCGCGTATTTATACGCAAGATTTTTATCTGGAAAAAATACCTGAAGGTGAAATTACAATTGAAGGAATTGAATATGACTTTAATAAGGCAACACTAAGACCTGAGTCCAAAAAAATCCTGGATAAACTTATAGAATTCCTGGAGCTAAATAACAACCTCAAGATTGAAATTCGTTCACATACTGACTTTAGAGGGAGTGACAGCTACAATCAGGACCTGTCTCAGCGAAGAGCACAATCCGTAGTGGATTATCTCATTCAACATGGAATACCAATGGAGAGGTTGGTTCCAAAGGGATATGGAGAGTCCATGCCTGCGGAAGTTCCAGATAAAAATGGAAATGTCGTAACACTTACACCGGAGTACATTAAGTCACTCTCTGATGAAGAATTGATTGAGGAGTATCATCAACGTAACCGTCGAACTGCGTTCTTTGTATTGGAAGAGCACTAATAAAAAAGATAGCAGGCTACAACTGATAACATCCTTATGATCCAGGAAATAAAAACTTCTTCTGCCACAATTCGCTTAATATCGCCTGGTATAATCGAAAATATAATTCGTGACAATTCGGTTTTAGATATTTTGGAAATTAAGGAAATCAAAGCTGCCAATGAGGAAATGGCCGAAGGAAAAAAATATGTTCTTCTTATAAATTCAGGGCAATACACCTCCATTACAAAAGAAGGAATGGAACTTTCTGCCAGTGAAACTTTTCAGCGAAACACAATTGCAAAAGCGCTTTTAGTAAACTCCCTGGGACACAGAATTGTTGGGAATTTCTATATAAAATTTAACAAGCCCTTTATCGTGACTCAGATTTTTTCTGATCGGGATAAAGCTATTTCCTGGTTGAAAACAAAATCAGAGGGTTAACTTTACATCCAAAAGATGTGCAAATGAACCTATCTCATCAACTTGCAAAACACTTTAGAGAAGTTTATTTCGGAGGTAACTGGACGTGTTCCAATGTCAAAGAAAATCTTCAAAATCTGACATGGAAACAGGCTACTAAACAAGTTCATACGTTCAACACAATCGCTACGCTAACCTATCACATGAATTATTTTGTTGAAGCGATTACCAGGGTATTGCAGGGTGAACCAATTAATGCACATGACAAGTACAGCTTCAATCATCCCCCAATAAATTCACAGGATGATTGGGATCAAATGGTCGATAAAACATTACATAATGCGGAAGTTTTAGCCGAACTCATTGAGCAACTACCAGAAGAAAAAATAGGAGACACTTTCGAAGATGAGAAATACGGAATTTACTATCGAAATATTCATGGATTAATAGAGCATACTCATTATCATCTTGGTCAAATTGCACTTATTAAAAAATTGGTCTGATGAAATTGAATGTGAAATATCGCATTACCTGGGCGATCTACTTTTTTGTGGCCCTATCCCTGACTGCTTGCAGTTTTGACAAGCTCTTTCTGGTTCCTACTGTTTCAGAGCCCGGTGCTTCAAATCATTCTGTTATTTCAAAAAACACTGGAGACACCACGTTTGTCACATTCGACAAAGATCGTAACCCAATATTTTTAGATGATTCTGGTCCAACAGAATTTAGTTTTGACCTAAAAAACATCCAATTTGAAAGTAAATCAGGAAATACACTGACCTCCTGGCTGCTTTTACCAAAAAATGACCACAATGGAATCACACTGGTATTTTTTCACGGAAATGCCGGTAATGTATTACTCCAAAGTCAATTAGCGTTTCCATTTGTAGAGCGGGGATATAAAATACTCTTGGTTGATTACAGTGGTTTTGGAAATTCAACTGGGCAAGCGACACGTGACAATGTGTTGTTGGATGGATACTCAGCTGTAGAATATGCCCTTCAGTCTGAGGAGCTAAAATCAGAAAAACTGGTCATTTATGGACAGTCACTTGGAGGACATCTTGCTATACCCGTTGCCCTGGAATACCAAGATGATATTGATGGAGTGGTTATAGAAGGAGCATTTTCATCACATCAGGACATAGCAGCTAAGCGTGCATGGATTCTGGCAAGAATATTTGTGGCTGAAAAATATTCGGCTAAAAAGACCATTCAGAAACTCCATAAGCCTGTTTTGATTATTCACAGTCGTGAAGATGAAACCATTCCTTTTAAAATGGGAGAAAAGCTTTATGAAAAGGCCAATCAACCAAAAGAATTTTATCCAATAGATAAGTGTCACATTTGCGGACCTATTTACTATGCAGATTCTATTGATGCTAAAATCAAAATGATACTTCAGGAATAAAAAAATCCCGCTTCTGAGTAGGAAACGGGATTTTAGAAAAGTCTTTTTTCTACTGCTTAATAATTCTACGACTGACGATCTGATCACCTTTTACCATTTGTACAACATACATGCCTGAAGGTAATTCAGAAAAATCGAGAATTTGTACACCGGCATTTAAGTTTCTTCTGGTCATAACTACCTGACCATTGGACGAGGTAACAATGAGCAAGTCAAGGTTTTCCTGAACATCAATATTCAGGTTGCCATTGGTAGGATTCGGATAAAGTCTTACTTCAAATGCGCTATTCTCATTGAACCCAATGTCATCAATAATAATGATATTGGTTACTTCAGAGAACTTTTTACAACCATTACCATCCGTATAAAGCAAGGTATAAGATCCGTTTTGTCCTTGAGCCACCCAGTCAAGCGAATCATTCGTACCACCCACTACCGGGTTTCCATTGAAATACCACTGATTTCCTGATGTGTAAGAGGATATCAACCACTGCCCTACTTCTAATATTACAGGTGCAGAAGGTAATGGGTTAATCGTAATATGTACCGAATCTTCTCCGAAACAACCATTGGCATCAAATGCATCTACATTGTAGGTAATATCCACATTCGTATAGGACCAAGGATCAGCTACGATATTACTTGAAAGTGAGGAAGCATTATCCCAGATATAAGTCACTCCACCGGTTGCCATTAATTGTAATGAATCTCCGATACACATTGAGGTATCAGGTCCTGCATCAATGTTAGGTAGAGGATTCAGTGATACTGTCACGTTTGCCTCACTTTCACAACCCGTAGTTGTATTTGTCCCATTTACTGTATAAGTTGTTTGCACTATTGGTTTTACCCACGGACTAGACACATTTGTAGGAGACTGGAATGTAGGATGAGAATCCCACTGGTAAACATCAGCACCTGTAGCATTAAGTTGTGTTGAGTCTCCTTCACAAATACTAAAGTTAGCCCCGGCAGAAACATTTGGCAATGGATCAACAGAAATAAACACAGAATCCGAATTTGAACAACCATTTACATCCGTTCCGGTAACATAAAACCAGGTATCAGAAGAATTAGAAGCCCATGGATTTTGTGAAGTTGTACTTGACAAATCCGGGTTTGCCTGCCATTGCCATGAAATTGCACCCGTTGCGAATAATTGTGTTGAATCACCTATACAATGTGAGTCATTTGTACCAGCATTAACTCCTGGCAGGGATAAAGTAGATATTGTTACATTGTCTGAATCTGTACATCCATTTGCATCTGTTCCTGTTACTGTATAAGTTGTTTGTGAAGTTGGGAATGCCAAAGGATCAGCAATTGTAGTACTCGATAAAGTTGGAGATGGATTCCATGAATACGTCAAGGCACCTGAAGCACCTAATTGAATGGTATCTCCCGAACACACTTGATCATCAACGCCTGCATTTACAACAGGAGGAGTGTAAATCGTAACCTGAACTGAATCATACCCTTCACAACCATTACCGTCTGTTCCTGTGACGTAATACCATGTATCTGCTGTTGGTGAAGCAACTGGGTTTGGAATATTGAGTTGCGACAATGTAGCATCTACATCCCACTGATACGTCGTTGCTCCGGAAGCATTTAAGGCTCCTGAACCACCTGGACAAACGGAAAAACCAGCCCCGGCATCTACCGTAGGAAGTGAAAATACGCTAACCGTAGTATTTGCGGTAGCCTGACATCCGTTAAGATCCGTAATTGTAACTGAGTACGATCCTGCTGAGCTCGCCACTATAAAACTATCGGTATCAGCAGTATTCCATAAATAAGATGTATATGAATCCGTATATAATACTACAGAATCACCATCACAAAAACTCAATGGTGTATCATTATAGATAGTTGGATTAGGAATTGCATTCACCGTAACCATTACGGTATCATAATCTATACAACCAGAAGCACTGGTGGTAAATACCGTGTAAACTGAAGTTGTGTTCGGAGATGCTGTTGTCGTACCACAGTTAGTACAGGATAAACTTCCTATATCTCCACTTAATACCGACCATGTTGGGTTTGTTCCGCCTGTAGCCGTCAGGTCCACAGATTGTCCTACACAAATGGCAGTATCAGCAGAAGCTACAGTCGTTAACTGACAATACTTGATGGTACTATAGTCAAGATTTGATGTTCCACCATGACTTGCACCTGTTACAAATATATTTTCAGACGCGTCCAATCTCATCTTCAATGCCTGATCAGATAATCCTGAAGGACCGTTAAATTTTGTATCCCAAACAAAAGCTCCTGCATCTGTATACTTAACAGTCGTATAATCATTGTTAGATCCTGAATTAAATGTATATCCCGTTAAGTAAACATAACCTGTACCAGAGAGTTGAATATCTGTAGCTTCATCAAACGCCAATCCGTTACTGGTATATCTATGGTTCCATAGTTCGGTTCCCGCTGGGTTATATGCAATGGTATAATAATCTTCGGATGAAGCATTTGACTTACTTCTACCCGTAACAAAAACATTTCCTGAAATCTGATCGACAGCTATCGCATTAATTCTATCCAGTGCCTCAGCATTCCCTGAATACGTGCGTGTCCATTGATGCGTCAGTGAATTATTAAACTTCATCAGGACATAATCCTCTTCATGAACTGGGGCGTTGAATCCTTGTCCTCCTACATATACATTCCCGGAAGCATCTAAAGCAATTGCATGAGGAGTATCTAATCCATCAAAACCAGCATCTTGAGTGGTTGAATTTAACTGAACGCCACCAGAACTGTACTTCATAACTAGAAAATCAACATACGTTGAACCTGACGAAAACTCAGCATGTCCAGCTACATAGTAGTTATTTGCAGCATCTGCGATAATAACTTTTCCTTCGTCATTATCGGGTGTACCATTGGTATCATCCCATTGAAAAACGCCAGCCGAACTGTATTTAATAATGATCCAGTCTATATCTGAAGCACTAAACGAGTAGGTTCCTGTCAGAATTACGTCATTATTCGAATCCGTAGTAATGTCTTTTCCACCGTCAAAATTATTTGAACCAGTATAGATTTGTGCCCAAAGTTGCGCTCCAGTCGCTCCGTCGTACTTTACAACAGCTATGTCCCAATCACTCCCGCCTATATATCGGGATCCTGTAACATAAATATCTCCATTACCGTCCATGGCCATAGCTTCTGCTTCATCTAAACCTGAACCTCCATAGGACATTTGCCAAATTTCATTGCCATTGGGATCATACTTAACGGTTACCCAGTCATAACTGGACCCATTATAAGATGTTCCGGTAACATAAGTATTCCCTGAAGCGTCCAACTCTAAATCAACTGCCTGGTCAATAAAATTAGCTGGATGCTCAAAACGAGCTTCCCATTGGACATTAATTTGGGAGAAAGATAAATTCAAGAAAAGTGCACATAGAGCAAGTAGTGAAATTCTTGACATAAGTAATTTTTTAGCATTTCAATCTGCTAAAGTAAACA
The DNA here is from genome assembly GCA_014762645.1 of Crocinitomicaceae bacterium. GTDB lineage: Bacteria > Bacteroidota > Bacteroidia > Flavobacteriales_D > Crocinitomicaceae > Paracrocinitomix. Next base: position 75,442 of record JABURP010000052.1, read on the forward strand.
AAATGTGTGGTGATTCAAACAATTAATATCCTCTATGGAAAAGAAATTCTACAGATAAACGAGTAAGGTCTATAGATAAACTCGTTCTACTGATAGATTAACTGAGACAAAGTTTGGTTTACTTCATTAATATTAATAATTTCGTGGTTTTATACCTACTCTAATTGAGGTAATGATGAAAAAATTACTACTACTACTTTGTATCTTGATTTCGGGGTACTTTTCATTTGCCACGCACGTTGTCGGAGGTGAAATAATTTATCAACACGTCGGAGGTTCTTCGTACATTTTAACGGTGAAATTGTATAGGGATTGTGACCCTGCATCTGTTGATTTTCCAGGATCCACCACTGTTAATGTAGATTTAGGAGATGGTACACCTTATACTTCTTTCACCTTACCTCGACTTGGTAGAGATACATTAAATCCTCAACTGGATACGTGTGCGTTTGACCCGGGTATCTGTGTAGAGGAGGCAATTTATTCTTCAGTAGTTTCTTTACCGCCGGGTTCAGGAGGATATCACCTGTACTATACAATTTGTTGTAGAAATGGTAGTATTGACAATATTAACAGCCCCTTAAATGCAAGAGAAACATTCTATGCGTATGTCCCGGACAATAATATTTATCTCACAAACTCAAGTCCCGTAATTTCGAACTTCCCGCCTGTTTATGTATGTAACCAGCAAGATTTAAGTCTTGACTTTGGTGCTACAGATGCAGATGGTGATTCATTAGTTTATTCTTTTTATACACCTTATGATGGTGTAAACGGTTCCGGAATATCTTACTCTGCCGCGCAACCCCCGAATAACTTTCAGAGTAGTACCGTTACATGGTTAGCATCCTATAGCGCAACAAGTCCACTGGACCCTTCAGGTTTTCCAGGTTTAAATATTGACCCTCAAACAGGTTTTATTACTGGTTCACCAGTCATGCAGGGACAGTTTGTTGTTGGAGTTAGAGTTGATGAGTACCGCGGTGATAGTTTAATTGGACGAATCACGCGAGATTTCCAGTTTAATGTGGTAAACTGCCCTCCTCCACAAGATGCAGCTATCGGAACTATAGATGCGTGTAATGGACTTGCCATAACTTTCGATAATCAATCTGGAGCTGGAGCAAATGGTTTCTGGTGGGATTTTGGTACTGGTAACCCCGCAGATACTTCTAATGCATTTGAACCAACCTTTACGTATCCGTCAATCGGTACATACCCTGTGACATTGATCGCTCAAAAAGGAACCCTTTGTTCTGATACAGCAACATATAACTTAACTGTTTCAGGACTTAATGGTGACTTTACTTATGTAGATACGGTATGTATTGGCGAAGCAAATTCCTTTACTGATATCTCCGTTCCTGCAGCCAATGGAACTGTCAATAGCTGGGATTGGGATTTTGGTGATGCCTCCAGTTCTACTGTGCAGAACCCATCACATGCGTTCGCTTCTTCAGGAGATTATAATGTTGAATTGATTGTAGGTACAGATGTGGGTTGTTTAGACACGGTGACACACATGATCCATGTTCAGGAACCACCACAGGCCGGAATAGCACCTATGCCTGGTTGTAACGGATTATCCGTCAACTTTACCAATAGTTCTGATCCCGAAGCTTCAGGGTTTTTGTGGAATTTCGGAACAGGATTTCCTGCGGATACATCTAATCAAACGAACCCATCATTTACATACGGTTCTTATGGGTCATATAATGTTTCACTGATTGCACAGGCAGGAACTTCTTGTGCGGATACAGCCACATATAATCTTATTGTTTCTGATATTACAGCTGATTTTACTGCGGTAGATACCACATGTACAAATGTATTAGTACCGTATACAGATGCTTCGTTTACCACTGGCGGCGGAGTAGTTGATACCTGGACATGGGATTTTGATGGAGCTGGTTCATCTACTCAACAGAACCCAAGTATAGGATTCACTGTAGCAGGAACATACAATGTACAACTCATTGCACAATCTGATTTAGGATGTATTGATTCTATTACTATTCCAATCGTCGTTGAAGATGCACCACAGGCACAAATTGGCCCTACAGATTTTTGTTCAGGATTAACGGTGGACTTTGTCAATAACTCCGGACCAGGAGCAGACGGGTTCCATTGGGATTTTGGAACCGGAAACCCGGGTGATACCAGCAATGTAGCAAGTCCAACATTTACCTATCCTGGTTTTGGTTCATATACGGTAACACTAACTGCACAAACAGGTACTGCCTGTCAAACTATGACAACTTTACCTATTGTTGTTTCAGAAATTACCGCAGATTTTGTTTCTGCAGATACCATCTGTGAAGGTGCACCAATTGCATTCTCAGATGCTTCAGTAACTCAGGCAGGTACAACAATAACAGATTGGGACTGGAATTTTGGAGATCTAAATGTATCTTCTCAACAAAATCCAACTCACCAGTACAATGGTGTTAATGGTACCATACCGGTTCAATTAGTCGTTGAATCAAACATTGGATGTACAGATACAGTTGTATACAATATTGAAGTAATGGCCATGCCTGTTGCAAATGCCGGATTGGATACGGCGGTTTGTGTCGCGAATCCTTCATACCAACTCAACGGTTCGGTTACAGGGACATCCGGTGGTGTATGGTCCGGAAACGGTGGAGTTTTTACGCCAACGGCCACTAACCTTAATGCCACGTATAATCCATCACTTGGCGAATTAAATGCAGGGTTTACAAACCTTGTACTTACGGCGAATGCAACAGCATACTGTGCTGCAGTTACTGATACAATGACTATTCAGTACCTGTCTACACCTACCGTAGATGCTGGTCCAACCATTAATGTATGTATAGATACCACGTATATTCAACTAGATGGTACGCTGGGATTCTCCACTAATACAGTTTGGACTACAACCGGATCTGGAAGTTTTGATGATGATGGTTTATTAGATGCCACCTATACTTTCCAACCTTCTGAAATTGTAGCCGGAGACTCGATTATGTTCCACATAGAAACATTCAACTTCTCAGGTTGTCCGGATGATCAGGATTCAGTGTGGTTGTACTTTAATGATTTCCCAACTATGAGTGTTGTATATGATGATACGGTTTGTGCAGGATTCCCAATCCCGTTAAACTCTAACACAAGTACAGGAAATGGTTGGTGGACAACTTCAGGTGATGGAACTTTTAATCCGGATTCTGCAGCCGCAACACTTTATAACCACGGATCAGTAGATGAATCAAACGGATTAGTGACCATTTATTTTGAAACACTAGATAATGGTGGCTGTCCTGCATTGTATGATACACTGGATATTGTAATTGTTCCATCCCCGACACCTGACTTTAGTTTTGTTGATACGTGTTTTGGTCTTGGAACTACCTTTACAGACTTGTCCACAAGTATTGATCCAATAACAAATTGGGACTGGACATTTGAAACTGGTCAGACCTCAACAAATCAAAATCCAACGCATACATTTAACACACCCGGTGTTCACCCGGTACAATTAATCGTTACTTCGGCTAATGGATGTCAGGATACACTTACATTGGATGTGACAGCTCACCATATACCAGTAGCCAATTTTGATGTGCCATTCCCATGTATTAATCCATACACCATTTTTGTTGATTCATCTTATGTGACAGGAGACTCAATAGTTTCATGGTCGTGGGATTTCGGTGATGGATCTGGTTCAAGTAATGAGCAAAATCCACTGTATACTTATTCAGGAACATCAGTGTACTCTGTGAACCTTTCTGTTACGTCAGGATTTGGATGCTCAAATGATACTACAATTAATACACAGGTATTCCAGGGACCAACCGCTGCATTTAATGTAACTCCTCCAAGCGGAAATGTAGGAGCAGATATTAATTTTACAGATGCATCTGTGGCAGATGTTAACCCAATAATTTCATGGACCTATGATTTTGGTGACAGTTCTGGTGTTGTAAGTGGACCTGATGCTATTCACCAGTTTGATCCTGAAGGAGAATATGAAGTTACTTATGTTATTATGGATGATCAGGGTTGTACAGATACGGTACAAATTACGGTTCCAATTTTCCACGGACCGCTAGTTCCGTCTGCATTCACACCGAATAATGACGGTAACAATGACTTTTTAATGATTCTTGGAGGTAATTATGAAACTGTAGACTTCAAGGTATACAACAACTGGGGAGAAGTGATCTATGAAACACAAGATCCGAATGCTGCAGGATGGGATGGTACGTATAAAGGTATTGACCAACCCATGGGTGTTTATGTCTACACAGCGGTTGTAACCAGATTTGACGGTGAAGAAGTTACCCTAAGTGGTGATGTATCATTGATAAGATAACGGAAGATGAAGAAACTTTTACTACTACTTTTAATTGGGATTACTGGAAGCCTGGTCAATGCTCAGGACTTTCACCTTTCCCAGTGGGATGCGGCAGCGATTAATGCTAACCCGGGAATGACAGGTGCATTCAAAGGTGATTATAGAGTCCACGGTCACTTCAGAACCCAGTGGGCGGCAATTGCTACCCGGCCATTTACTACAGGACTTGCTTCTTTTGAAGTAAACAAAGGTAAATGGGGATGGGGAATTCAAGCAGCAAATTTCAGAGCAGGAACAGGTGCATATAACGTGATTAGCGTACTTCCTGCATTTGCATGGAAATTTCCACTCGGTAAAAAAAGACATCACTTTTTGACAACTGGTGTTTCAGCCGGTATATTTCAAAAATCTATTCGCATTTCTGAACTCACTTTTGGTGATGAATATTCAGCTTATAATGGTGGCGAATTCTCCAATCCAACACAGGAAACTTTTGGTGATGCCAACCAGTTAAATCTGGATGTAAATGTGGGAATCATGTATTACTTCGCTAAACCTAACGCAAGAGTTAACCCTTTCGGTGGACTCTCAGTATATCATGTCAACCGACCTTCAGAATCTTTTATTCAGGATAAATCCAATAAACTTCCGTTTAGATACCAGGCGATTGGAGCTGCACGAGTTGTGATCACAAAACAAATTGCAGTGATACCAAAGGTAATGTGGCAATACCAGGAAAAAGCTCAGGAACTAACATTTAGTGCTTTGGGACAATTCTATCTCGAGTCGTATGACCTGTTTATCCTTGCTGGTGGAACTTATAGAAACAAAGATGCAGCCATTGCAGAGGTTGGTTTAAAATATGGACAATGGGTCGGTAGATTCAGCTATGATATTAACACTTCATCTCTGAGTGGCGTTACCAACGGACGAGGAGGAAGTGAGATTTCAGTAACCTATACGTTTAACAAACCGGATCCAAACCCGGTACCAACTTGTCCTAAATTATAATGAAGAAGCTTTTAACATCCACAATATTGACATTGTTTGTTCTGGGTTTATCATTTGGACAAACAAACCGGGAATTACTTAAACTAGGTGATGCTGCAATGGTAAGCGGACAATATACGAATGCCGTGCACTATTACTCCTATATTTTATTTAAGATCCAGTCCGGAGATGACGCATTGTATTATCCGTTTGAAGTGACAACAGCTTATAAAGAACCTGAAAAAGATGAGTCCGGTGCTATTGCGCCACCTTCAAATCCAGATGATAAAGAGATTCGTGTTATCCATAAACTAGCAGATGCATATCGCCTTGCAGATGATTATCAAAATGGAGAAAAATGGTACGAAGCGGCACTGGAACATCCAAATGAGGAATTTCCTTACGCACGGTATTTCTATGGTATCTGTTTGATGTACAACGAAAAATTCGAACAAGCTAAGGGCGAATTTGAAAAGTTTCAGGAAGAAAACGGCGATCCGGATAATAAATACTACAAATTATCCAATGACAAAATAGCAAGTTGTCAATTTGCCTTGAATCCGGTAAATACCAAAGAAAAGATTACGATCACCAAATTGGACTCGACCATTAACAAGGGAAGTACAAGTTTTGGAATTCAGTACATGTCTGATAACTACATGATTTTTTCTTCTGCACGATTGGATGAAAGACCTGATTCTCTGCTTACAGAAGACAGGAACCCACTTTCCTATTATTTACTTGATATCTACACGGTTAAGGTAAATGAAGATGGTACTCTTGGTCAACCTGAGAAGTTTCCATTCGAAGTAAATTCTGCTGATTACCATGAAGGATCTGCTGTTATATCCGCAGATGGGAATACCATGTTCTTTACGAAAATGGATCCAAATAACCGTAACGAAACAAAAATCTACGCCAGTAGGAAATTCAATAATCAATGGCTGAAACCACAGGCTATGGACAATAATGTCAATATGGACGGTTTCCGATCAATGAATCCAAACCTGACGAAAGATGGTAAAACACTTTATTACTCATCTAACCGTCCAGGCGGAGAGGGAGGAATGGATATCTGGCAGGTATCCGTTGACCCTAACGGAAATACATCCGCACCACAAAATATGGGGTCAAACATCAATACCGGAGAAAATGAAATTACACCTTTCTTTCACGACAATACCAAAACACTCTACTTTTCATCCGGAGGCCATATTGGATTTGGTGGCATGGACATATTTATGAGTAAATGGAATGAAGATTCAGATTGGTTTGGAGCAAGTGTCAATGTTGGTGCACCTATAAATTCGTCCAGGGACGATAGCTACTTTATTATTGATGAGAAGCTGCAAAAAGGATACGTGACTTCTGACAGAGAAGCATGTATGGAATGTGATTCGATTTACAATCTAAGTGTACACTGTAATCGCATCTATCAGATTGATAAACCTGAAATGAAATTCTTTATCTCAGGATACGTTTATGATATTGCTACTAATGAGGTTATACCTGGTGCTAAAATTGAATTTAAGGACATCACCTATAAGTGGGAACACTTTGAAATAGTTGCAGACGAAAATGGATATTATGAACACGAGCTAATTCCTAATCTGGAATTGTTTATGCGTGCTTCACAAAAAGACTATTTTGCAGACAAAGCCCTTATTTTTACGCTCGGAGCAACAGAATCCAGAAATTACACGCAAGACTTTTACCTGGAGAAAATACCAAAAGGAGAGATTACAATTGAAGGTATTGAGTATGATTTTGATTCGGCCAATCTACGCCCTGAATCTGAAAAAATTCTTGATAACCTCATAGAATTCCTTGAATTAAATAGCAACCTTAAAATTGAGATCAGATCACACACGGATGAACGAGGAAATGATGCATACAATCTGGATCTATCCAGTAGACGTGCGCAAAGTGTTGTAGATTATTTGGTTGACCACGGAATTCCAAGAGAGCGACTGGTACCAAAAGGATATGGTGAATCTTTACCTGCAGAAGTACCAAATGAGAGCGGTGAAATGGTGAAGTTGACACCGGAATATATTTACTCATTACAAGACAAAAACAAACAAGAAGAATACCATCAAAGAAACAGACGTACGGCGTTCTTCGTATTGGAACAGAATTAATTTGTTAAGAATATTTAATGAAATCCCGATAGAAAGTTGATAAGCGACACTATCGGGATTTTTTGTTTATATCTTTGTCAAGCATGAAATATTCGGTTTTTGTTATCATTATTCTATTCCTGGCAGCTTGTGGTGGGAATACTTCAGACGATCATCTTGAAACGGATGAACAAAAAACGTCACAGGTTGATTTTGACACCTATAATCAAAAGATCAGTTATTGCATTGGCCTGGATCATGCCAGAGGTTGTTATAATGCCTATACTGCTAAAAAAGTCAAAGAAGCCTTTGATATTGATCAAATCAGAGCCGGTATGATTGATTACCTCTCGGGGGCTGAACTACGTATTTCTTTTCTTAGTAAAGACAGCTTGTTAAATCTGTATTTATTACCCAACGGTGAAGTAAATGAACAGGCGGTGTCGAAAAAAGACGCAAGCTATTGTGTAGGAATGGATGAAGCATTTATGTTAGTTAGCTCACTCGTAGGAAGAAATATAGATCAAACAGTAGATGTTGAGTACATGATAATTGGTGTAGAAGAAGGAATGTCAAATACAGATTCGCCAACCATACCTTATATGGATGCCCGTCGAGAAGTACAGGATTATTACTCGGAACTTAATTTGGAAAACGGTGAGGTATTTATGGAGAAAATGCGTGAGGTTGAAGGAGCAATTGAAACCGAGAGCGGATTGATCTATGAAGTCATCAAGGAAGGAACAGGTAAGCAACCTAACTTAACAGATTCTGTAACCATCCACTACACCGCAATGTTTATAGACGGTAGAGCTTTTGAATCCACAGTACCGTCTAACCGACCATTTCAGGGGCCATTACTAAATGTTATTCCAGGTTGGCAGGAAGGTGTGATGTTAATGAAAGAAGGTGGGCAGAGACGATTATACATCCCCCCACATCTTGCCTATGGAGAAGAAGGTAAAGGTGTTGTAGAACCAAATGCAACGCTGGTATTTGATATTGAACTCTTAGATGTTAAGCGTTATCAGTAACAGTCTTTCGTCTTCTTAGTTTCGCTTTGATTGCATTTATCTGTTCCATATCCAGGAACAACAGGTAACAAATAATCATGATAATCCCGAAGGTGAAGATACCCATTCCAAAGGCGATTAACAGATGGAACAATGTTCCAAAAATCAAATAAGGAACCTTGACTTTTTTCACCCAAACCAATACGGGAAAAAGCAATTGATACGCCAGTGTCAGATATGTAGCAATTGCCGATAAAATGTAGCTTCTTTCGAACGGAATAGTTAACCATGAGCCATATTCATCAATCATAACAACATATTGGATGGCATGACCGTCCAACCAATGTTCATCATAAAGTTTATAAAAGCCGCTATAGAAATACAAAATACAAACCTGTATCAACAATATCCAATAAAATGCATTGTTCAGGATATTCTGTAATTCACCAAAAAAACCCTGACTTTTGGGTTTGTGAATAAACATAAGGTAAAACAAAAGAAAGCAAGATAACATCTCCCCTCCTGTCATTGCAATATATCCTTTGAGGACTAGGTTTATCGTAAAGAAAAACACCATCACTCCTGACAGTCGCGGCCATATATTCAATAAACCGGTAATTAAAAAGAATAGCTGACCGATTACAAAAACCAAAAACACCCATGTATAAATAGAATTGGCTGGGTGGTTAAGAACATTAATAAGCGCATAAGTACCCTGTTCATAGATAGGAACCGATAAGTCAAATCCTCTTGTACCAACAAGTCCGTAATAACCATATAAGTCCTGAGCTATGGGCAACATAGTGATGGCCGTGAACAACATAAAAGCATACAGAACTTTCCTAAAAAATGTGACCTTTTCCAAATAGGGAAAATCTCTAGTGAAAATATGTGGAATGTTCACTTTCATCACCACTTAAACGTTGGTAGTTCTAACTCACCTGATTTATCTGTTATCACATTATGAAGCTCTGCAATGACTTTAATTTGTATAGGTTCTCTCTCACTTCTGTTTTTGGAAACTCCGTAAACATATTTTCGAATTAGGTTCCAACTCCTGGTGTCCTTATATATAGAGATTAAATGTTCCGGAATTGGTTCCCCAATCTCAATCCCCAGTTCAACCATATCCATATAAACAAAATGCATCAGGTTTGTCTCCAGTATAACCAGGTCTCCATGATGACTGAAGCGTAAATATCTGTGCCATTTTTTTGCATTATCATTCGGGTAGAACCAATCTGTAGTCTCATCTTCATAAATAATCTTAACTCTTAACTTACCCTCCACATACGGACATGGAGCAAACATTGACCAATCTTGCTGAAACAATGGTGTAACGTAAGGGTTAACAAACCGCTTAGCTGGTTGCCATCCAAACTGATACGGCGCCGCAAAAATAAATATTGCAGACAGGTGAAATACAACAAATAAAAACGCCACCCAGCCAGCAATTATTTTATTTTTTTCGCTCACAAATTATTATTCTGATAAACTCTTAAATTTGTTACAAATTAAGCATATAATTCATTAAAAATGTCCACAACTATTAGTAATTCAGCACAATCATGGGTATCAGTTGATAAAGGTTCTGACTTCCCTATTCAAAACCTGCCGTTCGGCATATTTAAATATGGCGAGAAACCCCCACGAGTTGGTGTAGCCATAGGCGATAAAATTGTAGACCTTTTGCAATTATATTCTCTAGGATATCTGAATAATCTGTCATTTAGTAAAACAGATTTCGCAAATATGTATCTGAATGACATGATGTCTCATGGCAAAGAAGCATGTCGGGGATTGCGCCTTCGTATCTATGAATTACTCAATAAGGACAACAACGAATTACAGTCAAATGCAAATCATGTCAACAATATTCTCGTAAACCAGTCAGATGCTACCATGCTATTGCCTGTACAGGTTGGAGATTATACTGATTTTTATTCAAGCCGTGAGCACGCCACGAACGTTGGAACCATGTTCAGGGATCCCGATAACGCATTGTTGCCAAACTGGCTTCATATTCCTGTAGGGTATCACGGTAGAGCGTCATCTATTATCCTATCAGGAGAACCGGTTAGAAGACCCAAGGGTCAGCAAAAACCAAATGAAGATGAACCACCGGTTTTTGGCCCATGTAAACTTCTCGATTTTGAGCTTGAAATGGCATTTGTCACTTTTAATGGTAAACCTCTCGGAGAAAGTATCTCCACCAAAGAAGCAGATGATTATATCTTTGGTATGTGCCTGTTCAATGATTGGTCAGCACGAGATATTCAAAAATGGGAATATGTACCACTAGGACCATTTTTGGCCAAAAATTTTGCGTCATCTATATCTCCATGGATCGTCACATTAGACGCTTTGGATCAATTCAGAATTCCAGGGCCAACACAAGAACCAAAAGTACTGCCGTACCTGGAATACGAAGGAAACAAACACATAGATATTAAATTAGAGGTAGGATTAACCCCTGAAGGCGGAGAAGAAAACATCATTAGTAAGTCTAACTATAAACACATGTATTGGAATATGAATCAACAATTGGCGCACCATACCGTCAATGGTTGTAATATTAAATGTGGGGATATGATGGCATCCGGCACCATTTCAGGACCTAATCCTGAGAACTATGGCTCAATGCTGGAATTATCCTGGAAAGGTACCAAGCCACTTAAACTTAAGGATGGTTCTGAAAGAAAATTCCTTCAGGATGGAGACACTGTAGTAATGAGAGGATATTGCCAGAAAGACGACATTAGAGTCGGCTTTGGTCAGGTTTCCACTAAGATATTGCCGGCTAATTAATGCTCAAACACCTATCGGTCATATTACTTTTTCTACTGAGTACTACTTATGCTCAAAAGCATGAGTCATTTTATGAAAATGGGCAGCTCAAAGAAAAAGGTAAATTCAAGAAGGATGATCCGGTAGGCAAATGGGTGTATTACTATGAAAACGGTAATATAAAGGAAAAAGGAAAGTATAAAAAAGGTGCCCGACACGGCGAATGGAATTCATATTGGGAAAGTGGCCGTGTATTTCTGATCAGTTTTTGGAAAAAAGGAAACGAAGTAGGTAATTGGACCGGCTTCCATGAAAACGGTAACATGAGTTATGAAGGTGCGTTTGATAACGGACTTGAAACCGGAATATGGAAGTTTTATCATGAGAATGGTAAACTGGCACAAAAAGGAGAATTTATTGAAGGAGACCGGGAGGGAGAATGGGTATATTACCACGATAACGGTGAATTAAAAGAAGTTGGATCCTGGGAAAATGGTAAGCGAAACGGAATTTGGAAATTCTTTCATGAGAACGGTGTACGCGAAAAAGAAGGCCAATGGGACATGGATATTCAGACCGGAATCTGGACCTATTATGATACACTTGGTAATATTTCTGAAAAAGGACCCTGGAAGAACAATACTCAACATGGTAAGTGGGAATATTACAATGCCAATGGAACCATAAATCGTTTTGGTCAATGGGAAAACAATAAGCAAGTGGGAGAATGGACCTATTTGTATGACAATGGAGATGTTAAAGAAATAGGCAAGTGGGAAAATGGTTTGCAGACCGGCATGTGGTCTTATTTTTATTATGGTGGAAAAATTAAACAAAAAGGTGCCTGGAAGGATGGTCAGGCCACAGGAGTATGGACCTATTATTATGAAAATGGTAATATCTCAAAAAAAGGCACCTGGTTGAATGATGAAGAACATGGAAATTGGCAATATTTTTATGAAAGTGGTTCCATGGATCAGGAAGGCAACTGGGAAAATGGTGTTCAGCAAGGAAATTGGACGTATTTTTATGAAAACGGTGCACTTTTAAAAGAAGGTCCCTGGCACAAAGGAGAAAATCACGGTACATGGACCTTTTACTATAAAAATGGTCAGATAGAAAAGATCGGTAATTGGAACATGGGAGTTCAGGACGGACACTGGGTGTACTATGATGAGAATGGCAAGAAAACAGATGAAGGCGATTGGAAAAATGGGAAACAACACGGATTGTGGAAATATTACAATCGCAACGAACGAATTGAGCGAATTGGCTATTGGAACATGGGAGTGGCAGATGGTGAATGGATCTATTATGGACCAAATGGTAAAGTGCAAGAAAAAGGCCATTTTAACGACTCTAAAAGAGATGGAATCTGGAGCTACTATCACCCTAATGGTAAATTACAATGGCAGGGAGAATGGGATATGGGTACAAAAGTAGGCATTTGGAAAAACTACGACCGCAACGGCAAGTACCAATATTCTGAAGATTACGGAACAAAGTAAATGGCAGTAACAAAGGAAAAAATAGATTTAGAACAGGAACGCAATGAGATTCTCAATGCGTACCGCGGTTTGTTGCGTGCCAGTAAAAGCTACCGTGACAAAGAAGATACACGCGTTATTCGTAAAGCCTTTGACATTGCCATGGAGGCCCACAAGGATATGCGTAGAAAGTCAGGTGAACCGTATATCTATCACCCAATCGCTGTGGCGCGAATTTGCGTGGAAGAAATGGGGCTAGGTACAACCGCGATTATCGCGGCTTTACTTCATGACACGGTGGAAGACACCCATATAACCTTGAGTGACATTGAAGAACAGTTTGGTGTAAAAGTTCGGGACATTATTGATGGACTGACGAAAATACCGGAAGTTTTTGATGATAATATTTCACTTCAGGCAGAGAATTTCAGAAAGTTGATCCTAACCATTTCTGATGATTTACGCGTGACATTTATTAAAATGGCAGATCGTCTGCACAACATGCGTACACTGGACTCCATGCGACCCGACAAGCGCTTGAAGATCTGTTCAGAAACAGAATTTCTATACGCTCCGCTGGCTCACCGACTGGGGTTTAATGCTATAAAAACAGAATTTGAAGACATCATCTTTAAATACAAAGAGCCTGCAATTTATCAGCAGATTGAGCAAAAGCTGGAGAAAACCAGAGAAGTAAGAAACAGGTTTATCCGCCATTTTACCAACCCCATTAAACAACGACTGGAACAAGAAGACTTTAACTTCAGTATCAAAGCAAGAACGAAAAGTATTCCTTCCATTTTCAAGAAAATACAAAACAAACACGTCACGTTTGATGAGATTTACGACATATTTGCGATTCGAATTATCGTGGATGTACCTTATGAAAATGAAAAGCCCAGCTGCTGGAAAATCTACTCCATTGTAACCGACTTTTATCAGCCCAACCCGGATAGATTGAGGGATTGGATTTCAACGCCTAAAGCAAATGGGTATGAATCCCTTCATACCACAGTAATGAGTCCTTCCGGAAAGTGGGTAGAAGTTCAGATCAGAACTAAACGAATGGATGAAATTGCGGAGAAAGGGTACGCCGCACACTGGAAATACAAAGATCAATCTACACAGGATAATACATTTGACCGTTGGGTCGGAGAAGTTCGCGATTTGCTTGAAAATCCGGAATCTAATGCAGAAGATTTTATCAATGAATTTAAACTCAATCTGTTTTCGGATGAAATCTACATTTTTACACCTAAGGGTGACCTGCGTGTGCTTCCCAAAAACTCTACGACACTTGATTTTGCCTTTGATATCCACACAGATATAGGCTTGTCCTGTATTGGTGCCAAAGTGAACGGTAAACTGATGCCCCTTAGCCATATATTGAAAAGTGGAGATCAGGTAGAGATCATCCGCTCAAATCAACAAAAACCAAAAGAAGATTGGCTAAAATTTGTTGCCTCTGCAAGGGCTAAATCCAAGATCAAACAAGCATTAAAAGAAGAGTTAAAATCCATTGCTTCAGATGGCAAAGAGATTCTTCAACGTAAACTCAGACAGTTAAAAGTAAATTGGAACAGTGAAAATATCCAAACCCTGGAGAAGTTCTATGACATGCCGGGATCTACGGAGTTTTATTACCAAATTGCCAAAGGTAAAATAGACCTGTCCAAAATACGTCAACTGGAAATTGAAAATCACGATTTTGTAGCTCCGAAAAAAGCACAAAGCTCAGACAAAACCGTGATGCAGGAAATCATTCCTAATGTTGATACGAAAAAAGATACCATCATCATTGGAGAAGATTTTAAAGAATTTGAATATAAACTGGCAAATTGTTGCAGCCCAATACCTGGTGATGACGTATTTGGATTTATTACCGCCACAGACGGAATTAAAATTCACCGAACCAATTGCCCTAATGCAACGCAATTAATGTCCAACTACGCATATCGTATTCTGAAGGCAACCTGGCAAAGTACGCGGATTAAAGAGCGACTTACGGCACTCATGGTTTACGGAATTGACGACATTGGAATTGTTAATGAGATTACAAAGGTGATTACTGAAGTTCACGGCGTCAATATGAAGTCAATATCCTTTGAAACTGAAGACGGTTTATTTGAAGGAAAGATCGAACTTTATGTGTATGACACTGAGCAACTTGAGTCTCTAATTCTAAAGTTTGAACAGATAGAAGGCGTCAAGCAGGTAACTCGTGTATAATCATTCTAAATAAGATTGTTTGAGTTAGTTTTCTTCGTATCTTTGTACTTAAGCACTGAGGTTTTTGAGCTTTCTCATCAACTTATTGGTGTTAAGACCATTATGGAAAAAGAGGAACTGCAACAGACGGTAAAGGACATTTTCTCGAACTTCCTCGAGAAAAACGGCCACCGTAAAACGCCTGAGAGATTTGCTATTCTCGCAGAAATCTATGCGCATAAAGGACATTTTGATATTGAATCCCTCTATGTCAGTATGAAGAATAAAAATTATCGGGTAAGTCGCGCTACGCTCTACAATACTATGGAGTTGTTACTGGCTTCTAATCTTGTTAGAAAACATCAGTTTGACAATATTTCACAGTTTGAAAAAGCTTACGGCTTTAGACAACATGATCATGTAATTTGTACAAACTCCGGTGATGTAATCGAATTTTGTGACCCAAGAATAGAAAAAATCAAAGCTACGGTAGAGGAATTATTCAACGTCAAAATCCATAATCACTCTCTGTATTTTTACGGAGAAAAAATTGAATCCTCTAATTCAAAAAAATGAGTATAAGCGTTGATATTGTCCACCATATCAATTGTAACGAACTTCTTCTGGCAGGTAAAGGAATGACCGAACCCGATTTCGATCCGGTAGAAAATACCGTGGAAAAACTGATCGAAAATGGTGAAACGAATATTATTTTGAACCTTGAAGGAGTTGATTTGTTGAATAGTCTTGGAATTAAATCACTGATCAAAGTCTTTACAAAATGTCGAAATAATGGAGGTGACCTCTACATTGTTAATATCTCTGATAAAATTAGTCAGGTTCTCCTGCTCACTAAACTAAATACAGTTCTTAATATTGCAACTTCGCTAAATGAAGCTATAAACCAATTCGCAATAGAGAATGAAAGTTGATGTTTTACTAGGATTGCAGTGGGGAGATGAAGGAAAAGGAAAAATTGTAGATGTAGTTACCCCTGATTATGATATAATCGCGCGATTTCAGGGAGGTCCAAATGCCGGACATACCTTAATCTTTGAAGGCCATAAGCAGGTGCTACACACCATTCCATCAGGAATTTTCAGAAAAAACACCATGAACGTAATTGGAAATGGTGTTGTTATTGATCCGGTTACACTTAAATCTGAAATTGAAGCCATAGAGGCCAAAGGTGTAGACGTATCTAAAAACCTTCTCATTTCGCGTAAAGCGCACCTGATTTTACCAACCCATAAAATCCTTGATAAATTCTCTGAAGAGTCAAAAGGAAAAAAGAAAATCGGTTCTACGTTAAAAGGAATTGGACCAACTTATATGGACAAGACCGGTAGAAATGGTCTGCGTATGGGAGATACAGAAAATCCTAAATTCAAGGAAAAGTATCAACAACTAGTAGAGAAACACCAACGAATACTTGGTGATTACGACTACCAAAATATTCTTACCGAAACTGAAAACGCCTGGTTTGAAGCCCTTGATTTTCTAAAAAACATTGAGTTGATCGATAGTGAACACTACCTCAACAACGCTATTTCAGAAGGTAAAAAAGTATTGGCTGAAGGTGCTCAGGGAACATTGCTAGATATTGATTTTGGAACCTATCCTTTCGTTACATCTTCAAACACCATTACTGCAGGTACCTGTACAGGTCTGGGTGTTGCTCCAAATAAAATTGGTGATGTCATTGGTATTTTCAAAGCATATTGTACACGCGTTGGAAGTGGCCCCTTCCTTACCGAGTTGGATGATGAAGTAGGACAAAGAATTCGTGAAATCGGTCATGAATATGGTGCAACTACCGGAAGAGACAGAAGATGTGGTTGGATTGATCTACCTGCATTAAAATATGCCTGTATGGTGAATGGTGCAACCAAACTTTCTATGATGAAAGCAGATGTCCTGGATAGCTTTGACACCATCAAAGTCTGTACGCATTATGAAGTAGAGGGTAAAAGAATTGACTATCTGCCGTATGACATCAATGATCTGGACATCCAACCTGTATACAAAGAAATACGTGGTTGGAATACCGATTTAACGACATTGCGTGACCTAAAGGATGCTCCAAAAGAATTTTTGGACTATATCGCATACTTAGAAGCAGAATTAAGCGTTCCTATTAGCATTGTGTCGGTTGGACCGGACAGAGAACAGACAATTATCAAATAACCATTGACACGGTTTCTCAAAATACTGTTTTCGGCGCTTCTTTTGAGCGCCGTTTTTTTGCCTGTCACTTCTTTCTCTCAGAAAAAGGTGGTCAAGCTTATTTTTGCTGAAACAGTAAAAGATGCTGAAGGATACCGAAATGCAACATTAGCGAAAGGCAATGTACATTTTGAACACGATCAAACTCACTTGTACTGTGACTCTGCTTTGTTTATGCGTGATCAGGATATCATCTATGCTTATAGCAACGTTCAGATCAATCAGGGCGATACTATAAACCTGTTTTGTGATTCTCTGAAATACTACGGCAAAACAAAAATCTCAAAACTTCAGGGAAACGTTCGGATGAGAGATAAGGAATACAAACTGGTGACAGATTCACTTGAATATGACGGAAACCGATCATTCGGATTTTATGAGAATAACGCAGTAATTACCAGTATTGATCAGGACCTGAAGCTGACATCTATCAAGGGATACTATTACGCCAATGATAAATCATTTTTCTTCAAAGATAGCGTTCGCGTTCAGGGTGAAACGTATCGCATGGAATGTGACACGCTTGAATTTCAAACCACAACAAGTAGTGCTCACTTTCACGGACCAACCACTATTTACCTGGATTCATCTACTGTAAAATGTGTTGCCGGCACCTATTATACCAAAGAAAGCCTTGTAAAACTATGGAACGGTGCTTATCTACTTGAAAAAGACCGCCAATTATATGCAGATAGTTTGGTGTATAATGATGCAACCGATATTGGAGAAGGTTTTTGTAATGTAGACATGTACGACAGTACGGAGACCATTCAGTTTCAGGCAGATTATCTCTGGAAATCATCCAATAATGATACACTTATCATGAGAGATCACGCCAGAATTATTGACTATTCGAAAAATGATACACTTGAAATTATGGCAGATAGTATATTTCATTATCAGGATACACTTACGGATGATAAATTGTCCATTGCTGAACACAATGTGGGAATTATTAGCGGTGATTTGACGGTCAGGTGTGATTCGGCATATTTTTCAGAGCGCGATTCTATCATTAAATTCCACTACAACCCAATTATGTGGAGTGACGAAACGCAAATGTCATCCGATTCAATATTCGCGACTTACTACGACAATAAATTTCATCAATTGGAAATGTATCACAATGCCTTTATTGCAACTGAACACGATAGCGTGCATTATGACCAGATTAAAGGCAAAATGATGACAGCCTGGCTGGATTCCAATAAGATTCAAAAGGTGTATATTGAATATAACGCAGAAACCTTGTATTACCTCACTGAAAATAAAAAAGACAGTCTGGGTAACGAAATGGAAGAATTGAGTGGCTTAAATAAAATTGATTGCAATGAAATTTATATATATTTCAAAAACTCTGAAATAGACCGTATTTCCTTCATTGAACAGCCAAACGCCACGTATTATCCAATGGATTACGTTTCCAATAAAGATTTAATATTGAAAGGATTTTTATGGCAGATTGGTTTAAAGCCAGAGTCGGGATTTAGAGAATAATCCTATCTTTATCGCTATGAAATTTCTGCCCCTTTTTGCAGCTATTTTCCTCAATCTAATCGCCCTGGGTCAAAATGATTACCCGTACGGGCTCTTCAATGTGCGCAACATTGACCGCACCGAGTATTCAGGAGGTTTGCAAAACTGGGACATGATACTGAGTGATGACAATCTACTCTACTTCGCCAACAATGGTGGTATTCTTGAATTTAATGGCGAACAATGGACCAAGTTTGAACTCCAAAATACGGAACACCCACGATCCTTTGCAAAAGATGACAATGGAACAATTTATATTGGTGGGCGAAACGAATTTGGAAAGCTTGTTTATGACGACAGAGGAAAACCTAAGTCTCAAAAACTATCTCAAAAACTTGATTCGGTAGATTTCAAAGACATCTGGAGAGTTCATTGTATCGAGGAGAAAACCTACTTCATGAGTAAAAATTACATTTTTATTCTTGACAGTACAGGAATAGAAACGCTCGAATCACCCAATAGATTAAGTCTTAAAACAAGCCTTAAAGTAGGGAATCAAATAATAGTTCCAATCAGTGATAAAGACTATAATGTCACATACGCCTTAAGAGGAAACAAATACTTTGAAATCCAGGAATCCGAACATATTGACGTCGTTGGCGGAGTTCATGAAGGGGAAAGACATTTTGTGATAGATACAAAGGGACGATTTTTTGAACTACTCATCAACGGCAATAATTACAAGTTTGAGCCAATAAAGCGTAAACTGCAATTACCTGAAGGATACGCCATCCGTAATGTTGCATCACGAAATGACATGATTGTTGCCGCCGTTTCTGGTATGGGAATAATGATTTTTGATTTCAAAGGAAATTTTATTCGTGCGATTGGAGAAGATGAAGGACTAGCGAATACTATTGTACATAAAAGCGTGTTTGATCAGTATAACAACCTGTGGCTTTGTACAGATAACGGAATCAGTTTTGTTGAACTTTCATCTGCCATTACCAAGTACGATAAAACCCAAGGAGTTTCTGCCGGACAAACCGAAGATCTGGATTTCATTGGAGATACTGTTATCCTTGCCACTCACTCGGATTTATTCTACAGCCAGGTGAGAAACAACGAGCTTAAGTTTGCAGCAACCTCCATTTTTGGGATGGAAACCTGGCAGATCAGAGATTTCACTTTTCCAGATGGAAACACCGTGAAACTGGTAATCGGAAATGACGGAATTTACTCCATTAATAAGAATTTTGAAAAGAAGTTGCATGCAAAATATGTGTATGCTTGGGATCTTTCGCAATCCGAATCAGATCCGAATCGCATTTATGTAGGATTAGATGGCGGTGGAATTGGCTCTTTATACTACCAGGGAGGCGAGTTTGAATATGAAGGAAATTATCCCAATACTTCCGGTGATGTAAGGTCCGTAATTGAATGGAACGGCAAAGTATATTACACAGTAAAGTATGACGGTGTCCATATCCTTGACACAACCAGAGCCCAGGCAGAGAACGTTCTGAAAGGCTTGGTAGCACACGAAACCGGACAGGATTACGAGCAATTTACACTGGCAAGATTTCAGAATAGACTTTTCGTTGGAACCGTTCATGGATTGTATGAAGTTGTCGATAATAAGTTGGTAGAAGCGGACATTGACGATTGTCGTTTTTGTGAAGAAGACTTACTCATCCATAGAATTATCAATGATAAATCCGGCAAACTCTGGATAATTATGTTTCACAATTCCGGATCGGATAATGAAGAAGCAGAGTTTGGTTTTCTTGAAGAAGAAAATGGTGTTTTGACTTGGAATTCAAGGCAATTCAACCAAATTAAAGACGACGTGGTGTTCTCAGTCAAAAGAGCCAAAAACGGCATGTACTGGCTGGCTGCGGCAAACGCAGTATATACCTTTAACGAAAATGTGAACACCGATTACGGAAAACCATTCCATGTATTTATCAGCGGCGTTTATTTGAATGAAGAAACGGAACTATTATATCATATTAGGTACAGCAAAAAAGAGGAACAGTATATCACCTACGATAATAACACCATCCGATTTGATTTCGGTGCTAATGCTTACCTGGGTGGCCTGGAAAATGAATACAGCTATTATCTTGAAGGAGAAGAAGACACCTGGAGCAAATGGAAGTCTACTCCGTTTGTTGAATACCAAAGATTACGTGAAGGAGATTATGTATTTCACTTAAAAGCAAGAAATTTCTACGGTTTTGAAAGTGAACAAACTTCATTCGCCTTTACCATAACTCCACCTTGGTACCGAACCTGGTGGGCATACCTCATATACCTGGCATTATTTATACTGCTCATCTACATCATTATCCGTTTGAGTATTCGACGGGTTAAAGCCCAGAATGAAAGGTTGGAGCAGATTGTAGAAGAACGAACAGCTGAAATTGCAGAGCAAAATATGCAGCT
Source organism: Crocinitomicaceae bacterium (assembly GCA_014762645.1). Taxonomy (GTDB): domain Bacteria; phylum Bacteroidota; class Bacteroidia; order Flavobacteriales_D; family Crocinitomicaceae; genus Paracrocinitomix. The sequence continues at coordinate 96,521 of JABURP010000052.1, forward strand.
GGAACACCAAAAGGCAGAAATTGAACAAAAATCAAATGATATTCTGGATAGTATCAAATATGCAGAACGAATTCAAACTGCCATTCTTCCAACTGACGATACGCTTTCAGAAATTTTTGAAGGACAATATTTCGTGCTTTACAAACCAAAAGATATTGTATCCGGTGACTTTTATTGGGCCGATAGATTTGGTTCAGAAGCTATCTTTGCAGCAGTGGATTGTACCGGACATGGTGTTCCCGGGGCCTTTGTGAGTATTGTTGGCTTCAACGGTCTCAACAGAACAGTTCATGAATTTAACCTACGAAAACCGGGAGCAATTCTTGACAAACTAACTGAACTTGTGGTGGAAACTTTTGCCAAGAGTGAATCGCAGATCAAAGATGGAATGGATATCGCTCTGTGCAATATTAACTACGAAACACAAACGCTTACCTACTCCGGTGCAAATAACCCATTGATCCTAATCAGAAATGGAGAAATTATTGAAATCAAGGCCAACAAACAGCCTATAGGAGAGTTCCACAACCGCGTGCCGTTTATAACACACGAAATAAAACTTCAGGAAGGTGATTGTATCTATGTTTATTCTGATGGATTTGCGGACCAGTTCGGAGGGGATAAGGGTAAAAAATTCAAAGGCAAAGCACTGAAACAATTATTACTGGATATTAGTACATTTGACATGACAATACAACATCAAAAACTAAACGTGGCTTTTGAAGAGTGGAAGGGAGATTTTGAACAGTTAGATGATGTATGTTTATTTGGAGTTAAGATCTGATGATTAAAAAAGTAATTGGCATATTGACAATAGCACTGGCACTCAGTTTTATCACAATAATGATTTTATTGATAGCTCAAGGTAAAATTGAATTTAAAGCCTCCATGGTGAAACTGGCTATGGCAAATCTCACCGCACTTGTAGTATTTAGCGGGCTTCATTTGACAGAGTCGCACAGCACACCGAGCCGCACAGGAAAATTCAGTATTTGGGGAATTGGGGTCATTGTATTGGTCCTTGGCATTTTAGTAAGCTATGATATTGTGGATTACAAGTCCACCTGGAACCAGCTACTGGCTTGGGGAGTTATCTTCATCACCCTTATACAGCTACAACTGTTGAAATGGGAAAAAAGTAAAAGCGTTTTGAAGGTAATGGGTTTGATCATGTTACTTTCCAACCTGTTTATTAGTGTGTATTTTATGGCTAAACTCAGTATGATACAGCTGGGTATTGTATTAGATATTGCCGTTACCGCTTCAGTTTTTGCATTCCTTGTAGGGCTCATTTTATCCCGAAGTAAAAAGGACAAGAAAAAGCCTGAAGCTGTAAACTCATAAGTCTCCTTTAACATTTTCATATTGATAAGTTGACGTATACCCAGTGTCACTGCGTATTCAAAACCAGTAACTTCATTTTGGAATATACTGTCGCGAATGAAACTGGATAAACCGCTTAGTTTAAAGCAAATGGCCGAATTTCTCGGATGTGAATTCGAGGGAAATGAAGATCTCATAATCACCGGCATCAATGAAATTCACAAAGTGGAACGTGGGGATATCGTATTTGTTGATCATCCCAAATACTATAAAAAAGCACTTAATTCTGCGGCAGATGTGATTCTTATTGACAAAGCCGTCGAATTTCCGGAAGGAAAAGGTATTATCATTTCTGAAGCTCCATTTGATGATTTTAACCGAATCACCACACATTTTTCACCTTTTAAGGAATGGAACGACACGGTTGGAAGCAACTTTCAAAAAGGAAAAGACACAATTATACATCCCAATGCGGTGATTGGCCATAATGTGAGTATTGGAGATCACTGTATTATTCACGCCGGTGTAATACTGGGAGATAATACGCGTATCGAGAATCACGTAGTTGTAGGACCAAATTCGGTTATTGGGCATGATGCCTTTTATTACAAGAAAAAAGAAAGCGGATACGAACGCATGCACAGTTGCGGTTCTGTGGTTCTGAAGGATAATGTTGAAATCGGCGCCCTGTGTACAATCGATAGAGGTGTTACCGGCGAAACCATAATTGGAGAAGGAACAAAAATTGACAACCAGGTACACATTGGTCACGATTCAGTAATTGGAAAGAAATGTCTATTTGCTGCTAATGTCGGGATTGCCGGTTGTGTTATTGTTGAGGACGAAGTAACCATGTGGGGCCAAGTTGGTATTACATCAGATGTTACCATTGGTAAAGGAGCTGTGATTCATGCACAATCTGGTGTGGCTAAAAGTTTGGCCGGAGGCAATGTATATTTTGGATCACCTGCTGCGGAAGCACGAACTGCCCTTAAAGAATTGGCAGCCCTTAGAAAATTACCGGGCATTGTAGATAAGTTATGACTTATATATCGGAGAAAGAGATAACGGATTTGGAAAACAGGTTGAAATCGAAAGATTTTAAACTCAACTCCCTATTGGAGATTACCAAAGCGATTAACTCTAATGCGCCGGTAGCAGACATATTAAGTATCTATAATTACGTTTTAACTGAACAACTCGGTATTCGAAAATTTATCTTGTTCAACCATCAAGGTCATTGGCATGTGCTGGATAAAATGGGGATTAAGGGTAAAGTAAAAGATATTTCTGTTGAAGAAGATTTTTTGCGCTTTACAGATATAACGGTAATTGAATCATCTTACAAAAAGTCGCTGGATAAATTTGATGTGGTAATTCCGGTTTATCACAAAGATCATCCATTGGCCTTTTTAGTAATGGGGGGAATAAAAGATCAGCTCTTAAGTAATGATAAGCGTTCATTTGTCAACCTGAACTTCATTCAAACACTGACCAATATTATTGTCGTTGCCATTGAAAATAAACGAATGGCGCGGGAAAGCATACAGCAGGAAGCCGTCAAAAAAGAACTGGAAATCGCATCAGAAATGCAACGGCTTTTATTTCCTGAAGAATTGCCAAGTAATGATAAAATAGATATTTCTGCAAAGTACCTTTCGCATTCTCAGGTTTCAGGTGATTACTACGATTATATTCAACTCAATGAGGATGAGTTTATCATCTGTATTGCTGATGTTTCGGGTAAAGGGATTGCTGCGGCCATGCTGATGGCAAATTTTCAAGCGACGGTAAGAACCTTATATAATTATAATCGCTTTGACCTGGAAGAACTTGTGAACGAACTCAATGCCAAGTTTTTTGAAAGTGCCAAAGGTGAAAAATTCGTCACCTTCTTTATTGCAGAATACAATTCTAAAACGCGGCAATTAAAGTATGTTAATGCAGGACACAACTGGCCCATATTAATTAGAGGCAAATCATCCACCTTCCTCAACAAAGGATGTATTGGTCTGGGTATGTTACAAGAACTCCCGTTTTTAGAAAGTGAAACAATTACTATAGAAACCAATACAACACTCATTCTTTATACCGACGGTATCGTTGAATTAGAAAACAATGAAGACGAGCAATTCCAAACGGACCGACTCACACGCATTGTGCAAAATTTCTATCCTTTATCCATGGAAGACCTCAATGAGATCATCTTCTCAAAACTGGACGATTGGAGAGGAAAACGCAAATATGTAGACGACACGGCGATTTTAAGTTGTAGGATATTTTAGAAGTTATCACTGACGATTCCTTTCTGAAATTCTTATTTCAAATCCTTCGTTTTATCCTTAATGACCTCATAAATGGGTCGAACTTCAATCTTACTCTCCAACCAGGAAATAATATCCAAATACAAAAATGATCGCTTTTCATAAGGATGATCCTCTAATGCCTTGAGTTTAGAATGGAGCACTTTGAACATTTTGTGTAATTCGGTTGGATAAATATCACCGCGGATAAATGAAATAATCTCTCGTTGAACTTCGTGCAAATCATTCATCTTAATCAAAAAACGATAGGTGCTTCGAATAAAGGAATCCAGTGAATCATCCCCAAGTTCATATAACGATATCAACTTTAAAATTCTGGAATAGCAAAGAAGGTCTTCCCGCATACCTAATTCTTTATTGTTGATGATCTTATCCAGATAGTGAATACACTCCGAGTAATTATCTAAACCAAAGTGAAGACAGGCAAACTTATAATAAAACACCATGATGTGATGCTCATCAATCAAAGGTCCATACTCTTTTAGTTCCTTATCAATCTTAGGTATGGCCTCAATTCCTTCATTAAAATCTGCCGCCAAAAATTTCATATTGATCCAGGCATAGCGCGAATAAATGAAATACAAAGAACGCGTATTGTCATTCGTTATCACAGAATCGTCCTCTTCATAACTCGCCAAAAGTTGGTAAACTTCCTTGTATTTGGAGTAGTAACGCAGGTAGTAAAGTGATTCCAGCAAGTAATTTAACCCCTTCATAAAGTAAACCGGATGACATTCAATCATTCCCGGTTGCTCTTTAAACAAGTCTACCCATTTAGTCGCGTATTTATAGCTACTCCTAAAATCCTGAATTATGAGTGAATACCACAGCTGGGACATGTACAGGTACAAGCGTTCTCGAAACCCAAGTTCTTCGTGATCAAAGGTGGGTAGATGATAATAAAAGTAATTTCTTGCTAACAGGTAGTCTTCTTCATTCTTAGAGTATCCATTGCGCAATAAGAAGCTATATAACTGTAAGGATAGATTAGATAGTTTACTGGCAAGTACGTTCTGTATACTGATCTCTTTGGCTTCAATTGCCAGGTCGTCTGCCCTTGAATTCAAACTACGGGTGATATACTGTGATTCAATTACTTTTTCAAACTCCACAATCTCATAAGCCATGTAATTCTCTTCCAACTCAAGTGCCTGACTTTTTGCTTTCTCTAAAATTTTCAAACTTTGCTGATAAAGCCCCTTGTTGTAAAGAATAGTGGCATAATCTAATTGCTCCCGTATTTGTAACTGATAGGTTTGATGTTGCGGATTCAATCGTAAGGAGATGAGAATTTGCCGATACAAATTCGCTTTTAAATTGGACAATTGCCTTTTAGAAATAGAAGATTTCTTCAGGATAACAGCCTCATCATAGTCTGACATTTTATCCAAAATCTCGAATAATTGTAAAAATTTAGCATCAACATTCTTACCCAAACGGCCAACATACAGCTTAAATTGTCTCTTTTCTGATTTGGTAAGTGACTTAACCAATTCAAATAGAATATTTTTTTGGACCGTAGACATTGTAATTTAAAAAGGCTTATCTATCTGTTTTACAATTGTTTAAACTCAATAAAAGTTAGTTTGAGCATTGGATTGATTGGATAAAACTACTTTCAATCTACACCTCATCCTGCTACATTAGACACAAATATATAAACTCAATTTGCCATGAAGCATAAGATTGGAATAACATTAGACGAAGGAGTGAAGCAAGAGATCATATTAGAATCTTTGAAAGTACTTTCCAGCATTGAGAAAAAATACAATGTGAAATTTGAATTCTCAAATGAACTGGGATCAAGTAAGCTAAAACTTAAAGTGCCTACTATCCGAAAAAAATCGGATAACAAAAATACGGGGCTTTACAGTTTTGGTGGAGAAATGGATGTATAATCCTATAACTCAAAGTCATATTCTTTAAGGTTTTCGGACCATAGCTTTTTAGCGTGCTCCAAAAATCCTTCAGGTGCTGAATCATATTCTTCTCCTACTTTGTATTCACCACCTTCTCCCATCACCTGCGTTGAACCTCTCAGCGGATATTTATCGCCATTTTCCAGCATAATGAGTTTCTGCGTGGATGGACTGACATCTGAAGTACATGCCAATCTGTAAATAAAGGTAACTTCAGCCATATCATCCTTGTCAATATCTGTAAGGGTTATAGCATCCAATTCATGTCCCATAACGATATCAAATTCGCAGTCTTCTACAAAATCTGTCGTCTCTTTTAAAAGTGTAAAATTACCTTCTGAATCTTCCGCATAGTGATAAGCGTACAGATACTGTGAGGCCATTCGGTCCGAATATTCATCTTCGGGTTCAATTTCTGTATAATCCCCCATAGAACGAATAAAGTAATTCTTCCCGTTCTTGTCTTTCCAGGTGTATACATCTACTTTTTTTCCTTTAATCTCACATTTTGCCGGCACATTTTCTATTTTATCCAGCATAATCTCCACAACATAGGGCTTATCTTCTACAGATGCAGTATCATTTTCCGTGTTATTCACTACTGGGTCGTCAGTATTTTCTACATCAGAATCGCCGCCACAAGCCGCAAGCACAGAAAACATAATAAAAGAGGGGATCAACTTATTCATATGAATGGTTTTCCTGTAAAATTAGAAGATTTCGCTAACTTAATGGCTAAAATGAAAAGAATCCATGGCAAAACCATTTTATCAATTATCAACTGAAGAAGAATATAAAAAAGCGTACAATAAATCTGTTTCTAATCCGGAAGAGTTTTGGGACGAAATAGCCAATACTTTTCAGTGGAGAAAGAAATGGGACAATGTCTTGAATTGGAATTTTTCAGGTCCGGATATCAACTGGTTCATTAATGGAAAGCTCAATATTACCGAAAACTGTATCGATAGGCATTTAAAGGAAAACGCTGATAAAACAGCCATTATTTGGGAACCAAATGAAGATGGAGCACCGGTAAAAACATATACCTACCGCCAATTACATGAAGAAGTCAATCGATTTTCGAATGTGCTCGTAAACAATGGAATTTCAAAAGGTGACCGCGTTTGTATTTATCTTCCAATGATTCCGGAAGCTGCCTTTGCCATGTTGGCCTGTGCCCGTGTAGGAGCCATACATTCTGTAGTTTTTGCTGGGTTTTCATCTCGTGCCCTATCAGACAGGGTACAGGATGCGAAAGCTAAAATGGTTATCACATCTGATGGATTGGTCAGAGGAAAAAAGAAATTATTATTGAGAAACATAGTAGCGGAAGCACTGGAGGATTGTACTTCTGTAGAAACTGTTATAACCATTAGACATACCGGTGACAAGGTAGAAACAAATCATCTGGATAAATGGTACCATGTAGAACTGTCCAAAGCTTCACCCGAGTTTGAAGCGGTGGAAATGGATAGTGAAGACGAGCTTTTCATTTTATACACATCCGGATCAACAGGAAAACCAAAGGGAGTTGTTCATACCTGTGGAGGCTACATGGTGTATGCCGATTACAGCTTTAGAAATGTCTTTCAGTATGAAGGAGATGACATTTTTTGGTGTACGGCTGATGTGGGATGGATCACAGGGCATACCTACATAGTGTACGGACCTCTTTTGGCAGGCGCCACTTGCTTGATGTTTGAAGGTATTCCAACTTATCCTGAAGCGGACCGTTTTTGGAAAGTTGTGGAAAAACATAATGTTAATGAGTTTTACACGGCTCCTACAGCCATTCGTGCTTTAATGGCTTGTGGAGATGACCTTCCGGACAAATACCCCATGGAAAGCCTTAAAGTAATTGGATCTGTTGGAGAACCTATCAATGTAGAAGCCTGGGAATGGTACAACAAACATGTTGGTAAGCATAGAGCTGCTCTTGTGGATACATGGTGGCAAACCGAAACCGGAGGCATTATGATCTCTAATTTGGGAAATATCGGTGAGCACAAACCAACCCACGCTGGCTTACCCTTACCTGGTATCCAACCAGTGTTACTTACTGCAGAAGGTGATTTGATGGAAGAAAATGGGAAAGAAGGGTTATTGGCCATTAAATTTCCGTGGCCATCCATGATTAGAACCACCTGGGAAGATCATGAAAGGTGTAAAAATGTCTACTTTTCTACTTTTAAAGATCATTATTTTACGGGGGATGGCGCCAAGCGTGATGAAAATGGTTTATACCGTATAATTGGTCGCGTTGATGATGTTATTAATGTTTCAGGACACCGCCTCGGAACCGCCGAGGTAGAAAATGCTATTAATGAACACGAGCATGTAATTGAATCTGCGGTTGTAGGATTTCCGCATGACATAAAAGGACAGGGTATTTATGCCTTTGTCATCTGCAATGAAGTGCTTGATGAAAATGCCTACCGGGCAGAAATTGAAAACAAGGTTTCTTCTATTATCGGGAAAATTGCTAAACCGGATAAAATACAATTTGTTACCGGATTGCCGAAAACCCGTTCAGGTAAAATTATGCGTAGGATATTACGTAAAATAGCAGACGGCAGTCATGATCAGCTTGGTGATATCTCCACACTCTTAGATCCATCCGTGGTGGATGATATAATAAAAGGAAAAGTCAATTAATACTACTCAGGAGATAATGTCAGATAATTTAAAAACTCCTGTTTAACTGCTGGGTCTTTAAATTTACCACCAAACTCACTGGTTACGGTGCTGCTTTGAATATCGCGAATACCTCTTGAATTTACACAAAGGTGTTTGGCATCTACCACACAGGCAACATCTTCTGTTCCCAAAAGTTTTTGCAAGTGTTTTACAATCTGTATGGTCATTCTTTCCTGGACTTGTGGACGTTTCGCGTAATAATCTACCACACGGTTCATTTTAGATAAACCAATCACATTACCATTTGAGAAATAAGCAACGTGTGCTTTACCTACGATTGGTAAAAAGTGATGCTCACAGGTAGAATAAACCGTAATATCCTTTTCTACCAGCATTTCAGTGTAGTTGTACTTATTTTCGAAATTTGAGCTTTTTGGAGCCTTATCCGGATCAAGTCCTCCGAATATTTCTTTTACATACATTTTGGCCACCCTTCTTGGTGTTCCTTTGAGACTATCATCCGTAAGGTCTAGCCCCAGAATTTGCATAATTTCAGCAAATTTCTCTTCAATGATCAACATCTTTTCTTCGTCTGACATATCAAAAGCATCTTGGCGCATAGGCGTGTCAGTAGATGAAAATAAGTGCAAATCGCCGATTTGTTCAAGATCAATTTGCGAGATATCTTTAACTATTTTATCTTTCATTGTCTGTCTTTCTACTACTACCCTACGGTTTGAGTGTGGCTGCAAAGGTAGTAATTCTGTTATTTATAACCATTCTATGACCATAATGTTTGTTTCAACAATAAATTAGCCGTAATTATAGAGACGTCCGAATCATAGGTATATTACAAGTTTAGCTCAGGTAAAATGAACAATAAGACCAAAGAAAAATTATACGAAAGCTGTCAAAAGTTGGTAGACGACAGAATAAAAATAGTGAAAGAGGCTATTCAGAGTGCCCAGGAATCTGCTAATACAGAAACTAAAAGCACAGCAGGCGATAAGCACGATACTTCCAGAGCCATGATGCAACTTGAGGTTGAACAAAAGTCAAAACAATTATCTGAGGCCGAAAAACTTCAACAAATACTGGCAAAATTCAACCCTGATTCGGGAAAAGGATGTGTGGGTGTTGGTAGTTTGGTCATTACTAACACGGCCAATTACTACATTTCTGTATCTGTAGGAAAAATTGAAATTGATGGAGTAATCTATTTTGCCGTTTCTCCAATAAGCCCGGTGGCTCAGGCCTTACTGGGTAAAAAGAAAGGAGATGATTTTACACTAAATGGTGCAAAAAATGCAATTAAAGAAGTGTTATAGGTCTGGTAGAAGCATCACATTTACCTACCTTCTGATCAAATACCTCAAGCCTACCCTTGCAATTAGCCCGTCTAATCTTTTCACCGGAAAATCGGGTATGCTCCAGCCATAATCTGTTAAACCAAACTTGTAGGCAATGTTCAGGTATAAAATAGGTGGACCTTTTTTACCAATTGAATGCCCAATAAAAATTCCCGGTTGAAGATATACTTGTGGCTTGCTTTGTTCATAAAACATAGTATTTACGCCATTGTAAAAATCATTTACCGTTACAGCAGAGTCTTGCGAAATGGCTGCAATTTGTGTCATTCCAACCCCAATCTTAATACTGGGTTCAAGCGCAAACGGACTCAACTTACGGAGGATCAACATTGAGTTAATGCCAAAATCAAAATCTGTGATACTCACTTGAAAACCGCCTCTATCTGCACCATTCCCGGTAAAAGAAGCACCAATTTCAAGAAAATGAAAGGTATGGTTGGTTTTTAGCCCGATTCCACCAGACATGGAGAACCCTAACGCGTTAATCTGTGTGTAATTAAAAGAATCCAGTTGCTGATTAAAAGATGTTAGGGTTGTAGAATATTTTACACCAAATTCATGATTAAAACAAAGTAATGGCTTAGCCTCTACAACATCCAGATCATCCTGAGCATGAGTGATACTACAAATAAAAAAAGTGAAAAAAATTATTCTATTCACAACATTGAGGTTTCCTGAAAGATACAAATTACAAGAGATTGGAACGAATCTTCATGGCTTGTTCATGAATAAATTCTTTGAGATCAGAATCAGCCATTGGAATCCTTCCCAAACACGGTACTCCTGTATTGGAAAGAATAACTTCTTCCGTCTCAATATTCGGATCACCATTAAAAATAATGCCTTTAATCGCAATCCCCCTTTGTTTTAATACCTCTACACTTAGTAGTGTATGATTGATACTACCTAAATAATTCATGCTGATTAATATGGTTTCATCTGATATCCTGGGGATAAGATCAATGATCATATCTCCTTTATCATTTAATGGTACCATTAATCCTCCTGCGCCTTCAATAATAAGTGTATTATCAGTTTCAGGTGGTTCAAAATCGTCCAGTGATATATCCACGCCATCCAGCCTTGCTGCCGCGTGTGGAGACATTGGTTCAGAAAGTAAATAACGTTCGGTATGCAGAACTATATTTTTATTGGAAACAAAATCTCGTACCCAAAGCGAATCCAAATCTTCTAAATTACCGGCTTGAAGGGGTTTCCAATAATCAGCTGCCAAAGCTTCGCAAATAATTGCTGAACAGAAAGTTTTACCTATTTCCGTGCCTACACCAGTGACAAAAATTTTTTTAGCCATGTATAATTTCTACCAATTTCCTTATTTCCTGAGCAGTATTATACGAATGTAAACAAAATCTTAATCGTTCTTTACCAGCAGGTACAGTTGGAGATAAAATGGCCTTTACAGCAAATCCTGCTTCTAATATTTTATCGGCCAATTTTCTCGCACTTTCGTTTCCCGGCACCATTAGTGACTGAATGGGTGAATTACTCGGTAAAACATCCGTCATTGGGCCTTTTATCATTTCTTTAAAGTACATGATGTTTTCCATGAGGATTTCCCGTTCTTTATCCATTTCAGCTACTTTATTCACTGCGGCGTATATGCGCTCCTGGCTATGAGGTGATAATGCTGTTGTGTATATTAATGACCGGCTAAAATTGATGAGAAAGGCCCTCAATTCATGCCCTCCTAAAATCACAGCTCCGTGGCTACCGTATGCTTTACCAAAGGTGATAACCTTTGCAAAAATCTGATCATTCAGGTCCTGGGCAGAAACTATACCCCGACCATTTGTGCCGTAGATACCTCCTGAATGTGCTTCATCCACAATTAAATAAGCGTCAAATTGCTCACAGACATGTAGGATATCTTTAAGAGGCGCCTGATCACCATCCATAGAATAAACAGTTTCAATCACCACATACTTATTTCCTTTTGCCCGGCCCAGCTTGTCTTTTAATGAAGAAACATCATTGTGATAAAATGAAAAAGCACTGGCATTTCCCATCCTAATACCATCCCGGATGGATGCATGAACATATTCATCATACAAAATCGTATCTCCTTTTAGTCCTAAAGCAGATAACAATCCCAGGTTTGCATCATAGCCTGAATTAAATAATATTCCGCTATCCATTCCGAAAAATCCAGCCAGGTACTGTTCAATTTCTTCGGTTCGTGAAAAATTTCCTGAAATAAGTCTGGAGCCTGTAGAACCTTGAGGATGATCTCCTGAACTGTTCCATTTGGCGACGCCTAAATAATCGTTGGAATAAAAATCAATAAGGTGGTTATAATCCATCAATGAACGATAAGCATTTGTCTTTTTTCTATCAGACAACTTATCTAGTATGGATGAAGGAACCCGTTTCATTCCTCGTAGTAGACGAACTCACGCCTGGTCATCAAAAATAGTTCACCATCCTTATACCCTAATTTTTGGATCCAGTTCCCCATTTCATCAAATTCATATTCGTACGTATAGGTTGTGAGTGTATCTGAAAACAGGCCTTTTACCTTCCACTCATACAGTTCATCAAAAGAATAAAAAGTTTGTTCTGAGTGTACTTCTTCATTTCCTTTTGAGTCATAAGTTATTAAAACCGAAGTAGTATCATTTATAAATTCTGAACGCACTTTCCACTTTAGTTTATTCCCTTTCTTTTTGTAGCAAAGTGTTAATGTGTCTCTCCCCTCTTCGTCGTAGTATTTAAATTTTCTCTCAACGATCTTACCTTTTTCATCTTTCTTAACTATCAAAGAATCCTGTCCGGCTGCATTCTGATAATACTCTTTATAGTCGCAGAATTCTTTAAATTCATAGAACTTCTCTTCAATGGTCAGGTTTGGTTTATAGGTATATTCAATCGAAAAATAATAGCCTCTACCCCCTTCTACACTTTCTCTTTGCTCAGTAATTCTTCCTTTTGAATCGTACTCATAACGCGTATATTCCACATTATTTTTTTGTGTATACGTCTCCTCAATCAACATAGTATCGCGGTACTTTAAATCCAGATAATTAATAAAATAGCCTTCTTTATTCCTCACCGCTCTTACCGGTAAGCCATTAGCGTCATAATGTACCTCATGTATTTGCCAGGGATCTGTTGCGGTATCCTCCTCCCATTCTGAGATGGTAATGCTCTTAACATTTCCATTTCGTTGATCATCTTCGAATAAATTGGGTTTCTGCGCATAACCAGAAGCAGGTAGCAACAGGAGGGTTAGGAAATAAATTTGGGTTTTCATTTTATTGTGATTTTTCTGGGTTTAAAATCATTTTCTGAAGTATTCTTTTTCCGCTCTTCTTTTTCTTTTCTAACTTTCTTAGCCATTTCAACCTTTTCATCAGTTTTTGTTTCTGGTTGATCGCCATCTTGAAATGGTTTTTTAGGTGTCATACCAAGTACTTCAAACAATGCCTGATCTTCATTGAATTCAGGATTTGGCGTAGTAAGTAGCTTATCTCCTGCAAAAATTGAAGATGCTCCTGCAAAAAAGCAAAGTGCCTGTGCTTCTTGAGACATTTGCGTTCTACCTGCGGACAATCGAATAATGGATTGTGGAAATAGAATTCTTGATGTTGCAATCATTCTGATCATTTCCCACACTTCTATTGGTTTTTGGTCCTCAAGAGGTGTACCCTCTACTGGAACTAAAGCATTAATTGGAATCGACTCAGGTGGCTGCTCCATGTGTACATACGTCATAAGCATGCCTATACGGTCTTCAGCCGTTTCTCCCATTCCAATGATCCCTCCGGAACACACAGATATTCCTGCTTTACGGGCATTTGAAATAGTATCTATTCTGTTTTGATACTCACGCGTAGATATAATGTCTTTGTAAAATTCTTTTGAAGAATCGAGGTTGTGGTTGTAGGCATATAAACCTGCATCTTTAAGTCGTTTGGCCTGATCTTCATTCATCATTCCAAGTGTTGCGCACACTTCCATACCCATACCGTTAATCTCCTGCACCATTTCTACGACCTTATCAAAGTCACGATTATCACGTACTTCACGCCATGCTGCTCCCATACAAACGCGGGATGATCCATTTGCCTTCGCATTTTTTGCCAACCCAACTACTTCATCTACTCCCATCATTGCATGGACCTCCAATTCGGTGTTGTATTTTGCTGATTGTGGGCAATAGCCACAATCTTCAGAGCATCCACCTGTTTTAATTGAGATGAGCGAACTCATCTGTACTTCATTTGGATTATGATACTCCCTGTGTACCGTAGCTGCCTGATAGATCAGTTCCATTAATGGTGAACGGTATAATTCCAATGCTTTCTCTTTGCTTGCGTATGCTTTATTTATCTTCATTGATCAGATTTTCAATCACTAACTTTCTTTTCTTGTTCGTCTTTCACGGGTACGCCCATATCGTACTCAAACTGCACATCTATCGCCCCACTTTTCAGATAATACGTGAACACACCATCCTGCACGCCATTCACATATTGACCTTCGATTTGCAATTCACCCGTCTCAAACCAATACGTGACTTTTCCATTTTCTTTGCCGTAAAGATAATTCCCTTCAAACTTTTTATTGCCATTTTGCCAGAAAGTTGTTGACACGCTATCCAATACACCATTGACCCATTTAGAAATTTCCTGCGTTTCCCCGTAAGAATAATAATGCTTCCACAAGCCGTGCTGCCTGCCGTATCGATAAGCTCCTTCGGTTTTTAATCTACCCGACTCGTACCATTCTTTAATGATTCCATGTGGTAGTGAATCCTGAAATTCGTTCTGAGCTTTTAAGACACCATTGGTGTACCAGAATTCCCACAAGCTATCTTTGAATCCATTTTCATAACTCCCTCGTGCTACTCGATTCCCATCTTCATCATAAAATGTCCATAAGCCCCATTTTCGGTCCATAATATAATTTCCCGTGAATTCTACCTGACCGTTTTCATAATATTTTGTGATGGCTCCATTAATCAATCCATCTGTCCATTCTGAAACTTCTTCTAAACTGTCATTTTCATGGTAAAATCGCCACTCACCAACCGCTAAATCATTTTCAAAGTTCCCTTCTGACTCTTTCGTATCATCATCTCGGTAAAAAGTCCATTTTCCTTCCCGCTTTCCTTCTTCCATATCACCCAAACCATACCCACCTCCCACAACAGGCTGTTTTATGTGCTCTCTACAAGAAAAAAAGAGGAATAAGATTGATATGGGTACAAGGTATTTCAAAAGATGTCCCCCTAAAATAACAATTATCAGCTATTTAGTTCTTTCCAGATTAGATCCTTTAATTCCATTAAACCAGTTTGAGCCACTGAAGAAATAAAGACTGAAGGAATTTCAGGTAAATCTTTTTTGATTTCTTCTTTTAACTCCTCGTCCAGCATGTCAGATTTAGAAATGGCTAAAAGTCTCGGTTTATCTATCAATTCCGGATTATACTGTTCTAATTCGTTCACCAGCACTTTGTATTCGTTATGGATATCATCCGCATCTGCAGGAACCATAAACAGCAATAAGGAATTTCTTTCAATATGCCTTAAAAAGCGTAACCCTAATCCTTTTCCTTCATGGGCTCCTTCAATAATCCCCGGAATATCGGCCATCACAAACGACTTGAAGTCGCGGTATTCCACGATACCCAGATTAGGTGTTAATGTTGTAAACGGGTAATCTGCAATTTCAGGTTTAGCAGCAGAAACTACCGAAAGAAGTGTAGATTTTCCTGCATTGGGAAACCCTACCAAGCCAACATCTGCCAAAATTTTCAATTCGAGAATTACCCATCCTTCCTCTTCAGGTAAACCAGGTTGAGCATATCGCGGTGTTTGCCTAACGGAAGATTTAAAGTGCACGTTCCCTTTTCCTCCCTTTCCGCCTCTCATCACAATAATTTCCTGACCGTGTTCTTCTACTTCTCCAAGTAATTTACCGGTTTCAGCATCTTTAATTACTGTTCCGAGTGGCACCTCCAGTATTTCATCACTTCCATCTTTACCATGACGTTGATTTTTACCACCTGGATCACCGTGTTCTGCCTTAATGTGTTTACGATACTTTAACGGCAATAGCGTCCATAACTGCTCGTTACCTTTGATAATTACATGTCCACCTCTACCACCATCACCACCAGCCGGACCACCTTTGGGAATGAACTTTTCACGGCGCATATACTTCGATCCCGCCCCGCCTTTTCCTGAGCGACAATGAATTTTTACATAATCAATAAAATTACTCATGCCACTCGTCCTTATTTAAGAATGATTACGCTAAAATAGAATCGATTGAATCGTACAAACGCTCAGTAATGTCATCTATCGAGCCATGTCCGTCTATCTTCACAAATTTACCTTGTTCTTTATAAAACTCCTTTAAGGGATATGTTTCTTCAAGGTAAACGTTAATTCGATTCTGAATAATTTCCGGGTCTGCATCATCAGCTCTACCGCTATCTAACGCACGTTTCTTTAGTCGTTGTTTGAGTTCTTCCTCCTCTACATCTAATGCCAGCATCATGTTAATAGAAGTTCCTCTTTCTAAAAGAATTTTGTCCAATGCCTTGGCTTGATCTATAGTTCTTGGAAACCCATCAAATATATAACCGTCTGACTCCGGGTGCTTCTCTATGGTATCCACCAACATCTTAATTGTAACGTCATCCGGTACCAATTCTCCTTTGTCTATGTAGCTTTTTGCCAATTTTCCAAGCTCGGTTTCATTTTTCATATTGTAACGGAAAACATCACCCGTTGAAATGTGAAATAGGTTATACTTTTCTGCTAACTTCTCTGCTTGAGTTCCTTTCCCGGCTCCCGGAGGGCCAAATAATACAATGTTTATCATGTTCTTTTTTTCGTCCTTGACACTTCAATGTTGTCCAAAATTGTAGAACAACAGCTCTATATAAAAGGTGAGGGAGCAAAGATATTGGTAATCTTTTTCTTTATCGGAATCATTTAATAAAAATTATCAACGCCTGCTAAATAGTCAGTAACTATAGGGATTTTACAGAAAAAATGTCAGGTAAATACTTCTCCGTCAGCCACATTTTCCGAAAATTATAGCTGATATTCACTTGGAATCAATTTTGACGCTCTAAAATCAAACAAGAAACAACCATGAACATAGATAAATTAACCAATAAGACACAACAAATCCTTGGGCAGGCACAAACGATTGCACAAGGTTTGGGTCACCAGGCTATTGAGCCCGGGCATATATTAAAGGCCATGTTTGAAGTGGATACTTCGGTGTTACCTTTTTTATTTAAAGAATTTGATTTAAACCCTCAATCTATATCAAATACAACAGACAGCATTGTACAGTCCTATCCAAAAGTTCAGGGAGGACAATTATACCTGGGAAATGATTCAAATAAGTTATTTTCTGAAGCATTTAAGATTTCCGAGGAATTTAAAGATGAATATTTGTCCACGGAGATTTTGTTCCTGGCTATGCTTAACCTCTCAGATGCAGTTGGTAAATTATTGAAGGATTCGGGGTTGGACAAGAAAAAATTAAAAGAAGCGATCATGAAATTAAGAAATGGAGATAGCGTAAAATCACAAGGGCAGGAAGACACGTATCAGTCCTTGTCCAAGTACGCTAATAATCTCAATGAAATGGCTGAGACAGGTAAGTTAGATCCTGTTATTGGTCGTGATGATGAAATTAGACGTGTACTTCAAATATTGAGTAGGCGAACCAAGAACAATCCAATATTAATTGGTGAACCGGGTGTTGGTAAAACTGCAATTGCAGAAGGAATTGCCCACCGAATTGTTGCCGGTGATGTGCCGGAAAACTTACTTTCAAGAAAAGTATTTGCTCTGGATATGGGTGCGCTTGTAGCTGGTGCAAAGTATAAAGGTGAATTTGAGGAACGATTAAAATCTGTAATTAAAGAAGTGATTAAATCGGATGGGGAGATTATTCTTTTCATTGATGAAATTCACACCTTAGTTGGAGCTGGAGGCGGTGGAGAAGGTGCTATGGATGCTGCAAACATTTTAAAACCCGCTTTGGCCAGAGGTGAATTACGCGCAGTTGGTGCAACGACTTTGAATGAGTATCAAAAATACTTTGAAAAAGACAAAGCCCTGGTCAGGAGGTTTCAAACGGTAATGATTGATGAGCCCGGAAGAGAAGATGCTATTTCAATTCTTCGAGGGATCAAAGAGAAATATGAAAACTACCATAAGGTACTGATCAAAGATGAAGCAATTATATCCGCTGTTGAGTTATCTCAGCGATATATTACCGACAGACAACTGCCGGATAAAGCGATTGACTTAATTGATGAAGCTGCATCTAAAATTCGAATGGAAATGAACTCCAAACCTGTTGAGTTGGATGAAATTGACAGACGAATTATGCAGTTGGAAATAGAGCGTCAGGCCATAAAACGTGAGAAAGATCAAAAAAAGCTGGATAGCATTGAGAAAGAACTAGGTGAACTCAATGAAAAGCGCAGTGAGTATCAAGCTAAATGGCAAGCAGAAAAGGATGTTATTGAAGGGATTCAAAACGCTAATGAACAAATCGAACAACTGAAACTGGAAGCTGAACGAGCAGAAAGAGAAGGCGATTACGAAAAAGTGGCGGAGATTCGGTATCATAAACTGAAAACTACAGAAGAAGAAATAGCTAAACTCAAAAGTGAATTGGCAGATATCCAAAAAGATTCAAAGACCATTAAAGAAGAAGTGGATGCAGAAGAAATTGCAGAAGTTGTTTCCAAATGGACGGGAATTCCGGTTTCCAAGATGGTGGAATCTGAACGAGCTAAGCTACTGAAACTTGAAGATGAGTTAGGTTTGCGTGTAGTTGGTCAGAAAGATGCTATCACTGCTGTTTCAGATGCAGTAAGGAGATCGAGAGCTGGATTACAGGATGAAAAAAGGCCGATTGGTTCATTCATCTTTCTGGGTACAACCGGAGTTGGTAAAACAGAGCTGGCAAAGGCCCTGGCCGACTATTTATTTAATGATGAAAATGCCATGACACGAATAGACATGAGTGAGTATCAGGAAAAACACTCTGTTAGTAGATTGGTAGGGGCACCTCCGGGTTACGTTGGCTACGACGAAGGTGGACAATTGACAGAAGCTGTTCGTAGAAGACCTTATTCAATTGTTCTGATGGATGAAATTGAAAAAGCCCATCCGGATGTGTTTAACATACTACTTCAGGTACTTGATGATGGCCGCTTAACGGATAATAAAGGACGTGTAGTAAACTTTAAGAACACGATTATTATCATGACGTCAAACCTTGGTTCTGATATTATCCAGGAGAAATTTGAAGGAATTACTGATAAAAATAAGGATAAGGTAGTGGAAGAAGCAAAGAATGAAGTTTTCGGATTACTTCGAAAAACGATCAGACCTGAGTTTCTCAATAGGATTGATGAAACAATCATGTTTCAACCGCTCTCTAGAGAAAATGTGCTTGACATTGTACGGATTCAGTTTAAGCGATTGCAAAAACGACTACTTGAAAAAGATGTTCGGATCTCGGCAACTGAAGAAGCTATGGAATGGCTTGCACTTGAAGGATATGACCCTCAGTTTGGTGCACGACCAGTAAAACGCGTGATGCAACGTGACTTAATGAACCAGTTGTCTAAAGAACTCTTAGCAGGGAATATTGGAGCGGATAGTGATATCTTGCTTGACCTAAAGGATGGCCAGCTTTCATTTGAAAACAATCAAAAAATGGCTGACTCTTCATTGAACTAAAAAGTAACCTTAATAAAAAGAAAACCTCTGAATGACATTCAGAGGTTTTTTTAGTCTTGTGAAAAATTATTATTCAGCTTCAGTTAGGTCCTGGAGAAGTTGCACCTTCTGATTATGCTCTTTTTTATATTTTGTATAATCAGCTTTTCTATAAGCATCACACGAATTGTGTCCACAACTAAACATTCCACATGCAAACAGGCCTAAAAATCCTGCTATTAATAATTTTTTCATAATAATTTTTTAAGGTTTTATAACTTTTGCTTGTTATACGCACGCTGGTGAGAAAATAGCAAATGACTCTAGCAGTGCATTTTGCCAAAGTAGAGATAAAAAGCAGATTTGTCAAGAAAAAAATGCAAGTATTTATTAACAATAAACCCTGTCATCAAGTATGAAGACAGGGTTTTACTCTAGATATAATGGGATATTTTATTCTTTTTCAGTCAATTTTTGCAGCATTTGAACTTTCTGATTGTGTTCAACTTTATACTTTGTATAATCAGCTTGTCCTCCATAAGCTTCACAAATATGTCCTCTACCACCACAGCTCGTCATGGCCGTTATAAATAATCCTAATACGCTTGCAATCAATACTTTTTTCATAACTAATTTCTTTTTGCTTACTCTGCTACAAAGTAAGGATGGTTTATAATAGTTTTTGCTATTAATTCTAACGCAAAAACCTTGCCGAAATTATGCAAGTAGCTGATATTTAGGCTCAGCACGCCTTTCAGGATTTTTGTATTTATAAAATTGAAAACCTTAATTCAAATTGAAAAGGCATAAAAAAACCCTGTTAGCAAGAGAAACTAACAGGGCAATGTTTTTTTAAATAGGATATTTATTTTGAAGTTTCAGTCAAATCCTGAATTACTTCAACTTTTGCATTTTGTTCAGCTTTATACTTTGTGTAATCTGCTGTACGATAAGCATCACAATTATGTCCGGCACCACAGCTGGCCATTCCTAAGGTAAATACTCCTAAAATTCCTGCGATAAATAACTTCTTCATTTTTTAAGGTCTTTTGTTTGGTTTATAATCTTTGTTCATGTTCTGACAAAGACTATAAAAAACCTTGCCAGCTCTTTTCTGTGAACGAAAGTACGTAAAATATGTCGTCCTTGCAAACTATAAGGAGCCAGTAATCAACAATATAATGAGGAAACTAAAAAACGTTACATGTTGTAACACCAGTGTCTTAAGGGGTTTCAATCCAATTTAAAGATTGTTGAAAATTCTATCATTTTTGTAGAATATCTATTTGAAAATTAACCAAAATGTGTCAGAATTTTATCCAATAGGACTTCACTCAATTTCTGATATGATTCTCTAGTCCATCCACCGACATGAGGAGTTAGGAGTACTTTGTCAGATTGAATTAACCGCATCAACCCTCCTGAAACTTCTTCTCCATTGAACATATCTTCAAAGGAGGATTTCTCATATTCAAGAACATCCAAACAGGCTCCTAATACCTTATTCTGCTCAATCGCAGTTAGTAAATCATTTGTTTTAACAATCTTGCCTCTTGACAAATTAATCAGATAAATCGGTTTATTCATTTTAGAAATGAATTCCGAATCAATCCATCCAATAGTTTCCTCATTTTGTGGAATATGCAAACTCAGAACATCTGCCCGTTGCGTTAATTCACTTAATCCAACCTCCTGAACATGATTATTGCCAAATCCAGATTTATACTTATCGTAAACCAATACTTCAACATCAAATCCTAACAGCTTCTTTGCGAATGCTGACCCATTATTACCATAGCCGATTATTCCAACAGTTTTGCCATCTAATTCCACCCCCCGATTACTTTCGCGGTACCAATTACCAGATTTTACTTCCTTATCCGCGAGATGAATGTTATTGAATAAACACAACAACATACCCAATGCATGTTCAGCAACTGCATTTCGATTCCCTTCCGGTGCAGAAAAAAGTTGAATTCCACGTTTCTCACAGTATGGAATATCTATGTTCTCCATGCCTGCCCCTGATCGGGCTATGAACTTCAAATTTGTTGCTTTACTCAAAAATTCCTCATCCATTGGAAAACGTGAACGAATCACTATGCCGTCAAACTCGTGAATTATCCGTTCAACTTCCTTCTTAGGCAATTTTGTGAGGTCTACACAATCAAAATCGTTCTGTTCAAGACCTTCCTGAAGCGAAGCATGTACAATATCAAGAAATGCAATTTTCACGGGTTAAAGATAGACAAAGTAGGCTACCACAAAATAGATGGTGAGCCCAATAATATCATTTGCCGTTGTAATAAATGGCCCCGTCGCGAGTGCAGGATCAATTTTAATTCTATCCAAAAGTAAGGGAACCATAGCTCCGAGAATGGCTGCAATCACAACCACAAGAAAAAGTGAAATAGCAATCGTGGTTCCCAATAAAATGTCTCCACCAATCGCAAAATTGATCCCAAAAATGATGAGCGAACAAATAATACCAACCAAAATTCCAACAAGTGTTTCTTTGCCTACTTGCCGAAATAATCCTTGAAACTGAAAATCTTTGGATGCCAACCCCTGTACAATAATCGCCGAAGATTGTACCCCAACATTACCTGCTGTTGCCACAATTAAGGGAATAAAAAATGCCAATGCCGGATTGAGGTCGATCTGTACCTCATACCCTTTAATAATTTGTGACGCTCCTACTCCACCCGCCAGTCCAATCAATATCCAGGGCAAACGAGATCGTGTATTCTTCATCACGGTAGATGATGCCTCAAGATTCTCAGAAATACCAGAGGCCATTTGATAATCTTTCCCCGCTTCTTCCTTAATTACATCCAATACGTCATCAATCGTAATTCGTCCTACCAATTTATGCTGTCGGTCAACAACAGGCAATGAAACCAGGTCATACTTCTCCATAATTTCCGCAACTTCTTCAGCTTTGGCATGGGCTTTTACGAACTGGATTTTTTCGTTATTATAAATGTTCTCTATTTTCTCCTTGGGATCTGCAAACAACAATCGCTTTAACGAGAGAATTCCGAGCAAAATATCATTTTCATCAACTACGTAAATGGTGTACACACGCTCTACATCTTCCGTTTGCCTTCTCAGTTCAACTACACAACGATCAACTGCCCAATGTGCCCTTGCCTGGAAAAACTCTTTGTGCATCAAACCTCCGGCAGTATCCTCATCATACTTTAAGAGATCCGTGATTTCAGAAGCATGTTCCTTATCCTCTAATTGAGAAATAATCTCATCCTTCTCCTCATCCTCCATCTCACCCAAAATGTCGGCAGCATCATCTGTTTCCAAATTAGAAATCTGACCAACCATTTCTTCTGTTGAGAGAAGTTTCACGAATTTCACCCTGTAATCTTCATCAAATTCTATGAGGACCTCTGCGGTAATTTCGTCATCCAGATGATCAAATATAAACTTGGCCTCCGCCATGGAGAGCGACTCCATGATATCCGCAATATCAGAAGGGTGAAGATCTTCCAACTCCTTAGTAATTGCCATAGAATCCTCATTCTCGATCATAAGTTCGAGACGCTCTAAAAATTCTCTTGTCAATTCGTTTTCCACCTTCTGAATTTTACTGGATTGATATCCTAAATTCCTTTAAGATCGCTACAAAGATAGTTGTATTTTGACGATCGTCCTGTAGTTTACGAAGAGTTGATGATTTGGTTAATGAAAACAATAGCTGGTATAAACCTCCTAAATTCCATAACTTTACTTGAAATCTGTAAGGAATGAAAGGAATTTTACTCGCGTTGCTAGTCTATGGTTTTACTTGGAGTGCTACTGCACAAACGATTCATCCAGTTTGCATTTCAGAGGTGTTTTCAACGGGTGCATGCAACAGTACCACCGGAATTTTCACCCCGGGCAACCTGACCATACAACAAGGAGATCAAATACAGTTTACGACGTATATGGTCGCGCTTGGTGGATATAATGGAACTCACGACATTCAATTCGCTGGTTCCCCGGCCAACAACGTAATGCTTCCGATATCAACCAATGTACTGGCACCCGTAACAACGGTAACGACACCTCCTTTCAATACGCCAGGTACTTTTTCAATGGAATGTCACGATCCTAATCATTGCGTTATCGCCAACACTATGGAAGGCTGGCCGTGTAACACATATTCAGTAACTGTTTTGTCCAACTGTACATTAACAGCCAACTTTACAGCATCTGATACAAATGTTTGCACAGGTGATATCGTCAATTTTACCAATACATCATCAGGAGCAACCAGCTACGAATGGCACCTGGACGAATTTACATTTACAACTACAACAGATGCTATCTTGAGTTTTGGTACGTCCGGATCTTACGATATTGAACTGATTGCTGATGATGGTGCCGGTTGTCTTGATTCAACAACAATTACTATAAATGTCGACCAAGCTTCAAATGCTGGTGTGGATGATTCTCAAATATTTTGCAACACTAATGACTCCGTTGATCTTAATACATTAATTACAGGAGATACGACAGGATTTTGGGAAGAGACCACCTCCTCAGGACAGTTTAATGATTCAACCGGCGTATTTAATTACTACGGATTATCACAACAAGATTATTTGTTCAACTATGTTGTACCCGGAACTGGTGCATGTCCAAATGATACAGCTGTTATGACAATAACTGTGAATCAGGAACCAAATCTCACCTTGAATTTATCGGGTTCTAATATAGAGCTATCAGATTCTGTATTTATTGATTATACAACTTCCGGCGTACTGGGAACGGCTACTTTCTTATGGGATTTCTGTGATGGTAATCTGGATAATGGAACCACCCCTTTTTATTATTCCTGGGATGCTACGGGTAATTATTGTGTTTGCGTTCAGGTGAATAATGGAAATGGCTGTCTGGAAACATTTTGTGATAGTACGATTACCGTTTTTGACGCCAGTGGACTATCTGTGAATAATGATCTTGTTTTTGGAGTTTATCCGAATCCGGCAAAAGGTGATTTTATTGTGGATCTCTCTGGTATAGAAGGAACACTTGAACTGTCTTTAATCAATGCGAACGGTAAAGTTCTAATAATCGAAACGTTAACCGGAGGTACGCATCACGCAATGAATTCCCAGCTTTCTTCAAACGGAACGTATTATATCATCATAAAACAAGGAGATAAAATCAGTACGCTTCCCCTTGTTATTAATCAGTAGTGACAAACCTAAAGAACTGGACATTGTTATTGTTGTTGTCCACCAACAGGCCTGTTGTCCCATCTTTTCCTAATTTTATAAATTCTAGCAATTTAGTATAATATGGAGCAAAAAAATCGGATGCTCTTGGTGATATTAATGGAGATTTCTATCCCTATTTTGGATTAATACAATGCCGCAGACAGCATCATATCGGTTGTTTTCTACCTCAGTATTAAATCGATTTCCTACAGTCACAACATAATTGATCAAAAAA
This sequence comes from Crocinitomicaceae bacterium, assembly GCA_014762645.1. GTDB lineage: Bacteria > Bacteroidota > Bacteroidia > Flavobacteriales_D > Crocinitomicaceae > Paracrocinitomix. The sequence goes on from JABURP010000052.1 coordinate 121,281, forward strand.
TGAATTAATTTCCTCATAAATTCTCTTCATTTGAAGTGCAGATACTTATTTTAACATAGATTCGAATTGTGAAAAAATACCTTCAAGTCAATATTAAAGCATCTTGGAATAATTTGATTTGTAAAATTGAACCCAAGATTTGTACCTTATTGCTGAGAGATGACGATAATTACACACTAGCATGGGGAGTTCAATCCGAGTTCATTGCTCAAAACGAATTCAATTTTAAAGCTTTCAATGAATTCAGAGACCAGTACAAAACGGATTATGCATTCGGGTATTTTGCATACGAACTAAAAGATGATATTGAGGATAAACTTACAAGTGAAAACCATGATTTACTCTCATTTCCTAAATCTTATTTTTTCATTCCTGAACATGTCCTTATCATGTCAAAAGGCGTACTTACTTACTTTGGAACTTGGTCACAAAATGAAATTGAACAATGGCTGAAAGAACCGGTAATTACAGATATTGATCTAAAAAATCAAACTATTAGGTTGTCTGCTATCACTCCCAAAACAGAATACCTTAAGAAGGTCAGGAAGATTAAGTCACACATTCAAAATGGTGATATTTACGAAATGAATTACTGCATGAATTTTATTACGAATACGCAGAATTTTAATTCATTTGGTAGCTTTTTAAAACTCCGAGCTAAAACTAATTCTCCATTCTCTTCTTACCTGAACCTACCATTCGCTTCGATATTGTCCGGGTCACCTGAGAGATTTCTAAATAAAAGAGGACACTTACTCCGGTCCCAACCAATTAAAGGAACCAGAGCTCGCAGCAAAGACCACGTAAAAGACAACGCTATTGCTCAAGAATTGATAAATGACCCTAAAGAAAGATCTGAAAATATTATGATTGTTGACCTTGTACGTAATGACCTCTCAAAAGTAGCTGAAAAAAATTCCGTTGTAGTAACTGAACTATGTGGCCTCCATTCTTTTGAAGCAGTACACCAGTTGGTTTCAACCGTCCAGTGTAAATTGAAAAGAGAGACTTCTGATTCAGATGTTTTGAAAGCCTTATTTCCTATGGGATCCATGACAGGAGCTCCGAAGTTCCGAGCAATGGAGATTGCTGAACATTATGAGAATTTTAAAAGAGGAATTTACTCTGGAACAATAGGATTTTTTCAACCTAACGGAAACTTCGATTTTAATGTAGTTATTAGATCTATTCTTTATAGTAAAACTACAGGTAAATTAACTGCTGCTGTTGGTGGTGCTATTACAATTAAATCTGATCCTGAAAAAGAATATCAAGAGTGTTTAACTAAATTAGATGCTCTCCAAAAAGCTCTATGTTAAAAGAATTTAAAAATCAACTTCTTACTGATTTCCCAGATTTGAAAAATAAAACCATCTATCTGGCAATTAGTGGAGGCAAGGACTCAATGGTCCTGTCTCACTTATTGTTAAGGGCAGACATTAATCACATTCTTTTGCATTGCAATTTTCAACTTCGGGGAAAAGAATCAGATGGAGACGAAGACTTTATTAAAGACTATGCACAAACAAATAATCTTCAGTTACATGTAAAGTTGTTCGATACGTACAAAAAATCAGAAAAACTGGGAAAAAACATTCAGGAAACTGCGAGAATTCTTAGATATAACTGGTTTTCAACATTTGCCGAAAATAATAATACTTTGATATTAACAGCACATCATTTAGATGATTCGGTTGAAACCTTTTTTATTAATCTCCTTAGAGGTACCGGCATAAAAGGTATATCTGGCATTCCAAAATTCAATCCTCCATACTATAGGCCGCTTCTGTCGTTTTCAGTTGAACAAATCTTCAAGTACATAGATGAACATAACATTGACTATAGAGAAGATAGCAGCAACCGTGAAGATAAATACACCCGGAATAGAATCCGTCATGAATTAATCCCAAACATTCTTGAAATTGAACCTTCCTTCAAAGAGAAAATGAAACCATTTTTTGATGAAATAAACGACGTCAAAATCCATTTTTCTAAATTAAAAGATGATTTTTTTAAAGATAATTCAGAAAGTGAAGGACCAGGATCCGCAACCAAATTAAGTTTGACAGAAGTTAGAAAACAAGAGCAAACCTTGCTTAGATTCCTTTTTTCAGATTTCAATATCCGAAGATCTAATTTTCTTGAATTCCTAGATTTTTTGAAAGCAAGCACTGGAGCACAATTTCATACAAATACTCATGATTTCTTAATTGACCGGGATCAATTGCTGATTACACTAAAACAAAGATCAAATCAAAAAATTAATATTAGTGTTGAGGAAATTCCGTTTTCAGCACAAACGCTATCAGGTTCAATTAACATTCAGGTTAATACGGTAGATCAGTTCCAAAAAAAGTTGAACCCAATACAATTGGACCTGAATAAGGTGACTTTCCCTTTGAAAATAAGAAATTGGCAACAAGGAGATAGAATTACCCCGCTTGGAATGAAGGGAACAAAATTAATTTCAGATGTTTTAATAGATAATAAAGTATCCAAAATTGATAAAGCTCGGGTAATTGTAATCATTGACGATAATGATAACCTAATTGCTGTCCCTGGCTACGCAGTAAGTGAACTGGTCAAAATAGATTCAACTTCAAAATCCATCTTAGAAATAAGCTACTCCAACTCACAACTCACAACTCATAACTCATAACTCATCACTCACAACTCACAACTCATCACTCCAAAAAAAAACCTCACTCCAAAAACTGAAGTGAGGTTAAAAAAAGTGGCATCAACAT